>NZ_JBNPXA010000001.1:0-858849 GCF_050433545.1 Rhodococcus sp. BE178 | reverse complement strand
TTGAGGTCCGCGCCCGCGCAGAACGCGCGTCCGGCGCCGGTGAGGACGATGACCCGCACCTCGTCGTCCGCGTCGGCCTGCTCGAGCAGCGTCCCCACGGCCGTGGAGAGCGCCGCATCGACCGCGTTCAGTGCCCGCGGGCGGTTGAGGGTGATGATCGCGACGCTGCCGCGACGCTCGTACAGCGCGGCGGGCTCAGTGTTGGTCGGCTCGTCGGCCATGGGACTCCTTCAAGATGATCCTACTTACTTAACGATCGCTAAATTGGTACCATGGCGGGCAGGGAGTGCCGACGGCGGGTGCTATCTATCGCACGCTAAGTTGATCTGATGGGCATCGTGACGCTGCACCGACGCACCGAGTGACTCGGATCGTTCCTTGCGCGAGACTCATCCGCCACTGCTCGAGTGGCCCTCCGAATCTGCAACTGACAACCGAAGGAGCTCACTGTGACAACGACCGAACCGGGTGTCGTCAGTACCGTCGAGGACGGTGTCCTGCGCGTCGTCATCGACCGACCTGCGAGCATGAACGCCGTCCGCACCGAGACGCTGGACGCGATTGCTGATGCGTTCGAGAAGCACTCCGCCGACCCCGATGTTCGGGTCGCAGTCCTTGCCGGCTCCGGTCGTGCGTTCTGCACCGGGGCCGACCTGGCGGGCCTGGACCTCTCCGCTCCGCCGTCGCCGGCAGTGATCGATGCCGCCAACCGGGTCGCCGACACGATTCGCACCTTCCCGCAACCGGTGATCGGAGCCGTCCGGGGCCCCGCCGCGGGAGTCGGTGTGTCGCTGGCATTGGCCTGTGACCTCACGGTGGCATCCGAATCCAGCTACTTTCTACTGGCGTTCACCAGAATCGGCCTGATGCCGGACGGCGGTGCCACCGCGTTGGTTGCCGCCTCGGTCGGGCGGGCGCGGGCGATGGCGTTGGCGCTGTTGGCGGAGCGCCTCGGAGCTGCCGAAGCGTTGGATGCGGGACTCATCGCGCAGGTCTACGCCGACGACGAATTCGACACGGAGGTCGAGGCACTCGCGGGGCGCCTGGCCGCCGGGCCCGCTGTGGCCTTCCGAAAGACCAAGGCCGCGATCAACGCCGCGACGCTCGGACAGCTCGACACGGCCTTCGAGCGTGAGCGGGAGGGGCAACTCGAGTTGCTCGCCGCCGCGGACTTCGCGGAGGGCGTCGACGCGTTCCAGAACAAGCGCGCCGCGCGGTTCGGGCGCTGACCGTAGTCGGTGTCGACACACCGATCGATCGAAACCTCTGAAACCTCTGAACGGTGCCGGTAGTGATCCGGGTGCCGATCGGGAAAGGACTGATTCATGACCGGACCTCTCGACGGGCTGAGGGTGATAGAGCTCGCCGGTATCGGCCCCGGACCGCACGCCGCGATGATCCTGGGTGATCTCGGTGCCGACGTCGTGCGCATCGAACGGCCGAGTTCCAGCACCCCCGACGCACTGGACGGCAATCCGGACCACATGCTGCGCAACCGGCGTTCGGTTGCTGCCGACCTGAAGAACAGCGCCGAGCGTGACATGGTGCTGCGGCTGATCTCGAAGGCCGACGTGTTGATCGAGGGGTACCGGCCCGGTGTGGCCGAACGTCTCGGGCTCGGGCCCGAACCGTGCGCCGAAGTCAATCCGAGGCTGGTCTACGCCCGGATGACAGGTTGGGGGCAGACCGGCCCCATGGCCTCACGGGCCGGTCACGACATCAACTACATTTCGCTGACCGGCGCGTTGCACGCGATCGGGCGGCCGGACGAGCGCCCCGTGCCACCGTTGAACCTGGTGGGCGATTTCGGCGGCGGTTCGATGTTCCTGCTGGTCGGCATCCTGTCGGCGTTGTTCGAGCGACAGCAGTCGGGTCGCGGCCAGGTGATCGACGCGGCCATGCTCGACGGGGTAGCCGTGCTGTCCCAGATGATGTGGGCGATGCGTGGATTCGGTCAGTGGTCGTCGAGCGCAGGTACGAATCTCCTCGACGGTGGCGCGCCGTTCTATGACACGTACGCCTGCGCTGACGGGCGAGCCGTGGCGGTCGGTGCCATCGAGCCGCAGTTCTACCGGGCACTGTTGGACGGGCTGGGGCTCACGGATGCGGACCTGCCGGATCAGAACGACCGGTCCGGTTGGCCGACGTTGCGGGCGAGGTTCTCCGAGGTCATCGCCTCGAAGGACCGCGAGCACTGGATCGACGTGTTCGACGGCACCGATGCGTGCGTGACACCGGTGCTGTCCTTCGACGAGGTCGCCGAGGACTCATATCTCCGAGAGCGCGGCACCCTCGTGGATGTCGACGGCGTCACCCAGGCCGCGCCGGCACCGCGGTTCTCGCGGAGCTCGCCGGGAATGCCGACCCCGCCGCGGCCGGTGGGGGCAGACGGCCCCGACGTTTTGCGGGAGTGGTTGGGGCACTGACTCTCCGGTGTCCGGGCCGGTCGGCGGTACCGGAGCCGATCGGAAATCGAAGGACGCTCGAGTAATCTCGGATCATCAGCACAACGTGAACGATAGGTGTGGTCAGGTGGCGAAGTTGTCGACAGACGTGGCTGAAGATGCAGATGATCCGGGTGACTGGTGCAGCCTGGAGCGGTTGGAGCTGACGCCCATTCTGTCGGCGTCGCTCGACGCCTTCTACGAGTCGGGCTTCCACGGGGCATCGGTGCGGGAGATTGCTCGTCGGGTCGGCGTCACCGTCCCGTCCCTGTACTACCACCACCAGAGCAAGGAAGGATTGCTCATCGCGCTTCTCGAGCGCAGCATCGGGGACCTGCATTCCCGGTCGCTCGCTGCGAACGCCGCAGGCGACGACGATCCGGTACAGCGCTTGGCCAACGTGATCTTCACGATCGTGTTGCAGATGACCAACCGTGCACTGCTGGCTGCTCTCGAGGGCGAAGCGCGGTACCTGGGGCCGGAGAACTGGGAGCGCTACCGCGCGGTGCGGAAGGGCGTCGAGGGCCTGGTGCTCGACATCGTGAATGACGGAAACGGGACCGGGGAGTTCGACGTGGACGATCCCGCCGAGACCACCCGGGCGATTCTCGGTATGTGCCAGGTGATTCCCCGGTGGTACCACGCGGAGGGCATGCACAGCCCGGAGGTAGTCGCCCGGAAGTACGTCGTGATCGCTCTGAGGATGGTCGGTGCGACCCGGGTACCGGACATGCCCGAGGTCTCGGGGTAGGCGGCGCGACCAACGGGGTGGGCTGAAAGTCTCGGCAGCACGAGATTCAGGTGGCGCATCTCGAAGGGACTGCTGGCCACGTGATCCCGTCCCCGGCCCGCGTGGGGAAAACGTGCGGACCGGGGACCGGATCAGGCTGCCTGTTCCGGGGCCGCCACAGCCAGTCGGCGCAGCGCCAGTTCGCTGTAGAGGGCGGCGCCGTCGCCGAGGACGCCGTCATCGAACTCCGCGAGCGGCGAATGGTTGTACGCGGCCGCCGTCGGATCCCGGTCCGCGGGGCACGCGCCGAGGAACACGAACGCGCCCGGAATCTCGTTCAGCACCCGCGAGAAATCCTCGGACAAGCTCGCCGGGTCCGGTTGCCACGCGAACCGTTCCGGGCCGTGCACCTGCGAGACGACATCGGCGACGAACTCGGCCTCGGTGTCGTCGTTGACGGTCACCGGATACTGCTCGGAGTAGTCGACGTCCACGCGCAGGCCTCACGTGCAGACCGTACGCGGCCACCGGACGCGTGCCGGACGCCTCGAGGACTCCTTCTGCCAGCATGTGTCCGGCACCGTCGTATCCCTCCTCGCCCGGCTGGAACATGAACACGATGTCGCCGGCGAGGTTCTCGCGCCGCGCCGACAGCAGGTGCGCGGCGCCCACCAGCATCGACGTGTGCAGGTCGTGTCCGCATGCGTGTATGTGTCCCGGGACCGTCGAGGCGTAGTCGATGTTCACGCGCTCGCCCACCGGGAGCGTCGGCCTGGGTCACGGCGCATCCCGCAGGGCCGCAGCCGGCCGCGCTCGTCGAGATCGAGTGCGAGGCCGGACAGGTGCTCGCGACCGCCGAGGCCCTGGTGCGGTGGCCGCACGTGCTGACCGTCGAACACGCCAGTGGCTCAAGGGATCTGCTACTCACCGTCAGCGTGCCCGACCTGGCGTCGCTGGCGGGCATGCTGCTGACCTCCGTCGAGTCGCTTCCCGGAATCCGATCGACCCGAACGCATCTCGTGATCCGTCCGTACGCGATGGGCGGCGACTGGCAGTTGCAGGCCCTCGATGCGGACCAGCGTGCCCCTCGCCGACATCGCGGCGGAAGTCGACTGCAGGGTCAGTACCGCACGCCGCCGACTGAACGCGCTACTGGACCGGCACGCGGTGCTGCTGCGTTGCGATGTCGCGCAACCGCTCTCGGGATGGCCGGTCTCGGTGTGGATGTGGGCCCGCGTGCCGGTCGACGAATGCGACGACGTGGCCAAGCGTCTGTCCGCGTGGCCGGAGACCCGTGCGTGCCTCGTCGTCACCGGCGCGCCGGCCAACTTCTTCTACTCGGTGTGGGTCCGTTCGCTCGAGGACGTGCACCGCGTGGAGCAACTGCTGCGGCGGGCGGTGCCGTCGCTCGAGATTCTCGACCGCTCCATCACCCTCCGGTTCTTCGAGCGGATGGGGCGCATCCTCGACGACGTCGGGCGCAGCGTCGAGTGCGTTCCTATGGACGTCTGGTCGGATCCGGTGGAGGCGGCGCGGGGCTGACGTCAGCGGAGCCGCTCGCGGCGGGACATGGTGCTGCGCAGCCCCTCGGCGGCCGCCCGGACGGCGTCGACCTGGCTCTCGGGCCGGTAGCGGTTGGTGGGCCCGGTGACGCTGATCGCCGCGACGATGCGGTCGTCGGGTCCGAAGACCGGTGCCGCCACGCACGCGATGCCCAGCGCCGACTCCTCGCGCTCGAAGGCCACCCCGGTCTCCACCACCTTGTCGAGCTGGCCGCGCAGGATTCCCGGCGCCACGACGGTGTGCGGGGTCCTTCGGACCATCGGGGAGGAGAGGACCTCGCGGCGCAGCTCCGGATCGGAGTTCGCGAGCAGTGCCTTGCCGATTGCGGAGCAGTGCAGGGGGATCCGTCCGCCGGTGCGTGACGGGGCGTTCGCCTGGCGGTGGCCGCCGATCTTCGCGACGTAGACCACGTCGTGGCCGTCGCGCACCCCGAGGTGCACGGTCTCGTGGGTGCGCTCGTACAGGTCCTGCAGGAACGGCATCGCCATCTCGAGCAGGCTGCGCTCGAGCGAGGCGAGCATGCCGAGTTCGAACAGGCCGCCGCTGAGGCGGTAGCCGTCGTCCACGCGGTCGAGCAGTCGGTTCGCGACCAGTTCCTTCGCGAGGCGGTGCACGGTCGCCTTGTGCAGTCCGGTCCGGCGGACCAGCTCGGCGAGGGAGACCACGTGGTCCTCGGGGCGGAAGGCACGCAGGATCGTCACCGCCTTGCCGAGGACCGTGTCGAGGTTGGTGGCTCCGGTCATGCATCGAGCGTATCGCTGAGTGAGACGAAAGGTTGGCCTGCGGGGCTTCCGCCCAGCACAGTAGGCGTCATGAGCCAGCCCACGAACTCCACCGCGGTGAGCGAGTCCGCTATCGCCGCTGCCGCGGAACGCCTCGCGTCGGCCGCTGCGGCCGGTGTGCCCTGTGCGCCCATCCGCGACCTGATCGGCGCCGACGACCTCGCGGCCGCGTATGCCGTGCAGAACCGCGTCAACGACCTGCGCATGCAGGCGGGCGCCGTCGTCGTCGGCCGCAAGATCGGCCTCACGTCGGAGGCTGTCCAGCAGCAGCTCGGCGTCAACCAGCCCGATCTCGGCGTCCTGTTCGACGACATGCAGTTCGCCGACGGTGAAGACATCCCGATGAACGTGCTGATCCAGCCCAAGATCGAGGGCGAGGTCGGCTTCGTGCTCGGCGCCGACCTGATCGACGGACCGCTCGACGCCGCGCAGGTGCGCGACGCGATCGAGTACGCCGTCGCCGCGCTGGAGATCTGCGACAGCCGCATCGAGAACTGGGACATCCGCTTCGGCGACACCGTCGCCGACAATGCGTCGTCCGGCGTCTACGTCCTCGGCACGCAGCGTCGCACGCTCGACGAGTTCGAGCCCAAGGACGTCGTCATGTCGATGGCCGTCGACGGTCGTGAGGTCTCCTCCGGCAACGGTGCAGCCTGCCTGGGCGACCCGATCGAGGCCGTCGTGTGGCTCGCCCAGACCGCACGCGAGCTGGGCCAGCCGCTGCGGGCCGGTCAGGTCATCCTGTCCGGTGCGCTCGGCCCGATGGCACCGGTCCAGGCCGGCAACGTCGTCACCGTCTCCGTGTCCGGACTCGGTGTCGTGACCACCCGTTTCAAGGAAGGAACCGAGGCATGAGCAAGGTCAAGGTCGCGATCATCGGATCGGGCAACATCGGCACCGATCTGATGATCAAGGTGCTGAACCATTCGGAGCACCTGGAGATGGGCGCGATGGTCGGCATCGACCCGGCATCCGACGGTCTCGCGCGCGCCGCGTCCATGGGCGTGCCGATCACCGCCGAGGGCGTCGAGGGCCTCGTCGGCCTTCCCAACTTCGACGAGATCGACATCGTCTTCGACGCGACGTCGGCGAAGGCTCACGTCGTCAACGACGCGCGTCTGCGCCCGCTGGGCAAGCGCATGATCGACCTCACCCCCGCCGCGATCGGCCCGTTCGTCGTGCCCGCCGTCAACGGTGACGAGCACCTCGACGCCACGAACGTCAACATGGTGACCTGCGGTGGCCAGGCCACGATCCCGATGGTCGCGGCCGTCTCCCGGGTCGTCCCGGTTGCCTACGCCGAGATCGTCGCGTCGATCGCGTCGAAGTCCGCCGGCCCGGGCACCCGCGCCAACATCGACGAGTTCACCGAGACCACGTCCAGTGCGATCGTGTCCGTCGGTGGCGCCAAGCGCGGCAAGGCGATCATCATCCTGAACCCGGCCGAGCCGCCGCTGATGATGCGCGACACGGTCTTCTGCCTCGTGGACGCGTCGGACCCGGCCACCCACGACCAGATCCGCGAGTCCGTCGCGAAGATGGTCGGCGACGTCTCGGCGTACGTGCCCGGCTACCGCCTCAAGCAGCAGGTCCAGATCTCGGAGATCCCCGCAGATCAGCCGGTCGAGACCCTGATCGACGGCGGCAATCGCCCGACCCACCAGGTGTCGATTTTCCTCGAGGTCGAGGGCGCAGGGCACTACCTGCCCGCCTACGCAGGCAACCTCGACATCATGACCTCTGCCGGACTGCAGATCGCTGAGCGGATCGCCCAGAAGAAGGAAGCCACCCGATGAGCACGAACCCCACCATCTTCGTCCAGGACGTCACGCTGCGCGACGGCATGCACGCCGTGCGTCACCGCATCTCGCCGGAGGACGTCAAGCGCATCGTCAAGGCTCTCGACGCTGCCGGTGTCGACGCGATCGAGGTCGCGCACGGTGACGGACTCGCCGGCGGTTCCGTGAACTACGGCCCGGGTTCCAACACGGACTGGGAGTGGATCGAGGCTGCGGCCGACGTCCTCGAGAACGCCCGCCTGACCACCCTGCTGCTGCCGGGTGTCGGCACCATCGAGGAGCTCAAGCACGCCTACAAGCTGGGTGTGCGCTCGGTCCGCATCGCGACGCACTGCACCGAGGCCGACGTCTCCGCGCAGCACATCGAGACGGCCCGCGAGATCGGCATGGACGTCTCCGGCTTCCTGATGATGAGCCACATGGCACCCGCCGAGGAGTTGGCCAAGCAGGCCAAGCTCATGGAGTCGTACGGCGCGCACTGCGTGTACGTCACCGACTCGGGCGGACGCCTGACCATGAACGGTGTCCGTGACCGCGTCCGCGCCTACAAGGAGGTCCTCAACGAGGGCACCGAGATCGGTATCCACGCGCACGAGAACCTGTCGCTGTCGGTGGCGAACAGTGTCGTCGCCGTCGAGGAGGGCGTCTACCGCGTCGACGCATCGCTCGCCGGGCACGGCGCCGGTGCGGGCAACTGCCCCATCGAGCCCTTCATCGCCGTCGCCGACCTGCACGAGTGGAAGCACGGCTGCGACGTCTTCGCACTGCAGGACGCCGCCGACGACATCGTCCGCCCGCTGCAGGACCGCCCGGTCCGCGTCGACCGCGAGACCCTCACCCTCGGCTACGCCGGCGTGTACTCGAGCTTCCTGCGCCACGCCGAGGCCGCGTCGGCCCGCTACGGCGTCGACGTCCGCACGCTGCTCCTCGAGGCCGGCAAGCGTCGCCTCGTCGGTGGCCAGGAGGACATGCTCGTCGACATCGCGCTGACGCTCGTCGCCGAGCGCGAGGGCCAGAGCGCCTGATCTCGGGCATCTCCCTCTCGGGCGCTGTGACCTTTTCCGGTCACAGCGCCCGAGCTGTTTTCGAGGGTTGCGGACACGCCCGCAGGCCCGCGCTACATCGGTGACGGGGATACGGTCGAGGTGAGCATCGAGGGACTGGGCTCGGTGCGCAACAAGACCGTCGTCAGGTAGGAGCGTTCGTGGCCTTCAACGATCTGGATCTGTCCGAGCGACTGGACCTCGCGCGTGAGGGGACCGCGTACTTCGCGCAGCGGCTCGCGGCGGTGTCCGACGCGGACCTGTCGGGTCCGAGCCTGCTCGAAGGGTGGACGCGAAAGCACCTCGTCGCGCACGTCGGCTACAACGCCGCCGCGCTGTGCCGGATCCTCGACTGGGCTGCGACGGGTGTGGAGACGCCCATGTACGAATCGATGCAGCAGCGGGCCCGGGAGATCGACGAGGGCGCCACGCTGAGTGCCGGTTCGTTGCGAAACCTCTTCACCCACACAGCCGCCCGGCTCGACGAGCAGTGGCGCACCCTCCCTCGGGAGGCGTGGGCCGCGCAGGTGCGGACCGCACAGGGGCGGATGGTGCCGGCGTCGGAGACCGCATGGATGCGCAGCCGCGAGGTGTGGATCCACACGGTCGACCTCGGGAACGGTGGGCGCTTCGACGAGTTCCCCGACGTCGTCCTCGACTCGCTCCTCGACGACATCGTCGGGATGTGGCGAGGCAGGGGCGACGGTGCGGGGCTCGTGCTCGAGGTCGGCGGGCGCAGGCTGGTGGTCGTGCAGGAGGACGCGCCGGTCACGGGCGCGGTCGTGGGCCCACTCGTGTCCGTCGTGCGCTGGGCGTCCGGTCGTGGGGCGGTCGGGCTGACCGCCGGTTCGGATCTACAACCGCCTCGCTGGCTGTAGATCCGAACCGGGATGGCGCCGTTGTCGATTCAGCGCGCCGGTGGAACGTGCCCGGTGACGATGCGGTGGATGAGCCGTGCCGCGGTGCGGGCGGTCCGGTTGTCGACGTCGAGCGACGGGTTGAGTTCGGCGACGTCGACAACCGCCAGCTTCCCGCTCGCGCTCACCTGATCGCACACCCGCTGGATCGTCTCCAGCGGCACGCCGTAGGCCGCGGGTGCGCTGACACCGGGTGCTACGGCGGCGGGCAGCACGTCCAGATCGATTGTCAGATAGACGATGTCGACGTCGTCGAGGAAAGCGGTGACGAACTCGTCGACCACCGCGCGGTCCGCGATCCCGCACCGATCGTCCAAGAGGTACCGGACGCCGAGCCGATCAGCGGTGTCGAACAGGGCCGTGGTGTTGCTGGGCTGGCTGATCCCGATCACGTCGTAGCGGTGGCTGGTGCCGGCGGCATCCTCGGCCTCGGCAATCTGCCGGAACGGGGTGCCGGAACTGGGGACCGGGTCGCTGCGCAGGTCGAAGTGGGCGTCGAGATTGAGGATGCCCAGGCGGGGGTGCCGCTTCCGCAGCTGCGAGGGCGCCACGCCGAGATAGGTGCCGTACGCGACCTCGTGGCCGCCGCCGAGGACGACGGGCAGCCGTCCCGCATCGATTGCCGCTGTGACGGCGCGACCGAGCGCGGCCTGGCCCGTTTCGAGTTCCTCGCCGGTCACGGTCACCGTGCCGGCGTCCGCGATGGGCAGGGGCTCGGCGAGCGCCATCGAGGAGAGCGCGGCGCGCAGGGCGCGGGGGCCGTCGGCGGCGCCGCGCCGTCCCTTGTTGCGCCGGACGCCCTCGTCGCTCGCGAAGCCGATCAGCACGCTGCCGGTGTCCGGATCGGGGGAGTAGGGCGCGATGGCCTGGTGCCAGCGCAGGTGCTCCGGGGTGTCGCCGTCGGTGCGGCCGGTCCAGGGCGCAGGGGCGACGTCGACGACGATCTCGTGGCTCATGCGAGGCTCCCGGCGACAGCAGTGGCGGATGCACCGACCAGGACGCCGTCCTTGAACACCTCGCGGATCAGCGGCACGCCCGGACGGTAGGCGAGGTGCAGGTACGACGGCGCGTCGAGCGCGATCGCGTCGGCGCGGGCACCGATCCGCAGGCTGCCGACGTCCTCGCGCTGCAGTGCGCGGGCACCACCGGCGGTCGCGGCCCACACGGCCTCGGCCGGCGTCATGTGCATGTCGCGGACGGCGATGGCGATGCAGAACGGCAGGCTCGTGGTGTAGCAGGTGCCGGGGTTGCAGTCCGCGCCCAGCGCGACGGTGACGCCGGCGTCGAGCAGTGCGCGGGCGCCGGGGTACTGGTTGCGGGTGGAGAAGTCGGCGCCGGGCAGCAGCGTCGCGACCGTCGAGCTACCGGCGAGCGCGTCGATGTCGGCGTCGGTGACGTAGGTGACGTGGTCGACCGAGGCCGCACCCATCTCGACGGCCAGCTGCACGCCCGGGCCCTCGCCGAGCTGGTTGCCGTGCACGCGGGGGATCAGGCCGTGGGCGACGCCGGCGGTGAGGACGGCGCGCGACTGCTCGACGGTGAACGCGCCGCGCTCGCAGAACACGTCGATCCACTTCGCGTACGGGGCGCACGCCGGGATCATCTCGTCGACCGCCATCGCCACGTACTCGTCGCCGCGGCCCGCGTACTCGGGCGGCGGGACGTGCGCGGCCAGCAGCGTGACCTCGTCGGTGAACCGGCCCGCGACCTGCACGCTGCGCAGCTCGTCCCGCGTGCTCTGGCCGTAACCGCTCTTGATCTCGACGGTGGTGCTGCCGGAGCGCAGCGACTCGTCGAGCAGCCGGCGCACGTTCGCGGCGAGCTGGTCGTCGCTCGCGGCCCGCGTCGCCTCGATCGTGGTGCGGATGCCGCCCGCCGCGTACTTCTCGCCCGCCATGCGGGCCGCGAACTCCTCGGCCCGCTCGCCCGCGAACACCAGGTGCGAGTGGCTCTCGACGAAGCCGGGCAGCACGGCCCGTCCGCCGAGATCGAAACCGGCGTCGGCGGCCGGGGCGTCCGCGGAGTCACCCACCCACGCGACCACGCCGTCCTCGAAGACGACCGCAGCGTCGTGCCGGACACCCAGTGCTCCCTCGCCCAGCGTGGGGTCGTTGGTGACGAGGGTGCCGATGTTCGTCAGTGCGGTGGTCCGGGGACCGGTCGTGGTCACGTGAGGCTCCTAGGTGACTGTGGTGAGGGGGAATCGGTGGTCGGTGACCGGGATCAGACCCGGCTGTCGACCATCGCGGTGTGGGCGGGGTAGATCATGGCGGCCGGCGGGTTGTTGGTCCGCTTGGCGACCGGGTAGTAGATCGCGCCGGTCAGGACGATGCCGACGATCCACGAGATGTCCGCGCCGCCGAGCATCTCGGTGATCGGGCCGGTGTACATCTTCTGCGCGAGGAACGGGATCTGCGCGAGCACGCCGACGGCGTAGACGACCAGCGCCGGGACGTTCCAGGCTCCGTAGCGCCCGTTCGGGTCGTACAGCGCCGGGATGTCGATGCGCTCCTTCGAGATCAGGTAGTAGTCGATCAGGTTGATCGCGCTCCACGGCGTGAACACCATCAGCAGCACCAGGACGAAGTTCTTGAAGTTGTCCAGGAAGTCCGCGCTCGCCGCGATCGCGATGAACATCGAGACGACGGTGAAGCCGAGGATGTAGAACGAGCGGGCCTTCGTCGAGATCTGCGACCGGCCGTCGAACGCGGTGACGGTGGTGAGGATCGACATGAAGCCGCCGTACGCGTTGAGGACGTTGACCGTCAGCTTGCCGGTCACGATCACCAGGTAGATCAGGAACGCGATGATGGCGGGACCGGCGAGGTCGCCCATGAAGCCGACCTGGTTGCCGAGGAAGGCGTCGCCCGCGACGGCCGCGACGAGGGCACCGAAGGTCATCGACCACTGCGAACCGATGACGCTGCCGAGGAAGGTCGACCAGAACGTGGTGCGCTCGCTGGTCTCGCGGGGCAGGTAGCGGGAGTAGTCGGCGACGTACGGACCGAACGTGAGCTGCCAGCCGGCGCCGAGGGAGATCGCGAGCAGGAACGTCACGAAGTCGAAGTCGACGACGCCGACGTAATCGAGGACGTCGTACTCGAGGAAGAGACGGATCGCCAGGTACGTGAATCCGATGATGCCGACGACGGTGGCGATGCGGCCGACGATGTGGATCAGCTTGTAGCCGGTGACGGCGACGAATGCCGTGAGCAACCCGAAGATCACGATGCCGACGGTGGCGTTGTCGATGCCGAGGACCTTGTTCACGGCCTGACCGGCCAGGACGGTGCCGGTGGCGGCGAAGCCGAGGTACATCAGGATCACCAGCACGAGCGGGATGACCGCGCCCTTGACACCGAACTGGGCGCGACTGGAGATCATCTGCGGCAGGCCCATGCGGGGGCCCTGTGCCGAGTGGAGGGCCATCACGGCACCGCCGAAGACGTTGCCGATCAGCAGGCCGATGATGGCCCACAGCGCGTCGGCGCCGAAGACGACGGCCAGGGCGCCGTCGACGACGGCCGTGATCTGCATGTTCGCGCCGAACCACAGCGTGAACTGGCTGCGGGGAGTGCCGTGCCGTTCGTCGTCGGGGACGACGTCGATGGTGCGCCGCTCCGGGGCGAGGAGCACCTCGGACGTGCTGCCGTCGTGTGTCATTGGGCCTGCTCTTTCTGCGGTGACCGCACCGTGCGGCGGGGTCGACTTCCGGGGGTGATGCCCACCTTCTTCGGTGCTTGTGCGCTGGATCACGCCATGTCGCTGGGAAATGTATAGGCCTGTATATACAGGTCTGTCAACATTCAGGTTTGTAACCGGATTGTTTGTCCTGGTCGACGGTCAGAAGCCCTTTCCGGGATTCATCAGACCGAGCGGATCGAATGCGGCCTTCACCGCGTGATGGATGTCCAAACCTGTCTCTCCCACTTCGAGCGCCATCCAGCGTCGCTTCAACACCCCGACGCCATGCTCACCTGTAAGGGTGCCACCCAGCTCGAGCGCGCGCCGGAACACCTCGTCGGCGGCCGTCCAGACGGCATCCGGGACGGACCCGTCGGCGAGGCGGTCGAACACGAACGTCGGGTGCACGTTGCCGTCCCCGGCGTGCGCGACCGTCATCACGGTCACCCCGTGGCGCCGCGAGATCTCCTCGATCGACTCGACCATCTCGGGCAGCCGCGAGCGCGGCACGCCGACGTCCTCGACCAGGCACTGCCCGAGCCGTTCGGCCGCCGGGTACGCCAGGCGGCGGATCTCGAGCAACTGCGCCGACTCGGCCGGGTCCCGGGACAGGGCGACGAAGTCGGCGCCCGCGTCGGTGAAGTGTCGTTCGATCGCGGCGGCGGCCTCGTCGGCGTCGGGGCCGTCGGCCTGCGCGATGAGCATCGCCTCGGTCCCGGACTCCAGGCCGATGCGCTTCCACTCGTCGACGGCGACCAGTGTGGCCCGGTCGATCAGCTCGAGCAGGCTCGGTCCGATTCCGGCACGCACCACCGCGGCGACGGCGTCCGCGGCAGCGCGCAGCGATGCGAAGCTGCCGACGATCGTCGCGGGCTCCCGAGCCGGCCGCGGCCGCAGACGGACGGTTGCGCTCGTGACGATCCCGAGGGTGCCCTCGGAACCGACCAGCAGCCCGGTCAGGTCGTAGCCGGCGACGCCCTTGACGGTGCGGTGCCCGGTCCGCAGGATCCGGCCGTCGGACAGGACCACCTCCAGACCCAGGACGGAGTCCCGGGTCACGCCGTACTTGACGCAGCGGAGTCCGCCAGCGTTGGTGGCGATGTTCCCGCCGATCGTGGAGATCTGGAAGCTGCTCGGATCGGGGGCGTACATCAGTCCGTGCTCGGCGGCCGCGCGGTCGAGGTCGGCATTCACGACGCCGGCCTGCACCACCGCGAGCTGATCGGCCGGATTCACTTCGACGATCGTGCGCATCGCGGCGGTGGACACCACGAGGCAGCCGTCGATCGCGGTGGCGCCGCCGGCCAGGCCGCTGCCGGCGCCGCGGGGGACCACCGGAACGCGATGGGCGGTGGCCCATTTCATCGCCGCGACGACGTCGTCGGTGGAGTCCGCGATCAACACTGCGAGCGGACGGCCGGGCTCCGCGAGATGTGCCTCGTCGCGGCTGTAGGCGTCCATGACGTCGGGATCGGTGACGAGTCGACGCGAGCCGAGGGCGTCGGCGAGCGCGGTGAGGGACATCTGGGTTCCTTGTCGTCGTCGGTCAGTGTTCGGCGGGGAGCGAGGTCAGGTCGCCGACGGCGGCGAGGACAGCGTCCTCGGCATCGCGGTCGCCGACGGTCACCCGTACGCCCTCGCCGGGGAACGTGCGGACGGACACCCCGTGCGCCACGCAGGCGGCGTCGAGTGTCGTGGCCCGGTCACCGACGGGGATCCAGACGAAGTTGCCTCCACTGGAGGGTGTTTCGAATCCGTGCGCGGCCAGTCCCGAGCGGACGTGGTGCCGACCGGCTCGCACCGACTCCACGATCCGGTCGGTGTGTGCCGACTCGGCGAGGGCGGCGCACGCCGCCGCCTCCGCGACCGAACTCAGACCGAACGGGGGTGCGGCGGCGTGCAGGGGAGCGGCGACGGCGGAACCGGCGATCGCGTATCCCACGCGCAGCCCGGCGAGCCCGTACGCCTTCGAGAACGTCCGCAGCACGACGACATTCGGGAACTCACGGAGCAGCTCGACGCCGTCGGCCTGCTCCTCGCCGAACTCGCGGTAGGCCTCGTCGAGGATCACCAGGACGTCCGACGGCACGTTGTCGAGGAGGTGCCGCAGTTCGGAGTCCGTGAGTTCGGTGCCCGTCGGGTTGTTCGGATTGCACACCAGGACCGCGCGGGTGCGGGGCGTCACCGCCGCGATCATCGCATCGACGTCGTGGCGGTGCCGCCCGTCGAGCGGTACCGGAACCGCTGTGGCACCCGCGATCCCGATGAGAATCGGGTACGCCTCGTAGCTGCGCCACGCGTGGACCACCTCGGTGCCGGGGCCGGTGAACGCTGTGAGAACCTGCTGCAGCAGCGCCAGCGAACCGGCGCCCGTCAGCACCGAATCGGCGGGCACGGACAGTCGATCGGCCAGAGCGGCGACAAGATCGTCCGCGAACAGCGTCGGGTACAGGTGGCCGTGCGCGCCGGCGCGGGCGATCGCCTCGACGACGGCCGGGGAGGGCGCGATGGTCGACTCGTTGCTCGACGCCCGCCAGCGCACCGTCGCGGCACCCGAGGCCCTCGAATACGTGGGCAGCGCGTCGATCTCGGGCCGGGCCCGGGGCAGGGCGATCGAGCGGGTCACTGCAGGTCTCCGATCGCGTCCTCGGCGGCCGCGACGAGCGCGCCCGAGGCCGCCAGCGCGACGGCCTGCTCGATCTCCGGCGCGAGGAACCGGTCGGTGCCCGGACCCGGGACGCTCTCGCGGAGTGTGCGGACCACCGCGCCGGTTCCGGTTGCCGGCGCGAGCGGCGCGCGCAGATCGATTCCACTTGCGGCCGTGAGGATCTCGATGGCGAGCACGCGGGTGAGACCGTCGACGGCCCGGCGCAGCTTGCGGGCACCGGACCAGCCCATCGAGACGTGGTCCTCCTGCATCGCCGAGGACGGGATCGAGTCGACACTGGCCGGCGCCGCCAACCGCTTGAGCTCGGAGACGATCGCGGCCTGGGTGTACTGGGCGATCATGAGACCGCTGTCCACGCCCGGGTCGTCGGCGAGGAACGGCGGCAACCCGTGGTTGCGGGCGACGTCGAGGAACCGGTCGGTGCGGCGCTCGCTGATGCTCGCGACGTCGGCCGCGACGATCGCGAGGAAGTCGAGGACGTAGGCCACGGGGGCGCCGTGGAAGTTGCCGTTGGACTCCACGCGGCCGTCGACCGTGACGACGGGGTTGTCTACCGCGGACGCGAGTTCGCGCAGAGCGACCGTGCGGGCGTGCTCGACGGTGTCGCGCGCGCCGCCGGCCACCTGCGGTGCGCAGCGCAGCGAGTAGGCGTCCTGTACGCGGGTGTCCTCGGGGCCCGCATGGCTCGCGACGATGGGGGAGCCGTCGAGTAGCCGGGACATGTTGGCGGCCGCGGCGGCCTGGCCGGGATGCGGGCGGAGCGCCTGCAGGTCGGCTGCGAACACCCGATCCGTGCCCAGCAAACCCTCGACGCTCATCGCGGCCGCGATGTCGGCCAGTTTGAGCAGGTGGTCGAGGTCGGTGACCGCGAGCGCGAGCTGGCCCAGCATCCCGTCGGTGCCGTTGATGAGCGCCAGACCCTCCTTCTCGGCGAGGACGACGGGCTCGAGTCCGCACTCGGCCAGGGCGACCGAGGCATCGACGAGGCGGCCGTCCGCGGTGCGGACCGTGCCCTCCCCGGTGACCGCCAGGGCGACGTGCGCGAGCGGCGCGAGGTCGCCGGAGCAACCGAGGCTGCCGTACTCGTGGACCACCGGGGTGATCCCGGCCGTGAGGAGATCGGCGTATGCCTGCGCCACCTCGACCCGGACGCCGGTGCGGCCGGTGGCGAGGGTCGACAGGCGCAGCAGCATCAGCGCGCGCACCACGTCGCGCTCCACCTCCGGTCCGGATCCGGCCGCGTGCGAGCGAACCAGGCTGCGCTGGAGCTGGGTTCGCATCTCCTGAGGAATGTGCCGGGTCGCGAGCGCGCCGAAGCCGGTGGAGACGCCGTACACGGGACGGGGGTCGGCGGCGAGGTCCTCGATGCGCCGGCGCGAGCGGGCGATCTCGGCGAGAGCGTCGTCGGTGAGGCGCACCCCGTGGCCGCGGCGGGCGACGTCGACGACGTCCTCGATCGTGACGGGTCCGAGTCCGACGTCGACGACGTCGGTGGACTGGGTGGTGAGGGTCATGGGGACTCCGAAGGCAGGGACGGCCCGGCGGTCGCGACGGATCGGTGGCCGTGAAGATTGTGTCTCGTATACGAGACCATAGTCTCGTATGTAAGACAATAGGCGAGCGGGGATTGGCGGATCGAAGGGGATCGCCGGTTCCGGACTCCGGTTCAGGACTCGATGGATTCCTCGACCATGCGGTCGCTGAGGCTGTCCGAGAAGTGGGCGGCGGCGTCCGTGACGAGCTGGGCCAGTTCGGCGGTCTCGGCGTCAGTGCGCGCCCCGGTCAGGTACGCGACACCCAACGCGGCGACCGGACGTCCCTCCCGGGTGACCACCGGGCCGGCGATGCAAGTGACACCGTTGGTGGTCGAGTCCCGCTCCACGGCGTACCCGAGTTCGCGATCGGCCTTCAGGAGTGCCCGCAGGTCGTCGAGCGACGTCGGCCCCTCGCCGGTACGCATGGGCCAGGTGTACCCGGCGTACAGCGCACTGAGCTGCTCGGGGTCGAGGCGCGCGAGGATCGTGCGTCCGACGGCCGTCAGATGCGCGGGCAGTCGCGTCCCGACCTCCGTCACCAGCCGCACACCAGGCTTGAGCGGCTCGCGCTTGTCCAGGTAGATCACGTCGGTCCCCTGCAGCACCGCCAGGTGCGAGGTCTCGTCCGCGGCCTGGGTGAGCGCGACCATGTGGCGTTGCCCCTCGCGATGCAGCGGTCCGGACCGCATGTACGACGCCCCCACCTCGAACGCCGAGACGCCGAGAGTCCATGCCCGCTGGTCGGGCCAGTAGGAGACGAAGCGCCGGTCCCGCATCACGTTGAGCAGGTGGTGCGTGGTGCTCTTGGGCAGATCGAGTTCACTCGCGATCTCGGTCGCCGCCATGGGCACACCCCGCCGGGCGAGCAGATCGAGCACGTCGAGCACCCGCTCTGCGGACTTGACCCGGCTCGTCGACATCGAACGTCCCCTTTCGTTCCCGGCCGATCGGCCGGGGTGCCGCGTCATTGTCCTGACCGGCGTGCCGCGTCATTGTCCTGACCGGCGTGCCGCGTCATTGTCCTGACCGGCGTGCCGCGTCATTGTCTCGGATACGAGACCGTGGACCAAACGCCTCGGTTTCCGAACTGTCGTGGGTGGCCGAATGTGACATTCGTTCAGTCCAACCGAACCAATGTCACATTCGGCCGGCAGCCGGCAGCCGGCAGCCAGCAGCCAGCAGCCAGCAGCCAGCAGCCGGCGGCCCAGGCGGGCTTCGGACTACGACGGGGCGGTGCGGCCCAGTTCGGCCGACAGTCGCGCGCAGCGCTCGACGAGGACCTGCCCGTGCTGGGCGCAGACGTCGTCGTCGAGTCGAAACGTGGGTCCGACGACGCTCAGTGCCCCCACGATCCGGCCGATCGCGTCGTAGATCGGGGCGGCCACGCCGGTGGAGTGGTCCTCGATGGTGTCGTGGGCGATGGCGTATCCGTCCGCGCCCACCTCGCCGAGCAGGGCCGCGCCCACCGCGGTCCCGACGAGGGGAACGGTCTGGCCGACCCACCCCATGTGCCGGATGGCGTGGGTCCCCTCGATCTGCCCCATGTACAACGCCGTGCCCCGGGGCCCGGGAGCCGACAGGTACGTCGACTCCCGGGTGATCTCGGCGATCTCAGCCATGGCCGGCTGCGCCCGCAGGAGCAGTTGGTTGTCGGCGATGGCCTTCGCGCCGATCTGCAGTAGCCGGGGACCGACCCGGTACACGTTGTCCTCGCCACGCAGGACGAACTCGGTCTGCTCGAGGCTGCGGATCAGCCGCAGCGCTGTGCTGGTCGCGAGGTCGGTCGTCTTCGCGGCGTCGGCGAGGGTCAGTCCACCGTGCTCGATGATCGCGCTGAGCAGTTCGAAGGTGCGACTGACGCTGCGCGTCACGTCACCGGGGGCCATGCGTGTCTCCCATGCCGAGGGCGTCGACCGTTCGGCCGACCGTTCGACGAATCTATCGTGTGGGCGTTCCGCCGAGGACCTCGTCGTGGTGCTCGTCGAGGAGCGGGCTGCGCCGCACCGCCGGACGCGCGCTGTCGCCGAAGACGACCGGCTGCCGGACGTACGACACCGTGCCCGCCTTGGGATGCTCGAATGTCTCCACGACACCGCGGTAGCGGGCCTGCTCCGACCCGAGCGCCTGCTGGACGTCCCACACCTCGGAGCCGGCCAGGCCGGCCGCGTCCAGCAGCTCGAGGACCTGCGCGACGGTGCGGCCGGCGGCCCACGCCTCGATCTCCTTGCGCAGCGCGGGCTCGTTCTCGGTGCGCAGGGTGTCCTCGGTGAACCGGGGGTCGGTGATCAGTTCCTCGCGGCCCATGGTCCGGGCCAGCGTCTGGAAGCCCTTCTCGCTGGCGATCGCGAGGACGAACAGGCCGTCGTCGGCGCGGTAGGTGTCGAACGGCGTCGACACGGGGTGCCGGTTACCGACCCGCTTTGGGGTCGCGCCGGACGCCTGGAGCTGGCTGTGCGCGGTGGGCAGCATCGCGAGCATGCTGTCGAACATCGCGACGTCGAGGTGCTGCCCCTGGCCGGTGGCACGGGCGGCCAGCAGCGCGGTGCTGATGCCCCACGCGGCGAAGACGCCGGTGATGGTGTCGCCGAACGATTCGCCCAGACGGGTGGGGCCGGAGTCCTCGGTGCCGGTGATGCTCATGACGCCGGACAGGGCCTGGACCACGAGGTCGTAGGCCGCGGCGCCCGCCATCGGACCCTTCTGCCCGAAGCCGGAGATCGACGCGTAGACGATCTTCGGGTTGCGGGCGCGCGCAGCCTCGTAGTCGATGCCGAGCCGGCTGGTGACGCCGGGACGGAAGTTCTCGACGACGACGTCGGCGTCGGCGATCAACTGCAGCAGCGACTCCCGGTCCTCGGGGTCCTTGAGGTCGAGTGCGATCGAGCGCTTGCCGCGGTTGAGGACGTTGAAGTAGATGCTCTCACCGTCACGGAACGGTCCGAGGTGGCGGGAATCCTCACCGGCCTTCGCCTCGATCTTGACGACGTCGGCGCCGGCGTCAGCGAGCAGCGCGGTGCAGAACGGGCCCGCGAGCACGCGGGACAGGTCGACGACGCGGACGCCGTCGAGCGGGGGGAGTGCGGGGGTGACCATGATCGCCTCCCCTCTCAGTACTCGGTGGAACGGATCGACGGGGCGTTGCCCGCGATGGTGAGCAGCTGGATCTGCGAGGTGCCCTCGAAGATGCGCAGGATCCGGCAGTCGCGGTAGAGGCGCTCGATCTCGGACTCGCGCATGAACCCGGCGCCGCCGTGGATCTGGACGACCTGATCGACGATGGAGAAGCAGGCCTCGGTCGCCACGAACTTCGAGATCGAGGCGGCGCGGCGCAGGTCCTGGCCGGCGTCCTTGACGTCGGACGCCCAGTCGGCGGTCACCCGCGAGGCGACGAGCTTGGCGTCGCACTCGCCGAGCAGCAGCTGGATGGCCTGGAACTCGAAGATGGGGTGCCCGAACTGCTTGCGCTCGGACGCGTACTCGCGGCCGAGTTCCCAAGCGCGCAGCGCGATTCCGTTGGCCATCGCGGCGACGTCGATGCGGGCGCGGTTGAGGGCGGTCAGCGCGATGTTGCCGCCGCGGCCCTCGGTGCCGATCACTGCGTCGTGCGGCAGGACCACGTCGTCGAGGTAGACGGTGTAGGTGGGCGCCGAGCGGATGCCCATCTTGTCCTGCGGCTCCGAGTAGCTGATGCCGGGCGTGCCCTTCGGGACGGCGAACGCGGTGATGCCGCGGAAGCCGGCCGAGGGGTCGGTCTTGGCGAACAGCACGACGAGGTCGGCCTCGCGGGCGTTGGAGATGAAGGTCTTGGAGCCGGACAGGTGCCAGCCGTCGTCCTCGCGGCGCGCCACGGTGCGCATGGAGGCGATGTCCGAGCCCGCGTCGGGCTCGGTGAGCGCGAAGCCGGCGAGGACCTCACCCGAGGCCAGTCCGGGCAGCCAGCGCTTCTTCTGCTCCTCGGTGCCGCCGACCAGGATCGGCTCGAGGCCCAGGTAGTGGGCGGTGTAGATCGACGCCAGCGCGGCGTCGGCGCGGGCGACCTCCTCGACCGCAACCAGCTGGGCGCGGGTCGACAGGCCGAGGCCGCCGAACTCCTCCGGGACGGAGATGCCCATCAGGTCCTGCTCGGCGAGGCGGCGCATCAGGCGAGCTGGGAACTCCTTGGACTCGTCGCGCTCGGCCGCGCCGGGAAGGATCTCCGCGTTCGCGAAAGCGCGGACGGTGCTGCGGAATTCGGACAGGTCGAGGGTGTCGTCGAGCGTCTGAGTGGCCACGGGTAACTCCTGGGTGAACGAGAGGGGGAATCGCTAGATTTCATCTAGTGGAAGTCGATTGCCATCTAGTGGCATGCGACGACTATCGCATCCGGTCCTGTCGTTTGTCCAGAGGGAGTTCGTCCGTCCCGCCGGGCCCGGAAACGACGACGAGCGGCAACGCGCAGGGGGATCGTCCTGCGCGTTGCCGCTCGTCACGGAGCCGACGTCAGTGCCGCCGGCTCGGGCTCACGCTGGTCGTCGTGAGCCGTGTTCAGGTGTGGGGATCAGTTGTTCCCGGTCAGTTGTTCTCGGTCAGTTGTTCTCGGACATCGGAATCCGGACGCCGCGCTCACGCGCGGTGTCGATGGCGTGCTCGTAGCCGGCGTCGGCATGGCGGATGACGCCCATGCCCGGATCGTTGGTGAGCACGGCCTCGATCTTCTTCGCGGCCAGCTCGGTGCCGTCGGCGATGCACACCTGGCCGGCGTGGATCGAGCGGCCCATGCCGACGCCACCGCCGTGGTGGATCGACACCCAGGACGCGCCGGAGGCGGTGTTCACGAGGGCGTTGAGCAGCGGCCAGTCGGCGATCGCGTCGGAGCCGTCCTTCATGGACTCGGTCTCGCGGTACGGGGAGGCGACGGAACCCGAGTCGAGGTGGTCACGGCCGATGGCGATCGGCGCCGACAGCTCGCCGCTGGCGACCATCTCGTTGAACTTCAGGCCGGCCTTGTGGCGCTCGCCGTATCCGAGCCAGCAGATGCGGGCGGGCAGGCCCTCGAAGGCGACCTTCTCGCCGGCCATCTCGATCCAGCGCTTGAGGTGCTCGTTCTCGGGGAACAGCTCGAGTATCGCCTTGTCGGTCGCGGCGATGTCCTTGGGGTCGCCCGACAGCGCGGCCCAGCGGAACGGGCCGAGGCCCTCCTCGAACAGCGGGCGGATGTAGGCCGGGACGAAGCCGGGGAACTCGAACGCGCGGTCGTAGCCGGCCTTGCGGGCCTCGTCGCGGATGGAGTTGCCGTAGTCGAAGACCTCGGCGCCCTTGTCCATGAAGCCGACCATGGCCTCGACGTGCGCGGCCATCGCCTTGCGCGAGTCCTCGGTGAACTTCTCCGGATCCTTCGCGGCCAGATCCTTCATGTCGGCGATGTCGACGCCGATCGGCAGGTAGGACAGCGGGTCGTGCGCCGACGTCTGGTCGGTGACGATGTCGATCGGCGCGTCCATCTCCAGCAGCGCCGGGAAGATCTCGGCGGCGTTGCCGACCAGGCCGATCGACAGCGGCTTGCGCGCGTCACGGGCCTCGGTGGCCAGCTGCAGCGCGTGCTCGATGCTGTCGGCCTTGGTGTCGAGGTACTTGTGGGCGATGCGGCGGTCGATGCGGGTGACGTCGCAGTCGACGCAGATCGCGACACCCTCGTTCATGGTGACGGCCAGTGGCTGCGCGCCACCCATGCCGCCCATGCCGGCGGTGAGGGTGATGGTGCCGGCGAGGGTGCCGTCGAAGCGCTTGCGGGCGATCGCGCCGAACGTCTCGTAGGTGCCCTGCAGGATGCCCTGGGTGCCGATGTAGATCCAGGACCCGGCGGTCATCTGGCCGTACATCATCAGGCCCTCGGCCTCGAGCTTGCGGAACTGCTCCCAGTTGGCCCAGTCGCCGACGAGATTGGAGTTCGCGAGCAGCACGCGCGGCGCCCACTCGTTGGTGCGGAAGACGCCGACCGGCTTGCCGGACTGGACCAGCATGGTCTCGTCGTTCTTCAGCGTCTTCAGGGTGGCGACCATGGCGTCGAACGCGGCCCAGCTGCGGGCGGCGCGGCCGGTGCCTCCGTAGACGACCAGGTTGTCGGGGTGCTCGGCAACCTCGGGGTCGAGGTTGTTCATGAGCATGCGCAGGGCGCCCTCCTGCTGCCACCCGAGGGTGTTCAGCTCGGAGCCGCGGGGGGCGCTGACCGGGCGGGCCTCGTGGCCGGGTGAGGTGATGTCCATCGGATAACTCCTAGTGATCGGGCGGTGAGGGCGCGGGTCGTGTCACGCGGTCGCGGTCCGACGCCGTTGTCGTCCGTGTCCGTGTGGGCGTAGCTGTTGTGCGCTGGCTCACGTTCTGCAACTATGACTTGTATATTCCTGTCTATACAAGCTGATGTCAAGGGGCACCCTGCAGTGCCGCCCCCGACATCGCGAGATGTTCGACCAGTTGAACGGACACGACGACCAGTCGGGTGCAGCGTGGCGCCCGGCGGAAGGTTCCCAGATGAACACCGTCTCCACCCAGACCGATCCGATGCCGAACCCCCGCGAGATCGACGACGCTCTCGCCCGAGTCTTCCGCAGTTGGGACGAGCGTGTGCTCGCCGACGCGGACCCCGCAGCGCGTGAGCATCTCGCGCGATTCGTCTCCGGCCTTCCCGCCGGGTACAAGCAGGACATCACCCCCGAGCGCGCGCGCATCGACCTCGACATCCTCGCCGGGCTCACCGACGGAGCGGCGCGGGCACGCATCGTGCCCGACACGACGGCGCGCGGTACGCACCGACTGTCGTTGTACGTCGGCGGGCATCCGGCGTCGCTGGGCGACCTGATGCCGCTGCTGCAGAGCCTCGGCGTGGAGGTGCTGGACGAGCGGCCGTACGCGCTGGCCTCGCCGGCGGACATGCCGTGCTGGGTGTACGAGTTCACCGTCCGGTACCCGATCGCCCCGGCCGACGGGTTCGACGAGTTCGCGGCCCGGTTCGGCGCGGCCGCCGAGGCCCTGTGGCGGGGCGACGCCGAGGCGGACCGGCTGAACGAACTGGTGGCCCGGGCGGGCCTGCGCTGGCGTGAGGTCACGGTGCTGCGCGCGTACGTCGAGTATCTGCGTCAGGGCGGATTGCCCTACAGCAGCGCGTATGTCGCGGACGCACTGTGTCGTCACCCGTCCATCGCGGCCGGTCTGGTCAGGTTCTTCACGGAGCGATTCGACCCGGATACGGCATCGAACGACGGAGGTGGGGCGGCGGCCGCCGAGGTGTCCGCGTCGATCGAGCTGGTGCCGGGCCTCGACGAGGATCGCATCTTCCGCGCTCTCCTCGACACCGTTCGCAACACCGTGCGCACCAACCACTTCGCGGCTCCCGCGCGCAAGACCCTGGCGCTCAAGTTGGACTCGCGCAACATCGTGGAACTGCCCGAGCCTCGGCCCCGGCACGAGATCTTCGTGTACTCGCCGGCCGTCGCGGGGGTGCACATGCGGTTCGGGTCCGTCGCCCGAGGGGGCCTGCGGTGGTCCGACCGTCGTGAGGACTTCCGCACCGAGGTGCTGGGATTGGTGAAGGCACAGGCGGTGAAGAACGCCGTGATCGTGCCGGTCGGCGCCAAGGGCGGTTTCGTGCTGCGCAGGCCGCCGGTGCCCACCGGTGACGTCGAGGCCGACCGGGCGGCACAGCGAGAGGCGGGCGTGGCGGGCTACCGCATGTTCATCCGCGGCCTGCTCGACCTCACGGACAACATCGACCGGGGCACCGGGGCGGTCGTGCCGGCACCGGGTGTCGTCCGGCACGACGCCGACGACACTTACCTCGTGGTGGCCGCCGACAAGGGAACGGCGTCGTTCTCGGACATCGCGAACGCGGTTGCGGCCGAGTACGACTTCTGGCTCGGTGACGCCTTCGCATCCGGTGGTTCGGTGGGATACGACCACAAGGCGATGGGCATCACCGCTCGCGGCGCGTGGGAGAGCGTCAAACGCCGCTTCCGGGAACTGGGTGTCGACTGCCAGCGGCAGGATTTCACCGCGGTCGGCATCGGCGACATGAGCGGGGACGTCTTCGGCAACGGCATGCTGTGCAGCAGGCACATTCGGCTCGTGGCCGCGTTCGACCACAGGCACGTGTTCCTCGACCCCGATCCCGACCCCGAACTGTCGTACGCGGAGCGGGAGCGGCTGTTCGCGTTGCCGCGGTCGTCGTGGGCCGACTACGACCGGTCACTGATCGGTCCGGGCGGCGGTGTGTGGGAGCGCGGCGCCAAGTCCGTGCCGATCGGCGACGCCGTCCGCCGGGTGCTCGGTCTGGATCCGGGCGTCACGGAAATGACGCCGCCCGAGCTGATCCGGGCGATCCTGTGTGCTCCGGTCGACCTGCTGTGGAACGGCGGAATCGGCACGTACGTCAAGGCCTCGACCGAGTCGCACGCCGACGCGGGGGACAAGGCGAACGACGTTGTGCGCGTGGACGGATGCGATCTGCGGGCCCGGGTCGTGGGCGAGGGCGGCAACCTCGGCCTGACGCAGGCGGCCCGGATCGAGCTCGCTCGCACGGGCGGACGGGTGGGCACCGACGCGCTCGACAACTCGGCCGGTGTGGACTGCTCCGACCACGAGGTCAACATCAAGATCCTGCTCGACGACCTGGTCGGGGACGGCACCCTCGACGCCGAGGTGCGGCCGCGCCTGCTGGCCGAGATGACCGACGAGGTCGCCGCGCTGGTGTTGGCGGACAACGTCTCCCAGAACGAGGCGATGGGCGTCGCCCTCACGGACGCGTCGGAGATGGTGGGCGTGCACGCGCGTCAGATCAAGGCACTCGAAGCCGCCGGGGCGCTCGATCGCGCGCTCGAGGTGCTGCCCGACGCCAAGACGCTCGCCGCGCTGCAGCGGTCCGGCGACGGCCTGTCGGCTCCGGAACTGGCGACCCTCATGGCGCACGTCAAGCTCGATCTCAAGGGTGCCCTGCTGGCCGGCGAACTGGTCGACCACGACGTGTACCTGCCGATTCTTCGCGAGTACTTCCCGCAGCCGCTTCGTCGCGATCACGAGGCGGCCGTCGACCGGCACCCGCTGCGCCGCGAGATCGTCGCGACGGCACTGACCAACGACGTCGTCGACCGCGGCGGTATCTCCTACGTCTTCCGGCTCGCCGAGGAGGTGGGCGCGACGGCGGACGACTCCGTCCGCGCGTTCGGAGTGGTCAGCGAGGTGTTCGGGCTGCCCGACCTGTGGTCCAGGATCGCCGGCGCCGACGTTCCAAGCGAGGTCGCCGACGAACTCGTGCTCGTCACCCGCCGACTGCTCGACCGGGCGTCCCGCTGGATGCTGCACCGGCGACCTCAGCCGCTCGCGGTGGGCGCGGAGATCACGCGGTTCCGGGACCGGATCGAGGACGCGTCGGCGCATCTCGAGGAATGGCTGGTGGGCGCCGACCGCACCAACCTGCGCGACCGCACGCGCGCGATCGCCGAGCGCGGCGCCCCCGAAGACCTGGTCCGGGACGTGGAGTTGGCTCTCGACCGGTTCGGGCTGCTCGACGTCGTCGAGATCGCGGACCTGGCCGAGTGCGACCTGGCCGTCGCGGGTGAACTCTACTTCCGGCTGTGCGAGCGGGTCGGTCTTGTTCCTCTCCTCAACGGGGTCTCCGCGCTCGGCAAGGCGAGCCGATGGGATGCGCTGGCCCGCCTGGCGCTGCGTGACGAGCTGTACGACAGCGCACGGGCCCTGACCCTGGACGTCCTCGCGCATGCGGTTCCGGGCGACGACACCGACCGGATGATCGGAGATTGGGAGGAGCGCAACGAGTCCCGTCTGCGTCGGGCGCGCAACACACTCGCGGAGATCTCGGGATCCGATCAGCGCGACCTCGCCGCCCTGTCCGTCGCGTCCCGTCAGTTGCGGCGGATGGTCGGTTGAGAGCCGGAGAGCCGACACGCTCCCCATCCACGAGAGGAAAAGCCATCACTACCGTGAACTCCCGCAGTACCAGTGAGCCCGCCGGAGCGGTCTCTTCACGAGACGCGCGTTCGTGGCTGCTGGTGCCCGGAACAGGTACGCACGAACTCGAAGACACGATTCGAGGGCATGGCCCCGACGCCGTCATTCTCGATCTCGAGGACGGTGTCGCCCCCGAGGACAGGTCCCGTGCCCGCGACGAGATCCACGACTGGGCCACGAGGGGCGGGAAGGCATGGATCCGTGTGAACGCGGCCACCACCGCGGATTGGAGCGTGGACCTCGAATTCGCGGCTCGGTGTCCGGGGATTCTCGGGGTCGTGCTGGCGAAGGCCGAGTCCGCGGCGCAGATCGACGCGACCTCGGCCGAACTGGGCGACTTCGACGGGGGCCTGATCGCTCTGGTCGAGTCGGCGACCGGGGTGCTGGACGCGGTATCGATCGCGCGCGCGAACTCGGTGACCCGCTTGGCATTCGGCAGCGGCGACTTCCGCCACGACACGGCCGCGACGGACGATTCGGCAACGGTCATGGGGGCGCGGGCGCACCTCGTCCTGGCGAGTCGATCGGCCGGACTTCCCGCGCCGATCGACGGACCGTCACTCGCCGCCGAAGTGGGCGGACTGCGCAGCTACTGCCGCCGATCCCTTGCAACCGGGATGGGCGGCATGCTGTGTGTGAAGCCGGACCACATCGGCACGATCAACACCGGGTTCGCGCCCAGCCCGGAGGAGGTACGAGGTGCCAGGGAACTCCTCGCCAACCGCACCGACAGTATCGACGGAAGCTATCTTCCCCGCCTGCGCGCGGCCGAGGCCATCCTCGACCGCGCCCGGACATACCGGATCGACATCATGGACGACGCTCGGGTGACGACGAGTCGATGACCAGGCACACCGTTTCGGCCGCACACTGGTCGGTAGACTTCGTGGGCCGAGTCGACCGACGGAGCGTTGGGACTTCTCGAGATACAGGGGCAGCGGATGGCAGTGGTTGACGTCGACGCGGAACTTGCCGCGCTGTTCGACGAGGCCGGCGGCGAGTCCGTGCCCGCCTACGAGCGGGTCAAGAAGCTGGTGGCCGAGCAGATCCGTTCGGGCCGTTGGTCGGAAGGCGACCAGTTGCCGTCCGAGAACCAGTTCGTCAACGCACTGGGGCTGTCCCGGATGACGATCAACCGCGCGTTGCGCGAGCTGACGGGCGACGGCCTGATCGTGCGGATGATGGGCATCGGCACGTTCGTCGCCAGCACCAAGACCCCGTCACCACTGTTCGAGGTGAAGAACATCGCGGACGAGATCCAGGAGCGTGGTCACCGGCACCGCACCGAGGTGATTTTCGTGCGCGAAGAGGAGACCGACCACTCGCAGGTATTCCTACGGGATGCGGTCGGTGCCAGGGTGTTTCACTCGGTCCTCGTGCACTATGAGGACGAGACTCCGATCCAGGTGGAGGACCGGTTGGTGAATCCCGTCGAGGCGCCCGACTATCTCGACCAGGACTTCACCGCCATCACCCCCAACGACTACCTAAGCCGGGTCGCGCCGCTCGTGCGCGGTGAGCATGTCGTCGAGGCCGTCCTCGCCAGCCCGGAGGAGTGCCGTCTGTTGCAGATCGACCGCGGTGAGCCGTGCCTGCTGATCCGGCGGCGAACCTGGTCCGAACGGGGTCTGGTCAGTGCTGCCCGGCTGATCCACCCGGGGTCACGCAACCGGCTCGAGGGTGCCTTCAGTCGCTGAGGCTCTTGTCGCAGGCGCGCCGATCAGTACTCCTCGAGGAACGGCTTCACCACCGCCAGCACCTCCGGTGAGGCCGCGACGGTGGTGGCGTGGTCGAAGCCGGGAATGACCGCCAGCCGCGACCCCGGAATGAGCGACGCCAGCTTCTTCGTGTCGGACAGCCGCGGACGGTCCTCCGACCCGACGAACAGCAGTGTCGGCAGGTCGAGTGTTTCGAGTGCCGCGTCGGGGACGCCGGGCTCGGTCTCGGACCGGCGCAGGTACGCCACCAGCGCGCGGGTGTCGTTCGCGTTGAACGCGGCCCGAGTAGCGGCGTCCAGCGGCCAGGGGCGGTACGCGTTCCACTGATCGAGGAAGGCCGTCATGCCCTCGTGGTCGAGGACATCGATGCAACCAGGGAAGAACAGTTTGTCGAACGAACCGGCCTGTGGACGGGAACTGCCGCCGCCGACGGTGAGGGTGCGCAGGCGGTCGGGGGCGCTCACCGCGAGCGAGAGCCCGACGCGTCCGCCGAACGAGTAGCCCAGGTAATGGGCCCGGTCGTGACCCAACGCGTCGAGCACCGCGACGATGTCGCCCACCACCAGGTCCATCGCGTACGAGTCCGCGTCGTGCGGGGTATCGCTGCGGCCGTGGCCGCGCATGTCCGGCAGGATCAGCTGGTACCGATCGCGCAGGGCCTTGACGTATCCGAACGCGCGCCAGATCGCACTGGACAGCGCGGTGCCGTGCGCCAGCACCAACGGTGGCCCGTCGCCGATCACCCGATACGCGATCCCGACACCGTCGACGGGGTTGACTGCCTGCTGCATGACCACCCCCCTACGTTAGGTCGCGATCGGGATCAGCAGACCTACACTGAGGCCGTGCCCGAGATTCCCGCTATCGACCCGGATCACGCCCGCCGCGCGGCGCTGGCGCTCGAGACGCCGGACATCGGAGCGTGGGCCAACCGCTTCGAGCTGCTCTCCGACCCCAACCGGCTGCGGCTGCTGCTGTGCCTGCACCACGCCCCCGACATCTGCGTCACCGATCTCGCGGTGGCCCTTGGGATGACGGGCACCGCGGTGTCCCACGCGCTGCGTCTGTTGCGGCAACAGGGCTGGGTGTCGGCCGAGCGGTCCGGCCGCACCGTCCGCTACCGCCTGGTCGACGACACCGTGCACGAGCTGCTGCACACCATCGGGGCCACCCACTTCCACGAGCACGACGCGAGCTGACGTCGCTTCACCGAATCCCCTGTTGCCGGTCGCGGGTGCGGCCTATCGTGACTTCGGACAGCCTCCGTCCGGAGGGGACCCGTGATGCACGAGATGGCAATCACCCAGAGTGTCGTCGACGCGGTGTGCGAGCGCGCCGGCGACCGCGACGTGCGCAGCATCCGACTGCAGGTCGGTTGCCTGTGCGCGGTGGTGCCCGATGCGATGCAGTTCTGCTTCGAACTGGTCACGGAGGGGACGGTCGCCGAGGGCGCCCGCCTCGATATCGAGGAGCCTCCCGGACTGGCGCACTGCCGCGGCTGTGACACGGACTTCCCCCTGCGCGATCTGGTTCTGCTGTGTCCGTGCGGCAGCGCCGACGTCGAGGTCCTCTCGGGCCGTGAACTGCGGATCATGTCGATGGAAGTGGGTTGAACCATGTGTGCAACGTGTGGCTGCGGCAAGGTCGACGAGGCCGGCGGGACGGCCGGAACCCGGATCAGTGTCCCCGGCGTGGACCCTCGCGAGCATGCGCACGAACACGAACACGAACACGAACACGGTCACGGCCATGCGCACGGGCACGGCCACTCGCACGAGCCGACCGGGACCGAGACGATCACGCTCGAAGAGAAGATCCTGGCCAAGAACGACGTCCTCGCGGAGGAGAACCGCGCGTGGCTCACCGAGCGCGGGGTGCTCGCGTTCAATCTGATGAGCTCGCCCGGCTCGGGAAAGACCACGCTGCTCGAGCGCACAGTGCGAGACCTGTCGGATACCGGTCCGGTCTCGGTGATCGAGGGCGATCAGGAGACACTGCTCGACGCCGAACGCATCCGGGCCACGGGATGTTCTGTGGTACAGGTGAATACGGGCTCGGGATGCCACCTCGACGCCGAGATGATGCGCGGCGCGCTCGACACGCTGCGTCCCGCGAACGAGTCGCTGGTGTTCGTGGAGAATGTCGGAAATCTGGTGTGCCCCGCCCTGTTCGACCTTGGCGAGCAAGGTAAGGTTGTCCTAATATCGGTGACGGAGGGCGACGACAAGCCGTTGAAGTACCCGCACATCTTCGCGGTCGCCGACCTCGTGATCGTCAACAAGACCGACCTGCTCCCGTATGTCTCGTTCGACCCTGCGGTGTGCGAACGGAACGCAAGATCGGTGAATCCCGGTGTGCAGGTTGTGAATCTGTCCGCGACCAGCGGCGAGGGGATGGACCGGTGGTACCGGTGGATCGCCGAGCGTCGGCTGGGATGACCATCTGCCGTTGACATATCTCCCGGTCCGCGCCTTAATTGTGGTGGGCGTCACGCAAGTGGGCCGAGGGTCGACTCCGGTGACGCAGGGGCGGGTGAGCCCCGGGGAGTGGCCGACATGTCGACACCGACCAAAGCTGCGAAGAAGCCAGAGCACGCCAAGGCCGACGAGACGGACGAGGGGATCATCCACGTCCTGTGGATCAATGCGGGGCTCAGCTGCGACGGTGACTCCGTCGCGCTCACCGCCGCCACCCAGCCGAGCGTCGAGGAGATCGTCTTCGGCGCACTGCCGGGACTGCCCAAGATCGCCGTGCACTGGCCGTTGATCGACTTCGAGTGCGGGCCCGAGGGCGGCGCCGACGACTTCCTCGAATGGTTCTGGAAGGCCGACCGCGGAGAGTTGGAGCCGTTCGTGCTCGTCGTCGAGGGTTCGATCCCGAACGAGAACCTGCACGACGAGGGCTACTGGTGCGGATTCGGCAACAACCCGGAGACCGGGCAGCCCGTCACGACGAGCGAGTGGCTCGACCGGCTCGCGCCGAAGGCGACGGCGATCGTCGCGGCCGGCACGTGCGCCTGCTACGGCGGTATCCATGCGATGGCCGGCAATCCGACCGGGGCGATGGGCGTCCCCGACTACCTCGGGTGGGACTGGAAGTCCAAGGCGGGCCTGCCGATCGTGTGCGTGCCGGGCTGCCCGATCCAGCCGGACAACCTGTCCGAGACCCTGACCTACCTGCTGTACCAGGTGACCGAGCAGGCACCGATGATCCCGCTCGACGAACAGCTCCGGCCGCAGTGGCTGTTCGGGCAGACGGTGCACGAGGGCTGTGATCGCGCCGGCTACTACGAACAGGGTGACTTCGCGACCGAGTACGGCTCACCCAAATGCATCGTCAAGCTCGGATGCTGGGGTCCGGTCGTGAAATGCAATGTGCCCAAGCGTGGTTGGATGGCCGGCATCGGTGGCTGTCCCAACGTGGGCGGCATCTGCATCGGATGCACGATGCCGGGCTTCCCGGACAAGTTCATGCCGTTCATGGACGAACCCCCAGGCGGCATTCTCTCGAGTTCGGTGTCCGAGGTGTACGGATCGGTGATCCGCACGCTGCGCAACGTCACCGGCAGGACGCTCGAGAAGGAACCGCATTGGCGCGCGCCAGGGCGCCTGCTCAGGACGGGGGCCGTCCGCACCTGGTAGCGCGAACACACGCGATCGCCGAGGGAAAAGAGGCATCTCGATGACTTCAACCGTGCCCGAGCCGAAACAGGGGGCGACCGACGACAAGGGCCTCGTCGAGATGGCCTGGGATCCCATCACCCGCATCGTCGGCAGTCTCGGGATCTACACCAAGGTCGACTTCAAGAACAAGACCGTCGCCGAGTGCCACAGCACGTCGTCGATCTTCCGCGGCTACTCGCTGTTCATGAAGGGTAAGGATCCGCGCGACGCACACTTCATCACCAGCCGGATCTGCGGGATCTGCGGCGACAATCACGCGACCTGCTCGTGTTACACCCAGAACATGGCGTACGGGGTCCAGCCGCCGCATCTGGGGGAATGGATCGCCAATCTCGGCGAGGCCGCGGAGTACATGTTCGACCACAACATCTTCCAGGAGAACCTGGTCGCGGTGGACTACTGCGAGAAGATGGTGTCCGAGACCAATCCCGGTGTGCTCGCCCAGGCCGAGAACACCCCGGCGCCGCACGCCGACGAGCACGGCTACCGGAGCATCGCCGACATCATGCGGGCGCTCAACCCGTTCACCGGCGACTTCTACCGGGAGGCGCTCCAGGTCAGTCGGCTGACCCGAGAGATGTTCTGCCTCATGGAGGGTCGGCACGTCCACCCGTCGACGCTGTATCCCGGCGGAGTGGGGACGGTCGCGACGGTGCAGTTGATCACCGACTACACCACGCGCCTGATGCGCTACATCGAGTTCATGAAGAAGGTCGTGCCCATGCACGACGACCTGTTCGACTTCTTCTACGAGGCGCTGCCGGGTTACGAGCACGTCGGCGAGCGTCGGGTGATGCTCGGGTGCTGGGGTGCCTTCCAGGATCCCGAGGTGTGCAATTTCGCGTACAAGGACATGACGGACTGGGGTCGGAAGATGTTCGTCACCCCGGGCGTGATCGTGGACAACAAGCTGGTGACGACGGACCTCGTCGACATCAACCTGGGCATCCGCATCATGCTGGGGTCGTCGTACTACGACGACTGGTCCGACCAGGAGATGTTCGTCAGCACCGATCCGCTGGGCAATCCCGTGGACCGTCGCCACCCGTGGAACCAGCACACCAATCCCAAGCCGCAGAAGCGCGACCTCGAGGACAAGTACAGCTGGGTGATGTCGCCGCGGTGGTTCGACGGCAAGAGCAATCTCGCGCTCGACACCGGCGGCGGTGCCCTGGCCCGGATGTGGTCCACCGCGCTGGCCGGGATGGTCGAGACCGACGAGGTCATGGCCACCGGGCACAGCGTCAAGATCGACTTCCCGAAGACGGCGCTGAAGGGCCCGGCCAGCTTCGAGTGGCGGATCCCGCAGTGGAGCAACACGATCGAGCGCAACCGGGCGCGCACCTACTTCCAAGCGTACGCGGCCGCGATGGCCCTGCACTTCGCGCGCAAGGCGCTCGTCGAGATCAACGCCGGCCGCACCAAGACGTGGGAGTCGTTCGAGGTGCCCGACGAGGGCATCGGCTGCGGCTTCACCGAGGCGGTGCGCGGGGTGCTGTCGCACCACATGGTGATCCGGGACGGCAAGATCGCGAACTACCACCCGTACCCGCCCACGCCCTGGAACGCGAGTCCGCGTGATGCCGAAGGGGTCCCGGGTCCGTACGAGGACGCGGTGACGGATCTGCCGATCTACGAGGAGAACGGCCGTGACGACTTCAAGGGCATCGACATCATGCGTACCGTGCGCAGCTTCGATCCCTGCCTGCCGTGCGGTGTGCACATGTACCTCGGCGACGGGAAGAGTCTCGACAAGCTCCATTCTCCGACGCAGTCCATGACCGGGGAATGAGGTGAGGAATGGGGCCGGTAGACGACGAGACACGGATCCAGGCGCACGAATCCGATCGCTGGCGGGGAGCCGGCGATCGGATCGAGGCGCTGCTCGACGCCTCCGCGGTGGGAGGTCCGGTCGCGCGTGAACGGGCCGAGCAGCTCGTCCGCGAGGTGGTGGACCTGTACGGCGAGGCGTTGGACCGGATCCTGACCGCCGCCGGCCGCACCCCCGGGCTGGTGGACGAGCTGGCGCGGGACGAGTTGGTGTCGAGTGTGCTGCTGGTGAGCGGTCTGCATCCGCACGACGTCGAGACGCGGGTGCGGACGGCGCTCGACAGCGTCCGCCCCTACCTGGGTTCGCACGGCGGCGACGTCGAACTGGTGGACGTGTCGGACGGCGTCGTGCGCCTGCGCCTGCTCGGCAGCTGTCACGGCTGTCCGTCGTCGGCGGTGACGCTGCAGCTCGCGGTGGAGGGCGCCGTGCAGGCCGCGGCCCCGGAGACCACGACGATCGAGGTGGAGACCGACGAGCGCGAGACCGCACCCACGCCGGGCGTGTTCACTGCCGATTCGCTGCTCTCGCACGTGCGTGAGACCACTCCGCAGAACGGAAACTGGCTGGCGGTACCGGAATTCGCCGAGCTCGCTCCGGGGGAGGTCGGCGGGTTCACCGTCGGGGGACTCACTATGCTCGTCTGTCGCGTCGGCGACGATCTCTTCGCGTACCGGGACCGGTGCCCCGCGTGCGGGAACTCGATGGCCGGCACCACGATGGCGCGCCGCGCCGGTGGGCCGGTGAACGATGCGGTCCTGCGGTGCCCGAGCTGTCGCGCTCACTACGACGTCCGCCGGGCCGGCGCCGGGGTGGAGGTGCCGGACGATCACCTCGACCCGCTACCGGTCCTGGTGCGTGACGGCGTGCTCTCGGTGGCCGTGCCCACGGCGGTGACCGGGTGACCGCGCCGCGTGGCCCAGGCACCCCCACCGGACCGGCCCTGGGGGTGCTGCGTCGTATCGCGGTGACCAGACCGGACGCGCCGGTGGGCGAGCGGTGCGAGATGTGTGCGGCCCCGATCGCCGACGAGCACTCGCACGTCGTGAACATGGCCGGACGTCAGCTGATGTGCGTGTGCCGTCCGTGCTACCTGCTGTTCACCGAACCCGATGCGGCGCTGAAGTATCGGGCCGTGCCCGACCGGTACCTGTCGTTCCCGGACTTCCGGCTGGGGCCGGGCGAATGGGACGGGCTGGAGATCCCGGTGGGCCTGGCCTTCTTCTTCCGCAACTCCGAGCAGGATCGCACGGTCGCGTTCTACCCCGGACCCGCCGGTGCGACGGAATCCGATCTGCCGATCGCCGCCTGGGATTCGGTGGTGGCGGCCAATCCCGCGCTCCGCACCGTGGTCGCCGACGTGGAGGCGTTGCTGATCCGGGTCCCGACCACCGGACCCGGTGGCGCCGAGTGCCACCTGCTGCCGATCGACGCGTGCTACGAACTGGTCGGCCGGCTGCGGCGCTGCTGGCGCGGCTTCGACGGCGGGCAGGACGCCCGCCGCGAACTCGACGACTTCTTCGCGCGGATCGAACGCCGCAGTGTCGCCGCCGGCGAGGGAGGTGCGCTGTGACGTCGGTGGATTTCTCGGTGCTGTCGATCGGGCCGGAGCCGTTCTCGGTGACCCCCAACCTGATTGCGCGGGTGCGGATCGCCGAGAGCACGGGCGCGACCGTGCACGCGCTGGTGCTGCGCTGCCAGATCCGGATCGAGCCGCGGCGCCGTCGCTATTCGGACGCCGAGGAGGCGGGTCTGCTGGACCTGTTCGGGCCGCGGGAGCGCTGGGGGTCGACGCTGTCGACCTTCCCGTGGCTGCACACCACCGCGGTGGTGCCCGGGTTCACGGGTGAATGTGTGACCGAACTGGTGATGCCGTGCACGTACGACTTCGAGGTGACCGCGTCGAAGTATCTGCACGCACTCGAGGGTGACACGGTCCCCCTCAGTTTCCTGTTCAGCGGCACCGTCTTCACGAAGGGAGCCGGCGGGTTCTCGGTGGAGCAGGTCCCGTGGGATCGCGAGGCGCAGTTCGACATGCCGGTCGAGGTGTGGCGCGACGTGGTGCGGCAGAACTTCCCGTCGGACGGATGGGTGCGGCTGGACCACGACACGATCGCGGCGCTGGCGCGGTTCAAGGCGGCCCGGGGCCTGCTCGGGATCGATCAGGCCGTGACCGAACTGCTCGACGGTGCCGGGGAGGTGGCGACATGACGGGGGTCGGCGATCTGGCGCGGCTGCGGGCGGTGGCCGACGCCGTCCTCTACGAGGGCTACCTGCTCTACCCCTATCGGTCCACATCGGGAAAGAACCAGTCGCGCTGGCAGTTCGGTGTCGTGGGTCCCGTCGGTGCCGGCGAGCGGGGCATCGGCGAGGACTCGTGGATGCACGTCGACTGCGTGCTGGACCGAGCATCCGGCGACGTCGTGCTCGAGCCGGTGCTGCGGTTCCTGCAGCTGCAGGTCCGCACGGCCGAGGCAGCAGAGGCGGCCGAGGAGGGCGGCTACACGCCCGTTCCCGAACTCGTGTCGGCCGGGCAGACGTGGGTGAACTGGGACGAGGCCGTGGAGGTGGAGATCCCGCTCGGCGCGTTCACGCTGCCCGAACTGCTCGTCGGCGCCGGCAGCGAGATCCGGGTGCCGGGCGGAACCGACACCGAACAGCTCGGCGCCGCGGGACGTCTGGTCCGCGAGCGGTTCCCGTTGCGGGGCAGGGTCGATCTGCATGCGGTGGACGTGGACGGCGCGGTCCGACTGGGCGTCGACGTCACGAACGACGGGCGGCTGGACGACCTGGTGCGGTCGGGGGTGACGGACAAGGATACCGCGATCCGGCACTCGTTCATCGGCGCGCACCTGGTCCTCTCGACCGACGGTGCGCGTTTCGTGTCGCTGCTCGACCCGCCCGCGACGTTCGCCGACGCCGTGGCCGGCTGCCGCCAGTTCCGGTGCTACCCGGTGCTCGCGGGCGATCAGGATCCGCTCACGCCGGGGACCAGCGACATCGTCCTGGCGTCGCCGATCATCCTGTACGACCACCCGGAGGTGGCGCAGGAGAGCGGCGGAGACCTGTTCGACGCCACCGAGATCGACGAGATCCTCACGCTGCGCGTCATGACGATGACCGACGCGGAGAAGGCGCAGGCCCGCGCGACCGATCCACGGGCGGCGCAGATCATCGATCGGTGCGACAGCATGACGCCCGCCGAGATGCAGCAGTTGCACGGTGCGCTCCGCGATCCGCGCGCCTTCGGATCCGGGCTCGCCGAACCCCCGACGTTCGTCACCCCCGGTGGCCTCCTTCCCGAGGTGCCCGACGACGTCCCGTGGTGGGATCCCGCCGCCGACACCACCGTTCGGCCCGGCGTCGACGGTGTCCTCGTCGGCGGGGTGCGGGTCGCGAAGGGGAGTCTGGTGCGGCTGCGGCCGTCGCGGCGCGCCGACGCGCAGGACCTGTTCTTCGCGGGCCAGGTGGCCCGGGTAGCGACCGTGCACGCGGATGTGGACGGCGGAACGCACGTCGGGGTGGTGCTCGTGGACGATCCCGCGGCCGAACTGCACGACTGGTACGGCCGCTACCTGTATTTCGCGCCGGACGAAGTGGAACCACTCGATTCGCAGGGCATTTCGGCGAACGAGCGAGAGGAGAATGGGTCATGAGGGCAGTAGGAATGTTCTCCACCGTGCTGTTCGCGGCGGTGGCGGCGGCGGGTGCGTGGATCGCCGTGCGCTCGATCCCGGACATGCAGCGGTATCTGCGGATGCGTCGGATGTGACGATATGACGTCCGCCCCGCCGCGTGTCCTTCTCGCGGGCATCGGCAACATCTTCCTCGGCGACGACGGTTTCGGGCCGGCGGTGCTGAAGGCGGTGGTGGGCGGCCCGCTCCCGGCCGGTGTGCGCGCGGTGGACTACGGGATCCGGGGCATGCACCTGGCGTACGACCTGCTGGATGGCTGGGACGGCCTGATCCTGGTGGACGCGGTGCCGGACCGGGGTACGCCCGGCGCGGTCCGCGCGTTCGAGGTGGGCCGCGAACATCCCGACACGGCACCGCAACTCGACGCGCACGGGATGGACCCGGCGTCGGTGTTCGCGAGCCTCGCGGCCCTGGGCGGCACCTTGCCGCGGACCGTCGTCGTCGGGTGTCAGGTGCGCGACGTCGACGAGGGGATCGGCTTGTCCGCACCGGTCGCGCGGGCGGTGCCCGACGCCGCGGACGTGGTTCGTGCGGTCCTCGCCGACTTCGGCGCCGGTGTCGGAGTGGAGGGCTGAGCGATGTGTCTGGGAATCCCGGGACGGGTGGTCGGCATGCTCGAGGGCTACGGCGGCCAACTGGCACTCGTGGACGTGGAGGGCAGCGAACGCAAGGTCAACATCGGCATGCTCGACGATGCGAGCCTGGCCCCCGGCGACTGGGTGGTGATCCACATGGGTTTCGCGGTGGAACGCGTCGACCAGGCCGGTGCCGAGCAGGCGATGGCGGGTCTGGAACTGATGGGGCGCCCCCGGGAACCGCAGGGCGACCGCGGCGGTCCGCCGTGACGGCCGAGGCCGCCGACACTGCGGTGGTCGCGGGCCGGGCCGCCGTGGTGCGCCACCGGTTGACCGTGCGCGGGGTGGTGCAGGGGGTGGGGTTCCGCCCGTTCGTCGCGCGCCTCGCCGAGGACCTCGGCCTCGCCGGGCACTGCGGCAACGACGAGGTCTCCGTGTTCGTCGAGGCCGAGGGTCCGTCCGGTGCACTGACCGAGTTCGCGCGGCGACTCAGATGTGACGCGCCGCCGCTGGCCGTGGTGCTGGGCGTGACGGTCGAGGAGATACCGGCACACGGAGACGGTGCCCGGGAGTTCCGGATCGTGCCCAGTGTGCACACCGTCGGTGCGCGCACCCTCGTCCCGCCCGACGTGGGGATCTGCGTGGACTGTGCGCGCGAGATGGCCGACCCCGCCGACCGTCGGTACCGGCACCCGTTCGTGAACTGCACCAACTGCGGTCCCCGATTCACCGTCGTCACCGACCTGCCGTACGACCGGCCCGCAACCACGATGGCGGTGTTCCCGATGTGCCCGCGGTGCGCCCACGAGTACCGCGACCCCACCGACCGCCGGTATCACGCGCAACCGATCTGCTGCCCGGACTGCGGACCGCGGATCTTCCTCGAGACGGACGGCTGCCGGATCGACGGCGACGACGCGGTGCTCGAGCGGGTGCACCGGGAGCTCGCGGCGGGCGGCATCGTCGCGGTCAAGGGGATCGGTGGTTTCCACCTGGTGTGCGATGCCGGCAATCCGGGGGCGGTGCGCCGACTGCGACAGCGCAAGCACCGCCCCGCCAAGCCGTTCGCGGTGATGGCGGCGGACCTGTCGGTGGCGCAGGAGGTGTGCACCGTGAGCACCGCCGAGCGCGAGGTTCTGCGGAGTCCGGCGCGGCCGATCGTGTTGCTGCGGAAGGCGGCCGGAACCGCAGGAGTGTCGGAGGTGGCGCCGGGCCTGGACGAGCTGGGAGTCCTGCTGCCGTACGCGCCGCTGCACCACCTGCTGTTCGCCCCGGTGCCGGGCAGCGACGTCCGGCCGCCGCGGCTGCTGGTGATGACGTCCGGCAACCGCGGCGGCGAGCCGCTGTGCTTCGACAACGACGATGCGCGGCACCGGCTCGGCGGCATCGCCGACGTCTTCCTCATGCACGACCGGGACATCGCGGTCCCGTGCGAGGACTCGGTGCTGACGGTCGTGGACGGCGACGCGGCGCCGATCCGGCGGTCCCGCGGCTACGCGCCGCTGCCGGTGCTGCTGGACCGGGCCGGTCCGACCGTGCTCGCCGTGGGCGCCGAGGTGAAGAACACCTTCTGCCTCACCCGGCAGGACTTCGCCTTCTGCTCGGGGCATCTCGGCGACATGGGCAGCCTGGAGAGCCGACGCGCCTTCGACGCGACGGTGACGCTGCTGTCGGCGCTGCACGACGTCCGGCCCGCACTGGTGGTGGCCGACGACCATCCCGGGTACTCGACCCGGAGCTGGGCGGAGGACTTCAGTGCCCGGACCGGCGTGGACCTGTGCACCGTCCAGCACCATCACGCGCACGTCGCGGCGCTGGCGGCCGAGCACCGGCTGATCGGATCGCCGTTGCTGGGCATCGCCTTCGACGGCACCGGCTACGGCTGCGACCGCACCGTGTGGGGCGGTGAGCTGATCCGGGTGGGTGCCGACCTCCTCGACACCGACCGCGTGGGGCACCTGCAGTCGTTCTCGCTGCCGGGCGGCGACGTCGCGGTCCGCAACCCGGCCCGGGTGGCGCTGGCGCTGCTGCACGAGGTCGGTATCGACATCACCGACACGACGGACACGGGTGATCTGCCGTGCGTACGCGCGCTGCAGGCGAACGAACGAGCCGTGGTCACCGCCCAATTGGCGTCCGGACGGGGGTGCGTCCGGACCACGAGCGTCGGTCGGCTGTTCGACGGCGTCGCGTCGTTGCTCGGGGTCCGGCACCGGGTCAGCTACGAGGCGCAGGCCGCGATCGAACTCGAGGCGCTGGCCCGCACCGCCCGCACCGCGGCGCCGATCGAGATGCGGGTCGCCGACGGGCAGTTGCTCCTCGGGGACCTGCTCGACGGGCTCGTGACGGGTTTCCGTGCAGGAGTGCCGGTTCCGGAGTTGGCGCTCGGATTCCACCGCGCACTGGCCGAGGCCACCGCCGGGCTCGCCGTCGCCCTCGTACGGGAGGCAGGAATGGACACGGTGGGACTGACGGGCGGAGTGTTCCAGAACCGGCTGCTGACGTCGCTGCTGCGGCGCCGGTTGGAGGTGGCGGGCCTGACGGTGCTGACCCACCACGTGGTGCCGCCCAACGACGGCGGACTCTCGCTGGGGCAGGCGGTGCTGGGGCTCGCGGTACTCGGGGCGGAGCGCCGGACAAGGACCGAAGCGATCGATGGGGTGCAACCATGACGACGAGCGACACCAGGGTCGAACTGATCGACCGCGAACTGTCCGCGGATCTGGCGTCGGCGGCGCTGTCGCTGGCCCGCAGGTTCCAGAACGGCGCGACGTTGTGGGTGGTCTCGCCGCAGTGGGAACCGCACGCACACCACGTGGCGGTCGAGTTCGTGCACCCGGTGATCATGGGTAAACGTGCGCTGCCGTCGGTGTCACTCGTGGAACCGGATCCGGTGGCGCAGTGCCGCGTCGCGGCTCGGCCCGGCGACGTGATCCTCGCGGTGGCGTCCGCGGACCAGTCGCAGGTCCGCGACATCATGCGCCGCGCTCCGGCGTGGGGCACCGACACGATCTGGATCGGCTCGGGACCACGACCCGACGCAGGCGCGGCCACCCACATCCTGTGGGTGGACTCCGACGACCCGATGGTTCCCGCTACCGGACGGTTCGTGCTGATGTACCACCTGCTGTGGGAGCTCACTCACGTGTGCTTCGAGCATCCGGGACTGCTCCGTGCCTCCGACGGCACCGACGCCTCCGACTGTGCCGACGACGTGTGCGTCACGTGCAGCGACGAGGGCAGGCTCGCGGAAGTGGTGATGGTACCGGTGAATTCGTTCGACGAGGTACTCGTTCGCACCGCGGCGGGGGAGGAGCGGGTGGACGCAACGTTGATCGGTGACGTCGCCGAACGGGATCTGCTGCTGATCCACGGCGGCGCGGCGATCACCCGGGTACATCCCGACGAGGAGGCGCGGTCATGACCGGCACGACACCGGAATCCGGCTCGCAGGGCACGGACTTCCTGTACCCCTTCATCGACGCCCACGAGGAGGGCGCCGACGCGCTACTGGACGACCTCGCCGCATCGGCCCGGGGCAAGGCCGCGGAAAGTGCCCGGCTGCAGCGGGACTCGATCTCCGAATGGGGCGAGCAGATCCGGGAGGCCGGTGCCCGGATGGCCGAGCGGTTCGCCGACGGCGGTCGGCTCTACACCTTCGGCAACGGCGGGAGTTCCACGGACGCCGCCACGCTCGCGTCGCTCTTCAGCCGACCGGCCCTGGGGCGGCCCGTCGCGGCGTGGTCGCTGGCCGCGGACCAGGCGGTGGTCACCGCGCTCGGCAACGATGTCGGGTTCGATCTGATCTTCTCGCGGCAGATCATCGCGCACGCCCGCTCGCAGGACATGGCGATCGCGTTGTCGACGTCCGGCAACTCGGACGACCTGATGATCGCCCTCGCGGAGGCGCGGCGGCGCGGGCTCCTCACGATCGGTTTCGCCGGGCACGACGGCGGCCGCATGGCCGTCAGCGACGACCTGGACTACTGCTTCACCATCCGGTCGCAGAGCATCCACCGCATCCAGGAGAGCCACGCCCTCGTCGGCTACCGGCTGTGGTCGGCGGCCCAGGAACACATGTCACGGCAACACATGTCACGGCAACACACGTCACACGAACATTCGACCGCGACAACGGGACAGGAGGGTTAGCCATGGCAACAGAACCCACGACGGCCGCCGAGCGTGAGGACCGGGTGCTGGACCGCATCGCATCCTTCCGTAAGCGCCGGCCCCGGCTGCTCGAGGAGGTGGTGACCCTGGCGCACGGAGCGGGCGGGAAATCGTCCGCTGCGCTGGTGGACTCGGTGTTCGTGGAGGCGCTGCGCAATCCCCAGCTCGAGCAGTTGGGGGACGCGGCCGCCCTCACCCTCCCCGCGGGGGAGCGGATCGCGTTCTCCACGGACTCGTTCGTGGTGCAGCCGTTGCAGTTCCCGGGAGGATCGATCGGCAACCTCGCCGTCCACGGCACCGTCAACGACCTCGCGGTCTCGGGTGCCCGGCCGCTGTGGCTGTCGGCGGCGTTCGTCATCGAGGAGGGCTTCCCCATCGCGCTGCTGCGCGAGATCGTCCGGGACATCGCCGATTCGGCGGCGCAGGCCGGTGTCCACGTGGTCACCGGGGACACCAAGGTGGTCGGCAAGGGTGCGGCGGACGGCGTTTACATCTGTACCGCCGGCGTCGGCTCACTGCCCGTCGACCGGAAGCTGGGGCCGGAGCACGTCGGTCCCGGGGACCGGTTGCTGATCTCCGGCACCATGGGCGAGCACGGCATGGCGGTGATGCTGGCCCGCGGCGAACTCGCGATCGAGGCCGACATCCGTTCCGACACCGCCCCGGTCAACGGTCTGGTGCACGCGCTGCTCGAGGCGGCCCCGTCGACCCGATGGATGCGCGACGCGACGCGTGGCGGCGTCGGCACGGTGTGCAACGAGCTGGCCCAGTCCACCGGGTTCGCCGTCGTCCTCGACGAGGAGGCGCTGCCGGTGCAGCCGCAGGTGCTGGGCGCGTGCGACCTGCTCGGCATCGATCCGCTGTACGTCGCGAACGAGGGCAAGTTCGTGGCGGTGGTCGCGGAAGCCGAGACGGAGGCAGCGGTCACGGCGCTGCGCAGTTGTCCGGGTGGCGAGAACGCCGCCGTCGTCGGGGAGGTGCTCGCCGAGCCCGAGGGCATCGTCGCGCTGCGGACGGCGTTCGGTGGCAGTCGGATCGTGGACATGCTGGTGGGAGATCCGTTGCCCCGCATCTGTTGAGCGGACGAGCGGTTCGAGAGGAGGAAACGATCATGTGTCTGGGTATCCCGGGCCAGGTGGTGCAGATGGTGGACACCGAGCAACACCTCGCGAAGGTCGATGTCAGCGGTGTCCAACGGACGATCAGTGTGCGACTGCTGGCCGACGACGGACTGGTGGTGGGCGACTGGGTGCTGGTCCACGTGGGTTTCGCGATGGCGAAGATCGACGAGGCCGAGGCCGCGCTCACGCTCGACCAGGTCCAGAAGATGGGCGCCGACTACGTCAACGAGATCGACGCCTTCAACTCGTCGCGCATCAACTGAAGCGGCACCGGTACGAGGAGGTTGCAGCATGAAATTCGTGGACGAATTCCGCGACCCGGCGGCTGCTCGCGCGCTGGTCCGGTCCATCACCGAACTCGCCGGCGACGACGAGTTCAAGTTCATGGAGGTGTGCGGCGGCCACACCCACACCATCTACCGGCACGGCATCGAGCACCTGCTCCCGCAGTCCGTGGAACTGGTGCACGGACCCGGCTGCCCGGTGTGCGTGATCCCGATGGGCCGCGTCGACGACGCGATGTACCTCGCGGAGCAGCCGGACGTCATCTTCACGACCTTCGGCGACATGATGCGGGTGCCGGGATCGCACGGCAACCTGATCGAGGCCAAGGCCCGCGGTGCCGACGTGCGGTTCGTGTACTCACCGCTCGACGCCCTCAAGATCGCCGTCGACAACCCGGACAAGCAGGTGGTGTTCTTCGCGGTCGGATTCGAGACCACCGCACCGTCCACCGCGGTGACCCTGGTGCGGGCCCGGCAGATGGGGGTGACCAACTTCAGCATCTTCTGCAACCACGTGACGATCGTGCCTCCGATCAAGGCGATCCTCGAGTCGCCGGATCTGCGACTGTCCGGGTTCCTCGGCCCGGGACACGTGTCGACGGTGGTGGGCCTGCGGCCCTACCGGTTCGTCCCCGAGGTGTACGGCAAGCCGATGGTGGTGGCCGGGTTCGAACCCCTCGACATCCTGGCGTCGGTCTGCATGCTGCTGCAGCAGATCCGGGACGGTCGCTGCGAGGTGGAGAACCAGTACATCCGTGTGGTGCGCCCGGAGGGGAACACACAGGCGCTGAAGCTGATGAGCGAGACGTTCGCGCTGCGACCGCACTTCGAGTGGCGGGGGCTGGGATTCATCTCGCAGAGCGCCCTGAAGATCCACCCCGACTACGCCGAATTCGATGCGGAGGAACGGTTCTCGATGCCGGGCGTGCGGGTGGCCGATCCCAAGGCCTGCCAGTGCGGAGAGGTCCTCAAGGGTGTCATCAAGCCGTGGGAGTGCAAGGTGTTCGGTACCGCGTGCACACCGGAGACCCCGATCGGCACGTGCATGGTGTCGCCGGAGGGCGCGTGTGCGGCGTACTACAACTTCGGCAGGCTGCACCGCGAGACGGCGCTGCTGGTGGGGCGGAGACCGGAGTGACCACCGGCATCGATTCCGGACGGATCCTGTTCGCGCGGTACGCCTATGCGCCGAACGCGCTGGGCTACTGCGGTCCGCCCGGCGCCGCGGGCCTCGAGGCGGTGGCGTGCGGGACCGGATCGGGCGTCGACGTCGGTGCCGCGGCCCGGCAGTTCAGTGGTGCGTGGCCGTACCAGCAGTTGCTCGCCGAGCTGGCGGGGATGGACGACCCGCTCGACGAGAGGGTGGTGCGCGGCTACTGGACCGGCAACGAACTGACCGCCGCCGTGGACCGGGAACGGTTCGGCCGGGAGTTGCTGGTCCGGTTGGGGGAGCGGGCCGGACACTACTGGAACTACCTCACCGACGACCTGTTGCCCGAGGCCGCGCCCACCCACGCCTTCCACGTGTTCGGGGTGTACCCGTGGACCCGACTGCTCGGCACCGGGATGCCGCAGCCGCTGCACGTGCTGGACTCGTGCCGGATCCGCAACGGCGTCGTCCTGGAGTTGCGGCCGGACACCGCCATCGTGCGTTCGCGGGGACTGCAGTTCGACGGGACGAAGCTGATGCTGGGCCCGCTCGAGGACCGGGCGGTGCGCCGACGCGTCCCGGCCGGCTCGTTCGTACCGGACCTGCGGATGGGCGACCGGGTGGCGGTGCACTGGGACCTGGTGTGCGACCGGCTCGACACCGACGAGGCGGCGTCCCTGGAACACTGGACCGACTGGCAGCTGGGGCGGACCAACGAGCGGCTCGCGAGCGAGGCCGTCAGTGCCCCGTCCCAGGACCCGGTGTAGCCGCCGGAAGCACGAAGCCCCACGGTAGTTCGAGGCGGTGCGCCGCGAGCAGGGCGTCGTCGGCGAGGACCCGCTCGATCCGGTCGTCGGCGACCACGCGCCCGTCGTCCAGTACGACGGCCCGCCCGCACAGCTGCGCCGCGTAGGGCAGGTCGTGCGTGACGAGCAGCAGCGTGGTGTCCAGCCCGCCCAGGACCTCGGCGAGCTCGCGTCGGGCCACGGGATCGAGATTGCTCGACGGCTCGTCGAGCACCAGGACCTCCGGCCGACACGCCAGCACCGTCGCGAGGGCGACCCGGCGGCGCTGCCCGGCGGAGAGGTGTCCGGCGCTGCGCTGCGCGTGCTCGGTCATCCCCACCTGTTCGAGGGCGTCGGCCACCCGGTGTTCGAGGTCGCTGCCGCGGACCCCGAAGTTGGCGGGGCCGAACGCGACGTCCTCGGCGACGGTGGGCATGAACAGTTGGTCGTCGGGATCCTGGAAGACGACACCCACCCGGCGTCGGATCTCGCGGACGGTATCGCGGCCCAGTTCGAGCCCGCCGATCCGCACGCTGCCGGCGGTGGGGGTGAGGACGCCGTTGAGCTGGAGCATCAGGGTGGTCTTGCCGGCGCCGTTCGGTCCCAGCACCGCGACCCGTTCGCCCTCGGTGACCGTGAGATCGATGCCGTCCAGCGCGCGGCGCCGGTCCGGATACTCGAAGGTGAGCTGCCGGACGTCTATCGCTGTCGGAGCAGCCATCTCACACCATCCATGCTGTCGTCGCGATCGCCACCGCGCATACGGTCGGCGCCAGGCCCACACACCAGTCCACCCGGCCGGCGGGTGCGCTCGACAGCGGCACCGTGCCGGTGAAACCCCGGGACGCCATCGCCAGGTGCACGCGTTCTCCTCGCTCGTAGGCGCGCAGGAAGACTCCGCCGACGCCACGGGCGGTGGCTCCCACCTGATGCAGCGTGCGGGGGTCGTCACCGCGGGCGATCCGCGCGGTCCGCATCCGATCAATCTCCCCGGCAAGGATATTGACGTAGCGCAGCATCAGCGTCACGACCGTGACGATGATGCCGGGCACGTGCAGCCGGGACAGCCCGGCCGGCAGTGCGCGGACGGGGGTCGTGGCGGCCAGCGTCAGCGACACCAGCACGCCGAGGGTGCCCTTGACCAGAATGTTCCACGCCGCGAGAAGCCCCGGGACCGACAGAGACAGCCCGACGGCGGTGATCCGGTCACCGGACTCGGCGAACGGCAGGAGCACCGCGAGGACGACGAACGGCAGTTCGATGAGCATCCGGGGTGCCAGCCAACGCAATCCGATGCCCGCGATGCACCAGACCACCACGAGGATCGCGAGGTACAGCGCGAACGCCCACACCGCCTCGCGTGGTGTGGCGACGATCGCGAACACCCCGACGAACGCGGCGAGAATCTTCACCTCGGCGGGCAGTCGGTGTACCGGGGATGCGCCCTCGAGATAGAGCGGGTGGGTGTGCGAACCCGACACGTCACGGCCCCCGGCGGCGGGCGAGGACGCGGAACAGCAATCCGGCCGCCACGAACACGGCCACCACCCCGAGTATCCCGGCCACGCCGGTGAGCGCGGAGTTGCCGCGGATCGAGTAGTCGGCCAGCGGCGACGAGGACAGGTGGTGATCGGTGGCGTTCTGCGCGATGCAGTCGCCCACCAACTGCTCGGCGCCATCGGTCTCGACCACCTCGCACCCGCGCTGCGTGGTCGCGTCCAGGCCGTCGGGGCTGGAACTGGCGAAGTACGAGAGCACGCCCGCGATCAGCAGTGCTGCGACCGCGAAGCCGACCAGGAACCACGAGCGGGTGCGGACGGTCCTGGTCATGGCGTCACCGCCGCCCGCACCGGCCGCGCGCGCAGCAGGTACACCAGGTCCGGGCGGGCGCGGGCGACCGCAACGACCGTGAACGCGGTGATGATCCCCTCGCCGACCCCGATCAGCGCGTGGGTGCCGAACATGTACGCGGCGACGGTGTGCAGCGACGTCACGGCGGCGCCGCCGATCGCGTACTCCACCACGAACATCGATGCTGCGAGAACCGTTGCACACCAGGCCGAGAAGAACGCGAGGATGCCGATCCCGGCATCGCCGCCTCGAACCAGCAAGGGCCGCAACGCGACGGCCACGGTGTACCCGACCGCCGTCCCGACGAGCGCCATGTTCGTGATGTTCGCGCCGAGTGCGGTGAGACCGCCGTCGGCGAACAGGAGCGCCTGCACGGTCAGCACGATCGTGATGCACAGTGCGCCGGTGTACGGCCCCACCAGGATCGCCGCGAGACCGCCCCCCAGCAGGTGGCCGCTGACTCCCGGCAGGATCGGGAAATTGATCATCTGCACCGCGAAGATGAATGCCGCGACCAGTCCCGCCATCGGGGCGGTCCGCTCGTCCAATTCGGTTCGCGCGCGCCAGATCGCGATGCCGACACCCACGGCCGCGACAGCCCAGAACAGGGCCGACGTGGGAGCGTCGAGGATGCCGTCGCTCATGTGCATTGCGGAGTATTCGATGACCACGGTGCCCTCCTGGGGCCGGGGATCGGTACCCGCAGTCTATCGAGTCATCTGAACAGTTGAACAGGCTTTCCGGAATCGTCCGGTTCCGGTGTCTGCCAACGATCTATCGGGGGCGCAGGAGGACGTATGCGCATCCCAACGTTGTCGCGGTCAGGACCAGGATTCTGAGGGACTCGGCCACTCTCACTCCGATGGCAAGGGCGAGGACGGTCGGGCCGATCGTGAAGAGGACCGCGCAGAGAATCAGCGGGATCCGCCTGGAGGGGCGGGCGGGCCGTCGAATATCGGTTTCGTCGGACCGCGAATCGATCAGGTCGAGTTGCGGGTCGAGGTGATCGAGACTGTTCATTGGGGCTTTCGCACGTGTTCGATGGGATCGTGCTGGTTGGAAGGGGTTTTGTCGCGCTGCGCCGGATTCGATGCTAATGGAATTCGGGTGGCCCACCGACCCGCTTTCGTATTCGTTGACGACAGTAAATTCAACGAAAATGGTCTGTTCTTCTCAGGACTCGACGCGGCCGAGTCCATTGGGGTCTTTCGGCACTGGTACGCCTTGGCCGCTCGTGGCAGCGCCGGCGAAATCGGCCCGCAGATGGAGAGAATTGTCACTCCCGGCTCAGCGTGCAATTCGTGGGTCAGTCGATTTCCCGTAGGCCTGAATCGTCCAGTTCGAGCCGGCGCGTGATACCGATGTCGTCGAGGAACTGCCGATCGTGGCTGACGACGATCAGCGCCCCGCGGAACCCGTTGATCGCCTGCACCAGGTGGGCAAGGCTCGGCAGGTCCAGATTGTTGGTGGGCTCGTCGAGGATCAGCAACCGCGGCGGGGGATCGGCCGCGAGGAGCATCGCGAGCGCGGCGCGCAACCGCTCGCCGCCCGACAGCGTCGCGACCGCCGCGTCGGATTCGGCTCCCCGGAACAGGAATCGCGCCAGACTGCCGCGGACTTGTTCGGCCGACGCGTGTGGGGCGGCGGCGGCAACATTCGCGGCCACCGACTTCTCGTCGTCGAAGATGTCGAGACGCTGGGGGAGTAGCGCGAACGGAACCTTCGTGCCGCTCCGCGCGATCTCCTGCAGCGCCGTGGTCTTGCCGATCCCGTTCGGTCCGGTCAACGCGATCCGCTCGGGACCGGTGACGGTGAGGTCGACTGACTGACCGGAACGCAGGCGCGTGCCGGTCAGCTCGATCACCTGCTGTCCCGGAAACACTTCGGTGTCGGGCAGATCGACGCGGATCTCGCGATCGTCCCGCACCCGGTCCTGCGCATCGGCGAGAATCCGTTTGGCGTCGTCGAGCTTCTCGATGTGATTGCCCCGCAGCTTGCCGGCCGACTCCTGCGCTGCGCGCTTGCGCAGGCCCATCACGATCTTCGGTTCCCTCTTGTTCTCGGACATCTTCTTGCCGTACCGCGCTCGACGGTCGAGCTTGATCTGCGCCTCGACGAGTTCGCGTCCCTGCTTCCGGACGTCGCTGCGGGCGTCGCGCAGTGCAGCGCGGGCGGCTTCCTGCTCGGCCTCGACGGCCGTCTGGTAGTCGCTGAAGTTGCCGCCGAACAAGCGAATTCGACCGTCCCGCAGTTCGGCGATCGAGTCCATCGTCTCGAGCAGGCCGCGGTCGTGGCTGACGGTCAGCACGGTGCCGGGGAACTGGAGGACCGCGGCGGTGAGAAGGTCGCGGCTGTCCACGTCGAGGTTGTTGGTGGGCTCGTCCAGCAGCAGGACGTCCGGTTGGAGCAGTAGTTGCGCGGTGAGCCCGAGCAGTGTGGTCTCGCCGCCGGACAACTCGCCCACCGTGCGGTCGAGATCGCCGACGCCGGTGACGATGCGCTGCAGTCCGAGGCGGTGCAGCGTCGACACGGCGCGTTCCTCGATGTCCCACGAGTCGCCGACCGTGGCGAAATCGGATTCGGTGCCCGCCCCGGATTCGATGCGCGACAGCGCCTGTCGAATGTCGGCGATGCCGAGCACGACGTCCACCCGAACAGTCGGGTCGAGTGTCAGGTCCTGCGCCAGATACGCGACGGTGCCGTGCGCGGTGACGGAACCACGGTCCGGTCGCAACCGTCCGCCGATCAGTTTCAGGAGCGTCGACTTGCCGGAACCGTTGAGACCGACGAGGCCGGTTCGGCCCGAGCCGAACACGGCGTCGAGTCCGTCGAGGACGGGGGTGCCGTCGGGCCACGAGAACGTGAGGTCGGACAGGGCGACGGACGAGGAAGGATGTGCCATGAATACTCCGAGAGGTTGCGTGCGGTGCGCAGGCGTGTGCCGCAGCACACGCCGCGCTCTGGCGCGGGGTCACCTCTACAGGAGCAAGGGCTCTCTCCGATCGAACGGGAACATCGACGTCGAACACGTTATGGGCGGTTCAACGCTCGCGCAACCCATTTATTCCGCTCGCGGGGAGCGGAAGGGTTCCGCAGACCGGTGACCACGACGATCATGGAACTCGTGTGCGGGTACTCGACCCATGCGACCCCCAGGAACCCGGGAGACATCGATGACGGTCACCGACGAATACCTCGAGAACAACAAGCGCTACGCCGAGACCTTTTCCGGCCCGCTGCCGCTGCCGCCGAGCAGGCACGTCGCGGTGGTCGCCTGCATGGACGCGCGACTGGACGTATACCGGATCCTCGGGCTCGGTGACGGCGAGGCGCACGTGATCCGCAATGCGGGCGGCGTCGTCACCGACGACGCGTTCAAGCGCGCCATTCAGGACGAGACCGGCATCAAGCCGAACTGGTCCGCCGAGGCGTTCCCGGACGTGGAGGAAGACGTCCGGCAGTCGTTGCGCCGCGTCGCGAGCAGCCCGTTCGTCACGCTCACCGAGTCGTTGCGCGGCTTCGTGTTCGACGTCGCCACCGGGCGGCTCACCGAGGTCGGGGACTGGCGCTAGCGGGAGCCGACCCGGAACAAACCAGAGGTCCGCCCCGGCCAGGGAGATCGGGAGTTCGTATGCGTGCATACTCCTTCCATGACAGTCGATTTCGACCTTTCCTGGTCGCAGTTCCTCTGGATGGAATTCATCTTCGTGGGTGTGCCCACCATCTTCGGTGCGGGCATCATCCGGTCCGCTTGGCGGTCGGAGCGGGCCGGCCTGGCGTACTCCTCGGGCAGAGGGGATCTGGTCGGAATGCAGACCGGCGGTGGCAGGTTGGGGCTATGGGCGACCGGCCTGATGGCGTTTGTGCTGGGGTTCCTGTCGTGTGCGGGCTGGTTGACTTGGTCCGCCGACTACCGAGGAGAGTTCCGTGGCCCCGGACTGCCCGCACCGAACCAGTTCCCCACCTGGCAAGTGGTTGCCTGCGGAGTGACTGTGGTGCTGTTGTGTCTGGCCTCGGCTCAGCTCTCCCGCTGGGCGGTGGCCGGCGGGCTGGCCGCCGCGGCGGGCACGGCGGCCGGGTTCACGACCGCGTTCAGTGCGGTCGCCAGTACTGATGTCACCGGCCAGTCAGGAGTTGGCGTCGTGCTCTCGGAACTCGGATGGGGCATCGCTCTGGGCGTGCTGATGCTCGTCCGGGGAGCCTGGCTGACCGGCCGGCACAGCAGGCAGGCCGGTAGCCCCCAGCCCTAGCGGCTGCCCGGGCTCGACGAGACGTCACGAGCCCCACCCCGATCGCCTCGCCATACCCGTTCGATCCGGAGTCGATCCCGGCGACCGTGGTTCAACGATCGTCATACAGGGCACCATTCGGGCCTGCGATCGGTGGCGGTTGAAGCACATACGATCCACGGAATCCCGGTCTGAGCACACCGAAGGTAGGTGCGCGATACCCTGCGTGGGTGGCCGACAACGCTAGCCTTCGCATCATGCGCCTGCGAGCTCTGATCGAGCACCCACGCACTGGAGACAGTGAACGGGCAGCAGCAGAACGAATGCTCGAGCGAGTTCTGAACAAGTCACGCACCCAGTGCGGCTACGGTGACCGTACATACGGTGCGCGCCACGATCGGGTGGGTCGGCATGCCAGTCTGTCGCGAATCGCAGACATGATCCGCGAAGACATTGCGCTTGCGCGAGTGACGTTCCCGGCGGCGGCTGCACCAGAACAGGTCGCTGTCAATGATCCAATCGGCGATGCCCCTCGGGGGATCAGCTTCACTGTGGAGACGCCGCATGATGCCAATATCGACATCACGATTCGTGGCGTCCCCAGGGATTGGGGATGGGACGGCGAAGGTGGTGTCGAGACCGTCAGCGCTGCGCTACGAGCCCTCGCCGGCGAGCTTGCGGAAATCATGAACGGCTACAACCGCAACGGGTCAGACATAGAGAAGCGGTTCTTCGGCCGTGTTCGAGTGGACGGTCAGACGCTGGAGTGGTGACCACGTGTCTGATCGGTTGGCGCGCAACTGCGCCCGCGCGTTGCCGACCCGTCCGCGGTGATCACTTCCGCCGGCCGGCCAGGTGCGTTCGGGTCCTCGGGGAAGTCGGACGAGCAGGATTCCGGTGAGTCAGTCGATCGGCTGTCAGTTTCAGAAGTGGACTGCGCTGTCACCTGGCGTTTTACCGTCGTGTGCTGTCGGCTTCTGACATTTGCGTGCCGGAAGTGTCGTGCACTGTTCGGCGATGGTCCGGCATGTGGGTGTTGATGTAGCCGTAGAGGGTGGCGCGGCTGAAGCCGAGGGCTTTGGCGATGTGACCCGAGTCGAGCGGCTGACCTGTTGGGGTGTTGCCGATGCCGATGTGGGCCGGGCGCAGGCTTTTTCTGGACGGATGTCCGTTATGTTCTTTCCCAGGTGGCTGTCGGACGGTGGCTGCCGCGTGCCCGGCACGGGGTGCGGACCACTCTGGAAGGGAACATCCTCTTATGGCCATCGTTGATCGGCTACGCCCACGTGGGCGACTGTCTCGTAGCGCGGCGGCACTTGCCGTCGGCGGGTTCGCTGTTGCCGCCGTCCTGACCACCGCGGTTGCCGGCCCGGCCGGCGCGGACACCGTCACCGACTCCATCGAGGTCGGCGCGAATCCGGTCGGGGTGGCGATCAGCGGCACCCGCGCCTACGTCACCAACCAGAGCGACGGCACGGTGTCGGTGATCGACACCGCCGCGACCCCGCCCGCGGTCATCGACATCATCGAGGTCGGCGCGAATCCGGTCGGGGTGGCGATCAGCGGCACCCGCGCCTACATCACCAACCAGAGCGACGGCACGGTGTCGGTGATCGACACCGCCGCGACCCCGCCCGCGGTCATCGACATCATCGAGGTCGGCGCGTCGCCGTCCGGGGTCGCGATCAGCGGCACCCGCGCCTACGTCACCAACTGGGGTCCCGGCACGGTGTCGGTGATCGACACCGCCGCGACCCCGCCCGCGGTCGCCGACATCATCGAGGTCGGCGCGTCGCCGTCCGGGGTCGCGGTCAACGGCACCCGCGCCTACGTCACCAACTGGGGCGACGGCACCGTGTCGGTGATCGACACCGCCGCGATCCCGCCCGCCGTCATCGGCGCACCCATCAGGGTCGGCGCCAATCCGTACGGGGTGGCGGTCGGCGGCAACCGCGCCTACGTCGCCAACCAGGGCAGTGGGACGGTGTCGGTGATCGACACCGCGGCGAGCCGGCCCGCCGTCATCGGCGCACCCATCAGGGTCGGCGCCAATCCGTACGGGGTGGCGGTCAACGGCAACCGCGCCTACGTCACCGACCGCACCAGTGGGACGGTGTCGGTGATCGACACCGCCGCGACCCCGCCCGCGGTCATCGACACCATCGATGTCCGCACGAATCCGTCCGGGGTGGCGGTCGGCGGCAACCGCGTCTACGTCACCAACCAGGGCAGTGGCACGGTGTCCGTCATCGCGATCGACGAGTCCCCCACCCTCGCCGGAACCCCGGCCACGGGAATCATCGGCCAGCCCTACAGCCACACCTTCACCGTCACCGGGCAGCCCGCCCCCACCGTGAGCGTCCTCGCCGGCACTCTGCCCGACGGACTGACACTGTCACAGGACGGGGTGCTCTCCGGAACCCCCACCACCAGTGGACGATTCGAATTGACTCTCACCGCCACCAACGGCATCGGCGATGCTGCCGTGTTGCCGATCGTTCTCGACATCACCGACACCACCCCGCCCGCGGCCGGTTCGTTCGGTTCGTTCGGCAGTGTCGGTTCCTCGAGCTGGACATTCTGATCCGCCAGCACCATCACCGCTCACGTCCTGTGGCCGCCCACCCGACCGGGGTAGGCGGCCACAGGCCTTCACGCCGACAGCACAGTGGGACGGCCCCCTGTCGTTGGCACTGCACGGGACGGTATTCGACCGGCGTCGCGCGACCGACATCAGCGCTAGTGGGAGAACCGCTCGTAGCTTCCGTGCATCAGCGTTCGAAGATGCTGCCGCCCCGCTGATCCAGGTAGCTGGGCTCGTCGGTGTCGTCGCGGCACGACGACGGCCGTGGGGCGGCTTCGGGTCCCTGCGACCTGATCCATCTGTTCAAGCCGGCCACCTGTGGATCATCGGTGACCTCGGCGAGCGCCTGTCGCATCCGTGGTTGCAGGTCGGCGACCGCGCCCGCGAAGGTGCTGCGGATCAGCTCGGCGAGGCGATCGGCGCCGAGGTGCATCGTCTCGGGGGCGAGTTCGATTGCGGTGAGACGATTTCCGGCATCGACCTCGATGGTCACCCCGTCCCGGCCGGCCCGGCCGCGGAGCCGCTCCACCACGTCCTGTGCGCGGCGCACCTTCGCGCCGAACTCCTCGAATCCACTGTCGATCATCGCGTCACGGATTGGTGATGTCGGCGGGCATCGATCCCCCGTCGCGGGTCCCGCCGGGAAAACACGGCGACGAGGCGGCGATCGTCAGAATGCCCTGACCGTTGTCGGTGACCGTGAACCCGTAACCGTCCGGGGTCCGGGCCCGGACACGCCGTTCGGGTCCGTCGCCGGCGTTCGCGAGGGGATTCCACCCCTGCTGCTGCCACGCCGCACGGAAGACGTCCAGATAGCGTCCGGTCTCGGACTCCGGAACCCCGATCACCCAGTAGGTGACGCTGAACGTCAGATCGGCATCGGGCCCGGACGCTGCCTCGTCACACGGAACGCTGCCGCCGCCGGTGAACTTCGCGTGCGCGGCGAAGGGGTTCTGCAGCGAGAACGAGATCTGTCGGGGCAGGGCCGCGAGGGTCCCGGAAAGATGGTCCTCGATCGCAGCTCGGGCCTCGCGCTCGGTCAGTGGTGGACTCATGGTGACCCTCTCCTGGGTGGTTGGCTGCGCGACAACGGCATCCCCGGGGTCGCTGGAGCAGGCCGCGAGGGTCGTCACGACAGCTGCCGCCACGACGGCAGCGCCGATCCTGGTCCGCAGTGTCACGCGACCTCGTCTCCCTTCCCGGCGACGATCTGCCCCATCTTGCTCAACGCGGGGTTGTCGCGGTCCCCGTAGGTGCTGTGCAGGTCCAGATCGATCCCGAGCGCCCACCACGGGCCCTTCGAATCCTCGTCGGCGGTGAAGACACGAGCACCGAAATCGTTGTCGATCGGTTGCGTGAAATGCACCTGGTCGGGCGTGAACCGGATGTGATCGTGGGCATTGGTCGTCGCGAAGACGTGGTCACCGGTCGGGCTCGGATCGACGCCGGTGAGCGACAGCTCGGTCGCCTCGAAGACCCCGATCCCCGGGCTCGCGACGAGCAGGAGCTGATCGGCGTCCAGGGTGTGACCGTCGCTGGCGGCGTGCCCGATCACCGTCGTGCCGTAGCTGTGAGCGGGTGAGCTGCTCACGGAAGGCGTGCTCGGCGGCTTCGTAACCGGTCGCGTCGACGTCGGCGGCTTCGGCCATGGAGTGGATGCTCTCGCCGAGACCGTGGTAGGCATCGAGAACTGCGGCCTGGGCGTCGCGTGCGACGGCCTCGATCCGGAAGCCCGGCATCTCGGTAGTTGCGGGCACACTGATGGCGCCGATGTCGGCGGAGATGTCGCGCAGGGACTTCGCCAGTCCCCGCAGCGCATCGACGTCGACCTGTAAAGGCACGCTCATAATCCCCCCGGTTACGAATCAAGCGACACACTAACATTGACGAATCCGGCTCCGAGGGCCGCGAGAGCGCGCCTCGACTAGATCTTCGGCCCCTCCGATCTGAGGTCGTCGACCTTGCGCATCGCCTCGCGCAGCTCGGCGAGCCACTCCTCGCTGTGCTGGCCCGCGAGTTTCACGGTCCAGGCGAGCGCGTCGGAGCGGGAGCGCGCGACCCCCGCGTCGACGAGAGTGTCGAGGACCCTGCGTTCAGGCTGTCGCAGTCGTGTCATCACCGGAACGGCCAGGTGCGTGAACAGGATTCGTTGATCACCGATCGTGACACCCCACGCAACCTTTCGTCCGTAGCGGGCCTCCGCCTCGTCGGCGATCTGCATGCGTTCGGGTCGGGTGGATTCGCGGAACCGGGCGACCCGGCCCTCCGCCGTGGCCGCCGGATTCTCCGCACCCTCGGTTTCCTCGGGTGGTGGCAGTTCGCCGGTCACGACGATCTCCTCCCGGTCCACCTCGACGGTGGCGGGTCCGACGAACCAGTCGTCCGGGAGCCGTCCGGCAAACCAGTCGACGGCGTCCGAGGCGTCCGGGGCGTCGGCCTGCTGCCAGCCGCCGGGCCTTCCGAATCTGCGGCCACCGGGTCCGTATCCGCCGTGGCCGTGTGCTCTTCTCATGATCGTCCTCCTCGGGTCGATCCACTTGCTGCACTGATTACATGATTACTCCGTTCACGGCCGTGCGCCACCGTCCACGAGGTCGGTTTCTGGGGCATCATCAGGGCATGTCCGTATTGCCCTTGCGATTGCCGTTGCGCCCCCGAACGTCACTGACCGCGCTGGCGGCGGTGTCCGCCCTCGTGCTGGCGGGATGCGGTGGCGGCGATGCGCCGTCGCCGGAGCAGCAGTTCGCCGACGCGCTCGCGGGCGGCAACGTCCAGGCGGCCGCGGACCTCACGAGCGATCCCGCCGCCGCGTCCGCCGCGATCACCGCGATGTTCGACGGACTGGGCGCACAGGTGCACTCCTTCACCGTCTCGACGGGCGGGGACGCGTTCACGCTCGAGGCCGACTGGGATTTCGGTGACGGACGGGACTGGACCTACTCCACCAACGGAACGCTCGTGAATCTGGATGGGCAACAGAAACTCTCGTGGACTCCTGAGCTGCTCGTCCCGGAGTTGGGTGCCGATTCGACCGTCCGCTTCACCCCGACCACGGGCAGGCCACCGGAGGTGCGCGCCGCCGACGGCCGGCCGATCATGGCCGAGCAGATGGTCACCCTGGTGAATCTACAGCCGTCGGCGGACCCGGCAGCGGTGGCGCCGTTGCTCACCCCGATCGTGCCGACGATCACCGCGGAGTCGCTGCGCGGCGAGCTCGCGAAGGCCGACGGCAAGCCGACCACCGCGATCACGTTGCGGGAATCCGACATTGCACCCATCCGAGACCGGCTGTCCGCGATCCCGGGCGTGGACCTGGCGCAGCAGACGCGTCTGCTCACCGTCGACCGGGCGCTGGCGTCGCCGGTGTTCGGTGACCTCGCGAACGTGTGGCAGGCGGGCCAGGACGCCTCCGCCGGGTGGGCGGTCCAGATGGTCGGCCCGGACGGGACGGCGCGTCGGCTCGCGGGCCGGGACGCGGCACCGGCACCGATGATCGACACGACGCTGGACCTGCGGCTGCAGACCGCGGCCGAGGACGCGCTCGCGGGCGTGGCGCAACCGGCCGCGATCGTGGCGCTGCAGCCGTCCACCGGGGCGGTGCTCGCGGTCGCGCAGAACGCCGCGGCCGACGCGCAGGGGGCGATCGCGCTGACCGGGCTGTACCCGCCCGGGTCGACGTTCAAGACCGTGACGACGTCGGCCGCGGTGCAGGCCGGGAAGGTCACGCCCGATACCGTGCTGCCCTGTCCGGGCACCGAGAACGTCGAGGGCCGCCAGATCCCCAACGACGACAACTTCGACCTGGGGTCGGTGCCGCTGCATTCGGCGTTCGCACACTCGTGCAACACGACGATGGCGCGGTTGGCCGTCTCGCTGCCACCGGATGCGCTGCAGCAGGCCGCGCTTCAGTTCGGTCTGGGCGTGGACTACACGACACCCGGGCTCACCACCGTCACCGGAACCGTGCCGTCCGCCGACACCCCGGCCGAGCGTGTCGAGTCGGCGATCGGCCAGGGCGAGGTGACGGCGTCACCGTTCGGGATGGCGCTGGTCGCCGCGTCCATCGCCCACGGTTCCACGCCGGCGCCGATGATCATTGCCGGGCAGCCCGGCGCCGCCGACCGTACCGTGGCGCCGGTGCCGGCCACCGTCGGCGAGGACCTCCGGGCGATGATGCGCGAGACGGTCACGGACGGGACCGCGAAGGTTCTGGCCGATCTTCCGAACCTCGAGGGCAAGACGGGCACGGCAGAGTACGGTGTTGGCACAGGCTCACACGGATGGTTCGTGGGCATCGACAACGACCTGGCTTTCGCGGTTTTCGTTGCGGGAGCGGATAGTTCGGGCCCCGCGCTGGACGCTGCCGGACGTTTCCTGCGGTAGCTCCACCGGGGTCGGGTAGGTCTCGAGTCGGGCTCGCATGGTCACGGGGAGATATAGGCACTGGGCGACAGTGGCGCAATCGTGACTTCTTCGTAGGCGATCCGTGCTTGTTACGCATGTGACAAACGGGAGGATTGTGGCCATGGGTTTCCGAGCCTCGCCCCGCCTACGGCGTAGCTGTGCGATCGCCCTGCCGCTCGGCCTCGTGGCCGTCCTGGCCGTCGCGCTCGTGTCCTGTGTGGGACAGAAGTCCGACGCGAGCGCGCAGTCGGTGGTGAACGGTTTCGTACAGGCCTTGAACGATCGGGACGCCTCGGCCGCAGCGTCGTTGACGTCCTACCCGAACGCGGCCGAGGAATCCATCCAGCAGATGTTCGACGGACTCGACGCGAAGGAATCCACGTGGACCCTCGCGCAGTTCATGGAACTCAACGGCGATTCCGGATTCTTCACCGTCGACACCGCGTGGAACTTCGGCGAGGGCAAGGACTGGAGCTATTACGTCGACGGCGGCGTCCGGAAGCTCTCGGTCGGCTGGCGGGTCTCGTGGGATCCGACCCTGCTCGCGCCGGCGCTCGGACACGGGCGCACGGTCCGGTACGACCGTACCGATGCCGCGCCACCCCGCGTGCTCGACGGCGCGGGTAACCCCTTGATGGCGGAGCAGACGATCAACGCGATCACGCTCGATCCGTCCTCGATGCCAGACCCGGTCGCGACGACCGATCGGTTGGCGAAGGCGCTGGAGCCGGTCGCCCCGCTCGTGACCGCGGACCTGATGCGCAAGGATCTTGCGGAGAAGCCGGGGGAGAAGGTGGTCGCGGTGTTGTTGCGCGACCAGGACTTCCAATACCTCGAACGCGATCTCCAGGGCATCTCCGGCGTCGTCGTCGACAAGCAGCCCAAGCTCATCACCACCGACCGCCGGATCGTGACACCGCTGCTCGACCCGCTGCGGACGGTGTGGCAGGCGAACCGCGACGCCACCGCCGGTTGGGCGGTCAACGTCGTCGAGCCGGACGGGGCGATGCAGCAGCAGGTGGGCTACCAGGGCCCTCCCGGGCCGGACATCAAGGCCACCATCGACTCGCAGCTGCAGTTGGCGGCGGAGAATGCCGTCGTCAGCGTCGGGACCCCCTCCGCGATCGTCGCGATCCGGCCGTCGACCGGTGCGGTCGTCGTTGCCGCGCAGAACAATCAGGCGATCGAGCAGGGACCCATCGCGTTCTCGAGCCTCTACCCGGCGGGCAACTCGGTGGATCTGGTCCGCAAGGCCGCGGCGCTGCAGGCGGGTGTCGACCCGAAGGACGTGAGTGAGGACGACCTCGAGCGCGCCGGACGGCAGCTCGGCATCGGCCTGAACTACGAGATGCCCGGTCTCGACCCGGAGACGGCGGTGCTCACCGCGTCACAGTCGGGCGTCGACCAGGTGATGAAGTCGAAGAACGGTTCGGAGCCACAGGTGAGCCCCTTCGGTCTCGCGATGGTGGCGGCGTCCGTTGCCCGCGGCAGTGCCCCGATGCCGATGATCGTCGAGGGCCAGCAGGCCACCGCGAAGAACGTCGAGGACGCGCTTCCCGCGAACGTCAACGACCAGTTGCGGAACGCGATGCGCGACAACGTCCAGACCGGGCCGGCGTCCTTCCTCAAGCAGTACCCCGATCTGATCGGGATCGCGTCCGGCAACGACAGCGACCGGTGGTTCTTCGGTTCGCGCGGCGACCTCGCCTTCGCGGTGTTCGTCGCCGACGCCGACGGCGGCGATCGGGCACTGAAGATGACGGACCTGCTCATGAAGGAAATCGCCAAGCCCATCCAGAAGTGAGTGAAGTGAGTGAAGTGAGCCGATAGGGATGGCTGCTCTGCTCTCTATACTCGCCCCATGCCATCCACACGCCGTTCCGAGACGCCGCCGCTCGCGGACAGACTCGGATACGGGTTCGTGAAGTCGGCACTGAAGGTGCGGCAGGTCTACGGCGCGAAGCTGTCCGAGGTGGGTCTGCTTCCCAACCAGCACGCGATTCTCAGCATCCTGAACGAACTGGGCCCGTGCCACCAGAAGGAACTTGCTTCACGGGTGGTGCTCGACCCGGGAGACATCGTCGCTTACCTGGACGGGCTGCAGAAGTCACAGGACATTGTCCGGGAGCGCGATCCTGAGGATCGTCGCCGCCAGATCGTCTCCATCACCGACCAGGGGCGTGCGACATTGGTCGACGCAGACCGGGCCCTGGACGAGGTCGAGGAGGCGGTGTTCGGCGGACTGTCCCCGAGCCACCGCGCTGTTCTCGGCGAGGCCGTCGACTGGATCTCGAACCTGGAGGAGCCTTCCGGCTGCCGCGACTGAGCCGTCCCGGCTCACGGAATCGCGGCGTTCGCGTCGGCTGGCTCCGGGGCCGGCCGGACGATTCCTGGGACGCGGGAACGGCTCGACGCGGGCCGCCGGTGTCCCCAGTAACTCGGTTGGTCGTACGTGCGGGCAATCCAACTCAGGTCGTCGACGACCAGGCCCCCGTGGCCGTATTCGATCTGCAGGCCCGACGGTGAACTGATGTAGATCGACGTCATGAGGTCGTTCGTGTGCCGGCCGAGTGTCTGCATCACCTCCGTTCCCGTCTCGTCGAGCAGGTCGATCGCGGTGCCGAGATCGTCGATGTTCTCGACCTCGAGCATGAGGTGGTTGAACCCGACATACCCCGGTAGCTCCGCGAGCGCGAGCGAATGATGGCGGCCGTTGACGTGGTAGAAGCGCACCGTGTACCGATCGGTGGCGATGCGGTCCGACAGGCGGAAGCCGAGGACATCGACGTAGAACCGGTTGGCCTCGTCGAGATCCGGTACCTGGAACACGACGTGTCCGAGGCCCTGATCGCCAGTGACGAAGCCGCCGCGCATGGGGCGTCCCGGAGTGAACGACAGGGGGGTCGCGAGCTTGCCCCAGGACAGTTCGTGCCGGATCCCCCACGGATCCTCGAACCACGACAGCTCGGCGACTTGTCGCTCGGCGAGCAATGTGGCGTCACCGGTGTGCACGACGACGCCGTGTGTCTCGAGCTTCTCGACGAAGCTTTGCAGATCGGTTTCGTTCGCCATTCCCCAACCGGCGTAGAGGAATTCGTCCTGCTCTCCGGGATGGACCGCGATCCGGTAGCTGACGTCGTCCACCGCGAGCCGGACCGCGCCGTCGGGTCCGTCGTCGGTCAGCATCGCGCCGAGTTGTCGTGTGCCGTAGGCGCGCCAGTCCTCCGATCGCGGTGACGCGATTCCGATGTACGACAGTTCCTGGATCATCGGCCGATCTCCTTCAGGGACGGTGGAAGTGGATTGGTCGCCGAAGTTACACGGGTAATCCAATCATTGGCAAGCCCAATTAATATTTGGGATGTCGGCGCCGGGCGGAGTCGCACACGGCAGGGCGTCGTGAATACGGTGGGGGCATGACATCGGACGTGGCACCGGGATCGTGGCGGCTCTACGGGGACGCGGCGCTGCCCGGCCCGCTCGCAGCGGCGCTGGAACTGTTCGCCGAGCGCGGCTACGAGGGTTCGTCGATTCGGGAGATTGCCGCGCGGGCCGGGCTGTCGGTGCCGGGGCTGTACCACCACTACCCGTCGAAGCAGTCGATGCTGGTGGCGCTGACTCAGGTGATCATGACGGACCTGCTCGACCGCAGCCGGCGGGCGCTCGCCGAGGCGGGGCCGTTGCCGCGCGAGCAGTTCGACGCCGTCGTCGAATCGCTGTTGCGCTTCCACATGTTCCGGCGCGAGCAGGCGTTCGTCGCCTCCACCGAGATGCGCAGCATGGAGCCGGAAGGTCGCGCCGAGTACGTCGCGATGCGTGACGAACAGCAGCGGATGCTCGACGCCGTCATCCTGGCCGGGGTGCAGGCCGGTGACTTCGACACCCCCTACCCGGGCGACGCGAGCCGCGCCGTCGCCACGCTCTGTGTCGCGGTCGCCAGCTGGTACCGGCCCGACGGACCGCTCAGCCCCGACGAGGTGGTCGAGCGCTACAGCGCGATCGCCCGGGGCGCGGTCGGCGCCGATTGCTCGTCGGCGCCGGTCGCCGAGTAGGAGATGGTGTACGGGTCAGTCGCCGGAGCCTCTGCGCCAGTGTGAGAATCGTTCCTTGATGTCGGCCGCGACCTCGCCGACGCCGTGCCCGACGGCACCGACGGCGTCGCCGAGCCCGCTGCCGACGTCACGCAGGACGCGGATCAGCGGGTCGTCGGACTGATCGAAGTTCTGCTTGTAGGTCTTGGCGGCATTGCGGAACTCGTCGCCGATCCGGGCATCGTCGTCCGTCGATCGGTGCGGGTACTCGCCGCGCAGAACCTGCGCGTACTCGCCGTCGTCCACCCACCGCTTCAGCTCGGCCGCCCGGAGCACCGAGAACGGGTGGGACAGCAGTTCGATGTTCAGCAGCTTGAGCACCCCGTCGCGCAGGTCGCCGCTCGCGTCGTACTCGGCGGCCTGCGCGAGGAACGCGTCGGGGTCGATCTCGCTGACCCGCGAACCGCCGGCCAGCTTCATCTGGACCCGCAACGCGGTGTGCACGTCCTGACTGCACAGCAGGCCCGCCCGATCGCCCGACAGTTCCGACTTGCGCTGCCACTCCATCAGCCCCGCGATGATCGCTCGCAGGGCCCAACCGCCGACCGGGACCCAGCCGATCGTGCCGGCCAGCCGCATCAGGTGCAGCAGGATGGTGCGGTACACCGCGTGCCCGGACAGCGCGTGACCCAGCTCGTGGCCGATGACGAAGCGCTGTTCCTCGTAGTTCATGACATCGAGCAGCCCGGTGGTCACCACGATGAACGGCTTGTCCATGCCGATCGTGAACGAATTGACCGCCGGGGACTGCAGGACGAACAGCTCGGGCGTCTCCTCGGCCCCCAGTATCTCGACGCAGTCACGTAGTAGGTCGTGAAGATCCGGGAACTGCCGTTCGTCGACGCGGATCGAGGTGGCGAGGTACATCAGGCGGTGCTGCCGTTCCTGCAGCAACCCCGACAACGTGCGCACGATGGTGTCGAAACCCTTCAGGGTGCGCAGTGTGACAAGAGCTGCACGGTCCGCGGGGTGCTCCCACGCGCGCGAGCTGATGCCGGGGAACTCGATTCGCGTGCGATCCGGGCTGGTGGTCACATCGTCCTCCTCGTCGATGGTCGTCCACCACAGTAGCTACTGGTCGGTTTGTCGGGTTCGATTCGGTACGACGGTGGGTCGGGGCTTGACGGGGAGTTGTCGCTGTGCGACCGTAATCCAGACCGACCGAGCGATCGCTCGGTCGTAAGGTAGTAGCCGGTAGTCGGAGGTGTGGCGTGGCTGTTGATCTGTCGTACTCGCCCGAGGTGGATGCGCTCATCGAGCGCACCAGCGAGTTCGTGCGGGACGTGGTCCTGCCGATCGAGGATGCCCATAGTGGCGATATCACCGCGGCCGGAGGCGACGCGTTGCGCGTCGAACTCCAGGCCGAGGCGAAGGGGCGAGGGCTGCTGGCCCCGCACGCGCCCGTCGAATACGGCGGTCTCGGTCTCGACATGAGCGATCGCGCGCCGGTGTTCGAGGCCGCCGGGTACTCGCTGTTCGGGCCGACGGCCCTGAACATCGGGGCGCCCGACGAGGGCAACGTGCACCTGCTCGCACACGTCGCGGACGCGGCGCAGAAGGAGCAGTTCCTGGGGCCGCTCGCTCGCGGCGAGGTGCGCTCGGCATTCGCGATGACCGAACCCGCGCCGGGCGCGGGCTCCGACCCCGCGGCGCTGACGACGCGCGCCGAGAAGGCGCCGGGCGGATGGAAGATCAACGGCCACAAGTGGTTCATCACCGGTGCGGACGGTGCCGGCTTCTTCATCATCATGGCCCGCACGTCCGGAGCGCCCGGTGACCGCGGCGGTGCGACGATGTTCCTCGCGCCCGCGTCCGCGCCGGGAATCCGGGTGGGTCGGCACATCGACACGCTCGACCGCGCGATGATCGGCGGCCACTGCGAGGTGTTCTTCGAGGATCTGTTCGTGCCGGACGAGGCCGTCTTGGGGGCCGTCGACGAGGGCTTCGCCTACGCGCAGGTCCGGCTCGGCCCCGCCCGCATGACGCACGTGATGCGGTGGCTCGGCGCGGCGCGCCGCGGGCACGACGTCGCGGTCGCGTACGTCGCGAAGCGTGAGGGCTTCGGGTCCCGGCTCGGCGATCTCGGCATGATCCAGAAGATGGTCGCCGACAACGAGATCGACATCGCCGCCACGCGCGCCCTGCTGGTCAGCGCATGCTGGGAACTCGACCGCGGGGAGACCGCGTCGGACTCGACCTCGATCGCGAAGGCCTTCGGATCCGAGGCGATCTTCCGTATCGTCGACCGCTCGATCCAGATGTGCGGCGGCATGGGCGTGTCCGGCGATCTGCCGCTGGCCCGTCTGTCCCGCGAGGTGCGTCCGTTCCGTGTCTACGACGGTCCGTCCGAGGTGCACCGCTGGGCACTGGCCAAGCGCGCCGTGGGCAAGGCGAAGCGTGCCGCCCGCGAGGAAGGCCGGTCGTGACCGCGGCGCGGCTGGATGGGCTGGACCTGGTTGCACTGCAACGGTTCTTCGCCGAGTCCGAGGTGTCCACCACCGGTGATCTTCGTGCCGAACTGATCTCCGGGGGCAAGTCGAACCTCACCTACCGGGTGTTCGACGACGCGTCGCAGTGGGTGCTGCGGCGGCCCCCGACCGCGGGCCTGACGCCGTCGGCGCACGACGTCGCGCGGGAGTACCGTGTGTGCGCCGCACTGCAGGACTCGCCGGTGCCGGTGGCGCCCACCGTGGTGCTGTGCGAGGACGAGTCGGTGATGGGCGCCCCGTTCGCGGTCACCGGATTCGTCGACAGCCGGGTGATCCGGACCGTCGACGATCTCGCGACCCTGAGCGACGTCGAGATCGCCTCGTGCACCGACGAACTGGTGCGAGTGCTCGCGGCGCTGCACGATGTGGACTACCGGGCGGTGGGTCTCGAGAAGTTCGGTCGGCCCGACGGGTATCTGACCCGGCAGGTCGCGCTGTGGGCGCGGCAGTGGGAGCGGGTCAAGACCCGCGAACTGCCGGACCTGGAACGGCTGCACGGACTGCTCGCGGACGCCATCCCGGCCACGTCGCAGTCCGCGATCGTGCACGGCGACTACCGGATCGACAACACCCTCGTCGCCACCGACGATCCCGGACGAGTTGTGGCGGTGGTGGACTGGGAGATGTCGACACTCGGCGACCCGCTCTCCGATCTGGCCCAGATGTGCGTCTACCGGCATCCCGCGCTCGACGTCATCCTCGGCGAACCCGCCGCGTGGACGAGCACCAGGCTGCCGTCCACCGACGACCTCGCGCAGAAGTACGCCACCACCACCGGCAGGGCCATCGACCACTGGTCGTTCTACCTGGGGCTCGCGAACTTCAAACTGGCGGTGATCGCCGAGGGCATCACGCATCGCCACCGTGAGGGCGCCACCACGGGAGAGGGATTCGCGCAGGCGCACGAGGCCGTACCGCCGCTGGTCGCGGCCGGTCTCGCTGCCCTGGGAGAGGGAACACGATGACCAACAGTGCACTGATCACCGGAGCGTCCCGCGGCATCGGGTTGGGCATCGCGCAGCGTCTCGCGGGCCAGGGCTACGCCCTCACCGTCACCGCCCGGGACCAGTCGCGCCTCGACGCGGTCGCCGCGGACCTGCGGGCGGCGGGGGCACCCGACGTCGTGGCCGTCGCCGCGGACATGGCCGATCCCGAGGCGGCCGCGTCGATCGCGGGGGCACACGAGGACCGGTTCGGGTCGATGCGCGCGCTCGTCCTCAACGCCGGCGTGGGCACCGCTGGGGCCGTCGCGGAGTTTCCGATGCGGCGGTTCGACAAGACCGTCGCCGTGAACTTCGCGGCTCCCTTCGCGTTGCTGCAACGGTCGGTGCCGCTGCTGCGCAAGGGCGCTGCCGACAATCCCGGCCGAGGCGCGAAAGTGGTTGCCATCTCGTCCATCACGGGCGTGTACGCGGAAGCGAACCTCGCGGTGTACGGGGCGACCAAGGCCGCGCTGATCTCGCTCGTCGAGACCCTCAACCTGGAGGAGTCCGGCAACGGGATCGCCGGGACCGCGATCGCCCCGGCCTACGTCGACACCGACATGTCGGAGTGGACCAAGGACCGCATCCCGGCCGAGACGATGCTGACGGTGAACGACGTCGTCGAACTGGCCGACGTCGTGCTGCGCCTGTCGGACCGGGCGGTGCTGTCGAAGCTGGTGCTGAGCCGGGCGGGCACATCGGGGTACGAGGCCTGACGGGAGTGGGTATCGTCGCCGGTAGGTGACCCCGCGCCCGATGGCGTCGACCATCGGATCTTCCGAGTGCGCGGGGAGCGATGATGACAACCGACGCGCGTCGGACCCTGTGGATGCTCGTCGACCTCGAACCCGGCTACGACGCACTGCGTGTCGGCGACGTGATCGAGGGCTCGGCCGTCTGGTTCGACGCCGGCACCGAGATCCAGGACAGCCCCCTTCCCGGCGAAATTCTCTCCACCGATGTCGCAGGCGTCGTCGGAGACGACGACGGTCCGCATTGCGTCCTCGACCTGGGGGCACTGGGATCGGTGTTGGCGAAGGCCCGGGACGGGGCGGGGTCCGCGGTCCTGCTGTCCGGGACCCCGATGTTCGACCGTTACGCCTGGGCGACGTCCCGGCTCCGATCGAAGGTTCGCGGCCGGATCGTCCGCACCGGTGTTCTGGTCCGGCCCTACCGGACCCCCAGCCGACCCGGATGGTACGACGGCGCCAGTCTGCGATCCGGGTCGCTGCGGTTCCGGTCCGTGCCGCCGTGGGACCGGGTCCAGACCTTCGACGCCGGGCGGGGTGAGAGCGTCGACTGGTATTGCGTGGAGATCGAACCCGTCGACGGCACCGTGTTGTGACGACGGCGGTCAGTGCACGCCGCGCATCAGCTTCCGGATCCACGGCGACAGGATCGCCAGCAGGACACCGATGCCGATGGACGCCAGTCCGACCGTGGCGAAGTACGGCACCTCGTTGCTCTCGTCGTAGTAGCCCGAGAGGGTGCCGGCGAGGCTCGAGCCCAGGGCCACCGACAGGAAGAACAGCGCCACCATCTGCGTGTGGAACACCGCGGGGGCCAGCTTGGTGGACAGCGACAGTCCGACGGGGGACAGCAGCAGTTCGGCGAAGGTGAACAGCAGCAGGATGCCGGCGAGGCCCAACAGCGGTGCGCTGTTGGCGCCTCCGCCGGACATCGGGATGAAGCACAGGAACGCGACGCCCATGATGCCGGTGCCGAGCGCGAACTTGATCGGCGACGACGGCTGGCGGGAACCGAGTTTGGTCCACGCCGCCGCGAACACCCCGGCGAAGATGATGATGAACACGGGGTTGATCGACTGCACCCAGGTGGGCGGGAACTCCCAACCGAACAGGTTGCGGTCCAGTCTCTTGTCGGCGTAGATCGCCACGGTCGTGAACTGCTGCTGGAACAGCGACCAGAACGCGGCGCTCGCAATGAACATCGGGATGAATGCGAACACCCGGCTGCGCTCGGTCCCGGTGATCCGACTGCTCGTGAGGATCACCGCGAAGTACGCGACGGCCGCGACGATGGTCAGCGCGACGACGATCTCCGAGAGGTTGCCGGTCGTGATCACGCCCGTCAGGGACAGGGCCGCGACGACGACTAGAACCACGATGGTGAGCACCATCACCCGGGGGCGGTCGGCTACGGGCAGGGGATTGGGCGCGCTGTCGCCGATCCCGCGTAGACGCTTGCGCCCCAACGTGTACTGGATCAGGCCGAGCGCCATACCCACCGCGGCGAGGGCGAAGCCGACGTGGAATCCCCAGTTCGTCTGCGCCCACCCGGTCAGCAGCGGACCGATCAGGCCACCCAGGTTGATGCCCATGTAGAAGATCGAGAAGCCCGCATCCCTACGCTCGTCGTCCGGGGCGTACAGATCGCCGACGAGGGAGGTCGCGTTCGCCTTGAGGCCGCCGCTGCCGAACGCGATCAACACGAGTCCGACGCCGACCCCGGCGAGCCCGGGAAGTACGGCCAGGCTGATGTGGCCCAACATGATCAGACACGCGCTGTAGAAGAGCGTCCGCTCGGATCCCAGTATTCGGTCCGCGATCCACGCCCCGACGATCGTGGACAGGTAGACCGTGCCGCCGTAGGCGCCGACGATGCTCGTGGCGGCGGCCTTGTCGAGGCCCAGGCCGCCCTGGTCCGCCTCGTAGTACAGGTAGTACAGCAGGATGCCCTGCATGCCGTAGAAGGAGAAGCGTTCCCACATCTCCACGCCGAACAGGTTGGCCAACGCGAACGGCTGTCCGAAGAACCCCCGATCGGAATCGGTTCTTCCGGAATGCGGTTCGACCTTCGAAGTCATCGGAGCCCCCGATTCATCCTGCGTCACGCGGCCTCAGAGTCCGCTGAGGGTGCGCCGCCGCCTGACTGTTTGGTAGATCGCCCGCCAGCCGATGAGGAACAGGCCAAGGAACGACGCGGCGACGAGGATGAACGAGAAGGCGGTGCCCTGATCGCTGACCACTCGCAACAGCATGCCGAGCACCAGCGTCGAGACCCACACGATGACGCCGGTCGGGAAAGCCAGCACGGCGTCGAACTTGTCGCGGTAGAGCAGGAACGTGATCAGCCATCCGACAGCCAGGCCGACCAGGAACGGCCACGCCGTGGTGAGCAACCCACTGAGAACGGCCTCCTCGTGACTGCTGCGGCCCGCCGCGGCGAACGCGAGGACCAGCACAATGTCGACTACGGCGGCGGGGACGTACTTCTTCACGACGACCAGCCTATGCCGACGCCGGATCCGTCACGACGGACCCGGCGGAAAGCGCGCCCCGGTTGCCCTCGCCGAGCAGGGCAACCGGGGCGGATCAGGCGTCGTGACCGCGGACGGCGCGGCCACGGTCGGCGTCAGTCGCGGACGAGCGGCATGATCGCGCGGACCCGCGCGTCACGCAGGTACAGCCCGCCCCACACGAAGATTCCGACGTACACCGGGGACAGGATCGTCGAGAGCAGCGGCTGTTCGGTGAGGATGTTGCACGCGACCGCCCCGCCGAGATAACCGGTGAGCAGCACGGCGCCGAGAATCGACGTGACCGGCACCAGGTACAGCGCCAGGCACACGAGCATCACCACACCCATGATGTAGGGCGCGTAGTCGGGGAAGCCGTACTCCGCCATCGAGTCGCGGACCGGTTGGATGTTCGCCAGATGGATGCCGGCGTCGAACAGCAGGAACGCCACGACCAGGCCGGTGACGACGAGTCCGATGAGGCGGGCCCGCGACGACACGGCGGCGGTGCTGGGGACGGTGCGGGTGTGGGGGACTGCAGCGGTCATGGCGAGCTCCGTTCCTCGGGCCGCCCCGCGCCCGATGCGCGGAGCCTTTTGCCGTACAGACCGGGCGCCCGCTCGAAACTCATCGCGGATGCGGTGAATTCGGCTCCGGGCCGCTCACCGCTTCGATAACCTCCCCGCAACTGCGTCCGATTCGCCTGTTCAGGAGGTTCAGTGACGTTCGAGATGTCTCGCCGCCGGTTCATGAGAGTGGGTGCGGGTGCCGTCGGCGCCGCCGCGGCGGGATCGCTCCTGCCGCCGTCGTTGCAGGCGGCCCTCGCCTCGCCGGTCCCGCCGGGCGGCCTGGAGTCGATCGAACACGTCGTACTCTTGATGCAGGAGAATCGCGCCTTCGACCACTACTTCGGCACCCTCCGGGGTGTGCGCGGCTTCGGTGATCCCAACGCGCTGACGCTGCGCACCGGGCGGACCGTGTACGAGCAGCCCGACCGGGACTCCGTGGTGGTGCCGTACCGGATCCGGGACGCGGCGGGCGCGCAGCGAATGGACACCCAGAACGTGGACGCGCTCGACCACGAGTGGGCAGGCGGGCAGGCGGCCGTCGAGGTCGGCTGGCACGACGGCTGGATCCCCGCCAAGACCGCCGCCACGATGGCGCACTACGACCGGCTCGACATCCCGTTCCAGTTCGAACTCGCCGAGTCCTTCACGGTGTGCGACGCCTACCACTGCTCGGTACCCACCTCGACCGCACCCAACCGCAACTACTGGATCAGCGGCTACACCGGATTCGAGGCCGACGGTTCCCGCGCGGTCACCAACGACTCGTACATGCCGTGGCACGGCGGCTACACGTGGACGACGGTGCCCGAACGGCTCGAGACGGCCGGCGTGAGCTGGCGGACCTACCAGGAGTGGGACAACTTCACCGACAACAACCTCGAGTACTTCGTTCGGTTCGAACAGATCGTGCACGCGCTGCTCGGGCATCCCGTCCTGGTGCCCTACCAGTTCCCGACGCTCGCGGCGCTCTACGTCGCGCTGCCACTGCTGCCGGTGGACGTGCAGAACCAGTTGCTCCGGTGCCTCGACGAGGGCGTGGCACGACTCGACGGACCGGACCGTCGCCTGTACGACCGCGCACTGCGCCGCGAGCGGCCCGGCACGCTCGCGGACGTGTTCCGCGCCGACGTCGAGGCCGCCGCGCTGCCGCAGGTGTCGTACCTGGTGCCGTCGGCGGTGGACTGCGAGCACCCGATGGTGTCGTCCCCGGCGTCCAGCGCGAGCCTGGTCTACAAGGTGCTCGACGCGATCGCCTCCGACCCCGACACCTGGTCGAAGACGGCGGTCCTGCTCAACTTCGACGAGAACGACGGCTACTACGACCACGTGCCGCCGCCGTTGCCGCCGCGGGACGTCACCGACGAGTACGTGGGCGACAAGCCACTGGGCCTCGGGCCGCGCGTGCCGATGACGGTGATCTCGCCGTGGACCGTCGGCGGCTACGTGTGCTCGCAGGTATTCGACCACACATCGGTCACCCAGTTCCTGGAGCGGCGGTTCGGGTTCACGCAGCCGGAGATCAGTGGGTGGCGGCGCACCGTCGCCGGCGACCTGACGTCGGCGTTCGACTTCGACAACCCGCGTGCCCGGCCGTCGCTCACGCCACCGCCGCCCGCTCCGCCGCTCACCCCGCGGTGGAAGCCCGCCCCGCCCGAGCAGCAGCGGATGCCGGTGCAGGAGAGCGGGACCCGGCCCGCTCGCGCATTGCCGTATCAGCCGGACGCCGACGTCGCTCTCGATCCGGAGGTGCGGTCGCTGACCGTCCGGATGCGCAACACCGGAGCCGAGAGCGTCCACCTCGCGCTGTACCCGTACGCGGGTGAGTTCGAGCTGCCCCGGCACTTCGACGTGCTCGGCGACCACAGCGACACCGTCACGGTCAGCGGCGAGCGCTACGACCTGACGATGATCGGCCCCAACGGTTTCCGTCGCGAGTTCGGCGGATCGGTCGACGGGCCCGCAGCGCGGTTGGACATGCGGACCACCGTCGACGCCGGCACCCGAACGCTGACGGTGACCGCGGTGAACCACGGCGACACGGACCTCACGGTGCGGCTCCCCGCGGGCGCCGACCGACTGGCGCCGGGGGAGCCGGGGTCGTGGAGCGTGCCGTCACGGCACGGCTGGTACGACGCGTCTTTCACCGTCGACGAGGATCCGTCGTTCCGGCGCCGCTGGATGGGACACCTCGAGAACGGTGCCGACAGTGTCAGTCAGGACCCCGTCGAGGTAGCCGCGACCGGCGACCTCACGCTGCTGCCGCAGCCGCCGGCACCCGTGACCGGGTCGAGCACGTTGCCGATCCCGTTCCCGGGGTCCTGAGGCAGGAGCGCACCCGCCACGGCAGCTTGGTCACGCCGTGTAATGCCCTACATTCCTTCGGCTTTCATCGGCTTTCATCGGCTTTCGGGCGGTGTAGCGCGCCAGGGCGCCGAGTTCCCGATGTCGGCGGCGTAGGTGTGGCGGCCGCGTAGGGGGCGTCCTCGCCGCTGGCGGCGGTCTGGCCTGCCTGGTGGGTACGCGGTGGGATCGTGCATGTGGGACATCCTCGCCTCGTAAGCGGCGTGCATCAAACGTGATCCGGCCGCCTGCAGACTGAAGAAGAACTCCTCCCGATCGATAAGCGCGGCTTATCGATACACGAAAGAAAGTACCTGGACTTCTCCGCACGCCCAGTGCGACTGTTGTCTACATCACGTCAGAACCTATATGAGTCTCGAAACACGGGAGTTTCAAGAATGAAGGCAGCCCGCTACCACGGAGTTGGCGATATCCGTTTCGAAGATATCCCTGAGCCTATTGCAGGCCCTGGTCAGGTGAAAGTTCGGGTGCATTTCAATGGCCTGTGCGGCAGTGATCTGCACGAGTATTATCACGCGCCGATGATGGCGCCGATAACGCCGCATCCTCTCACTGGAGTGAGCGTCCCGGTGGTTCTCGGTCACGAGTTCTCCGGAGAGATCGTGGAGGTAGGGGCAGACGTCGACGAGCTGTCGGTCGGCGACGCCGTGGCGGTAGAACCCACCGTCAACTGTCGACGATGCGCGGCCTGTCTGGCCGGCTCGTACAACCTCTGCAGCAATATCGCCGCAGTCGGCTACAGCTGGGCCGGCGGGGGTGGACTCGGACAGTATGCAGTCGTCGACGCCGACCACGTCTATCGGCTTCCTGACGGGATGAGCACCCGCGAGGGAGCGTTGATCGAACCCCTCGCCGTGGCCCTGCACGCCGTGCGTCGTGGCGATGTCGCTCCGGGCAGCAGCGTCGCGGTCCATGGGGCCGGTCCCATCGGAATCGGAGTATTCCTGGCGCTGAGGGCCACAGGTATCGAGGACATCACCGTGATCGAGCCGTCGGCGGCGCGGCGCGCGGCGATCGAAGCTGTCGGAGCGACGAGGGTCATCGACCCAAGTGAAACGGATGTCGTCGCGGAACTGCGTGCGAACACCGATGGAGCCGGCGTCGCGCGATCGTTCGAGACGGCCGGCGTACCGGCCACTTTCCTGAATGCGGTCCGCTCGACAGCTGCGCACGGCCGAGTTGTGGTCGTCGCGGTGCACCAGCGGCCGGTCGAGTTCAACCCCACCGAGATCCTGTTCAACGAGTGCGAGATCGTCGGCTCCATCGCATACTGCCGCGACTATCCGGAGGCCATCGAGTTCATGGCTCGTGGGGCGTATCCGCTGGACAGTTGGGTGCAGACGATCGCATTCGAGGACCTCATCACCGATGGGTTCGGCCCACTCCGGGACCAAACAGCCATCAAGGTCCTGGTCGACATGGCCGCAGTCGGCTGACGGACCCGAAGCCTCCACGCACGTAATAGAAAAGGGAAACCCATGACCACTGGCTCGAACCTCGGACCGACATTCTGGATGACCAACCCCGGCGTCACGCCGAAGGGCGCAAGAAAGGAATTCGTCGACCCCGACGACATTCCGTGGACCGACTGGCTGATGCCCGGAACGCGATTCAAGCTTCTGTACTGCAATCTCGTGACCGGCGCGTTCACCCTCATCCTGAAAGTGGATCCCGGCACCGTTGCCACTCCGCATTGGCATATGGGAAATGTGCAGGCATATCTACTGGAAGGCGGATTCTATTACGAGGAGGACGATCCCGGCATGGCCGGCATGTACACCTGCGAGGTTGCCGGCGCCGTGCACACGCCGATCGCCCCGGACGGCTGTGTCATGCTCGCCATGGTCGAGGGCCCGATCGCCGGTTACCTGCCTGATGGCGGACTCGCGGTCGTCGCGGACGCCCGATTGCACTACTACATGGCGCGTGACAACGGCGCCGTCGAGAAGCTCCAGCTGGTCGACTACGCCACTGATCCGTCCCAGGAGATGCACGCGAAGGCGATCGGGTAGCCGCCGAATCGGCTAGCCTGACACCTGATTCTCCAACCGATGTCGTGCGAGGTGAAGCATGTATGTCTCGCCGCAGGCGCTTCGGTGTTTCCTAGCCGTGGCGGACGAGCTGCACTTCGGACGTGCCGCCACACTGCTACACATGACGGGACCGGCGCTCAGTCAGCAGGTGTCCCGGTTGGAGAAGGACCTGCGTTTCCTGCTCTTCGAACGCAACTCTCGACACGTCGAGCTGACCGAAGCCGGACGCGCGCTGATCCCGCAGGCACGCGCAGTCGTGGCCGCCAACGAGACCCTTCTGCGGTGGCGTGAATCGGTCCGTCTGGGCCGTCGCAGCATCGATATCGGGTTCATGGCAACCGGTGCCGGTCTGCTCACGACTGCCGTGCTGGATCGGCTCCGCTCCGCTGATCCGGATCTGCACGTGAAGTTGCACCACCTCGAGTGGAGCGAACAACTGGCTCCACTGCTGGCCGGCGACATCGATGCAGTGTTTGTCCGGGAACCGTTTCCTGCTGAGGGAGTCCGGCGCCGGCGAATTCTGTCCGAGCGACGGGTGGCCGTGCTTGCCCACGACCACCCGTTGGCCGCCCGGGAATCGATCCGGTTCGCCGAGATTGCCACAGAGCCGTTCATCAGCAGCAGCGGCGGGCCGCCGGAATGGACCGACTTCTGGATGGTGAACCCGCGGCCGGACGGCACCCGAGCCGAACCGAGTCTTGCAGTATCGACAGTAGAAGAACTACTCGAAGCGGTCGCCGCCGGCGCGGGTGTCACCACCACGCCTGAGTCGCTGCCTACGTACTACCGTCATCCGCTGGTCAGCTTCGTGCCCATCGACGACATCAGCCCGAGCGTGGTTACCCTGTGCACTTTGGAAGGCAACCGAAGGCCGGAGCTGACAACGCTCCAGGATGCGATCGGCCAGGCCTGTCACCAAGCAGCCGTGAAGCCGCCAATGAAGTGAAGCTTGGGCTCCAGCAAAGTCGTGACGGGGCGCTGCCCTCTGGATCAGCGGGTGCCGAGGACTGCGCTCAGCCCGAGCGCAACCGCAACGAAACGTTCGACGGCGCGGGGTGTATCCGAGGCGAGGAAAACGAGTTCGACGGTCGACAGTTCGGCGTCCACGATGGGTCGCGAGGTGGTGTCCGCTCGCCGGAACAGACTGGCCACGCCTGCACCTGTGATCGCAACCGCATCGGTGGTCGCGACGACCTGGACCATCTCCTCGATGCTGCTCACCATCGGGCCGTAGGTGGGACGCGTGCCGTCCGGCCGTGGATCGATCGACCACCAGTTGCGCCAGTCTCGGGTCCCTTCTCGGGTGTCCACCTGAACGACGTCGGCGAGGTCGACGATTCGTAGCTTCCGTCGGCGGGCCAGCGGGTGGTCGTGTGCCATCAGCAGGACACGAGGCTCCTCGAACAGAACGACCCGGCGTAGCCGAGGGTGCGACTCGAGAGGCGGGCGGGCGACGACCATATCGACCCGACCGGAGGTCAATGCCGAGAGTTCGTCTCCCCACACCAGTTGCGTCAGTTCCAGTTCCACTTGGGGTTCTCGTCGATGGAACTCGTCGATGATCGGACGGGTCAGCTCCCCGGCGCCACCGGCAAGGAACCCGAGGCGCACCCTCCCCGATGAGCTGCGCTTGTGGCGACGGGCCGCGCCCACCGCAGATTCGGCGGCGGCCAGCAGCATTCGGCTCTCGTCGAGGAAGTCGAGTCCGGCTTCGGTGAGGCGAGCCCCGCGGTGATCTCGCTCGAGCAGCGAGACGCCCAACGCCTCTTCGAGCTTACGCACCTGTTGGCTCAGCGACGGTGTCGCAATATGCAGTTGCTCAGCTGCTTTCGTGAAAGTCCCGGCATCGGCGACTGCCACGAAGTAACGCACGAGCCGTAGATTCAGATCCATCGTGCACGACCTTAGGTATTCGTCTAACGATCGGGCGAGAATACGTCATGGACGTGACGGCCGCCACATCGGAGCATTGGGGTGTCCCCGAATACAGGAGGAAATACGATGTCTGTCAACGTCACTCACCGAGCCGACGCCCATGTGGTCGACCCGATCCGCCCGCAACTGACCGGACCCGAGATCGACCCGCAGTCCAACGCCCCGGTCGCAGAGGTCTTCGCTCGCGCGAGCTCTCCGGTGACGGGACCGACCCTCAGTCTCGCGTCCCGGGTCAACAACTGTGACGATATCCCGTGGACCCCGTTCCCGATGCCGGGAACGTCCTTCAAGCTCTTGAACATCAACGAGACCACCGGTGCGGCCTCGATTCTGCTGTACGTGGCGGAGAATGCGCAGGCGCCGCTGCACATGCATTGCGGCGCCGCGGAGGCGTACAACATCTTCGGCCGCTGGGCGTATGAGGGTGAGGCCGAATCCATCGGCCCCAACCACTACATCTACGAACCGGCCGGCATCGTGCACCTGCCCAGGCAGGAGGTCGAGTCCCTGATGTTCGGCATCTTCCACGGCCCGATCGTCGGGTACAACGAGGACGGCACCGTTGCCGGAGTCATCACGCACGAACTGCTCTACGACCTCGCCGCAGCGAACAACGCGATCGCGCACCTGCCCGCTCGGACGGGCCGCTAGATGGCGGGCGCGGTCCTCGTCACGGGCGCCGGTGGCGGCCTCGGTCGCGGCGTGGCCGAACGGATGTCCGCAGAAGGTCGGGGGCTGGCACTGATCGACATCGACAAGGAGCGGTTGGCGGAAACCGCTGCCGCAGTGGGGTCCTGCGGAGTGGCGGTGACCACTCACGTCGTCGACATCTGCGACGTGGGCGCGTTGCAGGCGGCCGTCGTGGAGGCCTTCGCCGCTCACGATGACCTCGACGGACTGGTCAACGTGGCCGGGCTCGGCGGATTCTGGCAGTACGACGCACTCGATGTGGAGACCTGGGACAAGACCTACGCGGTCAACGTCCGCGGGGTCTTCTTCGCTCTCCAGGCCTTCGCTGCGGAGCTGGCCACGCGTGGGCGTGAAGGGGCCGTGGTCAACTTCTCGTCGATCGCGGCCCGAAATGGGCACGAGCTGCTGACCGCATACGGTTCGTCGAAGGCGGCCGTGCTGGCGTTGACCCAATCATCGGCTCGCGCGCTCGCCCCTTCCGTTCGCGTCAATGCGGTTCTGCCCGGCCTGATCTGGACGGACATGTGGCGACAGTCCGCCGGCTGGCTCGCCGAGCACGAACCGGCCCTGGCCGGGGTGGCGCCCGAGCAGATCTTCGGCGCGATGGTGGACCAGCTCATCCCGATGAAGCGCCCGCAGACCATCGAGGATGTCGCCGGTGCCGTCGCGTACCTGCTCTCGGCCGACGCGGTCAACGTCACCGGGCAGTCTCTGCACGTGGACGGCGGCGCGGTGCTCCCGTAGCACTCCGCCACGACTCGACCACTTCCCTTCGCATGATGTGCACGGAGGGGAGTGGTCGTTGTCGTGCCCGGTGAACCTCCCGATTTCACGGTCGGGCCACGGGGATTACCGAACCTTCGGTAGGCTGGTGCCGAGCCGCACGTTCTGCGGCGGGTGTCCACGTCCTGGAAGGAACGCGCGAGATGGCAGCGGCAGGTCCGGTCCGAAGAGCGGGATCGCCTGGGCGACCAGGATACGATCTCGACTCGTTGCTTGCCGTTTCGGTGAAGGTGTTCAACGACAAGGGGTACGACGGCACCAGCATGGAGGCGCTCGCTCAGCGGCTCGGCATCACGAAGTCGTCGATCTATCACCATGTGTCCGGCAAGTCGGAGCTCCTGGAGCTCGCGCTGGCCCGGGCTCTCAATGCGCTCTTCGCGGTCACGACCGAGGATCAGGTGACCAGCGGGCGGTCCATCGATCGACTCGAGTACCTCGTTCGGCGAAGTGTCGAGGTGCTCGTGACCGAGCTTCCCTACGTGACATTGCTTCTCAGGGTTCGCGGGAACACTCTCGTCGAGAGACGTGCGCTCGCACGCCGGCGTGAATTCGATGTCTTCGTCAGTGATCTGGTGGTGGCCGCCGCCGAAGAAGGCGACCTCAGGCCGGGTATCGACCCGGCGCTCACGAGCCGGCTGGTTTTCGGAATGGTGAACTCGTTGATCGAGTGGTACCGGCCGCGCGGGGGCGAATCGGTCTCCGAGCTCGCCGATGCGGTGGTGGCGCTCACCTTCGACGGGATGAGGGCCTGACCCTCACTTTCGCGGACAGGCGTACCGAAAAGACGTGGGGCGCCTCGGATTCGATCCGAGGCGCCCCACGTCTTCTCAGGATGGTCGATTGTCGATCAGGCGACGAGCTTTGCCGATCGATCGGTCCAGGCTCCCCGGGGCCAGGACTTCCACGGCGACGGTGACACCGATGCGGTTCTTCACCAACTGCCGCAGCCGGGCGGCCTGCTGATCGGCCTCGTGAGTCGAGCTGTTCGGCCGGGACTCGACGCGGACGGTGAGCTCGTCCATGCGGCCGGGGCGGTCGAGAACGCACTGGAACTGGGGTGCCAGTCCGGTCACCGCGAGAATGAGCTCCTCGATCTGGGTCGGAAAGAGATTGACCCCGCGCAGGATGATCATGTCGTCGGTTCGCCCGGTCACCTTCTGCATGCGGCGCATCGTGCGCGCAGTTCCCGGTAGCAGTCGTGTGAGATCCCGGGTGCGGTAGCGAATGATCGGCATCGCCTCCTTGGTGAGGGAGGTGAAGACGAGTTCGCCCTCCTCGCCATCGGGCAGCACCTCGCCGGTGACCGGGTCGATCACCTCCGGGTAGAAGTGGTCCTCCCAGATGTGAAGGCCGTCCTTGGTTTCCACGCACTCCATCGCGACACCAGGACCCATGACCTCGGAGAGGCCGTAGATGTCGACGGCATCCATGTCCAACTGCTGCTCGAGTTCGCCGCGCATCTCCTCGGTCCACGGTTCTGCTCCGAACACGCCCGTGCGCAGGGATGTTCGGGCCGGATCGATTCCCTTGGCGAGCATCGCATCGACGATCGTGAGCATGTACGACGGGGTGACCATGATCGCATCCGGACGGAAGTCCTCGATCAGCTGGATCTGACGCTCGGTCATGCCCCCCGATATCGGAATGACCGTGCAGCCCAGCCTTTCCGCTCCGTAGTGGGCGCCGAGTCCACCGGTGAACAGTCCGTAGCCGTACGCGACGTGGACCTTGTCGGAGGGCTTCACGCCACCGGCGCGAAGGCTCCGCGCGATCAGGTCGGCCCAGTTGTCGAGGTCCGTCGCGGTGTACCCGACCACGGTGGGACGTCCCGTCGTGCCCGACGACGCATGAATTCGCGACACTTGGTCCTGTGGCACCGCGAACATTCCGAACGGGTAGTTGTCTCGCAGATCTGCCTTCGCGGTGAACGGGAACTTCGCGAGATCGCCGAGATCCTTCAGATCGCCGGGGTGAACCCCGGCGTCGTCGAACGCCTTCCGGTAGTGCGTGACGTTCTCGTAGGCGTGGCGCAGCGTCCACTGCAGGCGTTCGAGCTGTAGGGACGAGATGCGGTCGCGCGTAGCGAATTCGATGTCCTGTGACGGGGTGACGGTGCTGGTCATAGTGGTCTCCGGGTGCCGCGGTCGGGTGCGACTGGGGTCGATGTGGTGAGGGGCGGGGCCGGGCGGTCAGGCGTCGAAGTCGACGGTCACGTCGTCGCTGTCCGGATAGCTCTGGCAGGTGAGGACGAAGCCGGCATCGACCTCGTAGTCCTCGAGCGCGTAGTTGCGCCGCATGTCGACGTCTCCGTGGGTGACCTTCGCGCGGCAGGTTCCGCATACTCCGCCCTTGCAGGCGAACGGCAGATCCGATCGGTACTTCTCTGCTGCGTCGAGGATCGTCTCGTCCCGGGGCAACGTCGCGGTGGTCGAGCGTCCGTCGAGGACGAGGGTGACCTCGCTGCTGGGGCCGGTGACCCCTTCGTCACGGTGGCGTGTCGGGGGAGGGGGCACGGCGTCGACGTAGAACAGTTCGTGGTGGACACGCTTCGGGTCGACGCCCAGCTCGCCGAGTACGACTTCGGCATCGGTGACCATGCCGTACGGCCCGCACAACCAGAAATGATCGACACCGGCGATCGGCACCACGGCGCCGAAGATCGCGCGGAGCCGGTCGGCGTCGAGACGGCCGGTGAAGAGTTCCACCTCACGGGGCTCCCGAGACAGGACGTGGACGACGTGGAAGCGCGCACCGTATCGATCCTTGAGGTCGGCGATCTCCTCGGCGAACATCACCGAGCGCGTGCGCCGATTCCCGTAGAGGAGAACCACTTCGGTTTCGGGATTGGCGAGCATGGTCGCGGCGATCGAGAGCATCGGGGTGATCCCGGAGCCCGCCGCGATCAGGACGTGCCGGCCACCGACGGTGGGATCGGCGACGAACGATCCGGACGGGGGCTGGACATCGATCTTGTCGCCCCGGCGTACCTGGTGGACCAACCAGTTCGAGAAGAGCCCGTCGGCGACTTCGCGGACCCCGATTCGGGGGCTGGAACCGATTGGGGCGCAGATGGAGTACGAGCGGCGGTGCTCGACGCCGTCCACCGTGCGGCGGAGCGTGAGGGATTGGCCGGCACCGAACGCGAACTCCCTGGAGAGGTCGGCAGGAATCTCGAACGTGACCGCAGCGGCGTCGTCGCACAGCGCCTCCACTTCTGCGACCGTGAGGGTGTGGAAGGTCCTGTTGCGCGTCGAGACAGCGGGTTTCGTGGTGTCCACAGTGTCCATGTTCAGATCTCTTTCACATGATCGAAGGGCTCCAGGCAATCGAGGCACCGGTAGAGGGCCTTGCACAGTGTCGCCCCGAATTCGGAGTCGAGGCGGGTCTCGGCGCCACCGCACCGCGGGCATTCGATCGTCCGAGGCGCGGCGGTGAGCGTCAACGGCACCGGGCCCGCGCCGCGGCGTGGTGCCGGACCGGGCACGGAGTAGCCGTTCTCGTGCAGTTTCCGACGCCCCTCGTCGCTGATCCAGTCGGTGCTCCACGGAGGCGAGAGCGTGGTCCTCACCTCGACCGACGGGAAGCCAGCGAGCTGTAGACGGTGCTGGATGTCGTCGCGCATCGTCGCCATGGCGGGGCAACCCGAATAGGTGGGGGTGACGGTCACGACCACGGCACCGTCTGCGTCTACCTCGACATCGCGCAGGACCCCGAGATCCGCGAGGGTCAGCATCGGCATCTCGGGGTCGAGAACCGACTCCGCGATGCGCCGCGCATCGCGGACGTGCGGCTCGGCGTGGGTGGAAGCGGACATGTCACCACACGCCTTCCGGATGTGCCCGGGCGACCACCTGCATCTCGGCCAGGAGTAATCCGAGCGCTTCGCTGTGCAGGCCCTGACGGCCCGCGCGTCCTCCTACCGTGCCGGCGACGCGGCCGGTCGGCGCGGACAGCTCGGCAGCGTGCAACACCTGATCGAGAACCGTGTCGAACTCCTCCCGTAGTTCGCCGGGATCGACCGCCACACCCACCGCAGCGAGCGCGCGCTCCTCGCTGGTGGGGACGAAGAGCTCGTCGACGAACGGCCAGACACGGCTGAGGGCAGACTCCATCCGCGCCTTCGATTCGGCTGTGCCGCAACCGAGTGTGACGGCCCAGCGGGCGGCGTAGTCGCGGTGGTAGGTGAGTTCCTTGACGCCTTTGACGGCCACGGCGGCAAGGACCGGATCACGTGACTTCCGTAGCCGGTCGAGGAGTGCGAGTCGCCACGTCGAGAACACCAGCAGACGCGTCACGGTCTGCGCGAAGTCGCCGTTGTCGATCTCGGCGAGTCGGACGTTGCGAAACTGGTTCTCGTCGCGGAAGAAGGCGAGCGCATCCTCGCCCGGAAGCTGTGCCGTGTCGGAGATCCGCGGCACGACGGCCGCATCGGCCGCGGCCGCCCGCGCCAGGAGAAGGCGCGCCTGGCCGAGCAGATCGAGCGCGACGTTGGCGAGAGCGACCTCCTCCTCGAGTTCCGGTGCGCGCGTGATCCACTCGGTCAGGCGCTGCGAACTGATCAGCGCATCGTCGCCGAGCATCAGACAATAGGTGGCGAGCGCCGAGAGATCGACGTCGTCGGGGACCGTGGTGTCGACGCCGGCCAGTGGGTCGTCGAAGCTGGTGCCGAAGGCCCACTGGCCGTGGCTGTCCTCGTCGACGAGGCCGTCGAAGGCATGGTCGTGGTCGGTCATCGTGCATCCTCGAAGATTGTGGACGGCCGCGCGAGCGAGCCGGCCGGATCACATGTGGGGAACGTTGTCGGGGATTTCGTAGAAGGTGGGGTGGCGGTAGACCTTGTCGCCGCTCGGTGCGAAGTACGGATCCTTCTCGGACGGACTGGATGCCGCGATCGAGTTCGCCTGCACCACCCAGATACTCACGCCCTCGTTGCGCCTGGTGTACACGTCGCGGGCGTGCCTGAGCGCCATCTCGTCGTCGGCGGCGTGCAGCGAACCGACGTGGACGTGATTGAGTCCGCGTTTGCCGCGGAGGAATACCTCGTACAACGGCCAGTCGGCGCTGGTGACTCGGTCGGCTGCATTCATCGTGTGTTCTCCTCGGTGATCGCCCGGCGGGCGAAGGCGGTCGCGGCCTCGCGTACCCAGGCGCCGTTTTCGTGAGCGGCCCGGCGATTGGCGATGCGCTCGACGTTGGACGCACCGTTCCCGCCGATCACCTGCATGAATTCGCTCCAGTCGGGTTCGCCGAAGTCGTACGCGCCGCGCTCGGCGTTCCATTTCAGGTCGGGGTCCGGGAATGTCACGCCCAGTGCTTCGGCCTGCGGTATGGACATGTCGACGAACCGCTGACGCAGTTCGTCGTTCGTGTGTCGCTTGATGCGCCACTTCATCGACTGCTCCGAGTTCGGTGACCGGTCGTCGGGCGGCCCGAACATCATCAGGGCCGGCCACCACCAGCGGTCGACCGATTCCTGCACCATCTCGCGCTGGGCGTCGGTGCCGCGCATCATCGTCATGAGCAGTTCGAAGCCCTGCCGCTGGTGGAACGATTCCTCCTTGCACACGCGGATCATCGCCCGCGCGTACGGACCGAAAGAACTGCGACACAACGGAACCTGATTACAGATCGCGGCACCGTCGACGAGCCAACCGATCACGCCGACATCGGCGAAGGTCAGGGTCGGATAGTTGAAGATCGACGAGTACTTCTGTCGCCCGTCGAGCAGCTTCTCGGTGAGGTCGCCGCGGTCGGCGCCGAGGGTTTCCGCCGCGGAGTACAGATACAGGCCGTGGCCGGCCTCGTCCTGCACCTTCGCGGTCAGGATCGCCTTGCGGCGCAACGACGGCGCCCGGGTCAGCCATGCGCCCTCGGGCTGCATGCCGATGATCTCGGAGTGCGCGTGCTGCGCGATCTGCCGGATCAGCGTCTTGCGGTAGCCCTCGGGCATCCAGTCCCGCGGCTCGACTCGCAGGTCGGCCGAGATGGTCTCCTCGAAGTGGCTCTGGAGCTCATTTTCTGCGATAGACGAGGTCATATGTCCTGCTTCTAATACCGAATGATCGGTTGGTGTGAGTATGCATGGAAGTGACGCGTGGCACAAGCGTGCGCGGCGCGGTCAGCGGCCTTCGAAGGACGGTGCGCGTTTGGCGAGGAACGCGTCGACCGCGGCGCGATGATCCGCCGATCGTCCCAGATCCTCTTGTGCCGCACGCTCACGCTCGAGCGCCTCGACGAGACCCGTGGACGACGCCGATACGAGGCGCTTCACGTGCATGTGGGCCGCGGTCGGTCCTGACGCGAGTTCGCCCGCCAGCACCCGGGCGGCATCGACGAGGTCGCCGTCGGGCACGACGCGGTGGACCAGACCCCAGTCGAGGGCCTGGGCGGCCGAGAACCGGTCGCCGAGCATCAACAGGCCCGTCGCACGGCTCGGACCGAGCATCTCGACCAGTGTGTGGCTCAATCCGGAATCGCTCGCCAGCCCGATCCCGGTGAAGGCGGTGGCGAACCTGGCGCTCTCCCCGGCGATCCGGATGTCTCCTGCCAGTGCGATGCCCAGGCCTGCCCCCACGCACGCGCCGTTGATCGCGACGACGACCGGTACGCGCACCGCGGCGAGCGCAGTGAGCAACGGGTTGTAGTGTGCGCCGACGGTGTCCATCGCGCGTGCGGGATCCGCCGCGAGGCCGGCGGCATGCTCGGCGAGATCCTGGCCGACGCAGAAGTTCCTGCCCTCGGCCTCGAGGAGGAGCGCGCGCACCGTTCGGTCTCCGGCTACCGTCTCGACCGCCGCCGACAGCTGTTCCTTCGCTGCGCGATCGAGCGCGTTGGACGCGCCGGGTCGGCGCAGGGTGATCGTTGCCAGGCCCGCAGTCGTGGACAGCCCGATCCTGTCGATACCGCTCATGGAATGCATCTCCTGTCAGTGGGATTCGGGCCCGAGTGTCGCCTCAGGACCAGTTGAAGAAGCCTCGGCCCGCCTTGCGGCCGAGTTCGCCTCGCGCCACCTTCTCGCGAAGGAGGGCGGGAGGCCTGAAGCGTTCACCGAGCGTCTCCGTCAGGTGCTCGGCGATGGCGAGTCGAACGTCGAGGCCCACGAGATCGGTGGAACGTAGCGGACCCATGGGGTGCCTGTATCCCAACTCCATTGCACGATCGATGGACTCGGCATCGGCGACACCTTCCTCGAGCATCCGGATCGCCTCGAGCCCGAGACAGACCCCGAGCCGGCTCGTCGCGAAGCCCGGCGAGTCGTTGACCAGCACCTGGGACTTGCCGAGCTGGGAGACCCACGTGCACACCCGCGCCACGACGGCGGTGTCGGTCGACGGAGTCCGGATGATCTCGACGAGCGTGGACGCCGGTACCGGATTGAAGAAGTGCATGCCGACCAGTCGGCGGGGATCATCCAGCACCGCACCGAGTGCGGCGATCGAGATCGAACTGGTGTTGGTCGCGATCACCGTCGCCGGATCGACCGTCTTCTCCACGAGGGAGAGCACACCCAGCTTGAGCTGCACGGATTCCGGGACAGCCTCGACCACGAGATCGAGTCCGGTGGGCAGCTCGTCCGGTGCGTCGACGAGCGACACACGCCCGAGCACCGTTGCCGGATCGGATTCGCCGAGCCTTCCGCGTTCGTGGGCGCGGTCCAGTCCGTCCGAGACCCGGGTCAGTGCCGCCTGTCGGTCGCCGCTCTCGGCGATGGTGACCGTGGAACCGAGCGTCGCGAACACCTGCGCGATGCCGGCGCCCATTCGTCCGCCACCGACGACACCGACGTGGCCGGGGATTGTGTTCGTCATTTCTTCTTCTCCAGAAAGGCCGTCATGCGGTCGTGTTTGTCCCGACTCTCGAACAACACCGCCTGGGCGATGTCGTCGGCGAAGGAGTGGGTCCCGGGTGCATCGGCGATCAGCTTGGTGAGCCTGAGCGCCAGCGGTGCGGAGCGGTTGATGCGATCGACGATGTCGTGTGCGGCAGCGACGTGTTCGCCGGGGGCCACGACGCTGATCACGAGCCCGCAGCGCAGCGCCGCCGCTGCGTCGAGGTTGCGGCCGGCGAGGAGCACCTGCTTGGCGATCGATTTGCCGACCAGTTCCTGCAGGCGATAGCTGGCGCCGGCGGCGGCCATGATGCCGAGACCCGGCTCGGGGTTGCCGAACACCGCGGTTTCCGTCGCGACACGGATGTCGCAGGCGTACGACAGTTCCGCTCCGCCGCCGAGCGCGAATCCGCTCACTGCTGCAACGGTGGGCATCGGCAGCCTGGCGATGCGGTCGAAGAGAGTGCGATTGATACCCGCGAGCGCCTCGTCGCGTCCCCGGTCCCGCAGTTCCGCGATATCGGCACCGCCCGCGAAGTGATCGCCGGATCCGCTGATCAACAACGGCTTGGGTGCGTCCTCGAGGAGCGCGCACACCCGGTGCAGTTCCGAGATCATCTCGGCGTTGATCGCGTTGCGTTGCTGCGGGCGATGGAGGGTGACCACCATCCGGTCGGCACGATCGTCGATCGTCAGGGTATTCACGGCGCCTCACTCGACAGGGGGGCCCGGGCGAGGGCACGGCCCGCGCGCTCGTGTGGGATGCGGGCTCCGCACATCGGGATTACTTGCACCACTTTCGTCTCCTTCGCAGTGTGCTCGTCTCAATTAATAACCGAACCTTCGGTCGGGACGCAAGGGTTCGGACGAATCCGGTCGGACGCGTGACCGGTGCTGAATATTGCATTGAACCTTGACAATCGGACGCCGTACTGGCGATTCTGATTACCGACCGAACGTACGGTGGAAAGAGGTTTTCGTGAGCAGGTTAGTGCAAAGTTACGTTGCCGGGAGCTGGTACACGGCTCCCGATGCTGGAACGCCGCTCCTGAGCGCGGTGGACGGTTCCGAGGTGGCACGCATCTCGTCGACCGGGCTCGACATCGCCGGGATGGTGGCGCATGCTCGTGCGGTCGGCGGGCCCGCCCTGGCCGAACTGACCTTCCACGAGCGCGCCGCAGCGCTGAAGGCGTTGGCCCTGACGCTCATGGCCGGCAAGGAAGAGTTCTACGAGCTGTCCACTGCCACCGGCGCGACGCGACGCGACTCCGGTGTCGACATCGACGGTGGCTTCGGAACCCTGCTGAGCTACGCGAGCAAGGCGCGGCGCGAACTACCGAACGACACCGTCCACCTCGACGGGCCCCATGAGCAACTCGGCAAGGCGGGGACCTTCCTCGGCCAGCACGTCTACACCTCGCGTCGCGGTGTCGCCGTCCAGATCAACGCGTTCAACTTCCCGGTGTGGGGCTTCCTCGAGAAGCTCGCGCCGGCATTCATCGCCGGAGTCCCGTCGATCGTCAAGCCGGCCAGCCAGACGGCCTATCTCACCGAACTGGTGTTCCGCCGCATCATCGAGTCCGGACTGCTGCCGGAAGGGTCGGTCCAGCTGCTGTCGGGTAGCGCGCGTGATCTGCTCGACCACCTCGGTGGGCAGGACTCGGTCGCGTTCACCGGATCCGCGGACACCGCGGCGATGCTGCGGGTCCATCCGAGAGTCGTCGCCGAGGGTGTGCACTTCAACGCCGAAGCGGATTCGCTCAACGCCTCCATTCTCGGTGCGGACGTCGAACCCGGCAGCGAGGAGTTCGAGCTCTACGTCAAACAGCTCGTCACGGAGATGACCGTCAAGGGCGGCCAGAAGTGCACTGCGATCCGCCGTGCCCTCGTTCCCTCGGGCCTCGTCGACGACGTGGTCGAGGCCGTGCGGGGCCGCCTGTCGCGGGTCGTGGTCGGGGCCCCCGATGCCGAGGGTGTCACGATGGGCGCCCTGGCGAGCATCGAGCAGCGCGATGAGGTGCTGAAAGCGCTTCGTGGACTGACGAAGTCGGCACGGATCGTGGTGGGGGATCCGGAGAACTTCGAGGTCGTGGGGGCGGACAGGCTGACCGGCGCCTTCCTGCCTCCGATCCTGCTGCGCTGCGATGACAAGGCCGCCGACGAGCCACACGACATCGAGGCGTTCGGGCCGGTGAGCACGGTGATCGGATACGACGGTACCGCCGAGCTGATCGAATTCGCGGCCCGCGGCAAGGGCAGCCTCGTGGCCTCCGTCGTCACCCGCGACGCCGGGCTCGCCCGCGACATCGTGCTGGGGCTCGCGCCCTTCCACGGCCGCGTCCTGGTTCTCAACCGGGACGATGCGCGGGAATCGACCGGACACGGCTCGCCGCTTCCCGTGCTCGTCCACGGTGGTCCGGGCCGCGCTGGTGGCGGTGAGGAGCTCGGTGGCATCCGTGGAGTCCTGCATCACATGCAGCGCACCGCGGTCCAGGCGACCCCCGACATCCTGACTGCCGTCGGCAATCGTTGGGTTCCCGGGTCGCGGCGAACCGACGACGGTGTCCATCCGTTCCGGAAGAACCTGGCGGAGTTGCGGATCGGTGACACGGTCGTCGGAGGACCGCGGCAGGTCGCACTGGCGGACATCGACCACTTCGCGGAGTTCACCGGCGACACCTTCTATGCGCACACCGATCCTGATGCCGCGGCAGCGAACCCCCTCTTCGGCGGCATCGTCGCACACGGCTACCTCGTGGTCTCGCTCGCGGCCGGGCTGTTCGTCGAGCCGAACCCGGGACCGGTCCTCGCGAACTTCGGCGTCGACAATCTGCGTTTTCTGACCCCGGTGAAGGCGGGCGACAGCCTCACCGTGACGTTGACCGCGAAGCTGATCACACCGCGCAGCAGCGCCGACTACGGCGAGGTGCGGTGGGATGCCGTGGTCGCGAATCAGGACGGCGATGCTGTCGCGACCTACGACGTCCTCACCCTCGTTGCCAAGGGAGCGTCCAGCGGTGGAGGGCGCTGACATGGGCTGCAGGGTGGTGGTCTGTTACGGCCACCCCGAGGATTCAGGTGCTTTCGACGCCCACTACCGCACCACGCACATTCCGTTGGCGCGCAAGATCCCCGGCCTGTCCGGCTACACGTGGGGAAAGTGCAGCGCACTCGACGGCGCCGCCCCTGCCTACTATGCGATTGCGTCGCTGTGCTTCCCCGATGCCGAGACGATGCACGCCGGACTGGCGTCGAAGGAGATGCGGGACGCCGCCAGGGATGTCCGCAACTTCGCCACCGGAGGGGTGACGATGTACACGCTGGAAGAGGAATCGGTGCACGGCGGGGAGGGAGAAGTATGACAGTCGAATTCCCCTCGGCGCAAGAGATGTTCGAGGCCGATGTGGCGTCCCGGGCGTTGGGGATCGAGGTGCGCGAACTGTTCCCGGGCCGTGCGGTCGCGTCGATGACGGTCCGCGAGACCATGGTGAACGGGCACGGAATCACGCACGGCGGATTCGTGTTCACCCTTGCGGACACGGCATTTGCGCTCGCGTGCAACGGGTACGACGAGCCGGCGGTCGCCGCTCGGGCGGACATCCGGTTCCTGGCCCCCACGCGACTGGGCGACGAGCTGATTGCCGAGGCGGTCGAGCGGGAACGCTACGGCCGCAACGGTATCTACGATGTCACCGTCCGGGTTCGAGGCAAGTCCGTCGCTGAGTTCCGTGGCGACAGTCGGTTCGTCGCGCGCTCTCGGTGAGCCGGCTTCCGGCCCCGGATTCCGGGACAGGAGCGCGCCCGCCGCGGCAGACACGCCGTGTCGGGTGCGCAGCCTGTGGGGCCGGACCAGGCCTGGAGTCCGACGCTGATGGCCGAAGTCCTTGCGGTTGATGGTGGTGAAGGCCTCGATTGATGTGGCCGTCACGCTGCTCGTTTGCGGTTCGTCACCCTGCCGGGCGGGAATCCGCGTATTCGTGCGGGGGGCCGCACGAACGCCCTCGCCCGGAGACCGATCGGTCTCGATTCTTCCTAGTGTCCGGTGGGGCCGACTCGGGCCTCTGGCCGGCAACCGGGTTTGTCGGACAGATACTTTCGGTGAGGAGAGTTGATGGGTGTATCGATGGCGCGTCGGGGGGCAGGCCTGGTTCTGGCCGCCGCGGCGATTGCCGGTGCGGGAGCGATGACGGCGGCGCCGGCGGGCGCTGCGCCGATGGCAGCCCAGCCGGGTCAGTTGACCGTCAACGGTGGTGGCGATGACGGGATGACCGGGTGGATCCAGGCCCAACCTGTCAATTGGGTCAGGTACGGGTCCACCTCGAATTATCCGGCACCCAATCTTGTCAACAGTGCCGGGCAAGTCACGGGTACGTTCCCTGGCGGTATCAGTCTCTTCGCGGGTTCAGGCGGCTACAACAGCGGCCATCGTATGTGGCAGATGGTGGACACGACCCCCTCTGCGGCATCGATCGACGCGGGCGCCGCGACGGCAAACGTGTCCGCACTGCTCGGTGGGTACCTGACCGACAACGACAAGGTCGAGATCAACTACAAATTCCTCGATGTCGACGGCACGGAGATCAGCAGCATCACGCTGCCGCCGGTAACGCCCGCAGAGCGAGGCAACGCAACCGGATTCGTGCGCCGGCAACAGTCCGCCCCAGTTCCCGCGGGCACGCGCCAAATCGGCGTCGAAGCAAACTTCTCGCCCGGAACGGACCTGAACGATACCGACGCTGTCGTGGACAACATCTTGCTGTTTCTGGATGCGCCGCTGGGGAATCTGCAGGTGACGACGTCGTCGGATGCGTCGGGTGCGGTGTCGGACGGCCAGGTGGTGAACTACACGACCACGTTCACGAACACCGGTGGTCAGCCGGTGGCCGTGGACCAGGCGCTGGTGTTGTCGGGTCTGCTCGACGATGCGGATCTGGTGTCGGGGCCGACGAGCAGCGATGCGGCGCTGACGGTGTCGCCGAACGGTGGCAACTACGGTGTCGCGGGCACGGTGGCGCCGGGGCAGTCGGTGACGGTGACCTATGCGGTGGCGGTCAAGCCGTTCGCGTCGCAGGGTGACCACAATCTCGTTGCGGCGGTGACGGATCCGGCTGCTGCTCCGGCGCAGGCTCCGGCCAGCTGCACGGGTATCGCCGTGTGTGCGGAGGTGCCCACGGCCGACAGCGCGGCCGTGCCGATGGTGAACCCGGCTGTCGCGGGTGGCGCGGCTGCGGTCGTACTCGCCGGTGGCGGCGTGTTCTGGGCGGTCCGTCGTCGGGCGACCGCGTCCTGACGGGCTGACATGACAGCGCACCCGTCACGGCTTGCACTTCTGCCGTGACGGGTGCGCAGTCTGTGGGGCCTGGATCAGGCCTGGAGGCCGGCCTCGATCTCGAGGTTGATGGCGATCTTGTCGCCGACGACGGCGCCGCCACCCTCGAGCGGCATCTCGATGCTGATGCCGAAGTCCTTGCGGTTGATGGTGGTGGAGGCCTCGAAACCGGCAACCGGGCCGTTGCCCATGCCCGGGTTGACGCCCAGGAACTCGAGCGCCAGCTCGACCGGCTTGGTCACACCGTGCAGCGTGAACTCGCCCTCGACCACGAAGTTCGAGCCCGCGGGGCGAACGCCCGTGGAGACGAACGTGGCCGTCGGGAACTGCTCGACGTCGAAGAAATCGGCCGACTTGATGTGGCCGTCACGCTGCTCGCTGTTGGTGTCGATGGACGCGACCTGGATCTCGGCCTGCACGGACGGCAGACCGTCCTCGCCGACCGTGATCGAACCGCTGAAGTCGTTGAACGTGCCACGGACCTTGCTGACCACCAGGTGGCGGACCATGAAGCCGACGGTCGAGTGGGACTGGTCGATGGCCCAGGTGCCGGCGGACAGGTTGGGCAGGGTGATGGCAGTGGTCATGTGTGTGCTCCCGATGCAAGTAGTTGAAACTTCAAAGACTGTGGTTACAACGGTGGCACCGGTCCGGGCATTCCGCAACCGGAGGTGACCTCGCTCACGCTGCGCGATTTGCGCACTTATCGGTGTTCGCGGCAGGGCGCGGGTACCGCTACGTGCGCGAATCGGGGGAGGGGGTGCGGGCGGACGCGGCGAGAACGGCCTGCAGTGTGGACGCCGTCACCGACTGGTCGAAGCCGACACCCCAGTGCGCGGTCCCGTCACCGTTGCCGCACTGGGCGTAGGTGACCGCGCGGCTGTCGCTGCCCGAGCCCACCGACTGCTGCCCGAATGAGAGCACCTCCACGGTATGGCCGTGCTCGGCCAGGATCCGGGTGAGCGCCTCGACCGGCCCGGTGCCCGAGGCCTCGCCGGCCACCGTCGAGTCGTCGAACTCGGCCCGCACCCGCAGGTGATCGCCGCCCTCTCGATGCTCGATCGACCACTGGCCCAGTCGGCCGTCGAAGCCGTACTCGGCGTGCAGCAACTCCCACAACTGCTCGGCGGTGATCTCCGCGCCGCTGTCGTCGGTGGCCCGCTGGACGCGTTTCGCGAAGTCGATCTGCAGTGGCCGCGGCAGGTCGATGCCGTACCCGGTCTGCAGCAGATACGCGATCCCGCCCTTGCCCGACTGGCTGTTCACGCGGATCACCGCCTCGTAGTCGCGACCCACGTCGCGTGGGTCGATCGGCAGATACGGCACGTCCCACGGCGCCGTGCTCGGATCGATTCCCGCCGCCTCGGCCGACGCGTAGTGGTGCGCGAATCCCTTCTTGATCGCGTCCTGGTGGGTGCCCGAGAACGCGGTGTACACCAGATCGCCGCCGTACGGGTGCCTCTCGTGCACGTCGATTCGGTTGCAGTGCTCCACGGTTCGCTTGACGGCATCGATGTCCGAGAAGTCGATCATCGGGTCGACGCCCTGCGCGTGCAGGTTGAGGGCAAGCGTCACCAGGTCGACGTTGCCGGTGCGCTCGCCATTGCCGAACAGGCAACCCTCCACGCGCTGTGCGCCGGCCAGTACCGCCAGTTCGGCGCACGCCACCCCGGTGCCGCGGTCGTTGTGTGGGTGTACCGACAGGATCACCGAGTCACGCCGCGTCAGGTTCCGGTGCATGTACTCGATCTGGTCGGCGTACACGTTGGGCGTCGAGATCTCCACCGTCGCAGGGAGGTTGTGGATCACCGGGCGGTCGGGGGAGGCGTCCCACAGTTCGGTCAGGCTGTCGCACATCTCCAGTACGTAATCGGGTTCGGTCAGGTTGAACACCTCGGGCGAGAACTCGAACCGCACCCCGGGCTGCCGCTCGCCGCAGCGGGCCACGTCCTGTGCGGCGTCGAAGATCAAGCGGTGCAGCGCCTCCCGGTCGTGGCCCAGGACCACGTCGCGCCACGTCGGCGCCGTCGCGGTGTACATGTGCAGCACCACGTTCGGCAGTCCGCGCACCGACTCGAAGGTGCGCTCGATGAGATCCGTTCGCGCCGCGGTGAACACGACGATCGTGACGTCGTCGGGCACCAGGGACTGCTCGGCCAGGTCGCGGACGAAGTCGAAGTCCGTCTGGCTGGCCGACGGGTAGCCGACCTCGATCTCCTTGTAGCCCATGGCGACCATCAGGTCGAAGAAGCGCCGCTTGCGGGCCGGGTCCATCGGTTCGGCGAGGGCCTGGTTGCCGTCGCGCAGATCGACCGGCACCCACAGCGGTGCGACGGTGGTGCGGGCGGTGGGCCAGTGGCGTTCGGTCAGCGGCACCGGAACCCGTTCGGAGTACGGGCGGTAGCGGTGGCTGGGCATGGACGACGGGCGCTGGCGATTCCAGTTCATGGCGTGACTCCTGTGCGGGTCGGAAGGGTCGACCGGCACGACGGAACCCCGCGGCGGGGTGCCGGTCCGGTCAGACCCCGCCGCGGCAGCCGAGGAGCAGTCCGCGATAAGCCATGCAGGCTAAGCTAGAGCAAAACAACTTGTCTGACAACCTGAGGAGTTTGGGTGACCGCCCCACTGACCCGCAGCCTGCTGGCCGATCAGGCCGCCGAACAGTTACGACGCCGGCTGCAGGCGGGGGAGTGGGCGATCGGTTCGAAACTTCCCGGCGAGACCACCCTTGCCGGCGAACTCGGCATCGGACGGTCCACGATCCGCGAGGCGCTGCGGATGCTCGCCGGGCAGGGGATGCTGCGGCCGAAGCAGGGATCCGGTGTGTTCGTCGAACGGCTCGAACCCGAGGCCGACGGCTGGGAGGCGGTGGTGCGGACCGAGGCGATCGCCGCCGTCGTCGAGGTGCGCACCGCGATCGAGGTGGAGGCCGCCCGGCTCGCGGCCTCCCGCGCCACCGCCGCCGACATCGCCGCGATGCGCCGGGCCCTCGACCTGCGCGCGGCCGCCGCCGACGCACCCGACCGGGAGTTCGTCGACGCCGACATCGAGGTCCACCGCGCGGTCGTCCTGGCCGCGCACAACCCGGTGCTGACGGAGCTGTTCGAGACGTTCACGCCGAGACTGGCGGAGGCGCTCGTCGACATGATCGCGCTGCTCGGGCTGCGCGATCGGCACGCCGAACCGAACGCCGACGAGCATCTCGCGCTCGTCGAGGCCATCGCCGCCGGCGACGTCGAGCAGGCCGTCCGGGTCAGCCGCGCGCACCTCGAGGCGATGGCAGCCGACCTCGGTTGACGGCCGAGGTCACTCGGTTACTTCTGTGGGTGGCCGTGGCATCTCGATGTGCGGATCGCGAATCGACGACGTCGGATCCGACACGTCCCGCCGCTCCGGCAACGCCGTCGGGTCGCGCTGTTCGAGTTCGACGTCGAACCCCGGATCCTCGTGCTGCCGATCGCGGAAGAGGAACAGGAAGACGATCCAGCCGACGATCGCGACGAGGATGAAGCTCACGCCGCGGTAGACGAACGCGGCCGCCACCGCCTGCGACGCGCTGATGCTCGCCGCGGTGGTGAGGGCGGCGATCAGCGTCGCGTCCACGTAGACCAGGCCGCCCGGCGCGCCCGGAATCGTCGCGACCGCCTTGCCCGCCGCGAAGGCGATCAGCAGTCCCGCGAGCAACGGATCGGCGCCGATCGCGAAGCATGCCGCACCCAGACACACCACGTCCGCGACCCGGTGGACCGCCGACCAGCCCAGTGTCAGCGCCGCGTCACGTTTGCCCAGCTGGACCGAGTCGAGCTGCTCGATCGTGGTGCGGACCGCGTCCATGCCGGTGTCGGCGGGCTTGCCGCGTAGCCGGTTCACCCGGATCAGCACCCATCGCGCGGCGGCCCCGATCGAATCGGGATGCGCCGAGACGTACCGGCCCGCGTACAGCAGCGCGATCAGCCCGGCCACCGAGAACAACAGCGTGAACGGGCTCACCGACCCGCCGACCAGCAGCGCACCCGACACACCGATCAGTGCGAGACCCGCGGCCGCGATCACGCCGGAGATCGCGAGCTGCCACGACGCGACCAGCGGACTGGCACCCCAGCGTCGGGTCTCCTTGTACGTGAACGCCGTCGAGAAGACCTGCCCCGCGGGCAGGGTCAACGCCATCGCCGTCGACCCGTAGATCACCGCGACGGACTTGCGCTGGCTCACCGCCACACCGCCGGCGCGCAGCAGTTGCTTCTGGACGCGGCCGTAGCCACTCAGCGACACCGCCTGCGCGACGACACACAGCGCCAACCAGCCCCAATGGATCTCCGACAGGGCCTGCCACGACTCGTGCAGCCGCGGCCACAGATAGATGCCCTCGCCGATCAGCAGCGCCAGCAGCAGGACACCGGCCACCCACTTGAGCCACCAGAAGCGACCGCGCGGCCGACTCGTGTCGCCGCCTCGGGGGTCGGGCTCCGGCTGTGCCACGAGCCCAGCGTAACCAAGCCTGCTCACATCACTCCGGATACAGCACCGGCCACGCCAGATGCGTGTTGCGGCGACGGCCCCGCAACTGCACCTGATCACCCAGCTCCCAGTGCGCCTGCTCCTCGTCGTCGGCGAAGTACAGGGCGCTGGTCGAGGCCAGGACCCGGCTCGGACGCAGCTTCGCCAGCTCGGTGAGACGCGCCGCCTCGTTCACCGGGTCGCCGATCACCGTGTACTCGAACCGCTCGGCCGCGCCGATGTTGCCGGCGACCGCGAGGCCCGCCGACACGCCGATGCCGATGTCGAGGCCGGTGATCTCGTTGAGCGCGAACCGCAGCTCGCGCGCCGCCGCCAGCGCGGCGGTCGGCGCGTCCGGACGGTCCAGCGGGGCGCCGAAGATCGCGAGCGCCGCGTCGCCCATGAACTTGTTGACGAACCCGTGATGCCGGTCCACGACGTCCACGATCACGCGGAAGAACTCGTTGAGCAGCTCGACGACCTCGCCCGGCGGACGTTCGGCCGCCGCACCGGTGGAACCGACCATGTCGACGAACAGGACCGCGACGAAACGGGTCTCGCCGCCCAGCTCGGTACCGAACTGCAGCGCTCGCCGGGCGACGTCCTCGCCGACGTGCTGACCGAACAGCTCACGCAGCAGCTTCCGCTCGTCGCCCTCGCGCATCATCCGGTTGAAGCCGACCTGCAGGCGACCGATCTCGGAGCCGTCGAACACCTCCACCCGCACGTCCGTCTCGCCGCGCTGCACCCGTTCGATCGCGCGGCGCAGCTGCCGGATCGGATCGGAGATCTGACTGGCGGTGAGCATCGACAATGCGAACGCCTGGCCGATCGTCATGATCGACAGCAGCAGGATCGCCCACGCCAGTGCTCCCGGCGAGAACTCGAGATCGGTGGTCAGCTGGGTGACACACAGCAGGATGATGCCGATGACCGGCATCAGTGTGCCCAGCCCCCACGTCATCGCCAGCCGGGTGCCGACGCCGGGCGCCATCGTCCGGTCGAACTGGCCCTCGCTGAGCGCCTGCGCCGCGACGGGACGCAGGATCCGCTCGCCGAGCATGTACGTGAAGCCGAACGTCGTTGTCGCGGCCATGCAGACCGTGACGACGACGGCCACCGCGAGTTCCGGCATCTCCTCGACGGTCAGCAGTACGAAGATCACGCCGCCGAGGAACCACAACGCCAGATGCACGATCGCCTGACGCAGCGGCGCGTGCAGCGCGGCCATCTGCTCACCGCGCGTCGGCGGCCCGCCCCGCAGCTGCCAGCGGATCACCGACCGCAGCATCATCGCCGCGGCCGTCAGACTCACGACGCCGGCGAAGACGAGGTACGTGCTGAATACGGCGAAGTTCCGGACGTGGTCGTTGATGATGTCGGCCGACTCCGGAATCGGGATGCCGTACCGGACGAACGCGAACACCAACACCGCGCCGATCAGGTTCGCCCCGAGCATCGAGAGCATGTAGAGAGGCCAACGACTGCGAATCGTCAGCGCCACTGCTCGGTACGAAGCCCACACGACCTCATAATTTAGCGGGACATCCTTCGCGGCCCGGCAGCGCACACGGTTGCCGCGCCAGACGGTCGTTTCGCCGCCACCGACGGTCGTCCTCCCGATACGCTCGCGCGGTGAGCGACAAGGATCCGGAAGAGGCCGCCCCACCGGCGGAATCGGACGCGTCCGCGGTGCCGACGACGGCGCCGGCCCGGCCGGTGTCGGACGCCGTCCACCCGCTCGTCCGAATCGGCGCAGCGTGGACGTGGCGCCTGCTGGTGCTGTTCGCCGGACTGCTCGCCCTCGGGTTCGTCGTCTCGAAGCTCGAGGCGGTCGTCATCCCGGTCGCGATCGCGCTGCTCGCGTCGGCGCTGTTGATGCCCGCCGTGGACTGGATGCACCGCCGCGGTGTGCCCCGCTCCGGCGCCGTGATCATCGCGGTCGTCGGCACGATGGGCGTCGTCGGCGCGATCCTGGCGTTCGTCGTGGAACAGTTCGTCGAGGGACTGCCCGTCCTGAGCGACCAGTTCACCGCCAGCGTCACCACGGTGCAGGACTGGCTCACCGAGGGGCCGCTGCACTTCAGCGAGGACCAGATCCGGCACGCCGGCGACAACGTCGTCAAGGCCATCCAATCCAATCAGGAGGCGCTGACCAGCGGTGCGCTCACCACCGCGACCGTCGTCGGGGAGATCTTCGCCGGCGCGTTCCTCACCCTGTTCACGCTCATCTTCTTCCTGTACGGCGGCGACCAGGTGTGGGAGTTCGTCACCCGGCTGATCCCGAGGAGCCAGCGCGGACGCGTCCGACTGGCCGGGCGGCAGGGATTCAATTCCCTGGTCGGCTACACCCGGGCGACGGTGGCCGTGGCCGCGGCCGACGCGATCGGCATCGGCGCAGGGCTCGCGATCCTCGGGGTGCCGCTCGCACTGCCCCTCGCCTCGCTCGTCTTCATCGGCGCGTTCATCCCGATCGTCGGCGCCTTCGTCACCGGCTTCCTCGCCGTCCTGGTCGCCCTGGTGACCAAGGGCCTGCTCACCGCCCTGATCGTGCTCGGCATCATCATCGGCATCATGCAGCTCGAAGGGCACGTGCTGCAGCCGCTGCTGCTCGGCCGCGCGGTGCGCCTGCATCCTCTCGCCGTGGTCCTCGCGATCACCACCGGCATCGTGCTCGCGGGCATCGTCGGCGGCCTGCTGGCCGTTCCGATCGTCGCGTTCCTGAACACGGCAGTTCGCTCGCTGTGCGCCGAGGACCAGGAGGAGGCCGAGGAGGCCTACGAGTCCCTCGCCAGCACCGACCCGTCGGTGCCGATGTTCCCCGCGACACCGGACGAACCCGATGACGGCGACCTCGGGCGACCCGCCGCACCACGCGACTGAGAACTATCCTTGCCGGAATGGAGGCAAGAGATCTGCGGGTATCGGACGCGGAACGCGAACACGTCGGTGAGTTGCTGCAACGCGCGGTGGGTCAGGGAATGCTGTCGCTCGGCGAGTTCACCGAACGGATGGACACCGCGCTGGCCGCGAAGACCCGCGGTGAGCTGAACGCGGTGCTCGTCGATCTGCCCGGAATGCAGATCGACCCGGCCTACTTCGCCGGCCAGCACCCGACGTCGGCGCCGGTCCCCGCGGCACCGGTTCCTCCGCCCGCGACGGTCCCGGTCGCGGGCCCGCCGACCGGGTACGCCACCGGCCACCCGGCGCAGCAGCCCCTGGTCATCCGCAGTCGGATGTCGACGATCACCCGCAAGGGCCGCTGGAACGTCCCGCCGACCCTGTTCCTCGACTCCCGGATGGGCACCTCGACCCTCGACTTCACCGAGGCCGTCATGCAGACACAGGTGGTGCATCTGACCGTCGACGACTACTGCGGGTCGGTGACGCTGGTCGTTCCGACCGAGGCGACCGTCGACCTCAACGGGGTCGACGCCGTCGCGGGCTCGGTGTCGAACAAGGTCCGGACCGGCCCGCCCTACGGGCCGCTGCACCTCGTGGTGCGGGGTCGGATCCGGTTCGGGTCGATCACCGCGCGCCATCCGTACGGCACGGCGCTGCGCAAGATGCTCGGCAGCTGACGGTCAGTCGTCGTCGCGGTGGCGGGCGAGCAGCTCGCTGACGCTCACCGCGACACCGTCACCGCGACGATGGCGCCCGGTGTCGGTGTCGGACAGATCGTCGTTTGCGCCGTGCCGAGCCGCGGGCTCTGGTGCCGGGACCGGCTCGGGTGCCGGCGCCGGCCGGGGCTCCGGGGCGGGTGCGGGTTCGGCGGCGGCAGGCTTCACGACCGGCATGACACCGGTGTTCGGTGCCCGCAGCGCGGCCAGCCACGCGACCTCTCCGTCGTCGTCCGAGGTGGACGGCCGCGGACGTCTCTCGGGCTTCGGGGCAGGGGCGGTCGCGACCGGTTCCGGGGTCGGCGGCGCGGTCGGTTGCTGCGGCTGCTCGGACGGTTCGGGTCGCGTAGCGCCGCGACGCGGCGTGGCCGCACGGGCCCGCGGGGTCGTCGGGATCCGGGGGATCGGCTGCGTCAGGGGGTCGGAGTCACGAGTCGCGCCGGCCGGAGCCACAGCGAGGACCTGCTCGGGGTTGGGCGCAGCGGCCGGTGCATCCGTCGCCGTCAGCTCGGGAACGTCACCCGGGAGTTCGCTGTCGAGGATCGGTTCGCCGAGCCCGACCTTCTCCTGGATGCGCTTCATCCAGGCAGGCGCCCACCAGCAGTCGTCGCCGAGCAGCTTCATCACCGCCGGCACCAGGAACATGCGGATCAGGGTCGCGTCGATGACGAGCGCCGAGATCATGCCGTATGCGATGTACTTCATCATCACCAGCTCGGAGAATCCGAACGCGCCGGTGACGACGATCAGGATCAGTGCGGCCGCGGTGATGATCCGGCCGGTGTGCGCGGTGCCGATCCGGATGGCCTCGGTGGTGCTGGCGCCCTGCGATCTGGCCTCGACCATGCGGGAGAGCAGGAACACCTCGTAGTCGATGGACAGGCCGTAGATGATCGCGACGATCAGCACCAGGACCGGGGACGTGATCGGTCCGGGCGTGAAGTTCAGCAGACCCGAGCCGTGGCCGTCGATGAAGATCCAGGTGAGGATGCCGAGCGTCGCGCCGAGGCCGAGCGCGCTCATCAGCACGGCCTTGATGGGCAGCACCAGCGAGCCGAATGCCAGGAACATCAGCAGCGTCGTGAGGGTCAGGACCGTGACGATCATGAGCGGCAGGTTGTCGAGCAGCGCACTGATGCTGTCCTGCTCGATCGCCGGGGTGCCGCCGACGAGGACGTCCACGCCGTCCGGGATGTCCATCGCGCGCAGATAGTCGATGGTGGGGGCGGAGTCGTTGCGGTCGACCAGACCGGCCTTGAGGACCTGGACGCCGTCCTTCGCGGGGCCGGTGATCGAGAACTTCTCGACCAGGCCGGGCGCCCCGCTCGCGGTCTTGAGGATCTGGCCCACCTGGGTGCCGTCGGCGCCCTCGATGACCAGTTTCACCGGTTCGGTGCGGTTACCGGGGAACAGTTCGTCGAACTGTTCCTGCGCCATCCGCGTCGGGTTGTTCGTCGGGAGGTAGTCCTCGTTGATGCCACCGAACTTGATGCCCGTCAGCGGGATGATCATGAGCAGCAACCCGACCACGATGGGGATCGTGACCTTGATCGGGTTGCGCATCACCCAGCGAGTGAGGCGGCCCCAGATGCTGGACTCGATCTCCTCGGTCGACTTGATCTGGCCGAACCGCTTGAGGCCGAACTTGTCGATCCGCCGGCCCAGGATGCTCAGGATCGCGGGCAGCACCGTGACCGAGGTGAACGCCGCCAACAGCACCGTCGCGATCGCGCCGTACGCGACGGACTTGAGGAAGCCCTGCGGGAACAGGATCAGACCGCCGAGGCTGACCGCGATCATCGTCGCGGAGAACAGCACGGTGCGGCCCGCGGTCATCACGGTGCGGCGCACCGCGTCCTTGGTGTTGCGCCCGTCGCCGAGTTCCTCGCGGAAACGGCTGACGATGAACAGGCCGTAGTCGATCGCCAGACCCAACCCGATCAGTGAGACCACCGACGCGACGAACACGTTGATCTCGGCGAAGTGCGTGAACACCCGCACGATGCCGTTGGCGCTGAGGATCGTCAGACCACCGACTATCAGTGGCAGGGCAGCGGCGATGACGCCACCGAACACGAAGAACAGCAGCACCCCGACCGCCGGGATTGCGATGAGCTCCATGCGTTTGAGGTCGTTGGCCATCGTGTCGTTGATGGCGCTCGCGACCGGCTGCATGCCGGCAAGCTGGACCTCGACCCCGTCGATGTCGAAGGCGTCCCGCACCTCACGAAAGTTGTTGGTGATCGCGGTGTCGTTGTCGCCCTTCAGCGCGACACTGACGATCGCATGGGAGCGGTCCTCGGTGGCCAGAGCCGGCAGCCGCGGCGTGTTCGGCAACGTGAAGTAGCTGCCGTTGAACTTCGCGACCTCGTCGGGATGCTCCTGCACCAGTCGCTGCAGGCTGTCGGTGACCTTCGCAGTGAACTCCGGGTCGTCGACCGTCTTTCCCTCGGGGGCGGTGTACATCGCCACGACGTCACCGTTGGTGTCCCGGCCGAAGGTCCCGTCGGCGAGCTTGGCCGCCGCCACGGACTCCGAGCCGGGGTCGTCCCAGCCGCTCTGACTGAGGTGGTCACCGAGACCGGAACCGTAGGCGCCCAGCGCCAACAGTCCGGCCACCATCACTGCGATGACGGTGAAACGGGCTCGGTAGACCAGATCTCCCCAGCGAGCAAACACGTATGGACTCCTCAGCGCCCGACAAGCAGGGCGGAAAGCGGGCGGAACGGCTGCAACCAGGCGCCCTCGTCGGGCAGGGATTCCAGGCTGACCCGTGGCAGAGGCTCACGGAAGACACCCGGAATGTCCTCGAGATCGACGAAGTCCAGGATGTCGGACGAGACCGCCCAGCTGGCGTGCTCACGGAACCCGAGAACCTGCACCGGCACGCCGGTTGCTGCGATGTCCTCCAACGGCTCACGGAAGGCCTGTCCGTCGGCGGAAGCGACCATGACACCGGCCAGACCCTCACCACGGCGGAGCTCGATGTGGTGGAGCATGTCGGCATCGACGTCGCTGTCCTCCTCCACCTTCGGCTTGGCGAACACCGCGAAGCCCACATTACGCAAGGCCTCCACCCAGGGGCGGACAACATCCGCGCTACCAGGGGCGATGTTCGTGAAGACCGTCGCCTCGGGCTCGAGTACGGCAGTTTCGGTGGCGGAAAGCTCGGCGGTGCGGGAGAGCAACCAACGGCCCAGCGCGTCGAACCGCGGCCGGTACGCGGCCGTCGGGCGACCGCCGAGGATCGCGCCCAGGCCCATGTCGAGATTCGGGGCGTCCCAGACGAGAAGCACCCGCTTGTGACGGATGTCGCGGCCGTCGCCCTCAGGGGAATTGGTAGCCGTGCCCGGCGTGCTGAGACTCATTACTTGATCTTCCCCCAGATGAGTTCTGTAATGGCGCTTCCGACCTTGTGCGCCTTGTCCTCGAACTTCGTGACCGGTCGCTCGTGCGTCATCGGCGACTCCCAATCGAGTTCGGTGAGGAGCGGCTCCGCGTTTCCGGCCTCGGCGATCGCCTCGGCGTACTCGGCGTGATCAGTCGCGACGTGCAGCACTCCGCCCGGCTTCAAGCGGCTCGCGATCAGCGCGAACGTGGGCGCCTGCAGCAGCCGACGCTTGTGGTGGCGGGCCTTGGGCCACGGATCCGGGAAGAAGACACGGACGCCGGTCAGCGACTCGGGCGCGACCATGTTCTCGAGCACCTCGACGGCGTCGCCGCGCAGCACCCGGACGTTCGGGATCTCCTCGCGCTCGACCGTCTGCAGCAACTGCGCCAGACCCGGCCGGTAGACCTCCACCGCGATGAGGTTCACGTGCGGCTCCGCCTTGGCCATCGCGGCCGTCGCGGTGCCGGTCCCGGAACCGATCTCGATGATCAGCGGTGCCTCGCGGCCGAACCAGGCGGTGGTGTCGAGCAGCTCGTCGCCCACCTCGGCGCCGATCGTCGGCCACATCCGATCCCACGCGCCCTGCTGCGGGTCCGTCAGCGAACCGCGCCGGGACCGGAAGCTCGTCACCCGCGGGTACAGGCGCGACCCCCGCGACTCACCGGTCGTTTCCTCCGCAGCGGAGTCGGCAGCAGAGTTGTCGATGTCGTCGTGCGGGATCTCGGGTGCATCCTGATGGGCGTCGTTCACCCGACCATTGTCACGTATGTCCACGATCACGGGCCGACTCGGTCTGCAGATAATATGGACACTTTGGTCTGGTTCGGTGGCGGGGATACCCCGAAATCCAGGCGTTCTCCCTGGTAGTCGGCGGTATTCTCGGCGGCGGAGGTCCCGGGCAGGGGAGTGGGTCGGGTGGGGGAGGTAACGGTGGGGAACGGAACTGTCGTGGAGCACAGGGCCGCGACGACAGCGGAACTGGCGCAGCTCGGCCGGTTCGCCGCGGGTGTCGGCGGCGCGCCACTGCGTGCCCTGGACGACTACCGGGAACCGATTCGGATCCAGGTCGTCGGCCGTGCCGGTGCCGGGCGCACCACCACCGTCGGCCTGCTCGAGCGGTCCGGGTTCACGGACGTGGCCGAGTCGACGGCCGTCGACGCCCCCGGATCGGCCGACCCCGACTTCGACGGCGACGTCGTCGTCTACCTGCTCGCCGGTGCTCCGCGCACGCCCGACGTCGAGGCACTGAGGCGCGCGCCGCGCGATGTCACGGTCGCGATCCTCGGCAAGGCCGACATGCTCGGGTCCTGGGCGGTGGCGGTGCGGACGGCGATCGAGTGCACCGCCGAGACCGGGGTACCGACCGTGCCGATGGTGGCGGGCCCGGACCCGGACACTTCCGTCGGAGTCGACGACGTGGTGTCCGCCGTCGCCGACTGCGTCCGCAGCGCGCAGGCCGCGCGGACCCGGACGCTGCTGCGCGCGCTCGCCGAGGCCGCGGCCCGCGGGCCGCACCGGGACGCCGTCGAGCAGTACCTGCGCAGCGACGAGGCCGTCCACGCGGCGGCGCGGGCCGCCCGGTCGCTGCCCGACGGCCCGGCGAATCGGCGACGGGTCGAGTCGGTGCTCCGGCGGGCCCGCGTCCGCGAGGCCGTCCGGTGACCGAGGTCGGCGGGTTTCCACCCGACGCACAGCGGATCGTCGAGCGGTGGAACCCGGACGGACTGCGGGGATGGCGGGAGGATGCGCGGACCGGGGCGCGATCCGTGCACGTGGTCGCGGTGCGCGGGATCGACCCGAGACCGGTCCTCGACGTCCTTGCACCGTTCGAGCCGACGATCGACGCACCGGACGGCGCCGGCGTCGTGGTGATGGTGCTCGACGTGGCTTCGGTCCTGGGGCGGGACGAGCTCGCCGCGCTCGACGCGGCCGCGCACGACGTCGAACGCGTCGTCTTCGTGTCGACCGGCGCCGGCGAGCATCCGGACCGGGACTCGGTGCGGGAGCGGGACGAGGCGCTGCTGCGGGCGCACTCGATCCGATTCGCCGACGTCCGGGTCCTGTCCTCGCCGGATCTCCTGACCGTGGCGGTGCGCGAGGCGCTCGCCGAGGACCCGGACACCACGGCCCAGCGCAACGCGCGCCGCGGAGCCGTCTCGCTGGTGGAACGGACGTGTCGACAGATCACCGGCACCGCGCGGGCCCTGCGTGACGGCAGCGACGAGGCCGCCGCCGCGCTGCGTGCGCGCAGGACCCGGCTCGCGATGGAACGGGACGGGGGCCGGGCCGAGCGGCTCGGCCGGTTGCGCGCCGACGTCCAGCGCGCCCGCGTCGACCTGTTGCACGAGGCCGGCGGTCGGGTCCGGGCGGTGTCGGCGACGGCGCGGACCGAGATCGATCGTGCGGGACGCCGCGAACTGCAGGCCTTCCCGGAACGGATGGGCCACCTGGCCGCCGCGGCCACCGCCGAGCTCGACGCCGCGGTCGAGCGGCACCTCGGCGAGCTGGTCCGTCGGGCCGGGGTGTCCGATGTCCCGCCTGCGGACGCGGGTCGACCGGCGGCCGCGCCGTCGGGGCCGGAGCCGCGGCACCGCGGTGTCGAGGACGGGATGATGGTCGTCGTCGGCGCATCGGCCGGTGTGGGCCTGGGACGTCTCGCGGTGGCGCCGATCTCGATGGTGCCGGCGCTCGACATCGCGACCATCCCGATCGCTCTCATGCTCGGCGGCGCCGCGGCCTGGTGGCTGGCGCGGTCCCGCCGCCTGGTCGCGGACCGGGCACACCTGCGGCAGTGGGCGTCGGACACGACCGTGCAGCTGCGGGCCGAGCTGGAGCAGCGCGTGTTGGGGCGGATCCTCGAGACCGAGGCCGCGGTGGGTGCCCGCATCGTCGCGGACAGTCGCGCCGCCACCGTCATCGTCGACGAGGAGTTGGCCGCCCTCGATGTCGAGGCCCGGCGTCTCGCGACGGAACGCAGCGGCCGGCTCGCGTCCTGCGAGCGGGACCACGCCGTCCTCCTGCGGGTGCTCGAGGGGTTCTCGGGGCTCGCGGGGCACTGAGGAACGCCGACGAACGCGGTGGAACCGAGTGGAGCGGCGGCGCGTCCAACGTCGTAGCCACAGTTGTAGTGGCACGACCAGCGGGAGGCATCATGATCACGACCGACGATGTGACGGGAAACCTGCCGGACGTCGATCTCGACTCGTTCGGGGCCGACTCGGGTGCGGTGCACCTGACCGGGCCTGCGCACGACATCGACGGCGACGGCATCCTCGACACCCAGACCTTCGAGGTCGACGACGCGATGATCGTCGCGAGCGACCTGGACGGCGACGGCGACGCCGACAACCTGACCATCGTCGGCGGCCACGGCGACTACTCGTCCTGGGAATTCCATCGGGACGCCGACGGCGGGGAGCGGTGGGAACGCACCGACGAGGGGACCCTCGGCGCGTAGCGAACGCGCAGGTCCGCTGCCGCGGCAGGATCCCGTCGTCGTCTGAATCGTTCCTGTGACCGAACCGACGACACCCGGTTCCCCCAACCTGGACGCGCGGCGTTAACCTCTATAGCTAGGACACCCGGCACCCGTGTCCTTCGTTCGTTGTCCACGGTGACGTACGTGAGCAGCAGCGGAGTGGGCGGGCTGCACCCCGCCGAGAGGGGGAAATCGGTTCGGCTTACCTCTCAGCCCCGTCATGTGCGGGGCTGACGTGGTTGGATCGGTTCCCGGCCCCACCCCAGGAGAGTTTGATGACCTCAGCGACCATCCCCGGTCTGAACGGAACTGACGGCACACCCCCCACTGAGCACAGCGAGCTGCTCGCCTGGGTGCAAGAGGTTGCCGAGCTGACCCAGCCCGACCGGGTCGTCTTCGCGGACGGCTCCGACGAGGAGTGGGAGCGCCTGACCGATCAGCTCGTCGAGGCCGGGACGTTCACCCGTCTCAACGAGGAGAAGAAGCCGAACTCGTTCCTCGGCAACTCCGACCCGTCCGACGTTGCGCGCGTCGAGTCCCGCACGTACATCTGCTCGAAGGAGCAGATCGACGCCGGCCCGACCAACAACTGGATGGACCCGACCGAGATGCGGGCCCTCATGACGGACCTGTACCGCGGCAGCATGCGCGGTCGCACCATGTACGTGGTGCCGTTCTGCATGGGTCCCCTCGGCGCCGACGACCCGAAGCTGGGCGTCGAGATCACCGACTCCGAGTACGTCGTCGTCTCGATGCGCATCATGACCCGCATGGGCAAGGCCGCGCTCGAGAAGATGGGCACCGACCGCCCGTTCGTGAAGGCGCTGCACTCGGTGGGCGCTCCGCTGGTGGGCGACGTCGCTGATGTTCCCTGGCCGTGCAACGACACCAAGTACATCACCCACTTCCCCGAGGACCGCGAGATCTGGAGCTACGGCTCCGGCTACGGCGGCAACGCTCTGCTGGGCAAGAAGTGCTACTCGCTGCGTATCGCCTCGGCGATGGCGCACGACGAGGGCTGGCTGGCCGAGCACATGCTGATCCTCAAGTTGATCTCGCCCGAGGACAAGGCCTACTACGTCGCCGCGGCATTCCCGTCGGCGTGTGGCAAGACCAACCTCGCGATGATCCAGCCGACGATCCCGGGCTGGCGTGCCGAGACCCTCGGTGACGACATCGCGTGGATGCGTTTCGGTGAGGACGGCCGTCTGTACGCCGTCAACCCGGAGTTCGGTTTCTTCGGCGTCGCGCCGGGCACCAACCATGGCTCCAACCCCAACGCCATGAAGACGGTCGAGGCGGGCAACACGCTGTACACCAACGTCGGCCTGACCGACGACGGTGACGTGTGGTGGGAGGGTCTGGAAGAGACACCTCAGCATCTCCTTGATTGGAAGGGCAACGACTGGACCCCCGAGTCCGGCACCAACGCTGCCCACCCGAACTCGCGTTACTGCACCCCGATGTCGCAGTGCCCGATCCTGGCCCCCGAGTGGGACGACCCGCAGGGTGTCCCGATCTCGGCGATCCTGTTCGGTGGACGTCGCAAGACCACGGTTCCGCTGGTCAGCGAGTCGTTCGACTGGCAGCACGGCACCTTCCTCGGTGCGACGCTGTCGTCCGAGCAGACCGCTGCCGCCGAGGGCAAGGTCGGCGCCGTGCGCCGCGACCCGATGGCGATGCTGCCGTTCCTCGGCTACAACGCCGGTGACTACCTGAACCACTGGATCAACCTCGGCAAGAACGCCGACTCGGAGAAGCTCCCCAAGATCTTCTACGTGAACTGGTTCCGTCGTGGCGACGACGGCCGCTTCCTGTGGCCCGGTTTCGGCGAGAACTCCCGCGTGCTGAAGTGGATCATCGACCGCATCGAGCACAAGGCCGACGCCGTCAGCACCCCGATCGGTTTCGTCCCGACCGCCGCCGACCTCACGCTCGACGGCCTGGACGTCGAGGCCGCGGATGTCGACGAGGCCCTGGCCGTAAACGTCGAGGAGTGGAAGGCCGAGATCCCGCTCATCGAGGAGTGGCTCGAGTTCCTCGGCGAGAAGGTGCCCTCGGGCGTCCGCGACGAGTTCGAGGCCCTGAAGCAGCGCCTGAGCTGATCCCCGTTTCGTAGCCGAATGTCACATTGGTTCAGTCCAACTGAACCGATGTGACATTCGGCGTTTCAGGGGTTGTCGGGTGTGGGCTCCACGTCGGCGCCCCGAGATGTCGTCGTGTGTATACGTTCGTACATGAGCGGACCCGATGGGATGCCCGTCGCGACGGGATGGTGCAATAACTCCAACCAGACAACGACCCGGCTGCCCGAGTGGCCGCGAGGAGGATTCGGCATGGGGATCTACGACAACGTCACCGAGCTGGTCGGGCGCACCCCGCTGGTGCGGCTGAACCGCCTCACCGAGGGCCTCGGCGCCCAGGTGGTTGCGAAGCTCGAGTTCTACAACCCCGCCAACAGCGTCAAGGACCGGATCGGTGTCGCGATCATCGACGCCGCCGAGCAGTCCGGTGAGCTGAAGCCCGGCGGCACCATCGTCGAGGGCACGTCTGGCAACACCGGCATCGCGCTCGCGATGGTCGGCGCGGCCCGCGGCTACAAGGTCATCCTGACGATGCCGGAGACGATGTCGACCGAGCGTCGCGTCATGCTGCGCGCGTTCGGCGCCGAGATCGTGCTCACCCCCGGCGCCGAGGGCATGGCCGGTGCAGTGAAGAAGGCCGAGGAACTGGTCGCGCAGAACGACAACGCCGTCCTGGCTCGCCAGTTCGCGAACGCCGCCAACCCGGCGATCCACGAGCGCACCACCGGCGAGGAGATCTGGGCCGACACCGCCGGCGAGGTCGACATCTTCGTCGCGGGCATCGGCACCGGTGGCACCCTGACCGGCGTCGGCCGCACCCTCCGGGCACACAAGCCGGACGTGCAGATCGTCGGCGTCGAGCCGGCCGACTCGCCGATCCTCAACGGCGGCCAGCCCGGACCGCACAAGATCCAGGGCATCGGCGCCAACTTCGTGCCCGAGGTCCTCGATCGCGAGATCTACGACGAGATCATCGACGTCGAGTTCGACGACGCCATCCGCGTCGCGCGCAGCCTCGGCACCGACGAGGGCATCCTCGGCGGCATCTCGGCGGGCGCGAACGTGTGGGCGGCCCTCGAGTTGGCGAAGCGTCCCGAGAACGCCGGAAAGATGATCGTCGTGGTGGTGCCCGACTTCGGCGAACGGTACATCTCCACCCCGCTGTTCGAGCACATCCGGGGCTGAGCACTGTGAGTGTCCTGCGCACCATCCGGGAGGATCTCCGGGCCGCACGAGGCCAGGATCCGGCCGCGCGCAGCGACGTCGAGAACGCCGTCGTGTACTCGGGTCTGCACGCCATCTGGTCGCACCGGGTGGCGCACCGCATGTGGGCCAAGCCCGCGCTGCGCGGCCCGGCTCGCATGCTGGCCCAGTTCACGCGGTTCCTCACCGGCATCGAGATCCATCCCGGTGCCACGATCGGGCGGCGGTTCTTCATCGACCACGGCATGGGCGTCGTGATCGGCGAGACCACCGAGATCGGCGACGACGTGATGATCTACCACGGCGTCACGCTCGGCGGGCGGTCGCTCGCGAAGACCAAGCGGCACCCCACGATCGGCAACCGCGTCACCATCGGCGCCGGCGCGAAGGTGCTGGGGCCGGTGGTGATCGGCGACGACAGCGCGATCGGCGCCAACGCCGTCGTCACCCGTGACGTCCCCGCCGACGCCATCGCGACGGGTATCCCGGCGTCGGTGCGGCAGCGCAAGAGCCACGAGCAACTGGTCGATCCGACGTCGTACATCGATCCGGCCATGTACATCTGAGCCCGGCTCCCTAGCTGAAGGGTCCCTCCGTGCGCTGGCAGCGCGTGAAGGGACCCTTCAGCTCTTTTCGGGCATGGTCGACGAGGTGGCGGCGTAGGGTGTCAAATTCATCGACGGCCTCGTCGGGGACGGTCCCCGACGCCGATCGGCCGTTCCGGGGGAGTGTGCTGGATGGGTGTCTATGCCGTCACGGGTTCGGCGTCGGGTATGGGGCGCGCGGTCGTGGACAAGCTGACAGCGGCGGGACACACCGTCATCGGTGTCGACCTCTCCGCAGCCGAGGTGGTCGCCGATCTGTCCACTGTCGCTGGGCGCAGTCACGCTGTGCGGGAAGTGTTGTCGCGGGCGGGAGGCAGGCTCGACGGTGCGGTGCTCGCCGCCGGAGTGGGCCCGGCGCCCGGTGCCGACCGGCTTCCCCTGATCGGCGCGGTGAACTATCTGGGTGTCGTGGAATTGCTCGACGGGTGGCGCCCAGCGCTGGCGGCATCCGGCAGGGCCAAAGTGGTTGTGTTCGGTAGTAATTCGACGACGGTGACACCCGCGGTGCCGCGGCGCACCATAAACGCCTTCCTGTCCGCTGATGTGGACAGGGCGGTGCGGTCGGTGCGCTGGTTCGGCAAGGGCGCGGCACCGATCCTCTACGCCGGATCGAAAACCGCTGTCACCCGATGGGCCCGTCGGCACGCGACGGCCGAGCAGTGGGCTGGTGCCGGGATCCGGCTCAACGTCCTCGCTCCGGGTGCGATCATGACGCCGCTGCTCGAGGAGCAACTTGCGACACCTTCGGAGGCGAAGACGGTCCGACGATTCCCGGTGCCGGTCGGCGGCTTCGGCGACGCCGGCCAACTCGGCGACTGGGTCGTGTTCATGCTGTCGGACGCGGCGGACTTCCTCTGCGGGAGTGTTGTTTTCGTCGACGGCGGATCGGACGCCTACTTCCGTGCCGACTCCTGGCCCCGGCCGGTCCCGGTGACCCGCATAGTGCCTTACCTGACGCGGTTCCTGAGGTATCCCGGCTCCCGATGACCAACTGAAGGCTCTTTCGGTTCAGGTGCGGCGCAAAGCTCGTCGGTGACTGCGGCGTGGCACGATAGGGGGCCGATCTCGCCCCGGCTCAGCTGCGGCGACGACCGGGGTGTCGCATCGGAAACGGAGGAAACACGTGAAGCTTCGCAGGATGAAGAAGGTTGCGGTGGGGCTGGCTGCATCGACGGCGATGGTCGCCGGTCTGGCGCTGACCGGGACGGGTACGGCCGCCGCGGCCGACCGCTACGACGGGCCGGAGCTGAAGGTCGAGCAGGGTGACTTCGGGGGCAAGAACCTCGAACTCACGCTGACCAACCCGAAGAAGGCGGAGGGCGCGTTCAACGAGTCCAGCTGCACCTCGGCGTTGCTCGACGGCCAGCAGGGTCTCGAGGCCTTCGTCGCGTACAACAACAAGGACTTCGGCAAGCTCGTCCAGATCATGGCGTCGCCCGGGCTGCGTCTCGGCCCCGCGGCGAGCAACAACCTCCTCAACCCCGGACCGAATGCGAATACCAAGACCTTGCAGGTCGACAACGGTGTCTACATTTACCTCGGCACCTGCGGCGGGTGGGGTTCGGTCCTGAACCCGACCAACGTCGGTGTCTCCATGGTGCCGGTGATCGTTCCGGACGGCATCGGCAGCCTGTCGCCGGCGCTGTCCTTCGGTAGCACGGCGCTCGAGGCCGGCATCGACATCGCGAGCCTGCTGCCGCTGATCGGCTCGATCGGCGGAGCTGCCGGCGCGGCTAGCTAGGGCTGGTCGTCCGACGAATCCTGAAGGTGCCCGTCATTCGCCGACAGCGGGTGACGGGCCTCTTCCGCTTGTGCGGGTAGGTGGCGGGGGCGGTGCCCGGAGGACTCCGGTGCGGTTGGAGGCGTCGAACGGGACGATGATCGCGACGGCGTGGGGGACGTCGCTGATGGCCTTGGCGATGTGTTCGGCGGTGCGGTCGTGGAGCACTCGGCCGAGGATCGAGCCGTAGATGCGGCGTGGCAGGAGCACGCTGATCTCGGTGCGGGGCGCGGTGGCGCGGGCGATCATCTCGAGGACCCCGTGGTAGAGACGCCGGTCCGGACATTCGATGAGCTCGAGTGGCACCACGAGATCGCTGTGCTCCCACTGCCGTTTGAGGTTCGCGGCGCGGGCGCTGTCGAGGACGAAGTGCACGGCCCGCAGTTCGCTGGGCCGCAGGCTGCGTCCATATCGCAGCGCTTCGATGGTGGCGAGGTCGAGGGCGTCGACCAGCACGATGACGATGTGATGCGAGTACACGGCCTCGGTGTCGGTCTCGGCGTCGCCGAGTTCGCGCAGTTCGGCGGCCTCGTTGCGGTACTCGCGGTTGAGCCGGATCAGCAGCAGCACCATGATCGGGAACACGATCACGACCACCCACGCACCCTCGGTGAACTTTGCGATCGCGAAGATCGCGACCACGATCAGGGACGTGACGCCGGCGGCCAGGTTGATCGCCAGGCCGCGGCGCCAGCCCGGAGCGCGGGTCTTCTGGTGGTGCCGGGCCATGCCGAGACCGGCCATGGTGAATCCGGTGAACACCCCGATCGCGTAGAACGGGACGAGCGCGTTGACCTTGGCGTCGGTCGCGATCAGGAGGACGATCGCGACCGCGGTGAGCACGATGATCGCGTTGGAGAACACCAGGCGGTGGCCGCGGCGCCGCAACTGCCGCGGCAGGAAGGCGTCGTCGGCGACGAAGCTGGCGAGGAACGGGAAGCCGTTGAAGCTGGTGTTCGCACCGGTGAACAGGATCAGCGCGGTCGCGATCTGCACCACCACGAACAGGACGTCGCCGAGCATGCCCGAGCCGAAGACGATCCGTGCCTCCTGGCTGATCACCGACGGATATCCGGCTGCGTACGGCGTGGCGTGGGTGAGATAGGCGAGCAGCGAGACACCCGAGACGAGGAACGCCAGGATGCACGCCATGATCACCAGCGCACGCCGGGCGTTGGGGCCCTCCGGTTTCTGGAAGGCGCTGACGCCGTTGCTGATCGCCTCCAATCCGGTCAGCGACGTGCCGCCGTTCGCGAACGCGCGCAGGATCACCAGGACCGTGGCCCCCATGACCAGGCCGTCGGCGTGGTGCACCTCGACGGCGCCGTCCAGGGTGGTGGGGTCGATCCGGTCGAGGTTGCCGGTCAGGGCCTGGATTACCCCGACCACGATGACGATCCCGATCGACATCGCGAAGAAGTACATCGGGAACGCGAACGCACGCCCCGCCTCCTTGAGGCCGCGTAGGTTGCCGTACGCGAGCAGCAGCACCGCGCCGACGGTGATCTCGAGGCTGTACGGGCCCAGCGCCGGGACCGCCGACACCACCGCCACTGTGCCCGCGGCGGACTGCACCGCGACGGTCACGACGTAGTCGATGAGCAGCGCGACCGCCGCGATCTGGGCCGTCTTGGGGCCGAAATTGTCCCGCGCGACGACGTACGAGCCGCCGGCGCGGGTGTAGAGCATGACCACCTGCCGGTACGACAGCGTCAGCAGGATCAGGATGACGAGGATGACGCCGGTGATCGGCAGCAGGAGCGTGAACGCGGCCAGCGCTGCGTACGGCAGCAACTCGATGAGTACCTGCTCCGGGCCGTACGCGGACGACGAGATGCAGTCCGGCGACAACACACCCAGCGCGGTGGTCTTGGACAGCCGCTCCTGATGCAGTCGGGCGGTGGTCAGCGGCGGACCGAGGAGGCGACACTTGATCCGGTAACCGAGCCTCTCGGGCAAGACGGGCTCGAACGTTCCGCTCGCCCCGGCGTCCCGAGGGGCCGAACTGGCGGGCGGGTCCATGGGTTCTCCAGGGTGCTCCAGGTCCGTATCGGCCGACGCTCCTTCAGTTCTACTCGCCTGGGATCGCGGATGGGGCCGCAGACGATCACACCGACAGGCTCGGCTCCTCCGACGTCGAGAGTGTGAGCACGGCCTTCCGGACAGCGGCGGTCTCGGTCGTGATCCGGTTCTCGAGGTCGCGCAGGGTGTGCGCGACGCGGGACTCGGCGTAGTCGCCGATGAGGTCGACGCTGGCCACCAGGTACACCTGGTGCGGTCCGAGGAACTCCATCCGCAGGTACGTCACGCGCTCCACCTCCGGGTAGCTCAGCAGCTTCGCGACCGCCTGGCCGCGCAGTTCCGGGGTGCCGGGCTCGCCGACGAGGAACCGGCGGTTGCGGTCGAGCAGGACCAGCGCGATGACGCCGAGCAGCACGCCGACCGCGATGGACCCGATCGCGTCCGGGATCGGCGATCCGGTCAACTGGTGCGCGAGGACGCCCGCGAACGCGATGACCAGGCCGATCAGCGCGGCCGCGTCCTCCGCGAACACCGCCCGGACCGTCGGATCCGACGTCAGCAGCGCGTGCTCGAGGATGTCGCGGTGGGCGTCGTGCGCCTCGCCCCGCAACTGCCTGAACGCCTGCCGGAACGAGATGGCCTCGAGCACGAACGCGATCCCCAGCACCGCGTACGCGACGCCGAAGTCCGACGCCGGCGCCGGATTCACCAGTTCCTGGATGCCGTGGGTGATCGAGACTCCCGCGCCGACCGCGAACAGGCCGAGCGCGGCGAACAGCGACCAGATGTATGCCTCCCGGCCGAAGCCCAGGGGGTGTGCGTGGTCGGGGTCCTTGCGGGCGCGGCGGTCGGCGACCAGCAGCAGGATCTCGTTACCGGTGTCGGCCCACGAGTGCGTCGCCTCGGCGACCATCGACGCCGATCCGGTGAGCACCGCTGCCACCGACTTCGCCACTGCGATCAACGCATTCGCCACGAATGCAATGACGACGGTGAGGGTGCTCTCCCCGCCCGAGTCCGCATGCGAGGTCGGTGAGGTCGCCATCGCCTCAGGCTAGGCGCGATCCACGGCCTGCGCTTATCGGTCGCCCTTGATTCCTAGTTGCCCGAGTTGATCGGCGGCCGCGATCAGAGCGGTCAGCGCGGATCCCCGGTCCACCGTTCCCGGGACGAAGACGACGCACAGGCTTCCCACACCGCCCTGCTCGAATTCGACCGGGACCGCGAGCATGCCCACCCCGGGCAGCACTTCTCCGACGGTCCTGGTGTAGCCGGTCTCCCGGGCGAGGCCCACTTCGGGCCGTTCATCCGGTGTCGGCGGGAGGGCCGCGAGGATGGCCAGTCCGGCCGCACCCTGATCCAACGGATGACGCATACCGTCGCGCAGGCTCACCGTGGCCGGGCGGTCTGATGCTGCCGACATCAGCACGAGGGCGTCGGTGTCGCGCCTGACCGCGAGATAGGCACTCGCTGGGACGGCGCGGGTGATCTGTCTCAGCGCCCTCTCCGCCAACGCGGTCAGGCCCCGATTCGACGCGGCACCGATGACGAGCGGGGTCAACCCGAGCTCGTACCGGCCGCTGTCGTCGCGCTGCAGATAGCCCCTGGCCTCGAGCGTCGTCAGCAGCCGGTACGCGATCGAGCGATGCAGCCCCAGCGAGGACGCCACATCACCCGCGGTACACGGCGCATTGTCTGCGACCCACTCCAGGACCGCGAGGCCGCGCTCGAGCGTCTGAGACGTGACACCCGACTTGTCGGTCTTTCCCACTCGGCCCCCTCCGGGCGATGTTGTGCGTCGCGTCACAGGGAGCGTACGATCGCACTCGATATTCGGGTTGGTGACTCGATATTAGAGCATGAGGTGATTGATGGGCATCGGCATCGTGGGTGGCGGTATCGCCGCGCTTCATCTGGCGTTGGCGCTGCAGAAGGAGCAGATCGATGCCGTCGTCTACACCGCTCGGGGCCACGGCGATCTGCCCGACGGGCCCCTGCTCAACACGGTTGTCCATCACAATCCGACCATCGCCAGGGACGAGTTCCTGGGAACGGATCGCTGGCCTGCCGATCGCTATGGCTACCGCCGGCACTTCCATCGCATCGGAGGAAGCGCCCCGGTCGAGTTCACGGGGGTCTTCAGGCGGCCCTCGTCGGCCGTCGACCACCGCCTGTACCTTCCGGCCCTGGCCGAGACTTTCCTTGATCGAGGAGGGCAGATCCGCACCGCCGCCGTCGGCGCACGAGACCTCTCCCGTCTCGCCTCGCAGCACGAACTGGTGGTTATCGCGTCGGGGAGGGGGCCACTGAGCGGGCTGTTCGATCGTCGAGCATCCCTGTCTCCAATTCATGCGCCGCAGCGCCGCATCTGCGCGGGCCTGTACACCGGCATCGATCGACGTATCGAGGACGGAGTCGGGATCAGCCTCGCGCCCGACGTCGGTGAGTTGCTCGAGATCCCGATAATCACCCGACACGGTCGCGTCACCGCGCTGTTGTTCGAGAACCTCCCGGACACCGAGGCCGCCGCGCTCTCGGATATCCGTCCGACAGAGGATGGCGGTTGTCGATTCGCCCGCGCGGTACTGGATCTGCTCCGCGACCAGCACCCGATGACGTTCGAGCGTGTCGACGAATCAGACTTCGGATTGACCGATCCCCGGGACCTCCTGCAGGGCGGGGTCATTCCGGCATTTCGCGAGGACTACTTCGAAATCGAAGACGGCGTCTTCGCCTTGGCGTTGGGTGATGCGCACGTCGTCGTCGATCCGATCATGGGGCTGGGGGCGAACATTGCCGCCTACAGCGCCGGCGTCGTCGCCGACTGCATCATCGACAGCGGCGGCATCTTCGACGAGCTGTTCTGTGACCAGGTGGCCCGTGCGCGTGCAGAGGTGCTGATCGGCGCTTCGCAGTGGACCAATCTTATGTTGCAGCAGCACCCGCGTGTCTCGGATGTGATGCGGGCTGCAGCTCGAAAGCCGATGTTGGCCAACGTCTTCACCGACAACTTCGACCATCCGGAGCGTCAGTGGAGGATCCTGGCAACGGACCGCCGCGCGGAACGCTTCATCGCCGCCGGGCCCGAGCCCGAGCCCGCACCGCCCGCCACCTGAAGGGACGAACCGCATTGTCCGGCTTATCCGCTTCCAATGCAGGATGCACCCTCGGAACCGACGGGGTGGCACCCGAACTGCGGGTCGATTGTTGGCGGGAGCTGGTTTCCCAGCTCTATGTTCCTCTCAGCGCCGACACGACGTCGCCCGACTTCGGCGGCAACGTGCGGATGAGCACGCTCGGCGCGACCGTGGTCTCGCGCGTCACTGCCGGACCGCACACCGTGCACCGCAGCAAGGCGATGATCGCCGCGAGCGAGCGGGGGTACTACAAGCTCGGCCTGCAGCTCGAGGGGGACGCCGTCCTCTCCCAGGGTGATCGGCAGGTGGTCCTGCGTCCCGGCGACTTCGCCCTGTACGACACTGACAAGCCCTACTCGATGGCCTTCACCACGTCGACCGATATGGCGGTCTTCATGTTCCCGCGCGAGCGCCTGAGGGTGTCGCGTGCGGCGATGGATGCGATCCTGGCCCGCGGAGTCCGACGTGACGACGACCTCGGAGCACTCGTCGGTCCGCTGCTGTCCCGGCTGATCCGCCAGACGTTCCGCGACGACAGCGCCCCCTCTGCGCTTCCGATGGCCGACGCGGTGGTGGATCTTCTGTCGGCGTTACTGAACGACCAGTTCGGTGAACGCGAATGCCGCGGAGCCGACGCGCTGCTGATGGAGGCCAAGTGCTTCATCGACCAGAACCTCTCGGATCCGGATCTCTGTACCGATGCCGTCGCGGCGGCAGTTCACGTGTCCACCCGCTACCTCCAGAAGATCTTCTCCGCAGACGGTCAGTCGGTCGCGAAGTGGATTCGAGAACGTCGACTCGAAGAGTGTCGACGCGACCTGATCTCGGACAGGGACGTTTTCTCGGTCAGTGCCGTCGGCGCCCGCTGGGGACTTCCTGACGGTGCGCACTTCAGCCGAGTCTTCAAGGGACACTTCGGTGTCAGCCCCAGCGAACTGTACCGGTCCTCCGGGCGATAGCCGACCCGGCGGTGGTCCGAATGCCGCTCTGACGGTGTGCGCGAATCGTCAAAGACTGTTCCCTGCAAGCCATGACGACTCCCCGCTCTCACTGCGATCGTATGAACAGTAGGAGTTCGAATTCTCCTGCAGGACACCAGCTCGCAGAGGAGCACTCACGTATGCCGAACATCGGAATCATCGGCGCGGGTATCGGAGGCCTCCAATTGGGACTCCAGCTGCGCCAGCACGACATCCCGGTAACGATCTACACCGACAAGACCGCCAAGCAGATTGCGTCCGGACGCCTGCTCAACAGTGTGGCGCACCACGGACCGACGCTCGAGCGTGAACGTATGCTCGGCGTTCACTACTGGCCCGTCGAGATGTACGGGTACTCGTGCCACCACCACTACATCGGCGGTGATCAGCCCCTGTCGTTCAGCGGCGACTTCACCAATTGGTCGAGTGCGATCGACTACCGGCTCTACATTCCCCGACTCACCGAGGAATTCGAGAACCGTGGCGGCAAGATCGAGGTCCGCATGCTGCAGGCCGAGGACGTCGAACCCATCGCCGACCGGCACGACCTGATCGTCGTCGCGGCGGGTCGTGGAGCATTCGCGTCGATGTTCCCGCGGAGGCTGGAATACAGCCCGTACGACACCCCGCAGCGACTACTCAGCGTTGGACTGTATCGAGGCATCGCGCAGTCGGAGCCGCGTGGTGTGACGATCAGCTCCTCGCCCGGCCATGGCGACCTGCTCGAGATCCCGATGTTCACCGAGGAGGGCTTCCTCACCGCGCTGCTGTTCGAGAACGTCCCCGGTGGCGACCTCGAAGTCCTGTCGAAGATGTCGTACGAGGACGATCCGACGACGTTCGACAAGACCGTCCTCGAAGCGCTCGCAAAGCATCACCCGACGACGTTCGAGCGCGTCGACCCGGCACAGTTCGGAGTGAACCGATCGATCGACCTGCTCCAGGGCGCGCTGGTGCCGACGGTCCGCGCCGACTACGCGCGACTCCCCGGCGGCAAGTTCGCGCTCGCGATCGGCGATGTCCACAGCGTCGTCGACCCGCTGCTGGGGCAAGGTGCCAACTCGGCGTCCCACTCCTCCTGGATCGCCGGCGAGGAGATCATCGAGGATCTCGGATTCGACGAGATTTTCTGCCGGCGCGTCGCATCGCGCCGGGCGGACGTCGTCCTCGGTGCCGCGCAGTGGACGAACCTGATGCTGGCGCCGCCGGCCGACCATATCCAGCGGTTGTTCGCGGCGATGAGCGCCGACAAGGCCATCGCAGACGAATTCACGCACAACTTCGACCACCCCGATCGCCAGTGGCAGATCCTCGCCACCGCCGACCGCACGGACCGATTCCTGGCACGGCACGGAATCGCTTCCACGAGAACAGCGTAGAGAGGCCACGAAGCATGCATCGACTAATGGTTCTGTATCCGCAGCCGCAGGATCCGCACCACTTCCGCGCGTACTATGTCGACAACCATCTTCCCCTTGCCGCGGAACTACCGGGCCTGCGCGGCATGCGTTACAGCCTGGACGTCGCCGGAGTCGGGGATCCCAGCCCGTATTTCGCGGTGTGGGAGGGAGAGTTCGACTCACGCGAAGCGATGGAGCGGGCGCTCGGTTCGCCGGTGGGCCGTCGCGTAGCCGAGGACACGGGCAATTATGCCACCGGTGGGGCGCACCTGCTCCATTTCGCGGTCGAGGCGACCCGGTGACTCGGAGCACATCGTGAGATCCTCCGCGAACCTCGGACCGGGCACCACCCCGAACCCGCGTGCATTCCGAGACGCCATGGGGCGCTTCGCTACCGGAGTCACCGTCATCACCGCCAGGACGGAGGGCGGCGTCCACGGCATGACGGCCAACGGCTTCATGTCGGTGTCCCTGACGCCCGCGCTCGTCCTGGTCTCGCTCGGAGATTGCTCGATGGCAAGGCATCTCGAGGCGGGGGACCGTTACGGGGTGACACTGCTCGCCGCGAATCAGGAAGCGACGTCACGACATTTCGGTGGCCGCAATCAGTCGGGCCTCGAAATCGAGTTCGCCGAGTACGGAGCACATGTCTTCGTTCCTGGTGGGCTCGCCGAGATCGGCTGCCGCATCGTCGATCGGCACCGTGCGGGTGACCACACCCTCTTCATCGGGGAAGTGGAACACCTCGAGTACCGCGACGGTGCACCACTGCTGTTCTATACGGGCGGCTACCGGGGGCTGAACGTCGGCCTCAGCGACGACCTGTTCTTCTGCTGACATTGCTCGACGCAGCGGGGTGCTCATGCCGGGGCGGAGGCACCCCGCCCGCGCGCGACCGAGCTCCCGGAGCGAGCCGTTGATCGATTCCCATTGCTATCAAGGAGATTCATGACTACACGTGAACGGCTGCTGATCGGCGGCCGATGGGTCGACGCCGATTCCGGCCGCGAGTTCGAAACGCGCGATCCGGCAACCGGCGAGGTAGTGGGCGTCGTCGCCGACGCAGGGACGAGCGATGTGGATTCGGCGGTGAGCGCGGCCCGCGAGGCGTTCGCCGATCCGGCCTGGCGGAACATGACTCCGGCCGAACGAGGGCGGCTGCTGTGGCGGATCGCGGATCTGATCGAGCGCGACGCCGACGCGCTCGCGGAGCTCGAGACTCGCGATCAGGGGCAGCCACTCGGTGTCGCGAAGACCGTCAGCCTGACCATGGCGGCCGACGTGTTCCGGTACTACGCGGGCTGGTGCACCAAGATCGAGGGCCACACGTCCGCGGTGTCGATTCCGGGCACCATGCACTACACCCGCCGTGAACCGATTGGCGTGTGTGCGCTGATCACCCCGTGGAACTTCCCGCTCATGATCGCCGCGTGGAAGCTCGCGCCGGCCCTCGCATGCGGGAACACCGTAATTCTCAAGCCGGCCGAGCAGACTCCGATGACCACCGTGGCGCTGGCCCGCATCTGCGTCGAGGCCGGTGTCCCACCCGGCGTCGTGAACTGCCTGACGGGTGGTCCCGAGGCCGGTGCAGCCCTCAGTGCGCATTCCGGGGTCGACAAGGTCTCCTTCACAGGGTCGACGGAGGTCGGTCGCAAGATCGTCGTGGCGGCGTCGTCGAACTTCAAGCGCGTGACCCTCGAGCTGGGCGGCAAGGCGCCGAGCGTGATCGCCCGGGATGCAGACATCGACGCGGCGGTCGCCGGCAATCTGCAAGGGGCGCTGCTCAACAGCGGACAGGTCTGCGCCGCCTACACCCGCTTCTTCGTCGACTCCAAGCGGGTCGACGAGTTCGCGGAGAAGATCGGGGCAGCCGCCGCGGCGCTGCCCGTCGGCCCCGGCATGTCACCCGAGACCGTCATCGGGCCACTGACGTCTCCCGAGCACACTGCTCATGTCGATCGGCTGGTCCGGTCGGGTATCGCCGAGGGGGCACAGCTCGTCACCGGTGGGACGCGACTGCAGGGTGATCTCTCCGCCGGAAACTTCTACAGCCCCACCGTGTTCACCGGCGTCACGGACGAGATGACGATCGCGCGCGAAGAAATCTTCGGACCTGTCCTGTCGATCCTGCCGTACGACGATCAGGACGAGCTCGCCGCACGCGCGAACGACACCGACTACGGGCTCGCGGCCTGCATCTGGACGAAGGACCTGACGACCGCCCACAACCTGGCCGCGTCGATCCACGCGGGAAGCGTGTTCGTCAACATGCTGCCGTTCCTCGATCCGGCCGCCCCGTGGGGAGGATTCGGTGCCAGCGGTTGGGGCCGTGAGATGAGCTCCAACGCAATCGACGAGTTCACCGAGACGAAGGGCGTGTGGATCAACCTGGCGTAGCGCCCACACGCGTCAGGCGCGGCCCGAGATGTTCTCGGACCGCGCCTGACGGATGTCGATCGTGCCTCTATGCCTATCCGGTGTAGCCGGGGGGCATCAGGACGGACTTGAGCTCGCAGTAGGCCTCGAGGCCCTCCGGTCCGTTCTCGCGGCCGATGCCGGAGTTCTTGAAGCCGCCGAACGGGCATCCGGGATCGAACGCGTACCAGTTGATGGCGTACGTGCCGGTGCGGATCTGCTTGGCGATCTCGATGCCCTTCTCGATGTCGGTGGTGTACACCGAACCGGCCAGGCCGTACTCCGAGTCGTTGGCGATCTTGACGGCCTCGTCGACCGTGTCGTAGGGGATCACCGACAGAACCGGTCCGAAGATCTCCTCGCGGGCGATCGTCATCGAGTTGTCGACGTCGGCGAAGATCGTCGGCTCCACGAACCAGCCCGTGTCCAGGTGGGCCGGGGCGCCGCCGCCGAGCACGACGCGCGCACCCTCGGCCTTGCCCTTCTCGATGTAGCCGAGGACCTTGTCGCGCTGCTTCTCGGTGATGAGCGGGCCCAGCGTCGCGCCCTCGTCGGCCGGACGACCGACCGGCATGAACCCGGCGGTCTGGACCATGGCCTCGATGATCTCGTCGTAGCGCGAGCGCGGCGCGAGGATGCGCGTCTGGCCGACGCACGCCTGGCCGGAGTTCATGAGGCCGGACATCACCAGCATCGGGACGGTCGCCGCGACGTCCATGTCCTCGAGCAGGATCGCGGCCGACTTGCCACCCAGCTCGAGCGAACAACGCTTGAGCTGCTCGGCGGCGATCGCGCCGATCTTGCGGCCGACGGCGGTGCTGCCGGTGAAGGTGACCTTGTCGACGTCGGGGTGCGAGACCAGGTACTCGCCGGTCTCCGCGCCGCCCGGCACGATCGACAGCACGCCTTCGGGCAGGCCGGCCTCGGTGAAGATGTCGGCGACCATGTTGGCGTTGAGCGGAGTCTCCGGCGCCGGCTTGAGCACCACGGTGCAACCCGCGAGCAGGGCCGGAGCCAGCTTGTTGATCGCGAGGAACAGCGGCACGTTCCATGCGATGACCGCGCCGACGACGCCGACCGGCTCGCGGTAGATCTTGCTCTGGCCGAACGGCCCGGTGCGGACCTCTTCCCAGGGGAACTCGGTGGCGAGCCCGGCGTAGTAGTTGAGGGTCGCGAGCGACATGGTCTTCTGCATCACCTCGACGCCCGATGCCGGCGCGCCCATCTCGTCGGAGATGGTGGAGATCAGCTCCGCACTGCGCTCCTCGATGAGCTTGGCGACCTTGGCGAGGATCTCGCCACGCTGGGCCGGTGTGGTCTCGGCCCACGGGCCCGCTTCGAGGGCCGCGCGTGCTGCGCCGACGGCGGCGTCGATGTCTGCCGGAGCGGCGACGGGGACACTGCCCACGCGCGCTTCGGTAGCGGGGGAAAACACCTCCAACCGCTGGTCGGTGGCCGGCGCGACCCATCGTCCGCCGATGAAGAGTTTGTCGTAGTCGGTCATCAGTCCATTCCTCGCTCTTGTGGAGTGCCCTGGGTCACACTAGAACACGTTACAGCCAACTGGAATAGGCGAGGTCCGATCGCAGGTCAGACGCCGTCCGTTGCAAGCAGCCCGGCGCCGGTGAGGGTGCCGAGTACACCGAGATCGGCGGGCGCCAGCCGAAGGTCGCGCAGGAAGGACAACCGTGCGTGCCGCGCCGCCGCCGCGATCATGGGATCCCACAACGCGGGGCCCGCCTGCGCGAAACCGCCGCCGACGACGACGAGGCCGATGTCGAGCAACGCTGCCGCCGACGCCAACACCTGTCCCAGCGCGGTGCCGGCCCGTTCGAGGGCGTCGGCCGCGGTGGGTTCTCCCAGCGCTGCGTCGACGGCCAGATCGGCAGCCGTGGCGCCGTCCCACCCGTTGGTCCGTGCCCACCGCAGCGCGGCCGGAGCGCTCGCGACGGTCTCGAGGCAGCCGAATGCCCCGCATCCGCACTGTTCGGCGCCGCCCGGCACCACCATGTGTCCGACGTGGCCCGCGTTGCCGGTGCGTCCGCCCACGATCCGGCCGCCGCGGATCACGCCGCCGCCCACCCCGGTCGAGACGACGACGCCCAGCAGATCGGGAGTGCCTCGGCCCGCGCCCAGTCGGTGCTCGGCCAGAGCGGCGGCGGCCCCGTCCAGCGCGAGACGCACGGTTGCGGACCGGAACAGGGTCCGGACGGCGTCGACGATCGGAAAGCCGTCCCGCCACTCGGCGATGTTGACCGGCGCGACCGTGCCCGCGGTGGTGTCGACCGGCCCCGCTGACGCAATGCCGACCGACGTGATCGGTTCGCCGCCGGCCGCTCGCTCGAGCAGCGCGCCGCACGCGTCCCACACCCCGGACTGCGGCGTCGGGACGGTCACCCGATGATCGGGCGAGCCGTCGGGCAGCACCCGCGCCGCCGCCATCTTGGTGCCGCCGACATCGAGCGCGAGTGCGGTCATGATCCCGAGCGTAGTTCCCTGTGCGGCTCGTCCTGCCGATTCCGGTTCTCCCCGTCGGAGCGCCCGCACCTCGTACGGCGACCGGAGGGTCAGCGCTTGCGGACCACGAGAACCAGGTTGCTCACCAGCAGTTCGCGCAGCACCGGGATCTTCACCATCCACCACGCCCAGCGCGGGTGGTAGCGGGGGAACGCGTCCAGGACGTCGCCGCCGGTCTGGTCCTTCGCCCACCTCAACCCGTCCGCGGCACCGATGTCGAACAGCGAGATGCCGTAACGGTTCTTGGGTTCCTTGCCCTGTTTGCGCTTGTAGCGCCGGGCCGCGTATTCGCCGCCGAGGTAGTGCCACGGGCCGGTCTCGTGCCCGCCGAACGGGCCCCACCACAGCGTGTACGACAGCACCATCAGCCCGCCGGGGCGCGTCACCCGCAGCATCTCCTCGGCCATCACCCACGGCTGCGACACGTGTTCGGCGACGTTCGACGAGAAGCACACGTCCACCGATCCGGTGCGGATCGGCAGCGCCAGCCCCGAGCCGCGGATCGAGTCGCCGACCGTCAGGCCCGCCGCGTGCATCTCCGACGGATCGGGCTCCACCGGAATGTAGCGGGCACCGGCCTGCCCGAACGCGTCCGCGAAGTAGCCGGGGCCGCCGCCCACGTCGAGCACCGTCGTGCCGGTCAGGTCCGCGTCGGTGAGGCCGCGATAGAGATCGCCGATCAGTTCGACGGAGTCGCGGGCGAGGGCGCCGTAGAACAGGTCCGGGTCGGTCTGCTCGTACCGGAAGTCGCTGAGCAGCCCGACCGACCGCTTCAGGGTTGCGCGGCGGGCGAAATGCCGGGTCACTCGAGGTGCGCGGGTGGGGACGAGACGGCGTGCGCGGGCGGGAGTCACGGGAGGAACCTTATCGATCGGACATACCGCGCTCCCGTTCGCCGGATTCCACTGCTTGACGGTAGGGCGGGCCGCGTCCAGCCGATAAGGTGTGTCGCAGGCAACGGTCCGAGCCAGTAAGGGGGCACGCACGTGCGAGAGGTTCTCCTGCTGTGCTGGCGCGACACCGGGCATCCCCAGGGCGGTGGCAGCGAGCGGTACCTCGAGGAGGTCGGCGCGGGCCTCGCTCGACGCGGCATCAAGGTCACGTTGCGGACCGCGGGCTACCCGGGTGCCCCGCGCGAGGAGATCGTCGACGGTGTCCGGATCAGTCGTGGCGGCGAGCGGCTGACGGTGTACCCCCGGGCGCTCGGCGCGATCGTCGCCGGCCGTCTCGGTCTCGGACCGCTCGCCGGACTGCGCCCCGACGCGGTGCTCGACACCCAGAACGGCATCCCCTTCTTCTCGAAGGCCGTGTCCGGCGCGCCGGTGACCGTGCTGGTGCACCACTGCCACCGCGAGCAGTGGCCGGTCGCCGGTCGACTCATGGGGCGCGTCGGCTGGTGGATCGAGTCGCGGCTGTCGCCGCGCGTGCACCGGGAGAGCCAGTACCTGACGGTGTCGTTGCCGTCGGCCGACGAGCTCACCGACCTCGGCGTCGAGCGCGAGCGGATCGCGGTGGTCCGCAACGGCGCCGACGCGATCCCGGCCGGCGTCGAGCCGGGGAGCGGACACACCCGCACCGCGCATCCGAGTGTGTGCGTGCTGTCGCGGCTCGTGCCGCACAAGCAGATCGAGGACGCGCTCGCCGCCGTCGCGACGCTGCGCCGGACCATTCCCGCGCTGCACCTCGACGTCGTCGGCGGCGGCTGGTGGGAGCAGAACCTGCGCGAACGGGCCCACGAGCTGGGTATCGCCGACGCCGTCACGTTCCACGGACACGTGCCCGAGGACCGCAAGCACGCACTGCTCGCGCGCTCGTGGGTGCACGTGATGCCGTCCCGCAAGGAGGGCTGGGGACTCGCAGTGATCGAGGCCGCCCAGCACGGTGTCCCCACGGTCGGCTACCGCAGCTCCAAGGGACTTACCGACTCGATCATCGACGGCGTCACCGGTCTGCTCGTGGGCGGCGACTCCGACGACGCTGTGTCGGATCGGGCGGCCGCGGTGCCCGCGCTGGCGACCGCCGTCGAATCGCTGCTGCTCGACGCCGAACTGCGCGCCGAGCTGGGCGACAAGGCCCGGCTGCGGGCGTCCGAGTTCTCGTGGGCACAGACCGCGTCCGGGGTGTACGCGGTACTGGCCGCGTCAGCCGCCGGGCGGCACGTGTCGGGGCTCATCGCCGGCTCCGAAACCGGCACGGTTGCGCCGCCGCGACTCCAGGAAGCCGAGACCGCCGCCCACTAGCAGCGCCGCCCACAGCAGGTGCGCGCCCGTGGACACCGCCCGCGCGGACCCGGTCGCACCGACCGTGATCTCGCCGGGAACCCGGTACAACGCGAGTTCGTCGTCCTCCCAAGTCTTTTCGAGATCGTCGAGGGTGTGCTGCGAGTCGCCGAGGGGGCCCGGGGTGGTGCGTTCGACCAGCACCCAACGCACCTGCTCCTCGACGAGTTCCTTCGGCGACGCCCCCGTCAGCAGCAACTGTTCGACGCGCGAGGCCCGCGCGCCCTCACCGCCGACCGCCGACGCCTGCCCCACCACCAGCTGTCCGGTCTGCAGCACGTCCGCCGGCAGCATCCGCGGCGCGGGATCGAGCACCGGGGCGTCGCCGCTGTAGGGGAACTTCCGGAACATCCCGGCCGGCAGCACCGCGACATCGCCCGGCTCCGGTGACGCCTCGAGGGTCTCGACCACCCGCTGCCACGACGCCGGATACTGCACCGGCTGCAGCGCGCCTCCGACACCCCACACCAGGTCGGGCAGCGCGAGCACGACCGCGGCGATCGCGGTGACCGGGACCGCACCGGGCAGCGGCGCCCGGGTGTTCAGCGTCCGCACCCCGGCCGCCGCGGCCAGTGCGTACAGCGGCGCGGCGAGCGCCACCCACTTCTGGGTGTCGCGCAGCAGCCCCGTCCCCGGCACGTGCACCACCGCCCACTCGCCGACGGCCAGCCCCCAGCCCGTCGCGCCGAGCGCGGGCAGCAGCACCGCGGCGGCGGCGAGGACCGCGAGCGCGACGATCACCGGATGGCGCCGACGCCGCCACAGCGCGGGCAGCCCGCAGCCCACGACCGCGAGCAGCAGTAGCGTCCCGACCAGCGCCCACAGGGACGTGCGCGAGCCCGGGACGGCGGTGGAGTTCCAGATTCCGCCCAGCCCCGCGACACTGCCGAGGGTGCCGAGGCCCGGCTCGGCGCGGGACGCGAACGCCGCCACCCCAGCCGGGTCGGACGTCCCGCCGCTGCCGGAACCGGCCGTCGCGATCAGCCACGGCGCCGACACCGCGACGAACAGGACCCCCGTCCGCAGCAGCCGCAGTGGCGCGCGTCCGCTGCCGCCGGGCGCCGCGAGGGCGGCGAGCGCCACGACCACCGCGAGCAGCGCGCCGGTCGGCGTCAGGCCCGCCGCGGCGAGGCACAGCGTCAGCGACCACCAGCCGCCCGGGCGTCCGCGCCGGATCGCGACGGCGGCGCACACGACCCACGGCAACGCGGCGTATCCGGTGAGCAGGCTCCAATGTCCTTGCAGCAGACGCTCGGCCACGTACGGGTTCCACAGCGTCACCGTCGACGCCACCAGCTGCGGGCCCAGGCCTGACCCCGGAAGCAGCACCGCCACCATCCGGGCGGCACCCCAGCCGGCGAGCCACAGCGCCGCGCACAGGATCGCCTTGACCACGACACCGCCGTCGACGACGGAACTGAGCACCGCGATCAGCCAGTCCTGCGGGACGGCGCGCGCCGCGGCGTCGGTCAGGCCCAGCGCCGAATCGGTGAGGTACGACCGCGGTGTGCTCACCGCGTCGCGGAGCAGCAGGTAGCCGGGGCCGAGCAGCGGTCCGAGGATCAGCCCGGTCAGCGCCAGGCTGTAGAGGCTCGGCGCGGCGCGTGTGAGCGTCGTCCGCCGTGCCGTCATGAGCGGCACCTTACGTGGTGCATCATGAGCGGATGCCACGCCAATCCCTCACCGGCTCCACTGTCGCCGGGATGACGATGGTGACGGCCGGTTCGATGACGGCGAACCTCGCCGCCTACGTGCTGCAGCTGCTGGCCCTGCGCTGGCTGGGGCCGTCCGCGTACGGAGAATTCGCGAGTCTGCTCGCCGCCCAGTTGGTGCTGGCGGTGCCCGCCCTGGCGTTGCAGAGCGTCGTGGCCCGGGAGCTGGTGCACGGCAAGGGCCACACCGAGCTGCGGGCCCTCGGATACCGCTGCGCGGCCATCGTCGCGGCGATCGCCCTGCTCCTCGTACCCGGCATCTCGTGGGCGCTCGACACGAGCCTGACCGCCACGCTGTGGGCTCTCGTCGCGGCCCCGCTGCTGGTGCTGCTGGCGACCGAACAGGGCCTACTGCAGGGCGCCGGCCGCTTCGCCGACCTCAGCGTCGTGCTGGCCGGCGCCGGTGTCGCGAAGGTGGTGCCCGCGGTCGCGGTGCTGGCGATCGGCGGGGGACCGGGGCCGATGCTGCTCGCCGGGGCGGTCGGGACCGCCGTGATGGTCGTCGTCGCGCGACTGCTCGAGCGGCGACGGGGCGAGCGCGTGGTCGGCGGCGCCGGCGTCGGGGTCGGCACGGTGCTCCGCGCGTCGCAGGTGCAGCTCGCGATGATCGCGCTGTCGTCGGTGGACCTGCTGATCGCACGCGTCGTGCTTCCCGAGGCCGAAGCCGGCATCTACGCGGCGGGCGCGGTCGCGACCAAGGCCGCGTTCTGGCTGCCGCAGGCAATCGGGGTGGTGCTGTACCCGCGGATGGCGAATCCGGTTCACTCGGCAAGCGCGGTGCGGTCCGCGCTGGCCGTGCTCACCGGGCTCGGGGCGCTCCTGGTGATCGGCGCCGCCGTGGTCGCGCCGATAGCGACGATGCTGTTCGGCGACGACTACGCGCCGGTCCAGGGAATCCTGTGGATGTTCGCGCTGAACGGTGCGGCGCTCGCGGTGCTGCAGGGCGCGTTGCTGTCCGCGATCGCGGGGGAGCGCACGCATCTCGCGATCGTCGCGTGGGTGGGCCTGGCGGTCGAGGCAGTGCTGATGTTCACCGTCGCCGACACCGTCCGTCAGTTCGTCGTCGTCGCGGCCTCCGTGGCGACGCTGACGGCCTGCACGGCGGCCGTGCTCGCGTTGCGGAGCGCCCGCAGCGACGACGTCCCGGCGCAATGACCCCTTGCCTCGGGCCGTACCGGAGAGTTTGACTGGAAGGTGGCCCCGATAGTCCGGGACAACCACACATCGTGAGGACGCAGATGCCTACTCATCGAGCAGTGCACGTCCAGTCCGCCGGTGAACCGTTGACACTCGTCGACGTCGAGACCAAGTCTCCCGAACGCGATCATGTACGCATCGCGGTCGCCGCCTGCGGAATCTGCGGTACCGACCACGGATTCGTCGAGGGCGGATTCCCCGGGATGTCCTGGCCGCTCACACCCGGCCACGAGATCGCCGGGACGATCGCCGAACTCGGTGCCGGCGTCGACAACTACAGCGTCGGGGACCGGGTCGCGGTCGGCTGGTTCGGCGGTTGCTGCAACCGGTGCGTCCCGTGCCGGCAGGGGCACCTGGTCTATTGCGAGAACCTGCAGGTGCCGAGCTGGCAGTATCCCGGCGGCTACGCCGAGTCCGTGACAGCGCCGGCGAATGCGCTCGCCCGGATTCCGGACGAACTGTCCTTCGCGGAAGCGGCACCGATGAGTTGTGCGGGTGTCACCACGTACGACGCGCTGCGGAAGTCCAAGGCGATGCCCGGCGACCGGGTCGCCGTCCTGGGGGTCGGCGGCCTCGGCCACCTCGGTGTGCAGTTCGCCCGGGCGATGGGCTTCGAAACGATCGCAATCGCCCGTGGCGCCGGTAAAGGCGACGACGCCCGAGCGCTCGGCGCCCACCATTACGTGGACTCCACCGCCGGCGACGTCAGCGAGGCCCTGCGGGCACTCGGCGGCATGACGGTGGTGCTCGCGACCGCGGCGAACTCGCAGGCGATGGCCGACACGGTCGGCGGGCTGCGTCCGCAGGGCGAACTGGTCGTGATCGGCGTCCCGTCGGAGCCGCTGCCGATCAGCCCGGTACAGCTGGTCCTGCCCGGCATCAGCGTCAACGGTCACGCGTCCGGTACCGCCCGCGACGTCGAGGAGACGATGCGGTTCGCGGTCCTGTCGGGGGTGCGTGCCCGAATCGAGGAACGCCCCCTGGCGGATGCCGCCGACGCCTATTCCGCCACGGTCGCAGGACGCGCGCGCTATCGCATGGTCCTCACCATGTGACCGCTTGCGAGACAGGAACCCTGGGACGAACGAACCCCCGCGCGGTGATCCGCGCGGGGGTTCGCTACTTCGTCAGGAAGCGCCGGTCACTGCTGGCGCGGCGGCTCGGTGAAACCGCCCTTGTCCATGTTGACCGTGGGGAATTCCTCGGTCTTGTCCGACGTCCAGTCGTGGTCGCCGTTGGGCGCCTGGCCGGATCCGGTGGGCGGGTTCGCAGGACCACCGGCGGTGGCGCCCTTGTTGCCGCGTCCGCCGCGCAGGCCGAGCACGATGCCGGCGATCAGCGCGATGGCGCCGAGGATGCCGGCGACGATCGGCAGGGTGCGGCCGAACAGCGACAGCTTGTCCTGCCCGTCCTTGGCCTGGCCGATCTGGTACTCGATGGTGTTCTCGTCGAACGGCAGCGTCACCTTGAGCACGGTGACCTCGGGCTTGGCCTTGTCGCGGGCGTAGTACTGGTACAGCTTCTCCTGGCCCTTGATGACGACGCCGGTGACCGGATCGACCCAGATATCGCGCTCGTTCTGGTACCAGCGGACCATCGTGACCGGCTGCTGGTCGCCGGGGACGCCCCAGGTGGCGGCGGGCAGCGTCAACTTGTTGGTGGGCGCCGGCACCACCTTGGACAGATCGACGGGCTCGATCTTCTGGTTGTAGTGGTACACCTTCATTCCGTTGATCTCGGTTTCCTCAACGAAATTGATGTCCTGCGTGCTCCGCGAGTTCAGGTCGAAGTACGGGTAGCTCTTCTTCTCCGCATCGAACGGCCACTTGTACTGCAGACCCGTGTGCGACACCTCTTCGGCCGGCTCGTTCGACGCGGTCTGGATGGTGCCGACGGGCGGCTCGACCGGCATCGAGCTGACGCGGTCCGCGGTGACGCGGTCGACGGTCGCGGTCAGCAGACCGCTGTCGCCCTGCTTGTCGGTGCGGATCACCGACTGGCCGGCCTGCAGCGAGATGACGTCCGCGTCGGACGGCTGCTCGGTGATGACGTAGCGCTGCGCGACGATCGGCACGTTCGTGTTGACCTCGGCCTTGCCCGCGAGCAGGGCCTTGGAGTCGAGCACGTCACCGTTGCCGGTGGCGACGGTGGTGACCTCGAGGTCGAGCGGCGTCTTCTTGAGCTTGTCGACGGTGTACGCGGGAATGAGGACTGCCACGGCCAGCAGGAAGGTCCCGAGGCCTACCAGAATGCACGCAAGTATCCGGCTCGGGCCTGAACGCTCGGCCATGCTGTCTCCTAACTCAATGTTCGGAATTGAGATACCCCCACCGGCAGCGTGCCCGCTGCACGGGTCGCACGGTGCCTTCGAACCTGACACCACGTGAGCTCAGACACTAACAGTCCCGTTGTCCCATTTGCGTCAGCGCACCGATTTCGGTCGCGTTCCCGTCGCTCCTGGTGTGCTCTTTCGGATTCGTGGGCGGTCCGGGCACACTGAACGACGATGAACAGCTCCCACCTCGACATCCCGGCCCCAGTCGGCAATCCGCGGGCTTTCCTTCCCGCGCTCGAGGGCATGCGCGGAGCCGCGGCGCTCGGCGTGCTGGTGACGCACGTGGCGTTCCAGACCGGCGCGGTCGGCGATCCCGTCGTCGGCCGGATCTGGGGGCGGTTCGATCTGGCGGTCGCGGTGTTCTTCGCGCTGTCGGGTTTTCTGCTGTGGCGTCCGCACGCCGCCGCGGCCCGCGGACTCGGGACCCCGCCGACCATCGTCAAGTACTGGATCTCCCGCGCGACACGCATCCTGCCCGCGTACTGGGTGCTGGTGTGTCTGGTCCTGCTGTTCCTGCCGGCGGCCGGCGGCGGCTGGAAGGTGTGGGTCGCGAATCTCGCGCTGATCCAGGTGTTCGTGCCGCTCACGCTCACCGAGGGCATGACGCAGCTGTGGAGCCTGTCGGTGGAGGTGGCGTTCTACCTGATCCTGCCGATCGTCGCGCTGGCCCTGGTGCGGCTGCGCGGCCCGGCGGCCCGCTTCCGGGTGCCGGTCCTGCTCGCGACCGCGACGGTGAGCCTGGTGTGGGCGTTCCTGCCGATCCCTGCCCCGGACGGTATCCACCACGACAACTGGCTGCCCGGCTACATCCCGTGGTTCGCCGCCGGGATGCTGCTGGCCGAGCTCGCGATGGTGAGCGGGACGTGGGTGCACCGCCTGTCGCAGCACCGGGTCGCGATGGCGGCGATCGCAGCGGTCGCGTTCGGGGTGTCGACGACGTGGCTGGCCGGACCCGAGGGCCTGGTGCGGCCGGAACCCTGGCAGTACGCCACCAAGATCGCGCTGGGTGCGGTGATGAGTTTCGCGCTGCTCGCGCCGCTCGTCCTGGGCGGGCACCGCCACCGGATCCTGGCGAGTCCGGCGGCACTGGCGGTGGGACGCTGGTCCTACGGCCTGTTCATCTGGCATCTCGCGGTGCTGTCGATCGTGTTCCCGATGTTCGGCATCGCACCGTTCAACGGCAACTTCGTGTTCGTCCTCGTCGTCACGACGGTTTTGAGCATCGCGGTCGCGTCGGCCAGTTACGCGTTGGTGGAGGAGCCGTCCCGCCGGGCGGTCCACCGCTGGGAGAGGCGGCGCCACATCGGTGAGCGCGACAGCGGCAACGCGGAGACGCCCACGCAGACCACCCCGATCAGCGCGAACAGCTGAATCAGGAAGGAGTGCCCGACGTAGCCGTCGGCGGCCCGCCACGGCCCGGTCGAGAGCAGGACGGCGGCGAGCACCGAGGAGACACCCGCGACGCCGACGAGTACCCGCGCCGCGAACGACGGTCCACGCCACCGTGACAGTCCCAGCGCGGCGGCCGCGACGAGGACGGTGACCAGGGTTCCCACCGGCCCGGCGACGACGGTCGCGACGGCCACCACCCCGAGGGAAGCGGCGACGACGCTCCGCCACGGTCGCGGCGCGGGTCCGAGGTCGCGGGTGCGCCGCCGCGGGACCAGGGCCAGGAGCAGCAGCGGGATCAGCAGCGCGAGGCCGAACGCGATCCCGGCGCGGTACCAGCGATCGGTCGGGAACTCGAGCGTCACGACGCCGTCCGTGCCGGCGGGCACGATCCAGCCCTGCTGCCACCCGCTCACGATCACCGGTTGCAGTTCGGTGCCGTCGGGTGCGGTGGCGATCCAGCCGCTGTTGGTGCTCTCGGGCACCACCAGCAGTTGGTCGGTGTCGGCGGCGGCGACGTCGAGTTCGCGCAGGTTCTCGGTCCACCGGCCCACGGTCGGCGAGGCGGGCGCGGCGGCGGGCGCGGCCGGGGCCGCGTCGAGGCGCAGGCTGTCGACGGTGAACGCCGGTCCGGGCGCGACCACCACGTCCTGACGGCCGGCGGGCAGCGCGGCTGGTAAGGCCGGGGCGCACGGGGTCGCGGTCACCGGCAGTCCCGCCGCCAACTGTTCGGCGGTCGCGGTGACCGAGGTCCGCACCAGGGTGCCGCCGATCGAGATGGTCGGCCCGACATCGCAACCCACCGTGACGGTGCGGTCGGCCGCCGCGGTCGCGGTCCCCGCGACCGGGCGGCCGTCCTCGCCGAGCGCGGCCACCTCGGACAGCCCGGCCGGCTGCAGTTGCAGGAAGCCGAGCGCGGTCCGGTCGAGCACCTCGTGCCAGCGCACGAGGGTCAGCACGATCGTGTCGGTGACGTGCGGTTCGAGGGAGATCGTCTGCGGCGCGGACGGGTCCTCGTCGTTGTCGAGGTCGCGGGTCTGCGGTCCGTCCCCGAGGTTGACCGCGACCCGGCTGGGGGACGCCGGCAGGTTGCCGGGGCTGGGCGTCACCGTCAGCCCGGTGACGAGGGTCGGCTGCGGCAGCCGGATCGTCAGGGTCGGCAACCCGCCCTTGCCCTTGGCCCTGGCAGCGGTCTCCGAGGGGGCCGTCCAGGACGTCGCGACGTCGCCGTCCACCGCGGCGCCCGCCGTGCCGCGCAACTCGACACCGTCGGACGGTCCGTGCGCGGACACCGCACCGGGGTCGGCGACGAGCGCCTCGAGTGCGGCGCCGGGACGCGGCCGCAGCGTCAGTTCGGGCGTGACGGCGGCGGCCTCGGGCACCGACAGGGTCCGGGTGAACGTGCCCGGTTCCTCCGGGGGCAGGACCAGGGATCCGCTGCAGTGCACCCGGTCCGGGCCCTCGGCGCAGCCCGACCGTCCGGGAAGTTCCTGGCCCAGATCCCAGCCGCGCACCGCGGCGCCGTCGGGCGTCGGGGGCAGCACCGTGCGGTGCACGATCGGGACGGGCACCGGGGTGCCGCTCGAATAGTCGTCGACGGTGAGATCGCTGATGCCGAACTGGAAGCCGGGCGAGCCGTCCTCGGTGTGGGTGGCCAGGATCCGCAGCCACGGCGTGGTGCCGGACGGCAGCGACACGTCGACCGGCTTGCCGGGCTTGTCGACCTTCACCGACGTCGAGCCGTTCGGCGTCTCGATCCGCAGCCACTTGACGGGTGGTCCGAACGCCGCCGGACTGGTCGTCAGGTGCAGCATGCCGCGGGTGATCGGGGTGTCGAAGTCCAGTCGCAGCCACTGGCCGCGCGCGGTCTCGAGTCCGTTGCTGAGCCACGCGGTGGCCGGGTCGCCGTCGACGGTGGCGGCCGGACCGCTGCCCGGCGCGGTGCCGCCCAGCTGGGTGGCGTCGGACGCCGCGCTCGACACGGTGATCGTCGCGCCGGACCACTCGCCGTGCACCAGCGGCGCGTCCGGGACGGGATAGTCCGGGACGGCGTTGTAGGTGCGACGCGGGTCGTCGGGGCCGCGCAGCGCGGAGTTGTGGTTGTCGACCTGCCCGAAGTCCGTCTCGCGGTCGGTGGGGGTGTCGGTGACGGTGACCGATCCGTCGTCGATCCCGGCGCGCGTGGCGTCGGTGGCGAGCAGCGCCGGCCCGGTGACGGTGCCGTTCTCGGCGAGCCGCAGCAGTGACTCGGGGCCGCCCTGCACGACGGGTACCCGGTCCAGGTCGACGGTGTACGGGCCGGCGGGCGGTGTCGGGGCGCCAGGCGCGGTGACCCGGTAGATCTCGATCGCCGGGTACCCGGGACGCAGGTCGCCGTCGACGACCACGTCCTCGGCGGTCTCGGGGGCGATGTCGTCGCCGAACTGCGCGACCTTCTCGAAGCCGGGCGAGCCGTCGACCGTCTGGTGCACCAGCAGCGGCCGGGCGGAGCGCGACGTCTCGGGATCGAGGTCGTTGCGGACCACGACGTACCGGATGCCCTGGGCGAGCAGGGTGTCGGCGAGTCCGTCGGACGGGCGGCCGTCGGAGATGAGGCGCTGCACCGAGTCGAGGGCGCGGATCGCGCCGGGCGGGACCAGCGGGACGGCGTCACGGACCGCCCACGGCGTCGACGCGAGGGGCTGCAGTGGTTCGTCGCGGGTCAGTCCCCACACCTGGGAGCCGAACGGGGCGCCGGGCACCACGAGCGCGCGTTCGGCGTCCGCGCCGGAACCGTCGCCGCCGCTGCCCGCGGCGTTGTCCTCGAGCCACTGCGCGGCGTCGTGCCAGTACGACGGCACCTCGTCGTATGCGCCGCGCGGGGCCAGCCGGCCGGACCACGCCAGCGACGTCGTGAGGGTGAGTGCGACCAGCAGCAGGCTGGTCAGGGCCACGATCGGTTCGCGTTCGGGGTGCGCGAACGCGCTGCGCCAGCGTCGTAGCGGCACCGACCCGGGCAGCGGGACCTTGGCCAGCAGATGCGCGAGGCCGAGGACGAGCGGCAGCCGGACCAGCGGCTCGAGCTTGTGGACGTTGCGCAGCGGGGCGCCGGTGCCGTCGAGGAAGGCGCGGACCTGCTCGGCGATCGGGGAGCCGAGTTCGCCGACGTAGCCGGCGCCGAGTCCGGCGATGCCGACGAGCAGGATCAGCGTCAGCCGGCCCTTCGCGGGCATGGACCGCATGCACAGCCCGGCCAGCCCGGCGGCCGCGATCAGGCCGGTCGCGACGACGGCGACGGGCTGGGTGACCAGGACGGTGCCGGCGACGCGTTCGGGGGAGACGAACGGGGTCCAGCTGTCGGTGCCGCGCAGCACCTCGGTGAGCGACGTCCATTGGGTCGTGACGCCCGACGACTCGATGTAGTCGAGGAACGGCGGGCTCACCCGGCCGAGCAGCAGCAGCGGGACGATCCACCACAGTGTCGCCAGCAGCAGGCACGGAATCCACCATGCGGTGAACACCCACCAGCGGCGGTTGGGGCGGTGCGCGATCCACCACAGCCCGGCGATCAGGCACGCGGCCGCGGTCGCGACGGCGTTGACGGCGCCCATCAGCGCGACCGCGAGCGCCGACTGCGCGGCGAGCCGGCCCAGGCTGCGCGATCCCGGCCCGGCCGGCCTGGTCGCGAGTATCACCGGCAGCAGCACCCACGGGGCCAGCATCATCGGTAGCGACTCCGACGAGATCGACCCGATCGTCGTCAGCACGCGCGGCGACAGCGCGAAGGCCACGGCCGCGATGATGCGGGAACTGCGGCTGCCGATGCCGAGGGCCTCGGCGACCCGGATGACACCCCAGAAGCCGGCGACGATCAGCAGCGCCCACCAGAACCGCTGGGTGATCCACGGTGGAATGTGCAGCAGTTCCCCGAACGCGAAGAAGGCGCCGTGCGGGAAGAAGTAGCCGTAGGCCTGGTTCTGCACCTGCCCCAGCGGCGCCTGGCTGTTCCACTGGTGGGCGGCGCGGGCGAGGAACCCGATGGGGTTCTCGGTGAGGTCGTACTTGGTGTCGGCGACGGTCAGGCCCGGCGACTGCAGCAGGCACATGATCAACGCGACGAACCCGGCGCCGATCAGCCAGCGCCGGGTCAGGGGTTCAGTCGAGGGTTCGACGGAAAGCCCCCCGTCGGCGGAACCGCCGGACGAGGGGGAGGTGCGGGAACGCGCGATACCAGCGGGTTCAGCGGCTGCCGTACTCAACCTGGTTCAGCAGAGACGAGTTGGCGTTACCGGAACGGTCGATGTCGGGGAGCGTGTTGTCCTCGACGGCTGCGGTGATGCCGAGGATGGCGCCGGCGCCGACGACAGCACCGATCACAGCGCTGGCAATGCCGGGGACAAGGAACTTCGCCATCTCTGATCTCCCATGATCAAGCCGCCGGGTACGCGGGGTCCTACTCGTGCGTACGTGATGTCCGGGTCAAGGTATCACCCGTGACGTCGTGGACGGCTCCATTCCCGGCCCGTGGCGGCGGTCGGCTCGGTGTCGGGCCAGCTCACGCCGGTTCGCGAGCATCGACACCCAGGGCGCCGAGCAGCGTGCCGAGCTTGGTGGTGGTCTCGTCGAGCTCGGTCTCGGGGTCCGAGGCCGCGACGATCCCGCCCCCCGCCCACGCGAGTGCCGTGGTCCCGTCGGCGTCGATCTCGGCGCACCGGATCGCCACTATCCAGTCGCCGTCGCCGGCCCCGTCGCACCAGCCGACCGCGCCGCCGTAGAAGCGGCGGTCTCCTTCGAGTTCGCGGATCGCGTCGAGTGCGCGGGCGGTGGGTGTGCCGCACACCGCGGGGGTCGGGTGCAGGAGGGTGGCGAGCTCGAGCGAGCCGACGGACGGGTCCCGCAGTTCACCGCGGATGGGGCTGGCCAGGTGCCACAGTTCGCCGGTCCGGGTGAGCTCGGGCGCGACCGGCACGTCCAGGTCCACGCACAGCGGACCGAGGATGTCGCGGATCCATTCGACGACGAACGCGTGCTCGGCCAGATTCTTCGACGACGCCAGCAGTTCCGCCCCCTCGGCACGGTCGGCGTCCGGGTCGGCGTGGCGCGGTGCCGACCCGGCCAGCGGTCGGCACGTGACGGTGCGGCCGCGTCGGCTCAGCAGGATCTCGGGGCTCGCGCCGACGAGCGTGTGCCCGACATAGCCGGGGCCGGCGGCAGTGAGATCGAGGGCGAAGCCGTTGGCCGCCGCGTGCCGGGTGACCATGCGCGCGGCCAGCGTCTCCGGTGAGATCGGCTCGTCGGCCGCCAGCTGCACGGCCCGGGCGGCGACCACCTTGTCGAGCTCGCCGCGGCGCAGCCGCTCGATCAGCCCGCGAACCCGCTCGACATGTACTGCAGCACTGGGTATCTCGCGTTCGATCCGAACCCGGGGCAGAGGCGGGGTGGTCTCCGGGTGCCACGGGCCGGGCGTCCACGACACGGTCTCGGGGGCCGTGAGGGCGGCGCGTGCGGCCGGATCGAACGGCAGCGCGCCGACGACCACATCGGTGCGGGCGGACGCGAGTGCGTCCGCCGCCGCGTCGGTGTTGTCGAATCGTTCCCGTGTCCCGGTGGTGCGAAGAGTGCGGTCGGGGCGCGAGAGGAGAAAGCCGTCCATGGTGAAGCCGACGATAGTCGGGCCGCCGGGCCCGACGCCGTCTAGGTTCGCGGCCTCACTTTCCGGGCGGCACGATCAGCACGGGCCGGTGGCTGTGCCGCAGCACGTGGTCGGCGACGCTGCTCTGCAGCAGCGAGCGCAGTCCGGTGGTGCCCCGGGTGCCGGTGACGATGATGTCGGCGTTCAGTTCGTCGGCGCACTCGACGATGGTGGCCCAGATCGCGGTTGCCGACTCGCAGCACCGGCCCTCGGCGTTGAGGCCGACGGCGAGCGCCAGGTCGACGCCCTCCTCGTTGGTGGCCTTCGCGTCGGTGAGCGCGACATCCTCGGATGCCTCGTCCGGGACCCACTCGGGTTGCATCACGCCGGACAGCCCGGACATGCGGGCGGCCTGACGGACCATCGGCTCCCAGGCGGTGGCGACCACGGCGCGGTTCGCGGCAAGGAAGCGGCCGGCGTACTCGATCGCCCGCTTGGCGTTGTCGGAGCCGTCGTAAGCAATGAGCATGAGATCTGCAGGCACTGTGACCTCCTGAAATCGGGGTCGACCGCCGTTGGCGGCCTTCGGCTTCCGTTCTTCGAGATTACCTTGCCATTACCCCCGCCGCTCGGCTCGAAAAACGGTCGGAATGGATGTGGACTACCGTCGGATCCATGCGAATCCGACATGCCCTGGCCCTCGCTCTGTGCGCCGGACTGGCCGTCGGCTGTTCGTCCGGCGACGGTGGCGACACCTCCACCACCACGGCGCAGTCCTCGCAGTCCGCGTCCAGTCAGCCCACGTCGCAGACCAAGCCGTCCGGTCCGTCGCTGCCGGGGTTCGGAGGGTCCGCGGTCTGCGGTCCCGCCTTCCTGGATTCGCTCACGCAGCGGCAGAAGCTCGCGCAGTTGCTCACTGTCGGGGTCACCGGCACCGCGGACGCGCTCGACATCGTCAAGTCGGAGGGGATCGGCGGCATCTTCATCGGCAGCTGGACGGACGAGTCGATGCTCGCGAACGGCGAGGTCCCGCAGGTCGAGGACGCCAGCGCGATCCCACTGATGGTGACGATCGACGAGGAAGGTGGCCGGGTGTCCCGCGTGGACGAACTGTTCGGGCCGGACCCGTCGGCGCGCGAGGTCGCGCAGACGATGACGACGGACCAGACGTACCAGATGGCGCTCGAGCGGGGACGCGAGCTGAAGAGCCTCGGTATCACCGTGAACTTCGCGCCGGACGTCGACGTCAGCAGTCAGCCGGCCGACTCGGTGATCGGGGACCGGTCGTTCTCGGACGATCCGGAGGTGGTGACGCGATACGCGGAGGCGTACGCGCGGGGCATGCGTGAGGCCGGAATTCTGCCGGTGCTCAAGCACTTCCCCGGACACGGTTCGGCATCGGGCGATTCGCACACCGGTGCCGTCACCACGCCGCCGCTGGACCAGTTGCAGACTTCCGACCTGGTGCCGTACCGCAACCTGGTGGATACCGAGGTCGGCGTCATGCTCGGACACCTGAGCGTTCCGGGTTTGACGACCAACGGACTTCCGGCGAGCCTGAGCCCGGAGGCGGTCTCGCTGCTGCGCGAGGGCACCGGCTACGACGCACCCCCGTTCACCGGGCCCATCTTCACCGACGATCTGAGCGGAATGAAGGCCATCACCGACCGCTACGACATCGCTCAGGCCGTGGAGCAGGCGTTGAAGTCCGGCGTGACGGTCGCGCTGTGGCTCACGACCGACGACGTCCCGCGGGTCCTGGATCATCTGGAACAGGCGGTGTCGTCCGGGCGTCTGCCCGCAGCTCAGGTCGATTCCTCGGTGCTCACGTTGGCGCGCGCCAAGGGTGCCGTGACCTGCTGAGCCGGATCTGGGTCACAATGGAGCCTCCTGTCGTGACCGTTGATCTTCTTACCATCGAGTAAGATGGCACTTCTTACCCGTGGTTGGAGGAATTATGGCTGGTGGCACCAAGCGGCTGCCCAGGGCCGTCCGTGAGCAGCAGATGCTCGACGCTGCCGTCGAGGTCTTCTCCGACAACGGGTTCCACGACGCGTCGATGGACTCGATCGCGGCCAAGGCGAGCATCTCCAAGCCGATGCTGTACCTGTACTACGGGTCCAAGGACGAACTGTTCGCGGCGTGTATTCACCGTGAGGGGCTGCGTTTCGTCGAGGCCATCTCACCGGCGGGCGATCCCAATCTGCCGCCGCGCGAACAACTGCGCGCCGCGCTGACGGGCTTCCTCGGCTTCGTCGACGACAACCGCAGTTCCTGGATGGTGCTGTATCGGCAGGCGATCGGTCAGCAGGCGTTCGCGTCGCAGGTCGGCAGCAGCCGCGACCGGTTGATCGAGTTGACCGCCAAGCTGCTCGAGTCCAGCACCAAGGATCCGGAGCCGGGAACCGACTTCTCGATCATGGCGGTCGCGCTGGTCGGCGCGGGCGAGGCGGTCGCGGACCGCGTCGCCGGTGGCGAGATCAAGGTCGCCGCGGCCGTCGAGTTGCTCGAGAACCTCGCGTGGCGCGGTCTGGCCGGCAAGAAGAAGTAGTCACAGACCTTGCGAACGGGCCCCGGGCGGAGTTTCCGCCCGGGGCCCGTCGCTCTGTCAGGTGTCAGTACCAGTGTTTGCGTCCGCCGACGGCGCGACCTGCCGCGCCGAGGATGAGCAGCACGGCGCCGACGATCAGTGCGATGACACCGAGGGTCCACAGGATCGGGATCTTGATCAGCAGGCCGAGGACGAGCAGGATGATGCCGAGGGTGATCATGTTTCGCCCCTTTCGTTTTCGATAGACATTCCGTTCGCGATGGGCGGCGGTGTGGCGAGTGGTCAGGCGGCCCCACGTTGCGGTGCGCGTCGTTCCCGGAGAAGCATCGCGCGCTCGGATTCGCCGACGCCGCCCCACACTCCGAAGGGTTCCGGCACCGCGAGGGAGTGCTCGAAGCACTTGGCCACGACCGGGCACGCCGCGCAGATCGCCTTGGCGCGGCGCTCACGCATCATGCGGGCGTTGCCGCGTTCGCCGGTCGGCGGGAAGAAGACCGCTTCGTTCATGCCCTGGCAGTTGCCGTGCTGCTGCCATTCCCAGGTGTCGGCCAGGGGTGCGAGGTTCGGTCGGATTCCGGTCATCGAATGCTCCTCGAGAATGTTCGTCGGCTGCCGATCGCGTCTGTGCGCGGCTCGGGGCCTCGTGAAGGCGCGCGCCGGTCGGGCGCTGCGCGGGTGTGCGGCCTGTCAGGCGGCGCTGAGCCTGTTGTCGGCGGACGGTGTGACCGGGTCGCCGCCGTACATCTGCTCCAAGCGGCGCTTGATTTCTTCGGTGCTGAGCGACCATGTCGCGGACTTTCGGCCTGCAAAGGTCGGGCGATGCGCACTCACGTGTGGTCATCCTTTCTTCTCTGATACGGCCCACCCGTAGTCGACGAAACCTCTCGGTTCGCCGCTCGGGCTCGGAAGACCGGTGGGGTGGAGTGCGCCTGCCTGCCTCGTTCGGCGTGGGCTGACTTCTCCGTCTCACTCTTCTTCGCTTGCATCTGGAAGCTTTGACTCCCTAACCGTACAACAAAATCTATGTCTGCCAAATCAGATATGTTGAATCTGCCGGAGGATCGGATCTCCCGTGCAGGTGAGAGGGGAGATTCTCGAGATGTAAGAAGTCGAGGATCGGGCGCGCCGACGACCCGTGTGGAGGGTGTGAAGGAATCTGACTCTGCTGCCGCACATTCGGTATGGTCCCGGTGATACCGTGGGGCCTGAGCAACCGCTCGCAGAGGCCGTTCGAGAGTCCGTACGGGGCACCTGTGGGCGTGAATCCCACGCGACCAACCTCGACGCGATATGAAGGCCACGATGACGCAACAGTCTCCGCCCCGCTCGACCCGCGGAGTCTACGGAATTTCGGTGACTTCGGAGTTGACCGGAATCGGTCCGCAGACTCTGCGGTTGTACGAGCGTCGCGGGCTCATCACGCCGTCACGTACCGGCGGTGGCACGCGTCGCTACAGCGAAGAGGACATCTACCGGCTATCGCGGGTGTCCGAACTGGTCGACGCCGGCGTCAATCTGACGGGGATCCGGCAGATCCTCGAACTGGAGGCCTCCAACGCCGAACTCGTCGCCGAGAATGCGCGTCTGCGAGGCGAATTGGACGGTCGGCAGGCCTGACCCCCGAGAGACGCGGACGCCCGGGTGTAGGCGAGGCATCTCGACTACACCCGGGCGTGGGTGGGCGTACCGGTCCTACCGCAGGGTCGCGCTGAGGTGCGGGTAGCCCTTCTTCGGATTCTTCAGTGCCAGTTCCCAGCCGTCGGGCGTCCGGTCGGCGTACAGGTTCACCGTGGCCGGCAGCACGATCGGCTTGCCGAAGCGCACGCTGTACGTCACCCGTTCGGGGAGGCGGCCCTCGAGCAGCTGCAGCGCGGCCGCGGCGCTCCACATGCCGTGCGCGATGGTGCCCGGGAAGCCGAATGCCTTGGCGCCCAGTGCGGATACATGGATCGGGTTCCGGTCACCGGACACCGCCGCGTACCGGCTGATGATCCGCTGGTCCACCCGCAACGTGCGGGTGGGCGGGGGCGGCACCTCGCTCGGGTGTTCGGGCTTCGGCTCCTTGGGTGCGCCGGTGGGGTGCATCTTCAGGAACGTACTGACCTGGCGCCACACCAGTTCCCGGCCCACCGAGACCTCGCTGACGAAATTCACCTGTGTGCCCTTGGGGTGCGCCCGCAAATTCTCGGCACGCACCTTCAGGTCCAGCGGCTCGCTCATCGAGATCGGGCGCAGTTGCTCGATCACGTTGTCGGTGTGGACGGAACCGATTGCAGGGAAGGGGAAATCGCGCGAGGTGAGCAGCCGCATGACGCTCGGGAAGACGAGTGTGAACGGGTACGTGATCGGCAGCGTGTCGCCGAACCGCAGCCCACACACCTTGGCGTATGCGGCAAGGTTCGCGCTGTCCACCCGCAGACCCTGCAGGGCGAGGGTCTCCTTCGGCAGGCTGCGCTTGCCGGAGGGCTTGGTGAAGGGCAGCGCGCCCAGTGCCGCTCGTGCGTAGTTGTCGAGGGTGCCGGGCTGTTCGCGCAGCTGCACGAGTGTTCCCTTGCGGCCGGTCATCACGCGCCCAGCAGCGACTGGCCGCACACGCGCACGACCTGGCCGGTCACGGCGCCCGACGCGGGGCTGGCGAAGTACGACACCAGTTCCGCCACGTCCACGGTCTGGCCGCCCTGCAGCAGCGAGCTCATCCGGCGTCCGGCCTCGCGGGTCGCGAACGGGATCGCGGCGGTCATCGCGGTCTCGATGAAGCCGGGGGCGACGGCGTTGATGGTGATCTTCTTCTCGGCCAGCACCGGCGCGGTGGCCTGGACCAGGCCGATGACGCCGGCCTTCGAGGTGCCGTAGTTGGTCTGGCCGCGGTTGCCGGCGATGCCGGCGATCGAGGACACGTCCACCACGCGGCCGCCCTCGCGGAGCACACCCTTGGCGACCAGGGTGTCGGTGATCTTCTGCGGGGCAAGGAGGTTGACGCCGATCACGCTGTTCCAGCGGGACTCGTCCATGTTCGCGAGCGTCTTGTCTCGGGTGATGCCGGCGTTGTGGACGATGATGTCCGCGCCGCCGTGACGTTCCATCAGGTGCTCGGCGAGCTTGTCGGCTGCGTCGGCGGCCGTGACGTCGAGTGCGAGGGACGTGCCGCCCACCTTGTTGGCCGTCTCGGACAGTGCCTGGCCGGCGGCCGGGATGTCGGCGCACACGACCTGCGCGCCGTCGCGGGCGAGGACCTCGGCGATGGTGGCGCCGATGCCACGCGCGGCGCCGGTCACGACGGCGACCTTGCCCTCGAGCGGGCGGTCCCAGCTCGCGGGGGCGACCGCGTCCTCGGCGCCGACCCGGATCACCTGGCCGTCGACGAACGCCGACTTGGCCGAGAGTAGGAAGCGGAGGGTGGACTCGAGGCCGGACAGGCCGGTGGCGGCGTCGGGGGAGACGTAGACCAACTGGGCGGTGGCGCCGCGCTTGATCTCCTTGCCGACGCTGCGGGTGAAGCCCTCGAGCGCACGCTGGGCGATCTGCTCGTCGACGCCCGATGCAAGCTCCGGCGTCGTACCGAGCACGACGACGCGGGCCGACGGCGCGAGGTTGCGGATGACGGGCTGGAAGAACTCGAACAGCTGCACCAGCTCGGTTACCTGGCCGATGCCGGTCGCGTCGAACACCAGCGCGCCGTAGCGGTCGTCGTGCGGCTGCGCGGCCGGGTAGTCCGACAGCAGCGCGCGGATCGGCTCCACCAGACGCCCCTCGCCGCCGATCAGGACCGGGCCCGCCAGGGGCGGCTCGCCGGCCTTGTAGCGACGCAGCTTCTCCGGCCGCGGCAACCCGGCCTGCTTGGCGATGAACGCGCCCGGCGCGGACGAGAGGAACTGTGAGTAGAGGTCGGGAGCGCCCTTGCTGGCTGCCACGGTCCACCTTCTTTGTCGCAATCGGGCACCCGTGCATCCGGGTGCGGTGTCGACATTGAACTTACTCTGGAGTAAGTTCAATGTCGAGTGCAGAACCCACCGCCGAGGCGGATCGACCACGCGGATCTCGAGCAGATTTCCAGTGGGATCCTCCCCACCTACATGGAGACCGACGTGACCAGCAGAGCCCGTAATCGCAGCGCCAAGCCGGCGTCCGCACCGCAGTCCGGTGGTCGGCAGCTTCGCCCCGTCGCCATCGTCGGCGGCAACCGCATTCCCTTCGCGCGCTCGGATCGGGCGTACGCGCATGCGTCCAACCAGGACATGTTCACCGCGACGCTGGACGGGCTGGTCAGCCGCTTCGGGCTGCAGGGCGAGCAGCTGGGCATGGTCGTCGGTGGCGCGGTCCTCAAGCACAGCCGCGACTTCAACCTCATGCGCGAGTGCGTGCTCGGCAGCGCGCTGAGCCCCTACACCCCGGCGTACGACCTGCAGCAGGCGTGCGGCACCGGGCTGCAGTCGATCATCGCGGTCGGTGACGCCATTGCGGCCGGCCGGATCGAGGCCGGTGTCGGCGGCGGTGTGGACACCACGTCCGATGCGCCGATCGGTGTCAACAACGAACTGCGCGAGTTCCTGCTCTCGATGAACCGCGCGCGCTCCACCGCGGACCGGGTCAAGCTGCTCGGCCAGGTGCGCCCGTCGATGCTGGGCATCGAGATCCCGCGCAACGGCGAGCCGCGCACGGGGCTGTCGATGGGCGACCACGCCGCGATCACCGCGAAGGAGTTCGGTGTCCGCCGCGAGGACCAGGACGAGTTGGCGGCCGCGAGCCACAAGAACATGGCCGCCGCCTACGACCGCGGATTCTTCGACGACCTCGTCACCCCGTTCCTGGGCCTGACCCGCGACGACAACCTGCGTCCCGACTCCAATGTCGACAAGCTCGCGACGCTCAAGCCGGTGTTCGGTACCAAGCTGGGCGACGCGACCATGACGGCGGGCAACTCCACCCCGCTCACCGACGGCGCCTCCGCGGTGTTGTTGTCCACCGACGAGTGGGCCGCCGAGCGGAACCTGCCGGTGCTGGCGCACCTGGTGGACTCCGAGACCGCCGCCGTCGACTACATCCACGGCGCCGACGGGTTGCTGATGGCGCCGACCTATGCGATCCCGCGCCTGCTGGCCCGAAACGGTCTCACGCTGCAGGATTTCGACTTCTACGAGATCCACGAGGCGTTCGCGTCGGTCGTGCTGGCGACGCTGCAGGCGTTCGAATCCGACGAGTACTGCAAGGAGCGCCTGGGCTTGGACGGAGCCCTGGGCAGCATCGACCGGTCCAAGCTCAACGTCAACGGATCGTCGCTTGCGGCGGGTCACCCGTTCGCGGCCACTGGCGGTCGGATCGTGGCGTCGCTCGCGAAGATGCTGGCGGAGAAGGGGTCGGGCCGCGGCCTGATCTCCATCTGCGCGGCCGGCGGTCAGGGCGTCACCGCCATCGTCGAGGTCTGATCGACCGGTCGGGGCAGAAAATCCGACTGACCCGAACCGAGGATGTAACGCGGTCCGCAGGGGAGCGATAATCCAATCGGCCCCGTGTTATTGCCTGACCCCCGACCTGGCAATCACACGGGGCCGCTCTACGCTCTCCGCCCCTTCGGGCGGATGGAATGATGCGAGCAGCGGCTGCTGACCGGGATTCCCGAGCGGTTGCCCGGAGTCCCGAGGACTAGGCTGCACGGGTAGAAACACGCAACGCGACGGCCCGGCACGGTGTCGATTCGGCAGGAGGGCCCATTGATGAGTGACGAGCGCGACGGCAACAACGGTTCCGAAAACCACATGGACGGTCCGGAGCCGGACGAGAATCCCACCGAGATCATGCCGGCGGTGCCGTCGGAATCCGATGATCCGACACCGGACGACTCGTCGGAACCCACGCCGGATGTGCCGTCCGAGTCCACGCCGGATGTGCCGTCCGAGTCGACACCGGACGCCTCTCTCGAGCCCGCACCGGATGTCTCGTCCGAGGCCCCCACCGAGGTCTTCGCCGTCACCCCTGCCGATCCCGAGCCGACGCCGGAGCCCGCGCCCGCTCCCGAGCCTGCTTCGGAGTCGGAGACCACGCCCGAGTCGGAGTCGCAGGGGCGGCCGCGCTGGGTGAAGTATGCCGCGGTCGCCGGCGGCGTCGTGGCAGTGGCGGCCATCGCGTATGCCGTGGACTTTGTGGTCTCCGCCGACCGGGTGCCGCGCGGCGTCACCGTCGCCGGCGTGGAGATCGGCGGCGAGAGCATGTCGTCGGCCGAGGCGACGCTGCGCGCCGAACTCGGCCCGCGAGTGGACAGCCCGGTGCCGGTGCTCGCCGGGACCACGGAGAGCACGATCGTGCCGGCGCAGGCCGGTATCGGCGTGGACTGGGCCGCCACCCTCGACCGTGTCGGGGACCAGCCGGTCAACCCGTTCACCCGCGTCGCGTCCCTGTTCACCAACCGTGAGGTCGGGCTCGTCTCGACGGTCGACGAGAACGCGCTCGACGGCGCGATCGCCGGCGTGCAGAAGGAAGCGGATCGGGCGCCCCGAGAGGGCAACGTCGTGTTCGAGGGCGCGACCCCGGTCCCGGTCGCACCGTTGCCGGGGCAGAGCCTGCGGACGGACGACGCCGCCGACACGTTCGTCGAGGACTGGGCCTTCGGCACCACCGTCGACCTGCCGGTCGACGTCGTGGACGTGACGGTGACGCAGGCCGGCGTCGACGCCGCGCTGCGCGACGTCGCGGCGCCCGCGGCCGCGGCGAACGTCGTGGTCACCGGGCGTGACGGCGCGGTCGCGACGCTGCCACGGGACCAGGTCGGCAAGGTTCTCACTTTCGTTCCGGACGGCGGTGGTGGTCTGTCCCCGCAGTACAACGTCGAGGCGGCCACCGGAATCCTCGCGCCGCAGCTCGCGAGCACCGACGTCAAGCCCAAGGACGCGCAGATCAGTCTCGCGAGCGGCTCGCCGCAGGTGATCCCGTCGGTGACCGGCGACATGGTGCAGTGGCCCAAGACCCTCGAACCGCTGCCGGCGCTGCTCACCGCACCCGGTGAGCGAACCACTCCCGCGATCTACGAGCCCGTCGAGCCGGCTCTGACCACCGAGGGCGCGAATGCGCTCGGCATCCGCGAGGTGATCGGCGAGTACACCACCGGCGGGTTCGAGTACGCGTCCGGTGTCAACATCCGGCTCGCGGCCAGTCAGATCAACGGCGCGCTCGTCAAGCCGGGAGAAACCTTCTCGTTCGATGCCCAGACCGGTCCCCGCGGTGCGGCGCAGGGCTATGTCGACTCGGGCATCATCAACAACGGCCGCCCGGACAAGGCGGTCGGCGGCGGCATCAGTCAGCTCGCGACCACCCTCTACAACGCCACGTACTTCGCGGGCATGGAGGACGTCGAACACACCGAGCACAGCTACTACATCTCCCGCTACCCGGCGGCGCGCGAGGCGACGGTGTTCGAGGGCGCGATCGACCTCAAGTTCCGCAACCCGTACAAGACGGGCGTGATGATCCAGACCATCGGGACCAACTCGAACATCACGGTGCGCATCTGGGGCACCAAGACGGTCGACGTCGAATCCGTGACCGGCGGACGGACGAGTCAGACGTCGCCGAACACGATCAGCCTCCCGGCCGGCCCGCACTGCGTGGCGTCCGGCGGCGCACCGGGATTCACCACGAGCGACACCCGGATCATCACCGACGCCAAGACCGGTGCGGAGATCTCGCGCAGCACCCGGACGGTCAAGTACGACCCGGTCCCGATCGTGAAGTGCGTGTCGAACGAGCCGGCGCCGAAGCCCTCGGAGGAAGGCGCGCCGCCGGCGCCCACCCCCGGCGGGTAGGCCCCGAGTCCGTAGCTGAAGGGACCGTTCATACGCTGTCGGCGTGTGAACGGTCCCTTCAGCACATGAGGGTGTCTCACACCTCGATCGGCGGGTGCAGCCGCATCAGCGTCCAGGCACGGTCGCGCCGCACCGACAGCGCACTGGCGACCAGCGATGCCAACAGCAGCCCGAGGAGCACCGCGATCGACACCCACAGCCGGGAGTCGATGCCGCCGACGGTGAGCTGTCGTAACCCGTTGACGGCGTATGTCATCGGGTCGAACGGGTGCAGGACCTGGAACGGTTTCGCGGTGGTTTCCACGGGGTAGATGCCGCCCGACGACACCAGTTGCAGCATCAGGAACGCCAGGGTGACGACGCGTCCGACGGCGGGGCCGAAGATCGCGTTGAACGCCTGGATCAGCGCCATGTAGGTGAGGCCGACCAGTCCCAGGAACGCGATGGTGCCGAACACGTAGACCGGCACCAGTCCTACACCGAAGTGCACCACGACGTACATCACCAGCACCTGTGCGATCGCGATCAGCGCGGCCGGCCAGTACGACGCCAGCACCACCCGCATCGCGCCGAGCCCGGTCGAGATCGGGCGAGTCTGTACCGGCCGCAACAGCATCCACGTGATGATGCCGCCCACGAACAACGCCAGCGGCAGGAAGAACGGCGCGAACCCGGTGCCGAAGGTCTTGGCCCGGTTCTCGTGGTGCTGGTCCAGCGCCACCGGGGCCGACAGGGTCTGCGCGACGGCGCTGCGCTGCTGTGGATCCCAGGCGGGGACCTGCTCGCTGCCCTGTTTCAGCTGGGACGCGAGTTCGCCCGATCCGTCCTTCAGCTGAGTCGTACCGGCGGCGAGCTGCCCGGCACCCTGCGCGAGAGTCTCGCCGCCGCCGGACAACTGGGCAAGACCGACGTCGAGGGTGCGGGCGCCCGACGCAGCCTGTTGCCCGCCGGACTGCAGCTGCGTCAGGCCGTCCCGCAGCTGGCCGGCGCCGCCGACGGCCTGGGACATCCCCGACCGGTAGGGGCTCGACGGGTCGCCGAGCTGGAACGCGAGCTGCTGTGCCCCGTCCTCGAGCTGCGCGAGCTGCCCGCGCAGGGCCGGGTCCAGCGCCGGTCCGAGAGTGCCGGTCACCTGGGCGACCAGTTGCGTCACACCGGCGCTGAGCTGTCCGGCGCCGCTCCCGAGTTGGGCTGTGGCGCCCGACAACTGGTCCAGTCCCCCGGACAGTGCGGTCGCGCCGCCGGACGCGGTGTCGGATGCCCGCCGAGAGCTGCGCCGTGCCGTCGGCGAGGGCCGTCGTCCCGGAGTGAGCGGTGGTGAGACCGTCGGCCAGCGTGCGGGAGCCGACCGCGAGTTGCTGCGCGCCACCGTCAGCCGCCTGCGCACCGGCCGCCAACTGCCCGGCACCGTCCGCGGCCTGGCGGAGTCCGTCGCCCGCCGCGCCGAGGCCGACGAGTGCCTGATCCACGGACTGTTCACCGATCTGCGCGCCCACGACGTTCAGGATCTGTTGGGCGGCGTTCTGCCCGATGACCGTGCCGAGGTAGTTGTTGGCGTCGTTGTAGGTGAAGATCAGCCGGGCCTTCTGCGGATCGGGTCCGGTGGGGGACGCCACGGATCGGCTGAAGTCGCCGGGCAGCGTCACCGAGAAGTAGTAGCGCCCGTCCGCGACGCCGGTGGACGCCTCGTACGCGCTCACCTCGTGGAAGTCGAGGTCGCCGGAGTCCATCAGCCCCTGCGCCACCTGGTCTCCGGCGTTGAGGGGTTTGCCGTCCACGACGGTGCCGTGATCGCTGTTGACCAGCGCCACCGGAATCTTGCCCGTCTCGCTGAACGGATCCCAGAACGCCCACAGGTACAGCGCGCCGTACAGCAGCGGCATCAGCACGATCGTCACGAGGGCGACCCGCGGCATCAGCCCGCGCGAGAACCGCTTGAGTTCGGTACCGAGCGACATCCCTGCCAGCATGGCTATTCCTCGCTTCCGGGGATCGAGCCGTTCCCGGTCGCGGCCGTGTCGGCCAGCGGGTGGAACTCGTGGGCGGGCGAGCCGGGTGGCAGGGGATTGACCGCGGACGCGATCACCGTCTGCCGGGCGCCCAGGACCGCGAGCCGGTCGACCAGCACGGCGCGTTCGGTCTCGTCCCGCACCTGTTCGAGATCGTCGATCAGCAGCACCGGGGGAACCTGGGTGTCGGCGACGGCGATCCGCAACAGCATCGCGTCCAGTTCGTCGAGATCACTGACGTAGTCGGTGAGCCGCGGCAGCGGCCGATCCCCGAACACCGGTGCGCACACCTGCTCGAGCTCGCGCCGGCTCGCCCGGCGGATCAGCCGGTACCACGTTGCGTCCCAGCGGATCTGCTCGGTGATCAGATCGCGCACGGTCACCGATTCGGAGATGGTGTCGATGCCGGCGAATCCGGCGATCGCGGACACCGCCCGGATCGCGGCCGGCCGGGTGCGCCCGAGCACGGTGAGGCGCCCGGCCGACGGTTTCATCCGCCCGCCGAGGGTGAGCAGCAGGGACGTGCGGCCCGACCCCGCGAAACCCTGGATCACTGCCAGCCCCCCGAACGGAATCCTCAGGTCCACGGGACCGAAGACGGGCCCCAGGGCGCCGTGGCGGGTCAGTCCCTCGGCGAGCACTGCCGGTGGCGGAGCGGGCGGCGAGTACGGGTCGTCCATGCTGGTCACTGCTGGTCACCAACCTCGGGTTCGGTGGCAGGGCATCAACATCAACAGCCAAACACACCTGCGCCGCCCGCGCCCGGGCACCGACGAAAGAACCCCCGCACACGTGGTGTGCGGGGGTTCCTTCGTCGATCAGGACATCAGATCAGGGAATCAGAACGCGGCCTCGTCCAGTTCCATGATGTCGTTGTCGAGGTGCGACAGGATGTTGCGCGTCGCGGTCAGCTCGGGCAGCACGTTCTTCGCGAAGAACGACGCGGTCGCGACCTTGCCCTCGTAGAACGGCTTGTCCTTGTCGGAGGCGCCCTCGTCGAGTGCCTTGATCGCGATCTCGGACTGACGCAGCAACTGCCAGCCGACCAGCAGGTCGCCGACCGCCATCAGGAACCGCACCGAGCCGAGACCCACCTTGTACAGCTCGGTGGGCTGCTCCTGGGCGCCCATGAGGTGCCCGGTGAGGACCGCGGCCATGCCCTGCACGTCCTCGAGGGCGGTCGAGAGCAGCGCCCGCTCGGCCTTGAGCCGGCCGTTGCCCGCCTCGCTGTCGATGAACTTCTTGATCTCGCCGGCGACGTGGGCGAGGGCGACGCCGCGGTCACGCGCGATCTTGCGGAAGAAGAAGTCCTGCGCCTGGATGGCGGTGGTGCCCTCGTACAGCGAGTCGATCTTCGAGTCGCGGATGTACTGCTCGATCGGGTAGTCCTGCAGGAAGCCGGAGCCGCCGAGGGTCTGCAGGCTCTCGGTCAGGTACTGGTAGGCCCGCTCGGAACCGACGCCCTTGACGATCGGCAGCAGCAGATCGTTGACGCGGAACGCGGTCTCCTTGTCGGCGCCGGAGACCAGCGCGGCGACCGCGTCGTCCTGGTGCGCGGCGGTGTAGAGGTACACCGCGCGCAGGCCCTCGGCGTACGCCTTCTGCATCGCGAGACTGCGGCGCACGTCCGGGTGGTGCGTGATGGTGACGCGGGGGGCGGTCTTGTCCGTCATCTGCGTCAGGTCGGAGCCCTGGACGCGCTCCTTGGCGTAGTCACGCGCGTTGAGGTAGCCGGTGGACAGGGTGGAGATGGCCTTGGTGCCCACCATCATTCGAGCGTGCTCGATGACGTCGAACATCTGGGCGATGCCGTTGTGGACCTCGCCGACGAGCCAGCCCTGCGCGGGAACGTCGTGGCCGCCGAACGTGAGCTCACACGTCGTGGACGCCTTGAGGCCCATCTTGTGCTCGACGTTGGTGACGAAGACACCGTTGCGGTCGCCGAGCTCGTTCTTCTCGAAGTCGAAGTGGAACTTCGGGACGAAGAACAGGCTCAGGCCCTTGGTGCCCGGTCCGGCGCCCTCGGGGCGCGCGAGCACCAGGTGGAAGATGTTCTCGAACAGGTCGTCCGAGGTGGCGGACGTGATGAAGCGCTTGACGCCCTCGATGTGCCAGGAGCCGTCGTCCTGCTTGATGGCCTTGGTGCGTCCGGCGCCCACATCGGAACCGGCGTCCGGCTCGGTCAGCACCATGGTGGCACCCCAGCCGCGCTCGACACAGGTTGCCGCCCACTGCTTCTGCTCGTCCGTGCCGTTGTGGAAGAGCACGTCCGCGAACGACGGGCCGGCCTGGTACATGAACGCGGCGGGCTGTGCGCCCAGCAGCATCTCGGCGATGGCCCACACCACCGTGCGCGGAACCGGAACGCCGCCGATCTCCTCGCTCAGGCCCATGCGGTACCACTCGGCGTCCCACATCGCCTTGAACGACTTCTTGAAGGACTCCGGCAGGGTAGCCTCGTGCTTCTCGGGGTCGAATACCGGCGGATTGCGGTCGGTGTCGGCGAAGGCCTCGGCGAGCGGGCCCTCCGCGAGGCGCGCGACCTCGGACAGCATCTCCTTGACGGTGTCGGCGTCGAGATCCCCCCACACGCCCTCACTCAGCGGCTTGTCAAGACCAAGTACCTCGAACAGGTTGAACTCGAGGTCGCGGACGTTGCTCTTGTAGTGGCCCATGTTTTGCTCTCCCTGAAGTGGCACTGCGTTGGTGCGGTCTTGCGTTCCGTGAGTACCGCCCAAGTAGCTACTCGTCGGTAACTTAGCCGATGTTACCCGCGATTAAGTTAGCTGCCAAGAGTGGGCCTGCGGGCGACGAGGAGCGCGTCGATCGCCGTCCCGCCCTCGATGTCGCGATAGCGCCGTTCGGCCACCGTGACGTCGAGGCGTCCTTCCAGATCATGCTTCAGATCTTCAGGGGTGTAAAGGATTTCGGGATCGGGCGGGCCGCCGACGCCCTGCGTGAGGTTGATTGCGTCGTGGCCGAGAATCATGAGGGTTCCGTCAGGTTTCAGCGATTCGATGACGCGACTCACAAGCGCGCGCCGCTGTGTCGGTTCGAGGTGGACGAAGATCATGAGGACCAGGTCATAGTCCGACACATCCGCTGTCGTGATGTCGCCGCAGACGTAATGCAGGCGCTGCTGCACCGAGCGCGGTGACTGCTTCGCGATCTCCCGGGCCTTCTCGATCGCGACCTTCGAATAGTCGACGCCGGTGGTCTCCCAGCCCCGCGTCGCGAGCCACAGCGCGTGCCGGCCCTCGCCGCACGCGAGGTCCAGGGCCCGACCGGCGGGCAGCGATGTCACGAACTCGACCACCACCGGATTCGGCGGCGTGCCCCACACCATGTCGGCCTGTGAATAGCGTTCGTCCCAGTCCTGTGCATTCATGGGGATGACGGTATCGCCCGGCGGGGCGGCCTCTCGGTGTCCTCGCGATCGTTCATCCCCCGTTCGCGATTTGCGCACTTATCGATCTCGCGGGGCCTCGAAATCAACGACAAGTGCGCAAAGCGCGGGGCGTCAGCCGACGGTGATGCGCCGGTGGGCCAGCTTCCAGCGGCCGTCCTCGAACCGGTGCGTGTCGTCGTATCGCCCGACACCCGCGAGTCGCGGCTCGCTCGTGGTGTCGCGGAAGAACAGCCAGTACGCCGTCGACGACGCCTCGACGTCCGAGTCCAGCGACACCGAGACGGTCGTGATCACGTGCCGACTCGACGTGCCCGGCCCCTGGACGCCGCCGGCCCGCCGTTCGCGCACACCCTCCTCGATCGACGCGACGCCCTCGCGGAGTTGCGCGACCATGCCCGTCACCGGGTTGGGCTGCGACTCCCATACGGCGTCGGCGGTGAAGCTGTCGAGGTAGTCCTCGACGGTGCCGTCGTCGGCGAGCTGCGCGATGCGGGCCAGGAGATCCTGGATCTCACCGCGGGGATCGGTGCTCGTCTGCTGCTCCACGTCGTCTCCTCGCTCACTGACACGGTCGATACCAAGTGTTTGCTTGGGACGGTAGCAGTGACGGGACGTTCGGCCTCACTTCTGCAGTGTCGTGTGCATGAGCAGGACATTGTAGTTGGAGTGCACGGTGGTGAGGAAGTAGAGGTCCGGCCCGGACGACCACGGGTGGATGTACGCCCCGTACATCGATCCCAGTTCGTTGCCGTCCACGAGGACCTCGGCGGGCCCCCACGGTCCGGTGGGCGCCGGTGCGCGGCGCATCACGACGGAGTTCCGGTTGTCGGTGGTGAGCAGCAGGTACTGCCCGAGGAACGCGTTGTACTGCACCGATATCTCGCCGACGCCGCCGAAGACGATGGGTGCGGCCACGTCGGGGTTCTTCGCCACCCACTTGCCGCCGTCCCAGTACTCGTAGGCGCCGAGGTCGCGGATCTGCTTCTCGGGGACTCGGGCGAGGTAGACCAGACCGCCGCGGCCGGCGGGCGTGCCGTACTGGTAGACGAAGCCGCCGTCCTCGACGAATGCGCCCATCTGGAAGTTGGCGTTTCCGCCCACGGGCGGTCGGCGGGTCTCGGGCGCCTCCACCCAGTTCTCGCCGTTGTCGGTGGAGAAAGCGAGTTCGGAGTAGTTGGTCTTCCACTTGCCCGGCTCGTCCCACTCCTTCACCGACATGAGGCTCATGTACTGGACCCCGTCGGCCGCGACCCCGGCGGTCGGGATGCGGCTGATCTCGACGAACGGGATCTTCGGGCTCGGCACCAGCTCCTTGGACTGGCCGAGGATGTCGCGCGGCGAGCTGTCGAAGGTCATTCCGTCGGCGAGATCGCGGTCGGAGCTGCGGACGAGGATGTTGCTGCGCCAGGACCACAGGCTGCCCGCGAGGAGATTCGGGATACCGAGCCCGGCCGTGTCGCCGAACGCGGTCAGCACCTGGCCGTCCCCGTTGTCCCACATGATGCCGAGGTCCGTGCCGAGCACGTTGTAGTCCTGGGTGCGGTTGGCGCTGAGCAGCCCGGTGGCCTGCGCCACGGCCTGGCTGCGCCCGTGGAGTATCGGCACCCCGGTCGTTCCGTTCAGCACCGGAATGGGATTCACCGTATTGGGATCGGCCGCGGCGGGGCCGGAGAATGCGACGAACGATGCGGTCGCGCAGATCGCGCACACGATGACGGATCGGAATCGGCTTCGTCTCACGGATGTTCCCATCTTTGGTGGAAATGGACCCCTGCCAGGCGGTATGGCCGCGATCTCGACTGCCTGGATGCTCCGATGAGCGCGTAATACGGTAGCAGGAAAGGCTATTCGAAGAATGGGGAATTCGGCATCGGTGTAAATGCTTCGATAGCGGTATCGAAATTGTCCGAATCGGAGATCCCGTCGGGTATCTCAGGATTGTCCGGCGCGGTGTGCGGGTGCGGCTCCCCGGGCCTCGCCCGCCCCTGGGATCCGGTGGACGGAAGACGCCGCAGGCCGGCGGCCGACGGCCGACGCGCGAATACAGGGACCCGAGTAACACAACCTGCGGGTGGGGCGAAGTACCGTGTCGTGGGAGACGGTGCCGCGTGGGCGTCGTCGCGTGGCGTTCTGCGTCGCGAGAATACGCAGTAGAGGAGACCAAACATGGGTGCGCAGATCTCGAACTCCACCGAGGTCCGGCAATCCGCCATCCTCGGTTTGGGTGTTTACCGCCCGCAGCGGGTCGTGAGCAACGAAGAGATCTGCGAACTGATCGACTCCACCGACGAGTGGATCCAGTCGCGTTCCGGGATCAAGAACCGACGATTCGCGAACGACGAGGAGAGCGTGCTCGCGATGGCGATCTCGTCCGGTCGCAAGGCTCTCGAAGCCGCCGGCCTCACCGGCGAGCAGATCGGCGCCGTCGTCGTCGCCACCTCGACCTACCCATCTCAGACGCCGCAGTGCGCCGCGATCGTCGCCGACGTCCTCGGGACGGGGGGTGCCGCGGCGTTCGACGTCACCGCCGGCTGCGCGGGCTTCTGCTACGCGCTGTCCATCGCGTCCGACATGGTCCGGATCGGCACCGCACAGTACGTCCTCGTCATCGGCGTCGAGCGGATGTCCGACAGCACCGAGCCCACCGATCGTTCGGTGCGTTTCATCTTCGGTGACGGTGCGGGCGCGGTCGTCGTGGGTCCGAGCGACGTCGCAGGCATCGGTCCCGTGGTGTGGGGCTCCGACGGCTCGCAGTCGCAGGCCATCCGCCAGGAGCCGGACTGGCTCTCGTTCGCCAACGATCCGTCGCAGCGTCCGTGGATCAAGATGGAGGGCACCGCGGTGTTCCGCTGGGCCGCCTTCGAGATGGGCAAGGTCGCCACGCAGGCACTCGAGCGGGCCGGGGTCGCGATGGAGGATCTGGGCGCGTTCATCCCGCACCAGGCGAACGGTCGCATCAACGAGGTCATCGCGCGCAGCATCAAGCTGCCCGAGTCGGTGCCGGTGTCCGACGACATCGCCGACACCGGCAACACGTCCGCGGCGTCGATTCCGCTGGCGATGGAGGAAGTGATCCGTACGGGCAAGGCGAAGCCGGGCGAGCTGGCGCTGCTGGTCGGCTTCGGTGCCGGTCTGTCGTACGCGGGTCAGGTCGTTACCCTGCCGCCGCTCGCGCAGGACTGACGCTCCACAACTGTCACGGTGGGCCCGCTCGATCGAATCGAGCGGGCCCACCGCGTTTTCGGGCGCGGTCCGAGTCAGCGCTGCGCGAGGAACCCGTCGATCAGTGCCAGTTCGTCCTCGTCGAGCGGACGACGCAGGTGCGAGGTGTTGCGGGCGACCTGGGCGGGGGTGGAGGAGCCGATCAGCACCGACGCGACCTGGGGCTTGGCGTCCAGCCACGCGACCGCGAGCTCGGACAGCTGACGGTCGAGCTTGCTCGCCAGCGTGAGGAGTTCCTCGACCCGTGTCAGCGCCGCATCGGTCGCGGTGGCCGCGAAGTACTCCGACTTGTCGAAGCGTGAGCCGGCCGGGAACTCCGTGTTCCGGCGGTACTTGCCGGTGAGCAGTCCGGCGGCCAGCGGGTAGTACGGGATCACGGCGAGGTCGAGTTCCTCGCAGGCCGGCACGACGTCGTTCTCGACCTTGCGCTCGAGAAGGTTCCACTCGATCTGGGCGGCGACGAAGCGGGTGAGGCCGCGTTCGCGGGAGGTCCCCACCGCGTCGGCGATCTGCTGTGCGGAGTTGTTGGAGCACGCGACGTGGCGGACCTTGCCGGCCCGGACCAACTCGTCGAGCGCACCGAGGGTGTCCTCGATCGGCACGGTCGGGTCGGGCATGTGCTGGTAGTAGAGGTCGATGTGGTCGACCCCGAGTCGGCGCAGGCTCGCATCGCAGGCGCGTCGGACGTACGCGGGGGAGGAGCCGCGGTCCTCGTCGCTCATCGGTCCGCCGAACTTGGTAGCGATGACGGCTCGGTCCCGACGGCCCGCCAGCGCTGCGCCGAGGATCTTCTCGGATTCGCCGGTGGAGTAGATGTCGGCGGTGTCGAAGAACGTGATGCCCTGCTCGAATGCGGCGTCGACGACGGCGTGGGATTGCGACGCATCGATACGCGATCCGAAGTTGTTGCAGCCCAACGACACCGTCGAGACGGCGAGGTCGGTTCCGGGGAGGTTCACGTACTGCATGTTTGTGGACATCGAACTCCTGACACTGGCACTCGGGCGGGGCGGTGAGCGGCCCGGTTCGGACAATACGCCCAGTTCACGGAAGCACGCGAGGGCGAATTCCGGTGTGTGGTAACAGGTGACAAGCCGATTTTTCGGGCCGTCTAGGATCTTCCCTGCGAACATATGTACGAGAGAAGAGGATCCGGGTCGCCCGTGAGTGCAGTGAGAATCGACAAGTCCTGTATGTCCGCACTCGCGGGGGTGGCCGAGTGAAGTTGTCTCGCGCCTCCCGCTCCGTGCGCCGAGCGCTCACCGTCGCTGCGTCAGTTTGTTTCGCCGTGATCATGGCGGTCGGCTACGTGCTGGTCGACGAGTGGTTGAAGGTCGACGGCCCGGAGTCGGGTCCGGCGAAGGACACGGTCGCCGTCGGCGAACTCGCCGAACTGCTCGCACAGGTGACGGTCGCACCCGAGTTGCCGATGGCCGGGTACAGCCGCGAGCAGTTCCCGCACTGGGACGTGAACCAGCCTGAACACGGGTTCGGTCCCGAGTACGCGCAGTACAGCCGGTGCACGACCCGGGACGTGATGATGTTGCGCGACGCGGAGGGGTCGGTGCGGCTCGATCCGAAGACCTGTGAGCTGTCGGTCGGTTCCGACGGCGGGTGGCGGGACGAGTACGGATTTCTCGATCGCAAGACCGGCGAACTCAAGCCGTACAAGTGGATGACCGAGTCCTCGGCCGTCGATGCGGAACACATCGTCGCGTTGGCGGAAGCGTGGCGGTCGGGCGCCGCGACGCGGGACGAAGACACCCGTCGCCGCATCGCCAACGACGCGATCAATCTTGCGGCATCCGATCCGTCGGCCAACAGGTCGAAGGGTGATCAGGACGCGGCGAACTACTTGCCGCCCGGGAAGTTCCGGTGCGCGTACGTCGATCGATACCTGCAGATCAAGGTAAAGTACGGGCTCGCCGTCGACACCGCCGAGCAGGCCGCCCTGCGCACCGCCGTTGATGATTGTGTCCGTCAAGGAGGGTCCGTATAAACGACATCGTCGAGATCCCCGTGAGCGCCGCCGTCATGACCGAGGAGGAAGGGACGGTGTCCGGTGCCCTCGATGTCATGGTCGACGCCCTGGGGCGGGGGCTCGTCCGCTACCGCGACACCGAAGCGTGGTTCACGATCGGCAACCTCGACGGCGAACCGCCGGCCAGGTGGGAGTCGGTCACCGATCTCGCGACCGCGATCGAAGCCGGTGTCGGGGCGCGCGACGCCGCCGGCAATGTGATTCCGTTCGAAGCGTGACGCACCGGCGCCGCGGGCGTCAGATGCCGACGGCGATCTCGAGGGCGGCCAGCTCGTGGTCGAGGTGTTCGAGGATCGGCTCGAGACGCGGCACCGCGCGGCGGCACCCGGTGAGGCCGAAGGCGATCGACTCCTCGGTGCTGGTGCAGGTGATGTTGAGTGCCTGGCCGTCGAGCGGGATCGACAGCGGGTACAGCGCGTCGAGGCGGGCACCGTTCCAGTACAGCGGCGCGTTGGGGCCGGGCACGTTGGAGATGACGATGTTGTAGGGCGGTCGGACGGGACCGTGGTGGCCCAACAGCATGTCCAGTGCCAGCGGTGCCGAGCCGAGCGCGCTCATCGCGACGATCTGTGCGGTGCTCATCCCACGCAGCGAGGCCTTGCCCTCCGTCATGGATCGGTGCACCCGCGCCAACCGGTCGCCGGCATCCGCGAGATCGGTGCCCAGGTTGCACATGAGGGTGCCGATCTCGTTGCCGCTCTTGTCGTTCGGATCGACAATCGACTCCGGCCTTTCCCGCGAGTCCCGCAGCGAGACCGGAACCATCGCGACCAGCGAAGCGTCGGGGAGCATGCCCCGCTCCGTCAGGTGGCTGCGGAGGGCGCCGGAGCACATGGCCAGCACCACGTCGTTGATCGTGGCATCGGCGTACTTCGCGACCAGACGCAGGCGGTCGAGTGACCAACTGCGCGCAGCGAATTGGCGGGCGCCGGTAATCGGCACGTTGAGGGCGGAGTGCGGCGCGGCGAACGAAACCGGCCCGCCCTGCTGCCGCAGCGCGCGGAGCACCGTCCCGGTCAGTGCGGGGACCAGACCGGTGGCCTCCCCGATGACGTCCACGGCGGCGCGGACGGCGGCGAGGGGGACATCGACGAGTCCGGTGTCGCGGGTGGGACGTTCGCTCCGGATGCGGGGCTCCCACGGGGCGGGCATGCCGCGCTTGTCGGCGTCGATGCTGAGCGAGCGGCGCAGCAACCGCATCGCGCCCACACCATCTGTGACACTGTGGTGGATCTTGGTGTAGACGGCGTAGCGGCCGTCGGCGAGGCCCTCGATCAGGTGCATCTCCCACAGCGGCCGGTTGCGGTCCAGCAGTGTTCCGTGCAGCCGTGCAGCCGTGCCACCAGCGCCGACAGTTCGCGCATCCCGCCGGGCCGCGCCAACGCGTCGTGCCGGATGTGGTGCCCGATGTCGAACTGCGTGTCGGTCTCCCAACTCCACTGTCCCAGTGACGAAACGGAGCGTCTGGCGCGCTGGCTCAGCAGCGGGGTGACCTCGTTCCGGGCGACGGCGGCGTCGAGCATCGCCCGGACGTCGTGGGACTCGGCGCCGTCGGGTGGCTGCAGCAGGACCAGTCCGCCGACGTGCATGGGATGCTCCCGCGATTCACCGAGCAGGAAGACGGAGTCGGCCGGTGGCATGGGGAGCGGCATCCAGGGCACCCTTCGGTAGGTGGTCTGCCCGCGAAACCCCGGGCACGGTGTGCTGCAGATCACGAGTCTGTCGTCAGTTGTACGGGATCGTCGAAGACTGCGCTACCTGTGCGAATGTCCAGGTGAATGCGTGTTTTTGGGCTATTGTCCGGTGTCGGAGTCGAATCGTCCGATTGATCCCGGATCCCGCGTCGGTAGACGTCGTCCTAGCCGGATTCCTGTGCCCGACCGCGACTCTCGGCACGGGCGAGATCGCGTGGGGATGACACCGAACATGCCGGGTGATCCGGCGACAGGGGAGAGGGTCAGTGCCGTGAATCGCGAGGACGTTCGATGTCCTCGGACACGAGGTCGGCAGGATTCCAGTCGAGGGTCGACCCGAGCTCCTCGCGGTCGGCACGACGGATCGACCGTCCGATCAGGACGGCCGCCCCGCAAGCGAGCACGATCCACGCGCCCAGTACGACCCACAGCCACAACATGTTTATTTTTGTAGCACCGGAGTCTGTGAAAAGACGAAGGTTGGGCTGAGAGTCAGCTCACGTCGGCGACAGGACCCCGGCTGCGATCCGGAAGCGGGTGCGCGCATCGTGAACGGTGAGGACCGGCACGTCCAGTGCTCGGACCTGCACGAGCAGTGCCGCCTGCGTCGCCGTGCAGATGCCGTCGAGAACGTCGTCGTCGACCACGGCGCAGTCGATGCTGCTGTCCACGGTGTCGGCGCGGCGGTGACCGAGAGCGCCTGCCAGCGTTCGCGCATCCTCGAGCGCGGCCGAACTTCCGATGAACACGACGTCACCCTTGGCGATCGCGGCGGTTGCCGGATCCGCGAGTTCGTTGTTCATGTGACTCCTTTGCGGCTCGAGGCGACGCGGCGCCGCACACCAGGTGAGGTGCTCGGCGGAGACTGTCCAGCAGATCCGAGGGTTCGTTGCCCTCGTGGTCCCCGGGTCCGGTAGCGGATCCGGGCCAGGACAGGGGTGCGTCGACATGCTTCGGCCGCGCAGGCGCGCGGCCGGGCCCTCGCATCATATGGCGCCGACCGCACTACGGTGCGGCGCAGCGACACTGCATCGGTCAAGGTGCCGAACGTCGAACCGCGGCGTTGAGGGTCGGCGGGCGCCGGGCCCCGTAGCCGAGTTCGGCAGTGCCTCAGGCACCGTCCGTATGGACCTCGTAGTCGCCGGTGGCGCATCCGGTCAGCAGCGTGCCCCGGCCGAGCGGCGTCATCGTGATGTCGTCGATCCCGAACGTGTCGACGACCGAGGCTCCGGTGCCGACCGCGTGGGGGAACCAGACCTCGAGCCGGCAGCTGCCGTCACCGGCGCGGCCGGTCAGCTCCAACCGATTCCCGTCCGCCGCGAGATGGGTGATCCGCCCGGGCGCGAATCGCGGGTAGGCGCGGGTGAGCTGGTCCAGCAGCGCGGTATTCCGCGGCGCGTCGGCCCCGGTGCTGCACAGGACCGGCATGAGTCCGTCGCCCAGTTCCTGGATGCCGTTCTGCGGGTCCCCGCACGACTGCTTCCACACCCAGTACGCACCGCCCTGGGCGTGCGCGTCCTGTTCCTTCGCGAAGCGGGTGGCGTTGTCGACGAGGCCGTCGCCCCAGTATCCGTACTCGCCGGTCCAGACCGGGACCCCGTACTTGTCTGCCACCCGCTCGGCGAGGGTGAAGCCCCGTTCGATGCTGACGATCGTCGGCAGGCCCAGCGAGGCGTCCATGGTGATCGACTCCGCGTACAGGTGCGGGGAGAAGACGATGTTGCGATCGTCGGTGAAGCCGGCCGGCGGGCCGCTGTCGAAGCCCAGGCCCGACCACAGGATGCTCGGCTCGAAGTAGACGATCTGCTCGGCGCCGGCTGCCCGGATGGCGTCGATGGTCCGGTCGTAGAAGCGGCCCAGCAGCAGCGACGAGGTCAGCGGCGCGGACTCGCCGAAGTTCGGCTCGTTCAGCAGGTCGTACCCGGCGACAGCCGGTTCGTCTTTGAACTTGCCCGCGAGCATCGCCCAGGCTTGGACCAGGTGCTCCTGCACGTCGTCGGTGTCGTAGTAGAAGTTGGTGAAGGCGCGGCCGCCGGCGGGCGAGATGTCGCGGCCGGTGAACTGGCAACGCGGCGCGCCGTCGGTGATCGTCGCCCACTCGGGCGCGCCGTCGTAGCCCCACATGGGCGAGGTGCCGGGTCGGCAGTCGACGTCGTCGGGGGACGGGGCGTTCGACCAGCCGTCCTGGTGCATGTCGAGCACGGTGTACAGGCCGTGCGCCTTGGCCTGGGCGACGGCCAGCTCGATCCGGTCGAGGTAGGCCTCGTCGTAGCGTCCGGGCTCGGGCTCGAGCGCCGACCAGGACAGTGCCAGGCGGACCACGTTGAACCCGTGGTCGGCGATCCCGGCGAAGTCTTCGTCGGTCAGCGGCAGGGTCGACGGGACCTCGGGCCGGGGCGCGTAGAAGTCGACGAGCTGGTTGACGTTGACTCCGCGGAGCAGCACCTCACGGCCGGCGGAGTCGGCGATAACCTCGCCCGAGACACGCAGGGGGAGAAGGGCCCCGGTGTCGGCGGCGTCGGCCGCCGCGGGCGAGGCAGTGGCGGTCGGTGCGGCGTCGGGCCGGGCGAGGAGCGGCACGGCGATCGCGACGGCGAGCAGCGCCACTGCGCCGATCAACGCTGCGGTGTGGGGGACCGGTGCCGGCTGCTCCCGACGGCGGTACGCCCAGAGCGCGGCGAGTCCGACGATCCAACCGGTGCAGGCGCCGTAGGAGACGCCGTCGGCGAACCGGATGTATCCGGACATCAACGGCCAGAGGTCGCCGGCGAATCCGTCATCGGAGAACAGCCCGACGATCGTCGCGGTGAGTGCCAGCAGGATGCCCGCGCCCATCGCCGCGAACCACCCGGCGAGGAAGGTTGCGGCGGGGCCGCCGGATATCCGGCGGCCGAGCACCCGATGGCAGGCAATCGTGCCGAGCACGAGAACGGCGACACCTCCGACGGTTGCGATCAGCCCGTTCATCGGATTCGGTGCCGGCATCCACCGGTCGTAGGGCGCTCCCGCCCACCACTGCCCGGCCAGCACGGGTGCCGCGGCCCCGAAGACGAGCGCCCCGACCCGGACCGGGGGCGCGTCGGCGGGGACCTCGGGGACAGCGCGGTTGCGTCCGGCCACCGCGACGACGCCGGCGACGATCAGTGCTGCCGGAAGCGCCTTGGCCGCGGCAAATCCCGCGCCCCACGCGGCGGTCCCGATGTCGTGCACCGCCACCGACGACATGGCGAACTTCGCCAACATCACCGCGAGCACGACACTCGACGCGGCGGCAGTGAACAGCCAGCGCGACCCGGCGGTCGAGCGCACCGCCCACCACGTGACACCGAGCAGCACCGGCAGATAGACGACGAACGGTGCGATCTGCCACGGGGCACGGATCGGCCACAGGTCGGCTCCGGTCCAGCCGACCAGGCTCAGCAGCCCGCTCGGATCCGCGGCGGCCTGGACGACGACCAGCAGGCCCAAGGTGAGAGTGGCAAGCCAGGCAAGGCGCTGAGGGGACACCGGTACTTCCGTTCGCTGAGGGGACGACGGGCAAGCCTAGATGCCGCCGCGCCCGCGCACTCCCGAAATTGGTCAAATGTCCAAGTCGTGGGCGCGGAACGGCCGGCCGTGGAGCGGTGCGGTTGCGCGCGAGACTGGGGCATCGATTCGCGTTGACGAGGGACGGGAGAGGAACAGTGGCAGAGCGTGACCGCGGAGGACGCGTACCGCTGCACTACGCGGCACTCGACGGCAACGACGACGCGGTGCGATCGCTGCTCGGTTCCGGCGAGGACGTGAACGTCCCGGACTACCAGGGCTTTACGCCGCTGCACTTCGCGGTTCAGGACGGCCGGTCGACGACTGCGCTGCTTCTCCTGGTTGCCGGTGCCGACATCGAGGCCGCGGCGGCCGACGGAGCGACCCCTCTGTTCGTCGCGGCCTCGTCTCCCGCCGAGAACGCTTCCGACCTGATTCGCCTTCTGCGGGATCGCGGTGCGAATGCCCATGCGGCGAAGCACAACGGCTCCACGCCCTCGGGTTACGTGCGCCGGATCGGAAATCGAGAGAAGAAGGCCGCGTTCGCAGACCTGTGGGAGTCGGACGCCTGACCGGGTGTTTGTAGGCTGCGCACCATGTCGAACGCATTCCTCACGCAGGTGGGCGCGGAGCTGACGATGCCGGCGCGGAGCACGGTCAGCGCGCATCCGGCCGGCTGGCTCGTCTCGTCGCCCGGAGGGCTGGAGGTATTCGACGCGACGTTCGGTCGGTCGCTGTTCTCGGCAGAATTCGAAGGGTGCGGTGTTTCGGCGGTGTCCGATGCCCTCGACTTCGCGGCGGTCAGTCTGCGAGACCGAACGCAGCTGCGCACGCCGGACGGATCGGGCGCGGTGCGTCTGTGGCAGGGTCCGGTGGTGTGAATCCGCCCGACGCCGGTCGCTACGCCGACGGTCGATTCCCGGCCCGGGCAGGTGTCCCGGTCTCGACGAGTCCGGTCAGGGTCTGCGGCAATGGGCCCTGGTGCAGCACGCCGAGGCGTTGGGTGGCGCGGGTGAGGGCGACGTAGAGCTCGGCCGCGCCGCGGGGGCCGTCGGCGAGGATCCGTTCCGGCTCCACCACCAGGACGGCGTCGAATTCCAGGCCCTTCGTCTCCGACGCCGCCACCGTGCCCGGCACCCCCGGCGGCCCGATCACGACGCTGGTCCCCTGGCGTCCGGCTTCGTCCCCCGCGAATTCCTGGATGGCAGCGGCCAGTTCGCCCTCGGTGATCCGTCTGGACCACGGTCGGACCCCGCACGCACGGACCGACTCCGGCGGCTGGACTCCGGGCGCGAACTCGGCGAGCAGCGCGGCGGCGACGGTCATGATCTCCGCCGGGGTGCGGTAGTTCACCGACAGTGACCGGTAGACCCAGCGGTCGGGCACGTACGGATCCAGCATCGTGGCCCACGAGGTCGCTCCGGCCGCCGACCGGCGCTGGGCGAGATCGCCCACCACGGTGAAGGATCGGCTCGGGCAGCGCCGCATCAGCACCCGCCAGTCCATTTCGGACAGTTCCTGGGCCTCGTCGACCACGACGTGCCGGTAGGTCCAGTCCCGGTCCGCGGCAGCACGTTCGACGAGTTCCCGAGTGTCGTGCTCGACGAACCGGTCTGCCAGGTCCTCGGCATAGAGCAAATCCGTTGCGAACAAATGGTCGTCGTCGTCCATGTGGTCCTCACGACCGACCATGAGGTCGAGCACGCCGGCCGCATACGACGCCTCGGCCGCGGCTGCGGCCCTCCGCTCCCGGTCGGCGGCCTGCTGGGCCGACGGGTCCGGGCCGAGCAGGTCGACGAGTTCGTCGAGCAGCGGCACGTCCGACACCGTCCAGGCGTCGCCGTCGGCGCGTCCCAGCGCCGGGTCGGCGCCGGCCGCGTGCAGCCGTTCGGGGGACGTGTACAGCTGTGCCAGTAGTTGTTCCGGCGTCAGGCTCGGCCAGAGTTCGTCGAGCGCGGCGGCGAACGCATCATGGTCGGCGAGCTCGGCGACCAGGTCGGCCCGCAACTCCTCCCACGCCTGCTCGTCCTTCCGGGTCAGCCAGCCCCGGCCGATCCGCGCAATCGCGCGTTCGGTCAGTACGTAGGTCACGACGTCGGCGAACACCGAGCGGGCCTCGTTGTGCGGACGCCCGCTCGCGCGCGCCTCCTCCCTGGCCCACTGTGCGGTCTCGGCGTCGATCCGCACTGTGACGTCGGACAGTTCGATCGGCAGGGGATCCTCGGGCAGTCGCTGCCGGTCGGCTACCGCGGCCGCGAGCACGTCCAGGATCTTCAGCGAGCCCTTGAGTCGCGTGGCCTCCGGTCCGTCCTCGGCGGTCACGCGCAGACCGGGCACGAAATCGCCCGTGGTCATGAAGACCACGTCGGACTCGCCCAGCGACGGCAGAACGCGGCCGATGTGGGTCAGGAACGCCGGGTTGGGTCCGACCACGAGCACGCCGTGGCGTTCGATCCGCTCTCGCTGCGAGTAGAGCAGGTACGCGACGCGGTGCAGCGCCACCACGGTCTTCCCGGTGCCCGGGCCGCCCTCGATCACCAGCACGCCGGGGTGGTCGAGCCGGATGATCCGGTCCTGCTCGGCCTGGATCGTCGCCACGATGTCGCGCATCCCGTCACCGCGCGGTGCGTTGACCGCCGCGAGCAGGGCGGAGTCTCCCCGTGCCGCGCCGTCGGCCCGCTCGTCACCGTCGGGGCGGCCGAGGACCTCGTCGGTGAAGCTGACCACTCGACGCCCCCGCGTGTGGAACTGGCGACGCCGACGCATGTTCTCCGGGCTCGCGGCGGTGGCGACGTAGAACGCGCGGGCTGCCGGTGCCCGCCAGTCGAGCAACAGCGGTTCGAACTCGTTCGTCTCGTCGAACAGGCCGATGCGGCCGATGTACGAACGATCTCCGGACACGGAGTCCAGTCGGCCGAAACACAACCCGTTGTCGGCCACGTCCAGCCGCTTCACTTCGGTGGCCAGCGCGCGCACCTCGGCCTCCCGATCCACGAGTGTCCCGTCGTGTCCCCGCAACGCCGCGCCGTACCTGCCCTTCACCCGCGCGCGTTCGGCGTCGAGCCGTGCGTAGAGCCCGGTCACGTAGCTCTGCTCGTGCTGCAGTTCGTCGTCGTACCCCTGATTCGACATGTGCATCCCGGTGCTTCCGTTTCCCTCAGTTCCAGACCTCGGCCAGCGATTCTGCGGCATGACCGGGGCCTTGCCGCAAGGCCCCCTGTGCGCTATAAGTTGAAAGTGGAAAGGAGCGGGCATCCCCCTTTCCGGCCTCCGAACTTCACTTCCTCCACCGTCACGCCGACCCATCGGGCTCGCCGCGATGGGCTACTCGGCGTTGGATGCCGCCGGTCGTGGACTGTCGGTGGTCGACCGTAGGGTCGGCACGACGGGCTGAGCAGCCCGCGGAACAGGAGGAGCGAACGTGGGGACGTGGGGTTCGGGACCGTTCGAGAACGACGGAGCGGGCGACCTGCTCGCGGCGATTCGGGCAGGCGAGTTCGACATCGACGACTACTGCCGGCACGTCGACGACGAGTACCTCGAGGCGGACGACGCGCAGGCGGCAATCGCGCTCGCAGAGGTCGTCGCGGTGGCCCACGGACTGCGGTCGGCGCCCTCGCAGCTCGAGGGGATCGACGCCGCCGCGTACACCGGGTCCCTGACGACGGAGCAGCGCGCGTGGATCCTCACGACGCTCGGACGCGCCATCGCCGACAGCGACACCTCGGAGCTCCACGAGTTGTGGGCCGAGAACGGCCCGGAGGATCTCGAGGAGTGGCGGGCGCCGATCCTGAGCAGATTGGAGAGCCTCCGGGCGTTGAACTGAGCGCGGATCCGCTGGTTCGCGATCATCGCGTCTCGACGAGCCACGGTGAGGACGTGATCGAGCAGATCCTTCGTCTCGACGGATTGCACGACACGCGACCGGGCGGTCGACTATCCGATCCGGTACCTGTTGACTGCCTGCGCGACGGCCGCGGCGATCGGCATGGACACCGAGGGTCCGTGCCCCGGGAGGATGGTCTCCGCGTCGAGTGTCGCCAGATGGTCGAGCGCGGCGAGAGTGTCCGACGTCCCGTGGTCGAAGACCGCCGGGAGAAGTTGTGGGCCTTGCAGTTTCGACAGTGGATGCGCCGTGACCAGTGCGTCGCCGGTGACGATCACGCCGTGCTGCGGCAGGTGGTACGCCGTGTGCCCGGACGTGTGGCCGTGGGTCGCCACGGGGACGGGCGCACCGGGCAGGTCGAGGGGGCCGTCGGACGGGAAGGCGTGGGCGTCGTCGAGGGAGAGCGGCTTGGTCGCCCCGGCCCGTGCAATGCGCAGCAGCCACGGCAGCACTCCGTGCCTGTGAAGCATCGGAAGGAAGTCCTTGGCAGTTGCCTGCTCCAGGTAGTCCCGTCTCACGTGGGCGACCTCGGCAGGGTCCGTGAACACGGGAATTCCGTAGCGGTCGTGGAACGCGACGATCGCACCCATGTGGTCGATGTGTGCGTGAGTGAGCAGCATGCCCTGCACATCTTCGGGACGGCGGCCGAGGGAGCGGATTGCGCCTTCGACGGCGCCGATGTCGCCGGGATAGCCGCCGTCGATCAGGGTCAAGGCGTCACCGTCTCGGAGAATCGCCACGTTTACGTCCGTCCCGGTGGCACGGAAGACGTTGGGCGCCACTTCGTCCATTCTCGTCACGACGCCCATTCTGCGGTATGGCCGATCGACACCGGGAGTCGCGCACCATGATCCAGGCTTCCTCCGTCATGGCGGGATGGTTACATGATGTGAGGAAGCTGCGGAGCTCCGCGACGCCTCGACTTCCGGCGATCGGATCGAGGCAGCCGTCGATGTCATCGACGGCCCAGTGAAGGCGAGGCCCTCGGGTGGGCGCACTGTCACGCACCACCCGAGGTCACCGCTGTGACGTTGGCTCGTAGCGGGATTGTCCTGCGGGACAACCTTCGACGTCGAGCCTCGGTCTGTTCCGACACGGGCGGCTCCGAGAATGCAGTCAGTCGATGACGGCGGTCGCCTCCACCTCGACGAGCACGTCCGGCTCGAACAGATAATCCACGCCGATCAGCGATGCCGGCGGTAGCGGCAGCGGGAGCCCGATGTCCTCGGCGACCCGTTCGACACCGGTCATGAACTCGCCGATCTTCTCGGGATGCCAGTGCGTGACGTAGAAGGTCAGGCGAAGGACGTCGTTGAACGTCGCGCCCGCCCCGGCCAGCCCGGTAGCGGTGTTGCGCAGTGCCTGGGCGACCTGCCCCGGGAGATCGCCTGGAGCCACTGGGGTTCCATCGGCGAGCCGCGCGATCTGGCCGGCCACGTGGACGTGTCGGGTTCCGGAGCCGACGGCGACGTGATGATACGGAGTGGGATGCGTCATGCCCTCGGGCGTGAGGTACTGAACGGTCATGAGAGATCTCCTCGAAATACGAGCTGGATGGGTATAACTTTGATACCTGGTATACGGGGGTCACTTCAACGAGACTAGGTAGCATGCGCGATACTTCCCCGGCCGTTCGCGGCGAACTCACGATCACCCCGCCTCATCGAGAGCTGCTCGATCAGATCCTCGACAAGTGGTCGTTGGCGGTGCTCAACGAACTGTGCGAGAGGCCGAGCCGTTTCAACGATCTGCGTCGCGCGATCCCCGCGGTGACACAAAAATCGCTGACCGCCACGCTGCGTCGTCTCGAACGCAACGGCATCATCCAGCGCGAGTTGCTCAGTTCCCGCCCGATCGCCGTCGAATACCGGATCACCCCGCTCGGCAAGACCCTTCGTCACCCGGTCGACGTCCTCCTCGGGTGGGCCGAAACGTACTTGCCGGACATCGACAACGCCCGCGCACGCTTCGATGCCGAGTCGGAACTCGCCTGACGTTCTCGGCGCCGAACAGGTTGGTGAGGGAGCAGCAGGGCCGACAACTACACGACTCCTGGGCGCGCCGGGCTGAAGTGCCGGCCACCCAGGAAGCGATTCACTTGTCGAAGAGGAAGTTCCACAGACGCGGATCGGCAGGGTCCCGCCGGCCTGCGATGATGGCGAGGAACTGGTCGAAGTCGTCCGCTAGCGGCACCGATTCCTCGAACTCCGGCTCCTCGCCGAAGACCATCCTTCCGACACCCTCACCGGACGTCACGACTGCGACATACGAATAACCGTCCTTCACCGACACCAGAACCGGAAGGTGGCGGTCCCAGAAACGAACGACGGCCGAGACCTGTTCGTCGGTCACCGCGGCGTCCAAACTCATGATCTCGAACTCGTTCCACGCAAAGGCGTCTTCGCCGACGGCCGAGTAGTCACCTGCGGACAGAAACCACACTGTCTCATCCGCGTTCGACAGGCGCCCGAAGGCCGACGACCACGCCGAGAACTGCGGCGGTACCACCTCGTAACGAGAACCCGGAAACACCACCTGCCGGTCACCTGCAGGCTCCCACGCCCATCCAACAGCACGCAGGGCCGTGATCCCGCTCGAAATCAGATCCGTCACTTCAAAGCCTATTTCCCCAGACCATTCGAGGCGCCGACAGGTTCCGCTACATGGCTGCGACGTGCTGTTCGAGCAGATCGAGATTCTCGCCGTGATCATTGCCGACCTTGGCCAGCAGGCCGGTGGCCAGGAGCAGCCAGGACAGCAGTTGCGCACCCGGTCTACCGGCGAGTGCCGGGCGGAAGTGGATGGTCTCGGTCACGATGTGGCCGCCGTCCGCGGGCTCCATGGTGAGCACGACGTTCTGCCGGATCCCCCGCTGCTTGCCGGAGAACTCGAACACTTCGTTCGGCACGTGCCGGGTGATGGTCCATCGGACGACGTCGAAGTCGCATTCCTCGCCGTGCTTGCTGTCCCAGCCGTGCCCCGCGGCCATCGCAAAGTCGGGCCCGAGCACGGTCTCCGTCTTGTGCTCCTCGTACAGCCCCGTCTCCACCGGGTGGGTGAATGCGTGCCAGATGACGTCCGGGTCACCATCCAGTCGTCGCCAGTTGGTGAAGGATGCATAGCCCACGACTACCCCCAGATGATGTGGCCCGGCCGCGATCGCAGGGCGAAGGTTGCTGCAGGAAAGCAGAGTAGCGCCGACGGGTGGGGCGTCATGGGTGGAGGTCGCAGTCGTGAGTGCGTGAGGGTGGCTGTTCATCACCCCTCGGGGGACTATTCGCAGGCAGGGCACCCGACGGACGCTGGAGAGGCCTCGGAAACCGGCCACTCGTCGAGAGAGGTCCCCCGATCGAAAGGACCCCGCCCGCTATGCCCCGTATCCCCGGTACCGCCATCCCCGATGTTCACGAACACGGGCCGCCCGCCGCAGCCCTGCCCGCCGTCGAATCCGTCCGGAAGACGGTCCGTCCCGCTAGGCCTCCACCACCGGTCCCGCCGCACCGTCCTCCTCGCGTTCGTCACCGGCGCGGTGGTCCCTGTATGGGCTGGGCTCCTTGCAACGGTTGCCCTGTCGTCGCGCGGTGAGCACGACATGTTTCCGCTGACGCCGACGACGATCACGCTCTCGCTGATCGGGCACCTGATCTTCGGCCTCGTGCTCGGACTCGGCTTCCTGCGGGCGCGGGGCCGCCTCGGCCGGCACTGGCCGTGGCCGCCGCTGCTGGCGGTACGGTCCCCGGCCGGTGTGGGACGGCCGCGCATCGAGGCACTGGCGCGCGCGTGTGCTGAATGCGGCGCGCCTGCTGATGCGACCGAACGGTAGCGCTCCCGTCGGCGGCAGCCAGAGTGTGCCCGCGGGATGGTTAGCCGAAGGTGCGGGGCGGGGAGTGAGACGACGGTCTGGACCGCAACGACCCCGCCGTGGTGGCAGCATTGGAGCAAGTAGGGCTGGAATTGCACCGCGCCGATCCGAATCTTCGCCCTCACAGGGCACAGCAGACATTGTGCGAGCCGAAACCGCTGCGAGGTCTGGATCCGTCCGAAGGACCGTTCGGAAGATGAGAACCATGCGGCCTGTCGTCGCCGACACGGTAGGTGAGCCGTCCGAGGTTCTGCACCTGCAGACCCGCCCGATTCCGGAGCCCGGTCCCGGCCAGGTCCGGATCCGGGTGCTCGCCGTACCCGTCCATGCCAGCGATCTGCACACCATCCGCGGCCGATACGGATTCATCCCGGAGTTCCCCACCGTACCCGGAATCGAATCCGTCGGCGTGATCGACGAACTCGGTAGCGGCACAGACGGTCTGACCGTCGGGAAACGCGTCATCACGATCGGGGTCAAGGGCATGTGGCAGGAGTATGTCGTCGCCGACGCCGGGCGGGTCTTGCCGGTTCCCGCCGGCATGAGCGATTCCACGGCCGCCCAGATTCTCGCCAATCCGCTCACCGCCGTGATCTTGACCGGTGACGAGCTCGGCGGCGATGCGTCTCGTTCCGAGCCGACGGCGGCAGATGGCGGCGAGGCGTCGCGGATCGGCATCAAGCCCCGGCTAGTCTCGGGGCATGCTGGCCACCGCGATCATCGTCATCACGTTTGCCCTGGTCTTCTACTCCGTCGGCGTGTGGTCGGAACGCATCCAGAAGACCCTGAAGTGGTGGCATGCCGGCGCCTTCGCGCTCGGCCTGGTCTGCGACGCCACCGGTACCTTCCTGATGAGTCGAATCTCCGACGAGTCATCGGAAACCGGAACATCCACCTTCGACAAGATCATGATCGTCACCGGAGCCGTGGCAATCGTGCTCATGGCCGTTCACCTGGTGTGGGCCGTCATTGTCCTGCTCCGCGATCGTCCCTCCGAGAAGGCGAAGTTCCACCAGTTCAGCCTGGTCGTGTGGACGATCTGGCTGGTGCCCTACTTCACGGGGGCCATCGGCGCCATGACCGGCTAGCGCGGCCCGGGCCTGGCCTGCCGACGGCGGAATGTCGGCGCTGTCTGGTTCGATGTCGCCAGAATCGGATACAGGAGGGTGTGGACAGTATGGGGACCTGGGGCAGCGGCAACTTCGACGACGACACCGCCGCAGATCATCTCTCCGACATGACCGGCCGGCTCGTCGACGAGGTGACCAAGGCGATGTCCGGCGACCCGGTCGAGATCGAGCCGGATGAGTACTGGGGTGTCGCGGTGCCGTGCAACCTGGAGTTGCTCCACCTGATCGCGCAGCAGCACTACGTCGGGGTCACCCTGCCCGACGCAGAGACCATCGTCGGCTGGAGAGACCGGTTCCTGGCCGTCTGGGACGGGGCGATCGACGGGCTGGAGCCTGCGCCGGACTACAAGGAGCGGCGACGTGAGGTCCTCGTGCGGACCTTCGACCAACTGGCCGAGGTGGCGGCGGAGCGCGAGGGATGAGCGGCCGGGCTGGGGCGCAAGCGGACTGGCGCGGCTGACTGGTCGGCAGACACACGTATCGAGCACCACTGCTCATACGGATCCGGATCCGGATCCGGTCACGCCCATTCGGCAGCCGGGTGTCACCGTCGCGCATCTCCATCAGTGCTGTTGATTGATCGTTATCATTTTTGGGTGACTTATCATCTCGATCCTGGTTTGCGGGATGCTGACGGACAGTTGGCTCCCCAGTCCCTGGTGATTGCGCATGACGACTACCACGCGGCGTTCGTCGGGACGGCAGTCGACGGCCGCCAGTTCTTTGTCACGACTCCGTTCGCGTGGGCTAGTGGCGACGCGTCCGGGGCGGAGTTCGCAGCCAGGTACCTGTTCGATGTGGGCGGCGCGCTTGTGGATTCGACGATTGTTCCACTGGGAACCCGACCCGGGGATGGTTCGCTTCCCGGTAACGTCGCGCACTTCGACGAGCAGGAGAATGCCGTCGAGCGCCTGCTTTCGGAGATTCAACCAGTCTCGTTCTGCGACATTACCGTCGCCCCGTTCTCCGTGACGGCGCACGGGCACGAGTTCGGGTTGATCCTTCACGGGCCGGATTCGGAGGACGACCATGAGTGGTACTGGAATGTCACGGTCGAACCGGGCGACTATATGGCCTTCTACGCCCCGTGGGACGACGGAGACTATGACACCTAGTAGGACTTTGTTAGGTTGGAAACCTGTGGTGACACAGTGGGCAGGTGCCGATCCAGATGGCGAGTGCGCGTTGGATGTCGCGGACGATGCCGTAGAGGGTCAGCCCTGCCCACCGGCTTTTGGGTCGGTCAGCCGCAGGGTGGTCAGGAACAGGTGGGCGGCGGTGACAAGGGTGGCGTGGTGGTGCCAACCGGGCCAGGAGCGGCCTTCGAAGTGGTCGAGGCCCAGGGCGACTTTGAGTTCGCGGTAGTCGTGTTCGATGCGCCAGCGGAGTTTCGCGAGGCGGACGAGTTCGTCGATCGGGATGTCCGCGGGCAGGGTGGAGAGCCAGTAGTCGGTGGGTTCTGTTGCACCGATGGGCCATTCGGCCAGTAGCCACACCTGCTCGACCGATCCGTCGGTGGCGCGAGGCACTCGGTGGCCAGCGGGTCGGGCCCGCAGGGCGACGAACCGGGAGCGCATGACGGCGTCAGGATTGCCGGGTGTGGTCTTGGTGCCGCGCCGCCACGACACTTCCTGCGCCGCATCCGGTCCGGCGGCGATCACCATGTCCTTGCAGCTGGACTTCGGCACCCGGTAACGGGCGGTGAAGGGACGCCCGGGGCCGATCCGGGGCGGGGTCTCGGGCTGGGCGTCGGCCGGGTAGACGCCGGTCGCTGCTTTGACTGCCACCATGTAGGGGATACCGCGGTCGGAGAGTGCGGCGCGAAACTGTGCGCCCTCGCCGTAGCCGGCGTCCGCGACCACGACATCGGGCTGGGGACGACCCCAGGCGAGGAGTTCGTCGATCATCTCCACCGCCATCTCCCATTTCGGCCGGTGCCGCTCCCGGTCGGGTATCGCTGACTTCTTCCGGCGTGCCGCGACGACGCTCGCAGCACCTGGATCATCGACGCAGGTCTCGTCCCAGCTCTGCCGCACGAACAGTCGCCAGTTCAATGGGCATGACGCGTCGTCGGACGCGGCGTGCACGCTGACCGCGATCTGACAGTTGCCGACCTTGCCCAACGTGCCCGAGTACTGCCGGGCCACACATGGGGAGGCATCGCCGTCCTTGCCGAACCCCGTGTCGTCGACCACCCACGCGTCCGGTGCGATGAGCTCGCACGCCTTGCGTGAGAGCACCATCCGCACCGGCTCGACCTTCCACGGGGAGGTGGTCACGAACTGCTGTAACCGCTGATGATCGACACCGAGTCGGGCCGCCATCGGCTGCATCGACTTGCGCTCACCACTGAGCATCAATCCTCGCGTATACACCCCTGCCGTCGCCAGCCTGTCCTTACGCAACAACGACGAGAACACCTCACCGACAAAGGAATCAAGACGTTCATCGACCTCGGACAGGGCTGCGGCATCCACCCCATCATCGTCTCGAAGATCACGCCGAAACTCGAGACCCCACACCCAACCGTGACAGACCTAACAAAGTCCTACTAGTACTGCAACGGCACTTGCTTGACAGGTGTTCGATACTTGTTGAGTGGTTGTCGATGTGGTTGCTGCGGAGCTGGATACGTTGCATGAGCGGGTGTCTGGCCGGTTTGCGCGGGCATAGCCTCGGTCCCGGGTGCGTGAGTATGTCTCGGGTTTGGTTGCGGGTCTGGAACGGAAGAACGGGTGGACGCTGGCCGAGCGGGCCGGTGAGGTGAGCCCGGACGGGATGCAGCGGCTGTTGCGGCGGGCGGACTGGGACGTCGACGGGGTCCGTGATGATGTCCGTGATTACGTGGTCGAGCGCCTCGGCGACCGCTCGGGGGTGTTGATTGTCGACGACACCGGTTTCCTGAAGAAGGGCACCCGCTCGGCCGGGGTGCAGCGCCAGTACTCGGGCACCGCGGGGCGGGTGGAGAACTGCCAGATCGGGGTGTTCCTCGCCTACGCCTCCGATGCGGGGCACGCGTTGATCGACCGGGAGCTCTACCTACCCGAATCCTGGACTTGCGATCGGGCCCGGTGCCGCGCCGCGGGAATCGACGACGAGGTGGAGTTCGCGACCAAACCCACACTGGCGCAGCACATGATCGAACGAGCCCTGGACGCGCAGGTTCCGTTCTCCTGGGTCACCGCCGATGAGGCCTACGGTCAGGTGAAGTACCTGCGGGTCTGGCTCGAGGAGCGGGACGTGTCGTATGTGCTGGCCACCCGGCGCAACGACGACGTGTTCACCACCGACGGCCGCACCGGCCGCGCCGATCACCTGATCGAGGAGGTCCCCGCGAAGCAATGGCGCCGCATCTCCGCGGGCGACGGCGCCCACGGGCCGCGCGAGTATTCCTGGGTGCGGGTCCCGATCCGGATCGCCTGGGCGCCCGGGCGTGGGCACTGGCTCCTCGCACGCCGGTCCCTCTCCGATCCGACCCAGATCGCGTACTACATCTGTGCCGGGCCGCGCCGCACCACGCTCACTGAACTCGCCGCCGTCGCCGGGTCCCGGTGGCGGGTCGAGGAATGCTTCCAACAAGCCAAGAACGAGGCCGGCCTCGACCAGTACCAGGTTCGCACCTACCGCGCCTGGTACGCCCACACCACCCTGTCGATGCTCGCCCTCGCCTGGCTTGCCGGCACGAAAACCGAAGCAGCAAAAGGGGAACCGGAACACACGATCAGGGCATGATCGCGTATACGGTACCCGAGATCCGCCGCCTGCTCGTGCATCTAATCCTCCGACACGCCCACCCCGATGGCCACGTCTGGTCCTGGTCACCCTGGCGACGACGCCGACAACACCAGGCCCGCACCTGCCACTACCGAACCCGCGGACACCCGCTATAAGTGCCGTTGCAGTACTAAAGGGGCCCTCTGATCACACAGAATCTGGAGCAGTTCCGCTCAGCCGATGATCGGTCCTGCCGACACCCCGCGTCAGAATCAATCAGGAACCCTCTGTCTCTACCTACGTATGATCCGGTGGCCCTGTCCCTATCCGCGGTCCATCGATGCCACCAAGCTCGGCGACACCCCGGATCATTCGAGAGACAGGGGAAGAAAGTCATGCCGAACCTGGCGAGAGTGGCCCCGCGGTTCGGGACTGCGACGAAGATAACGGGGGTGAAGCCCTCAGACTGCTCACGCTCGTATGTCGGGCGCAGTCGGCCTATTGCGCATTAGCAACTGAAATGTCTGTTTGAACCTTTGCCGAAATTTCAGGTACGAAACGAGAGCGACGTCGGCGAAGGTGAAGACCGTGGTGCTGGGCCTGTGTGTCTTATCGGGTCTCGCGGGCTCACCAAGTTGTGACAGAGGGCGACTTGTTCGTCGCCAATCGTCAGGGTGATCGCCTCGACCCCGCACTGGCTGAAGGTCGCCAATCGGAGTAGGTCGATCATCGGCACCATCCGATCGACGAAATCGGCTATCGCGCCGGGGGCATCCCGCGGTAGCCGGATGCGCACACTCGCCTCAGCACGTCGTCGGCGGGTTCGTGGTCATGGTTGCGGAGGGCTGTGGGGGTTTCGAGTTTCCGCGACGGTCGCCGCGATTTGGCTGCGGGAGGAGAAGCCCAGCTTGACGAGGATTCTCTCGACGTAGCCTTCCGCGGTGCGCTGGGATATGACTAGGGCTTGAGCGATCTGCTTGTTGCTCATTCCTTGGGCCACGAGAGCGGCGACTTCCCTTTCGCGTTTGGTGAGCTCGTCGAGGGGCTCGTTGCTCGTAGCCGCCGTGTGAGTGGTGGTTTGCCCGAGCAGCTCACCTGCCAGTTCGCCGAGAGGCCGTTGGGTCCCTTCCGTGAACGCCTTGGTGTAGGCCCGTTCCCCGAGTGACTGTCGCACCTCTTGCTGGCAGCGCTGCTGGTATTCGTCGAAGTAGGGAAGCAGGGTGCCGCCGAATTCGGTGCGGACGGCACGAGCGGCGCCAGCCAGGAGCGCTGCTTCCTTGTATTGGCCGGCGCTCGCGGCAATCCAGCTCAGCGTCTCTAAGCAGAGCGCGGTGCAGTACTGGTCGCGGAATTCACCTTGCACGGAGAGACATTCCAGTTCGAGCGACCGAGCATGTGTCCATTCGCCTCGGCGCCAAGCCTCAATGCCTAGGCCCCACATCGCGTAGGCGCGGCGCCACCTTTCGCCGTGTTCCTCGCACAGGCGCAGGAGGTCTTGCCACTGGCCCATCGCCCGCTCGCGGTCACCTTGTATCGAGTAGCTATCGCCGAGCAGGATCTTGGCCGTGATTCCCCAGTCCCGGTCATCGCGGCGAAAGGGAATCTCTTCGACAAGCGCGACGGCGCCCGAGAAGTCGTACTGCTGCAGTGCGGCGAATGCTTCGGGAACCCTGTAACAGCGAGCATCAATGTCGTCGTCGAACTCGCCTTCCAGTTGCCGACTCTCCGGCAACATTCGGTTGGCCGCGGTGAGGTCGTTTTGCAGCAGTGCGAAGTGTATCGCGCTTGCGAGCGCACGAGCTCGGACAATAGTCGGCTCCCTATCCTGGTCCAGCAAGCGCTCGAACCAGTGACGTCCCTCGCTGATGAGCCCGTTGACCCTCCACACGTTGTGGCATGCGTCGGCGATCCGCAAACCCTCGTGGGATTCTCCCGGCGCGGCAAGGCAAAACTCAAGTGCGGCACGAATATTAGCGTGCTCCAACCACATTCGTTCCGCGAGTTGTACCTGGGTAGCCCCGAACCACCGCTGGTGGGTGTCTTCGGTCAGCTTCAGATACCACGCCTGGTGCCGCTCTTGGAGTTCCCGTTCATCCCCGTCGACGCGCAACGCCTCTCGGCCGTACTGGCGGATGGTTTCCAGCAGCCGGTAGCGAATCACGTCACCGCGTTCTTCGCGGAAGATCACGGACTTGTCCAACAGACCCGCTACCGCGGTTAACACATCACGTTCCGGCAGATCGTCGCTGGCGCAGACTGCTTCCGCGTCGCGGAGGTCGAAGCTTCCGGCGAAGACCGAGGCCCGGGCCCAGAGGGCCTGTTCCTGCTCGGTGCACAGGTGAAAGCTCCAGTCGATCGAGGCCCGCAGCGTTTGCTGGCGGGGGAGCGCGGCTCTGTTGCCAGACGTGAGTAGTGTCAGCTGGTCGTCGAGGTGCTCCAGAACCTGTCCCGGCGACAGAGCTCTGAGCCGGGCAGCAGCCAGTTCGATCGCCAGCGGGATGCCGTCCAAGCGGCGACAGAGGCGCGCGACTACGTGGGCGTTGTGGTCGTTGACTTCGAAGCCGCCCACTGCGGCGGCCGCCCGGTCCTCGAAGAGCTTGATTGCTTCGAACTTGCGCAAGGCTTGGGCAGACTGCGAGTCATCATCGGCCGGGGTGCGCATGGTCGACAGCGGCTGAACGCGTTCCCCGACGATGCCCAACGGTTGGCGACTCGTAGCCAAAATCCTGAGGTCCGGACACCGTTCCAAAAGTCTGGTGACGAGCCGAGAGCAGGTGTCCAGCAGGTGCTCGCAGTTGTCGAGCACGAGCAGTATCCGCCGGGCAGCCAGCTGTTGGGCCAGGGTGTCTGCCGTCCACCGAGTGGACTGGTCCTGCAGTCCCAGCGAGGTCACGATTGCCTGGGCCACGAGGCCGCCATCTTCCAAACCTGCGAGCTCTGCCACATAGGTGCCGTCCGGAAACGCTCTGCGCAATTCCCAGGATGCACGTATCGCCAGACGGGTCTTGCCCACACCACCGACACCCGTCAAGGTCACCAGCCGGGAGGTCGACAGCCCGCGCCTGACCTCGCGCAGTTCACCTTGGCGTCCGACGAACCCTGCCAGTTCGGCGGGCGGAAGGCCCTGGTGTTCCTGTACAGCCACGATGGTGCATCCTGATGAGGTGCTGTCGATGTTTGCGCTGCTCAATGGGAGTATAGCGGCGAGCAACCTGTGCGCGGGCACCGTTGTGTGCGCTACTGACGGCGTGGTGCCCGTGCCACGGCCTCGGGCACTTGCCGAGGACATTCGGATGGTCTGCCATCGCGTGAGACGGGCGAGGATCCGATAGACGCTCCCCGCAGGGGTGCATTTGCACCCAGTACTAGCGCGCTCCACATCCGGGCGACCGAGGCATCGCCAGCGTCGCTAGCAACCTCTCCCGCGTAATCGGCCCCGAACAGTGATGGGTGTCGTACCTGCTAACCAACTCTCTACGTACTAACTAAGGTCTGGAGGGAACGAATGTCGGAAACTGGGCGTTCTCCGGATGCCTCGAGAATTGGACGCGCAGACCCGGCGCGACGTCGGCAGGGCCCACCTGAACCCACGCAAAGGTCGACTGACCGCTGTCGAGCGCGATGATCGCCAGTTGGCTCGGATCGGGCTGTCGCCTTCGCGGTGGTTGCCGTACTGGTCTGAGTACCAGGACGGTTCCAGTTCGGGATGGATCGCCGGTGACCGGTGGGGCGATTTTGAGTAGGTGTCTCTCGGGGAACATGTGCTTCTCTCCGTGAGGCGGGGATTTCTGACGAGGTCAGCCTGTCGTAGTCCGGGAGAGGAAACTACGGTACAAATACACAGCTCAATACCCAGATTCCGTCCATGTATCCCCTGTCGGGACATGCCTGGACATCGGGACGGGCACAATCAGGAGTGGCGGTACGTCGATATTGCGTTTGGTATCGCGTTTTGCTCCTGTGTCACGGAAGTGGGATGTCCATTGAGGATGTAGCGTTCAGGAAAACGCGCATACCGTTGCGCCTCAACATGTTTCGTCAGCATTTTCGACGACCACGTTCGCGCCCACTTGACGACGCGGTCATCGCTCCTCCGTCTTCTCGAGTGCTGGATGCCGATCGTCGAGGTCGCCTGGCCTCCAAATGCGCGGTGCGGTGAAACGTCGAGTCAGGGGCGGACGAGGATCCCGAGGGTTTGGCGAGCGTCCATGGCCTGGTAGCCGTCGGGAACGGAGTCGAGGCCGATCTCGCAGTCGAATACCTTGCCTGGGTCGACGCGGCCGCCGAGGACATCGGGCAACAGCGTGTCGAAGTAGGCGTGGACCGGGGCCGGGCCGCCTGTCACAGTGATGTTCGGGCCGAGCAGGGAGGTGAACCCAGCCGGCGCGTTCTCGTACTGTGGCACACCGACCCGGGAAATAACTCCGCCGGTGCGCACGACACAGAGAGCTTGCTCGTAGGCGGAGATTAGGCCGCTTGTTTCGATCACGACGTGGGTGCCGGCGCCGCGGGTGAGCTCACGCACCGCGGAGATGCCCTCCGCGCCGCGTTCGACCACCACATCGGTGGCGCCGAACTCGCGGCCGAGGGCAATGCGATCCTTGTGTTGGCCCATCAGAACGATCCGCTGCGCCCCACGCTGTTTGGCGGACAGCACCGCCAGCAACCCGACCGCGCCGTCACCGATCACGGTCACTGTTCGGTCCGGGCCGACGCCGCCCGTCACTGCGGCGTGGTAACCGGTGCGGTAGATGTCGGACAGGGTCAGCAGCGACGGAATCAGCGACGAGTCCTCCGCGATCGGGGCCGCGACCAGGGTGGCATCAGCCTGCGGGACACGCACCGCCTCGGCCTGACAGCCGCCTACGGCGCCGGAATTCCAGATCACGAGATCGCCGCGGCGCACTGTCGAGACGTCGGCGCCGATGTCCTCGACAGTCCCGACGGACTCGTGTCCCATCGACACGCCGTCCGCGGTCGGGGCCATGGAACGATAACGGTGCAGGTCCGAGTCGCTGATGCAGCTACGCGCCACTCGCACCACCGCGTCGGCCGGATGCTCGATCACCGGGTCGGGCACGTCGATCACCCGGACATCGAACGGGCCGTACATGTATGTCGCTCGCATGGGGCTTCCCCTTACTGTCGTGGCGGGTAGGCCATGCTCTTGCACGCCGGGCATTTTCGGCGACCAGCGCCACGTCGAGGCATCGCCAATTGATGGTCCGGAGATCTCCGTCGGTCTGTCTTGCAGGACGATGTTGCACCACGATGCAGCGTGGTCGCGATTCGTGGCCAATTCCGATTTTGATCACTGGTATGCCCAAATGCGCATTCAGCACGGCCCGGGAGGCCCCCGGAATCCAATTGTGTGAAGGTTTTTTGCGCGAACGACGCTCGCGAGGGCGATCAGGAATGCCTATGCCTGTCTGGCTATGGTTGCGCATGGATCTGGCATTAGACGGTCATAGGCGGGCTACCGTACGTTCACTTCATGCGAGATGAGATCCGAGTCACTATGGCGAACCCGCGCGCCCTCGCCGAAGGTGAGTGCATCGAAGGGCGTTGCGCAGTCGGCAAATTCAGTGCACCTCCGGCGACGGATGTGGATTTGTCCAAGGTCAACGCCGGGCACCTCCGCGATAGGCGCGCCCTGCGCAGCCGGTCGCGTCGGTCTGGAATCGGCCGCGACGCCGGCACCGATTCCCTCGATTTCTACGCTGAATCGACGAATGTGTCCGTGGCGCTATGACAAGAACCTCAAGGCTCGCCGAATTTGCGACGTCGCTGGACAATGCAGTTACATCGGCCCGGGCGATTTCGCAGCTGAGTCTCGCGGACATGCTCACACTTGATGACGCATATCTCGTCCAGGGACTCGTCGCTAATCTGCGAATTGCGCGCGGCGATTTCGTGACGGGAGCCAAGCTGGGGTTCACCAGCAAAGCAAAAGCGCTGCAGATGGGCGTCTCAGACGTCATCTTCGGGCGACTACACGCATCACAGGCCTACGAGGACGGCGCCACAGTAGAACTTGACGGGTTTATTCACCCTCGCATCGAACCGGAATTGGCCTTTCGGCTTGGGCGGGCTTTCGACGCCGCTGGAACTGAACACCCCGCCACTGACATGGTCGATGCGATCGACGCAGTCGCGCCTGCCCTTGAGATCATCGACAGCCGCTATCTCGACTTTCGCTTCTCCCTTTCCGATGTCGTCGCCGACAACACCTCAGCTGCGGGCTTCGTTGTGGGCCGTTGGCAGCCTGTCGACCTGGTGGCGAGTCCTCCGGCTCTCAATGGCCAGCCAGTGACGCTGGACGTCGATGACGAGACTGCTGCTGCTGGCAGCACGAGCGACATCTTGGGCGACCCCTACCTCGCGATCCCCAACTTGGCGCGCATCGCCGCCGAGCAAGGAGTGGCGCTTCCTGCCGGAAGTGTGCTGCTTGCAGGCGCGGCGACCGCAGCTGTTCCACTCACTCCAGGTACCACCGTGATGGCCACAGTGGCCAGCTTGGGAACCGTATCGATCACCACTTCAAACACCGCAGGAGACCACCAATGAGCAATCAGACCCTCGTTGTCGAAGGCAAGGCCACCCCTCGCGGCCGCTACCCCCATGTCAAGGTCGTTGGAGACTTGGTCTTCGTGTCCGGGATGAGTAGTCGGCGGCCCGACAACACTCTCGCTGGCGCAGAAGCCGACGAACTCGGAGTGACCACGCTCGACATCGAGACCCAGACCCGAGCCGTCATCGAGAACATCCGTGACATTCTCTCCGAAGTCGGCTGCACCCTGAAGGACGTAGTCCAAGTCACTTCGTACCTCGTCAACATGAACGACTTCGCGGGCTACAACCGCGTATATGGCGAGTACTTCGATGAAACTGGGCCGGCGCGTACCACCGTCGCCGTGCACCAGCTTCCTCACCCGCATCTACTCATTGAGATCCAGTCGATTGCGATTCGCAGGCCAGGCGTGGTGGCAGAAGCCAGCTGAGAAGACCACATCCCTTTCGCCTTCAAATCTTCACGTGGTGCCAAGCCAGGACACCTGATCGAGCATCGATGCACGACCAGGAGATCTTCCCTGCGGCTCAACGAACACATCGTCCAGATCCTCGTCCGGGCCGAAGTGCTGCGACTTCCATCTCCCCTAGAGGAACACATGGCACTCGCCGCAGCGTCCCGGCGAAGGCCCGATTGGCGTAATGCGTGTTCGACGTGAAGGACAAACGCGTACAGCACGTTGTCGAAGTTGTCGAAAGCGCCGACACCTGACTGTTCCTGATTCTCCAAACACGTCCGAGCGTTCCCGCGACCGAGTCGTGAGACATACCCCATAGGCAGGGCGCGGCCCCGCCCTTCAGGCCGTTCCGCGCGGAAGGCACTGCCACAACACAAGCACGTTGAAAGGAACCGATCACCGTGATACTCACCAGCTATCGTGATGTCACTCCCTCCGTACTGGAGGTCATGGCGGAGACCAAGGATCCCCGCTTTCGTGAAATCATCACTTCCCTGGTCACACACCTCCACCAGTTCGTCAAGGAAGTTCGCCTGACCGAGGCAGAGTTTCGTACTGCGACAAAGATCCTCAACGAGATCGGTCAGGCGACCGACGACAAGCACAACGAAGCTGTGCTCATGTGCGGGTCCCTCGGCATCTCCACGCTGGTCTACCTGATGAACAACGGCGACAACGGCCAGACCGAGACCCAGCACTCCTCCCTGGGGCCATTCTGGCGTCTGCACTCACCTCGTACGGAGAACGGCGGAACCATTGTGCGCTCGGAGACACCTGGCGCCGCGCTTTTTGTCAACGCTCACGTCATCGATAAGAAGACGAGGCAGCCTGTCGTTGGTGCAGAGATCGACGTCTGGCACTCCTCCCCGGTCGGGCTGTACGAAAACCAAGATCCCGACCAGGTCGATTTCAATCTGCGCGGCAAGTTCACAACTGACGAAGAAGGTCGCTTCTGGCTACGTTCGGTGCGCATGTCGGGTTACCCGATCCCGACCAACACGGTCGTCGGACGGTTGCTCGAGGCACAGGGGCGGCATCCATGCCGGCCTGCACACTTGCATGCGCTCATCAACGCCGAGGGCTACAAGGTGCTGACCGCGCAGGTCTACCCCAGCGACGATTCATACCTGGAGACCGACGTGCAGTTCGGCGTCACCCGGGCACTGATCGGCAACGTCGTCGAACACCGCGAGCCCCATCCCGACCACCCAGAGCTTCAGACGCCGTGGTACTCGCTGGACTACACGTTCGAACTCGAGGAAGGGCCGACTGAGCTTCCCCTCGCGCCCATCAAATAGCCCGAGGGTCAGCTGTAGCAATGCAACCCGTTGGACTGAAACCAGCAAACATGCGAGGTCGTCCTGACCGTCGCAGGATCCAAGCCAGGACGACCTCGCATGTGGCGGCGAGTGTCCACCGCCCTATGCGTCGGCGGCAACGGTGGATGCAGACGACACCGTCGCGACCATCGCGGCGATGAAGAGTGGATCCAGCGATCACCACGGCAGCAGGGGAGAACGTCGAGCGGCTCGCACGAGGGCACGTAATCCGTCGATGGTGGCGACCTGCGACCTGCGACCTGATGAAGGGAGAGGTTAGTTTCAGTGACAAAGCAACATGTTCAAGTTGTTACGAATCTGATTACGTCTATGCCTGATTCGATGGTCGAGCCTATATTTGCGGTCATGGAAAGCCGGCGACTTCTCGACGGCAGATTGAAGCTCCGGCATCTGCTGCTCGTCGACCTCCTCTCCAGTCGTGGCAGCGTGGTCGGTGCTGCTGCGGCGCTCCACGTGACACAGCCAGTTGTCACCCGCAGCCTCCAAGAACTCGAGCGGATCCTCGGAGTCGAGTTGTATGAGCGCGGACATCGTGGGATCCAGCCTACGGAGGCTGGGGCGGTATTCACTGACTACGCGCGATCCGTGCTCGCCCAACTTCGACAAGCCGCACGGCACCTCGATGAGATCCAGGACGCGACCCGTGGCTACGTGGTCATCGGCACGCATCTTGCTGGCTCGAATCTACTTCTCCCGCGTGCGGTGGCACGTCTCAAAGGGGAACGGCCCATGCTACGGGTGGTGATCCGCGAAGGATCTCCCGAGTTCCTCCTCGAGGAACTTGCCGTGGGCACAGTCGATCTGATTGTCGGACGCGTGAGCGGCCCCACCCCAGAGGGCATGACCAGGCGCGTCCTGTACTCGGAGACTGTCAAGGTTGTCACCAGACTGGACCATCCACTGACGGAGCGTGCCACAGTCACGCTCGAGGACCTCTTGCCATTCGTGTGGATCCTGCCGGGCGTCGAAACGATGCTCCGCACCGAGATCGAGGCGTACTTCGCCCGCAACGGATACCCACTTCCGCCTAACAGTGTCGACGCAACCGCGTTTCTGACCGTGCGACAACTTCTGATAGAGACCGACATGATCACCGTACTTCCGGGACTCCTGGGAACACTCGACCCACGGCTCACGACACTGCCGATCTCATTCGATCAGGTAGGAGCGAATGTCGGCGTCACCCTAGCCTCCGATCGTCATCTCAATCCCGCCTCGCGCGCCATGCTCGACACTCTTGTCGAGGTAGCCCGCAGCATGCAGGACGAGTCCAGGGCTGGCTGAGCCCGCCTTATCAGTTTTTTCCATAACACCTCAGGAGTCCTGATGCAGTTTCACCACTACGGTTACGTCACCACTGATCCGCGCATCCAACCGGCCGCAGGTGTGGGGGTGGATCGCCAACCAGAGCTCCCCGATGACGTCGATGTGCTGATCGTCGGTGGCGGGCCCGCAGGCATGTTGTTGGCGGCTCAAATGTCGCAGTTCCCGACAGTCAACGCCCGCCTCATCGAACGTCGTCCAGGCAGGCTGGAAGTAGGACAGGCCGACGGAATCCAGGCCCGCAGCGTCGAGACATTCCAGGCGTTCGGCTTTGCCGAGCGAATCACGGCTGAAGCCTATCGATTCTGTGCCACTAATTTCTGGGCCCCCGACCCCGACGACCGGTCACGCATCATCCGAACCCAACGCACAGAGGACGACCCACACGGGGTCAGCGAGTTCCCCCACCTGACAATCAACCAGGCCCGGGTCCTGGACTACTTTGCCGAAGCCGCGGCCTACGGTCCAGGGCGTATCACGCCTGATTACGGCTGGGAGCTCGTTTCGCTCGAAGTCACCGATGGCGAGGAGTTCCCTGTCCAGGTCTCAGTCCGTCGTACCGGCGGCGACAACGCCGGCGAGGAACGTAGCGTGCGCGCTAAATACGTCGTCGGAACAGACGGGGCCCGGAGCGCCGTGCGTGAGGCGATCGGCCTCAAGCTGGAGGGCACGCAGGCAATGCATGCATGGGCGGTGATGGATGCGCTCACCGTCACCAACTTTCCAGACATCCGCACAAAGTGCGCGATCCAGTCGGAGAACGGCAGCGTTTTGCTGATCCCCCGCGAAGGCGGCTTTCTTCACAGGATGTACGTCGACCTGGGTGACGTCGCAGACTGCGACAACCACGCCATCCGTAGCACCACCGTCGAGCAGGCCATCGCCAAGGCCAACACGATCATGCACCCTTACACTCTCGATGTCCGTGATGTGCCGTGGTTCAGCGTGTATGAAGTCGGGCACCGTTTGGCGAAGAAGTTCGATGACGTCGCTGACGACGAGGTAGGAATCCGTACCCCGCGCGTCTTCATCGCGGGCGACGCATGCCACACCCACAGCGCGAAGGCTGGCCAGGGGATGAACGTCTCCATGCAGGACACCTTCAACCTGGGCTGGAAGCTCGGGCAGGTGTTGACCGGCCTCAGCCCGGAATCACTTCTTGACACCTACTCGGCCGAACGAAAGGCGGTGGCTCAAAACCTCATCGATTTCGACCGCGAATGGTCAGCGATGATGGCAAAGAGACCAGGCGAGATCCCCCCAGCCGAGTTGGCAGCGCACTTGGTCAAGAGCGCCGAGTTCACAGCGGGCTTCATGACGGAGTATCCGCCGTCGACGATAATCGGAGACCTGAACCACCAAGATCTCGCCTCCGGCCTCCCGATTGGCAAGCGATTCCGGTCAGCCCCGGTGGTCCGCGTCGCCGACGCCAACCCAGTCCATCTGGGACACCAAGCTCGAGCCGACGGCCGCTGGCGAATCTACGCGTTCGCCGACGGATCCACCGTCCGCGGAGCGAGCCTGTTACGTGACTGGTCGGAGTGGATGCTCTGTGCGCCCGACTCTCCGGTACAGCGATTCACGCGAATTGGGGCCGAGTTTGACAGCCTTTTTGACATCAAGGTGATTTTTCAGGGAACACACGATCAGGTTGCCGTGGAGGAGGTTTCGCGCCTCTACCTCCCATGCAAGGGACCGCACGCCGTCGTTGACTACGAGAAGGTCTTTGCCGTTGACCCGGCTCAAGACTTCTTCGACGCTCGGGGGTTGGAACGCAGCGGCTGTGTGGTGGTTGTCCGCCCGGACCAGTATGTCGCCCATGTACTGCCACTGACTGCGACGAGCGAACTCACCGCGTTCTTCGATCACATCCTGCTCGAATCGGGCCGGGCAACGGCGGCTCCGCCGGCGAATCTTGTAGACGCTCTGGCGCTTTGACTCCTATCCCCGGTCTGCGTCGAGGCGAACAGGGAAGAGAGGTGCCGAGAACTGGCATCAAACATGCACCAACTGAGGCATGGTCGGGCCTGCCGAGTATGCAGTGCAGCCACAGCACTCGCCTGACACTGTTCCGGTCCACAACCCTCCACCCTCCGCGGATCATTGATGACCGCTCCCGCGCGGAGACCGTCGCAATTCTCGAAACGGCGATCCCGCCGGGGTGCGATGGGCCTGTACCGGACAACTACCAGTAGGCGTCATCCCTAGCCAGACAGCCTCGCCTCTGCGAGCCCGGAAGCAATCCGATTCCTGCAACTGCCGAGCGAGCGCCCGGTCGAATAAAGAGGGATCGCGTCACGACAGAGCGCGCGAGCTGGTCCAACAGGGCCTCTCGTGCGCTTTCTCGGGATCTCCGATATCGACCGAACATAGCCGAATTGAAATACCCAGTGCCTGATTCGGCATTTGTGAGTCATGTCTCACGCGTGCAGAATCTTCTTCACGAGGCCGATACGGCCACTGGATTCCCTTGGTGAACAACAGATCTCGATGATCCCACCGCCCTCCACCGACACCCGATAGGTATCTGCGATGACCGACAGCACACGCGGTAGAGCCGCCGCCCCCGCCACAGCCGCGCGCAGCCGCGTCGCCATGGCGACCCTGGCCGGCGCCACGCTCGAGTGGTACGACTTCTTCCTCTACGGCACTGCCGCCGCACTCATCTTCAACAAGCAGTTCTTCCCCAGCCTGAGCCCCACCGCCGGAGCCCTCGCCGCGTTCAGCACGTTCGCGGCCGGCTTCGTCGCCCGGCCCATCGGAGGGCTGGTATTCGGTCACTTCGGTGACCGAATCGGGCGCAAGGCGACGCTGGTGGTCTCCCTCCTGATGATGGGTATCGGATCGACACTGATCGGCCTCATTCCGAACTACAACGCCATCGGCGTCTGGGCGCCGATCCTCCTGGTCGCCATGCGCGTGGTTCAGGGCATCGGCCTCGGCGGTGAGGGTGCCGGCGCGACGCTCATGTCAATGGAACACGCCCCCGTCGGGAAGAAGAACCTCTACGCCGGCTTCCCGCAGATGGGCACCCCGGCGGGCCTCGTGCTTGCGAACGGCATCTTCCTCACGACCAGCTCGGTGATGTCGGACAGTGCGTTCACCTCCTGGGGTTGGCGTATCCCGTTCCTGCTCAGCATCGTGCTGGTCGCGATCGGACTGGTCATCCGCCTGCGCATCACCGAGTCCCCGTCCTTCACCGGGATCGTCGAGAACAACAAGGTGTCGCGGTTCCCGCTCCGCGAGGCACTCGACGTCGGATTCCCCCGCCTGATCCTGACAGTGCTCGCGATTCTGGCGAATTCCGCTGTCGCCTATACCTTCATGGTGTTCTCGCTGTCGTACGGCACACGGCACCTCGGCTACGACAAGCAGTTCTTGATTCTCGGGGTGACGGCGGCTGCGGTGTTGTGGTTCGCGTCGATCCCCGTGTGGACCAGGGTCGCCGACCAGCACGGCCGACGCACGATGTTCATCGCCGGCTCCGCCGCCATCTTGGTGTGGTGCGCGGTGTTCTTCCCGCTGCTCAACACGGAGAACACGATCGTGGCCGTGATCGCCTTCCTCGGAATGGGTCTCATCATTCCGGTGACCCACTGCGTGCAGGGCAGCATGATCGCGGACACGTTCCCCGCGAAGGTGCGCTACTCCGGATCGTCGCTGATCCTGCAGAGCTCGGTCATCCTCGGTGGTGGACTGGCGCCGATGATCGCGACCGCGCTGCTCGACGCCACCGGATCGTCCACCGGTGTCACGTGGTACCTCGCGGTCGTCTGCACGATCAGCCTGCTCGGTGCCATGGCTCTGTTCCGCGTGGTTCCGGACTCGTCACGCGGGCTGCAACACGACGAGGCGCCAGCGGCCGTCCCCGCCTGATCGTTCGTCGCGGCAACCGGAGCCGCCCACCGTCGGGGTGGGCGGCTCCGGTGCGCTCCGCGTCAGGACCGAGCGGGTGTGACCTCGGCGGCGAACTTCTCGAGGAAGTCCACCAGCTCCGACGCCGACGGGCTCAGGGTGCGTCGGGCGGACAGGGTGTTGCGGGCGAAGAGCTCCTCGAGCTCGCGGCGCAGTGCGGTCTCGACGCCGGGCAGGATCCACGGGTACTGGGGGAGATCGTTCAACTGCAGCGTCGACCGGCCCGCGAGCGGGTGTCCCAGTCGCGTCACGAGTTCCATCGATTCGGCGTACAACGTGCGTCGCACGGCCATCTCGTCGTGGGGAATCTGCCGAGCGCCGGCTGGTTGGCAGAACGAATAGCCGAGCCGGAGAGGAAGGAGAGGACGAGCAGAGAGAGAAGAGAGACCGAGACCGCCAGACCGAGAGAGAGACAGACCGACAGACTGATGGATGGAAGGGATGGGAGGAGAGGTGTTCACCAATGGCGGCCGGCCCTGGACGGCAGACTTTTTGGCTAGACCGACCGATTGGTAGTCACACTTAACGAGGGCCCCTGATCACACAAATCTGGATGAGTTCCAGAGTGCAGGCCACTTGTCTTGTCACCACTGAATGCCGCAGTCCCCGAAAATACTTCGCGCAGGCGGCTCGGATCGGATGGCGTAAGGCAATGTCGAGGGCGTTGAACCCGTCCGGTCCGAGCATCTCCGTCACGCCCCGGCCCCAGGGCTGTAGGTGCGGAGGTCACCTTCGGGCGGGCGCCCGACCGGTCGGGTGTCGTTCCGCGCCACCCGGCCGCACACGCGCCACCAATGAGGGCACCCCGTCGCGGAGTTCGGATGTGTGAACACCGGGAGCGACGGGGTGTCGGAACATTCCGCTACCAAAGGCATACGTCATCGGCTTCACAACCCGTCCGGCGTCGCCGGCACCGAAGTCGCTGAGCTGGCGTGCCGGTGGGGTTGGCACCGCGCCGTCCGTCCAGAGGGTGGGGTCTTTGCGACGACCACTATGCGCGCGTGTGACAGGAGGTGGCGACAGATCGTTCGGAATGACCCGCCATTGATAAACACCTCAGTCGAGACGATCCCCGGGCGTCTCGAATATCTGCGTGGCATCGCACTCGGCTTCCGCAACCTCGACCACTACATCGTGCGGTCACTGGTCCATTCCGGTCATCTCGAGCATCGGATCCGGAAGAGCACCCTATGGGTGGTCGGGCGCAAGAGCCCGAGCGAAGGGATGAGTGTTGAAGAAGCGTGATCACGAGAGCGACATGGATGGGGGAGCGAGAAGAGTTCACGAATGGCGGGTCATTCTGCGCTCCATGCGGATTGGATAGGTCGACCGCTCGGTGATCACGCCGGACGAGGGCCTTCAATCACACATATCTGGATCAATTCGAACTGTTGCACGATTGGGTGCCAAGTTCGGCGACCCGATCGTGCAGCAGTCACATTCTGATGCCCGACGAACGGCCGTGAAGAGTGCGGCCCCGCTGGTCTCGGGTCGCCACATCGCCAACAGTGAAAGGATTGGCAAGGTGCACACGATCAGTGGGGTGTCGATGGGGATCAGAAGGTCGCCACTACGTGCACAGTGACGTCAGGGGACGACCACGTCCGTCGAGACCGGAATGCTCGGGTGGTCGGTCCGCATGGTGAGCCGAACACGTCCCGGGCCCGTACCCACATGCACGTATACCGGCCAGGCGCTCGTGTTGCTCGCAGGGATGTATCGACTCACTGTGCCGGTTTGACCGGTATCGAGGTTCTGCCAATCGATGATCGCAGTTGCGTTGCAGGCCAGGACAGTCGACCCCCACTCGCCCAAAGGTGAGAGGCCCTGCGTAACTCGCAGTTCGACGGAATGGACCGCCCCTGGAGCGCTGGAGTACTCCGACAGTGGTCCGTCGAACGCATTCCCGGAGGCGACCAGCATCCCTGGACAGATGCCGTCTCCCAGTGTCCACACCGGGGCCATCCCGACGTCTGTCATAGCGCACGTTCGTGGTCCCACATTCGACCACCCGAGCTGGCAAGGATCAGCGGCGCTGGCCACACCCGGCGCCGCAACGAACATTGCAGCGCCCATGAGCCCGGCAGCCGCGGCTGAAGTAGATCGATGTGAAATGTTCATGCTCCAAGCATCGCACGGTGTGCCGTGTTCAGTACGTATTGTGTGGATCCTGCTGTGCAGGAACCGTTCCGGCTTCTCTCGATAGGCGGAGGCGCGGCGAACTCGCGCGCCGCCGCCCGCTCCAACGACAACCGAAACATGCAGCGGATCGCCGATGCGGTGAACAGCACCAGCATCTGCTCGAGGAGTCCATCCGTGCGGGCTTCGACGACGGTTTGCCCGCTGAGGCAGATTGATTCGCTATGTGCTCGGTCGGTGACCACACTTTTCGGAGGCCCCTGAGCACACGACGCCTGTCGACCCGATGTGGCGTCGGACCTCACGACTTCCCGGTAGAGGTGGCCGAAAGTGGGACGACACCTCGCAGATAGGCAGTGAGGATGGATTCCAGGGGGGTGGTTCCGTGGATGACCGTTCGCGTGAACACCAAGGAGTCCGTGAGCGAGATCAGCTCCTCGATCCGTTCGTCGGAACTGGGAAGACCCGCGCTGGTGAGGAGTGACGAGGTCACCTCTCGGGTAACCGCATGGACTTCGGACTGCGTAGTCAACTTCCCCTGAAGCAGGGGAACGTCATCGAGTTCGAGGATGAGTGCGTAGCGGGCTTTCATGTCGTCGCGGCGGTCCGAGAGTCTCTCGACGAGTGCGCCGATCACGCCTGCAAGCTCGGTGATGTTCAGCTGGTGTTCGCCCTGAGGCGTTGCGGCCAGGGCGTCTGCGGCGTGCTTGGCGTCAGCTATCGCGCGTTCGGCGAGCGTGTCGACTACAAGTTCGAGTAGTGCGAGCCTGGTTCTTGCATGATGGGAGGTCGACCCCTGCGGGATCCCGGCTTCCCGGTCGACGGCTCGGTGTGTGAGCGCCCGAAGTCCGTCGCGGGAAATGATGCGGATGGCGCTGTTTGCGACCAGTTCTCGGCGTTCATCGGCGCCGGTTGCTCGTGTAGACACAACCACATGCTACAGGTGTAGCGTACTGGTCAGAATGTGCTACACCTGTAGCGCAACCTCGCGGTGAGGGTTGCTGCGCAGGGGGTGGGATTCGGTGGCCTGGGTTTGGTCACCGAGCGCGCGCCGGCCCTGTAGAGCGACGTGAAGAGATGGTCCGGACGAGGAGGGCGCTCAATGATGATCGATTTCGTTCCCGACGAGACCCTGTATCCGTTCGAGTCGCGATGGTTCGACTCGTCTGTCGGTCGGGTGCACTACATCGATGAGGGATCCGGACCGCCGATTCTGTTCTGTCACGGCTCACCGACGTGGAGTTTCCTATACCGCCACATCGTGAAGGGCCTGCGTGACCAGTATCGGTGCATCGCCGTGGATCATCTGGGCTTCGGACTGTCCGAAAGGCCGGAGAATTTCGACTACAGGATCGCTGAGCACGCGACGGTCCTGGGCGAACTGATCGACCATCTGCAACTGGACGGCTTCGTCGTGGTGGGGCACGACTGGGGCGGCCCCATCGGGCTGAGCGCGGCAACCGCGCGGGCAGATCGAGTCAGAGGGGTCGTGCTGGGCAACACGGTGTTCTGGCCGATCGATCCACTGGTCAATAGGGCATTCAGCGTGATCATGAGCAGCCGTCCCATGCAACGTCGCATACTCGGGCAGAACCTGCTTGTGGAGCGATTCCTGCTCGGGGAGCTGGGCCGCACGCTCACCGAGGCAGAGGCCGACCACTACCGCATGGTGCAACCCACCGAGGAAGCACGACGGGGGCTCACGTTCATGCCCAAGGAAATTCGCGCCGCACGCCCGCTATTGGACCAACTCGCCCAAGACGTACCCGCCCTGCTGGGACACAAGCCGACGCTGGCAGTGTGGGGGATGCGGGACATGATCTTCCGTCCGAAGGTGTGTATCCCGCGGATGCATGCCGCATTTGCCGATCTCGACGTCGTCGAGCTACCCCGTGCGCGGCACTTCATCCAGGAGCGCGAGCCAGACGAGATCATCTCGGCAATCGCCAATCGGTTCCCGTGAACAGCGCGGAGGGTGCGAATGCGTGCGCCCGGGTGGCTCATGATGGCTGGATGGCGGCTGGCTGAGGAAGAGAACCGTGAGGTGGAGTGGAGTGGATGGATGGAGAGGTGTTCACCTGTAGCTGGTCCTGTTGTGCCGTCGGTTCATTGCGTGAAGTGACGGATCGGTAATCACGCTTGGGAGTGGCCGCTGATCACGCCGAATCTGGACTGGTTCCACGGTTGGCGGCGGTCGGGTAGGCGGGGCCGTCGCGACAGGTTGCAGCTTCGCACCTCTGCCGGTGAAAAGCCGAGCACTCGCAAGCGTCGTCGGATCAGATGCCCCCCCACGGCAGGTAGCGTCGCTGTCGTGGGGACAGATCAAGCGCGGTCGTGGTGGGACGAATACAACGACGATATTCTCCGCGCGCGCGAAACCGGTTGGGGACGGTACGAGCCGCTGCTGTCCCGACAGATGTGCGAGTTACTCGCCGACGTCGACGCGGCATTCGCGACCAGCGGTGCAGCCACTCCTGGATGGCCGCACCCGTACAAGGATGGCCACGCTCCTGACGCGGCAGCGTACGAGAAAGTCACCAACCCGGAGAAGTTCCTGATCGTGGTGGCCAGAGCGCGAGCGTGGACGAAGGTTCTCCTCGACCGCGGCTGGGCGCGAGAAGCATCGCAAATAGATTGGGCGCTCCGCCCCTTTGATGCAGGCGGTGCCGACACCGTCCTCGAGCCCGCAGCCGACGGAGCAGTCCCCCTGGTTCTGACGACGCACACACCGGTGGACAACGACCACATCGTCACCGTCACCGTTGCAGCGGGAGACCCTGCAATGAGGTTGGCATCAATTCCCGATTGTGGATGCGACGCGTGCGATCGCGGGTCCGCTGAACTGCTCAGAGATATGGACCGATGGGTGCTGTCCATCGTCGATGGTTCCCTCGCCGTTCACCTCACAACCAACCGCTACTCGGTGCGCGCATCATTCGCCAATGAAGGTGGCACCGTTCAGAATGTCGCCGAGCCCACATCGTTCACAGCAGCACCGTGGCCCCCGAACTGGGTGTCGCGCCCCGTCTGAAACCAGGTCGAAACTGCCGCTCGCAGGACCAGCGTTTCCATGATCGGTTGTGGCCCCAACGGATGGGTGGGCATCCAACCATCCAAAGGGGGGTCACCCTTTCATGCCCGTTGTGTTTCACCGACGGAGAGAGCGCGACAGTGGATAGGTGTTCACCTATGGCGGTTCGTTCTGGGTTGCATGCGGATTGGATGGGTTGACCAGTCGGTAATCGCACTTTGACGAGGGCTTCTGATCACACAGATCTGGATGGGTGCCACTTGGTGCAGTAGCCGAGTGCCTGGCTCTGGGTTCAGTGTTCGTGGACAAGCTCGGGATGGCCCGTCTTCCACTTTGCTGACTCGCTCGTGCTGTGGGCACCTCAGCGGCGATGTGCTGCGTGGAAGCCGGACACGCACGGCACCTACCTCTATCCGAGCGTGAGCATCGCCTCGGTGACCTCGCCGACCGCCGCATCGGGTATCGCGGTGGCGGCTTCTTCGAGGACGAGCAGCCGTGCCGTGGGGATCTCGCGCGCGATCGCCTGGCCGTTGCCGACGGGGAAGAACCGGTTGCGGCGGCCGTGGACGACGAGCGTGGGGACCTCGATCTCGGGCAGGCGCTCGCGCCAGCGGGGTTTGCAGTCGAGCCTGGAAAACACCAGGCCCATCTGGTTGGCCATCTGGACCGGGGGTGCGGTGCCGGGCGTGCGGTCCCAGATGCGCCCTGCGATTGCTCGCGCGGCGACGGGGTCGTCGCCGAGGATCTCCGCGCCGGCGGCGGCGAACTCCGCGACCGCCTCGCGGTCGGTCCAATCGGGCATCGGGCGCGCGAACAGTCGGCTCATCGTCGCCTGGTCATGGTTGGGGAGGTCATCGTCGGGCGGGCCAGGGGCAACCGGGCGGGTGCCGACCAGGGTGAGCGCCGAGAAGGCGCCTGGATGGTCGAGCACGGCCACCTGGGCGACCATCCCGCCGACGCCGATTCCCGCGAGGTGTGCAGGCCCGCCGGCGAGCGCGTCAGCAAGGGCAGCGGCGTCGGCGGCGAGGCCGCGCAAGGTGTAGGCGGGCGCCTCCGGATCCGTCGTCGTCGACTCCCCGCTATCGCGCAGGTCGTAGCGCACCACACGGCGCCCGCCGGCGACGAGGCGCTCGCACAGCGCGTCTGGCCAGGAGAACATCGTCGTTCCGCCCGCGAGCAGAACCAGTGGCGCGTCGTCGTCACCGAACGACTCGATGCCCAAGGCGATCCCATTGGCGTTGATAGTGGTCATCGGATCACCCGAGAAGTCGTAGGTCAGTTGCGTCACGGTCGATGTCGAGCTGGAGGTCGCGGCCGAGGACGGCGGCGCCCGAGCGGGTGGCCCCCTCGCGCAGGATCCGGCGGTCGTCGGGGTAGTCGGAAAGAGCCCCCGTGTGCAGGGCCTCGCCGCCGGTGCCCAGACCGTAGTCCGGGCTGGGATCGGGCCCGGTGACGAAGCCGTCCAGAGAGACCGAGATGTCGGCAACAATTCGAGTCATGCCAAGGCAGACCCGATCCGCCGCCCAAACTCATCGCTGACGCATGAATGGTATGGCGGATGCAACTCGATAGCACGACGCGTGAGGCGGCACGTCGGATGTACACTGGACGATCGCCCGCGACCACCTAAGAGGCGCACATGCACTGGTGAAAGCACATGGCTTCTTTGGTGTTCGGGGTGGCCCGGTGAACGTTGGTCACGTCCATGCGTCCACGTTGCGCCGCCGCTTGGAGAGATGGCCCCACGGTGGCCGCCGGTGTGAGTAGTGGATGGATGATGGAGCGAGCGAGCGTGAGAGAGAAGAAGATGGATGGACAGCGAGAGGAGTGTCCACCAATGTCGGAGCGTGCTGGGCTACAAACGGATTGGATAGGTTGACCGGTCGGTAATCAGACTTAAGGACGGCTCCAGATCACACAAATCTGGATGAGCTCCAGGTTACTGATACTGGGCGGTTAGCGGTACGTCGGCGCCGTCGTCTGCCCGCGGATGTCGATGTCGAGTGCTCTCGCCGCGAGCGCCGCCGCGGCGACCAGCTCGCCGACGGTCGCGCCGTCCCGGGCACGGGTGGACATGCCCTGGATCGTCGCGGCGAGGAACTCGGCCGCGGCTCGCGGATCCACATCGTTGGGAAGCTCCCCCAGCTCATCACCGGATCGGAGGCGGTCTTGGAGACGCGCGACGTTTGCGTTGCGTTGATCCCGCAGTACGGATGCGACGGCAGAATCCATGACGGTGCTTCCCGCATTGACCACCAGACAACCACCAGGCTCGTCGGGGTCGGCGTAGTGGTGGGCCGCTTCGACGAGCAGTCGTCCTACCAGCCCCGGTACGGTCGTCTCTTCCTCGAACACGCGGTCCATCCAGGCGCCAGGACCGCTTAGGTAGTGCTCGACCACCCGATCGAACAACTGGCGTTTGTCGCCGAACGCCGCATAGAGACTCGGAGGTGAGATACCCATCGTTTTGGTCAGTCCGGCAACCGTGGTTCCCTCGTAGCCCTGCCGCCAGAACATGTTCATCGCGGCGGTCAAAGCGCTGTCGATATCGAACTTACGTCCCTGCCCAGGCACACCGGCCATGCTGATCCCTTCCCGCGGCCTCACCATGGATGATGAAGCCGCGCCACTCGAGGCTAGCCGGGGGTAGTCACAGTCCGACCGCTCACGCCACCGTGGAACGGTCGCGCCGAGTGGACGAGCGTTTCGGGCGTCTGCCCAATCATGTCTGCAAGGAGATCCGCGATCGCGGACGCCCCTGCATCGTTCGCGTGGATTCCGTCGCCGCAGTCGAACTCCGGCGCAAGAACGCCAGGTGTCTCCGGGTGCTCGAGCACCTCGTGAATCGGAGCCACGTCGAAGTCACTTGCGACCAGGACCTGATTGACTGCCGTGCGCGCTTCACGGAGGCCCGGCCTGCTGAACTGCGGGTCCATGCTCGTATCGCACGGAGGCAACGTCGCCACCACGACGTCGGGGCCTGCGCAGGAAATCGCTGCGGCGGTCTCTAGGATCCGTTCGGCGAGGACCACCCCGTCGTTCGCATCGAGTACTGCTCCGGGATGCGTCGCCGCGAGGTCGTTGATTCCGATCTGCACGACCACACGGTCCGGGCGTGCTTCCAGCGCGTCACGGGCGGTTCGGCTCTGCAGGGCCGGCCCGATCTCGTCGGCAGTGAGTCGATTCCCGGCGATACCGAGGTTGAGGATGGCGTAACCGTGACGGTACGCGAGGACACCCGGGAATCCGTGCACGGTGCTCCCGTAACCTGCGGAGACCGAGTCTCCCAGCGCAACCGTGAGCGGCGCGGTGTCCGGGGTGAGAACGTCGATCCCGGCTACGTAGAGTTGCGTGGTGAGTGTCCGAGTGTGTCGCGGCAGCGCGGTGTCGCGCCGCGTTGCCGGCGTGAGTAGCGTCCGGTGTGTCATCGACGGGTTGTAGGTTGCGAGTTCGGTCGAGCCGTGGGCGCGCACACCGATCGCGACGGTGTCGTTCCGGTCGACGTGTGGCGTCACCCGGTCGGACCACGCGAGTTCTCCGGGAGCGAGCGTCACCTTCTCAGCGCCATCGAAATGAACGTGCTGGGGCGGTCTGGTGTCGATCTCCACGCTGAGGGTGACCGGGGCGCGCCCGTATTCGTTGGACAGGGCGATACGGAACTCGGATCCTGCGAATGCGAGTCGGTGGTGCTGAACGGCGACAAGGTTGTCCGACAACGTGATCGATGCGACGTTCGATGTGGATTCGTACGGGCTGACCAGCGGTACCCGGTGGCCCGCGCGCCAGGATTTACGCCCCGACACGGGAGGCACCCGACTCGCGGGTCGGACGCAGCTCGCCTCGAACCGACCACAGCGCGACGAGCAGTCCGAGCGCCGTTGCAGTCGCGCCGATCCAGCCGAGATCTCGCTCGGACAGTCCGTGTGCAAGCGCAGCACCGCCGATCAGAGACCCGAGTGCAATGCCGACGTTGATGCCGGACGTATTCGCGGCGATGGCCGAAGGTGCACCGTCGGCCATCGTCAGTACTCGGGTCTGATAGGCCGGGACCACGGCGAATCCAGCTGCTCCGAGCAGGACGAGTGCCGCCACCACCGCTGGCTTGGACGGCGCAGTGATGCTCAGGGTGAGAAGGGCCACCACGAGAACGGCAAGCAGAATGGTCAACGCGCGGGGCAGGTTCCAGTCGGCGAGTCGGCCGCCGGCGAGGTTTCCGAGGAAGCCGCCGACGCCCAAGACGAGGAGCAGCAGTGCCACGGTTGCGCCGCCGAATCCGGAGACGTCTTCGAGCAGTGGGGTGATGTAGGTGTAGGCCGTGAAGAACCCGGTCTGTCCCAGGGCGCTGAACGCGAGGACGATGAGGACCTGTGGGCGGATGATCGTGCGGAGTTCTCCGAGGACGTCGGGAGGTGTATCGGCGGGGACATCGACCGGGATCGCTGCCGACACCGCGACGATTCCGGCAGCGGCGGTCACGGCAAGGGCAACGAATGTTGCTCGCCACCCGAGGTTTTGGCCGATGATTGTGCCGAGCGGCGCACCGAGGATCATCGCGAGGATCAGGCCTCCGGCGACCCACGAGATCGCTTGTGCGATGCGTTGCGGTGGAACCATCGTAGCCACCGTTGCGATCGAGAACGCCGCGAAGGCACTGAGGGCGAGGGCGGCGATGACGCGGCCGGTGAGGATGAGCACGATGTTCGGCGCTGCGGCGCTGATGAGGTTGCCGATGAGAAAGACGATCATGAGCGCGATCATGGAGCGCTTGCGCGAGTATCGCGCCAGGTACGCGGCAAGGAAGGGGCCCGTGATTGCAACGGTCACGGCATAGACGGTAACGATCCATCCGGACGCGGTAACGGTCGATCCGAGATCGCGTGCGATGTCGGGTAGTAGACCGATCACGGCGTACTCCGCGCTGCCGAGGGCGAACACGCACAGCATCATTGCGAGAACCGGAACGATGGGGATCGATCCCGGGGCTGATGCTGCCGGCGTGTCCGCGGTTGCGGTGGGACTTTCGGTTGTCATGTCGAGCCTCCGTTGAGTAGGCGTAGCGGTGCGGGTCGCTCAGGCAAGGATCTCGACGATTGCTGCGCCCCAGTTGAATCCGATTCCGGACGAGCAGAGGGCGACTCGGGATCCTGGTCCGACAGCTCCGGTGGAGATCAGGTGATGTAGCCCCGCAAGTTGATCGGCGGCTCCGACATGGCCGACCGTGCGACCCCACTCCCAGCACGTACGTTCCTCGCCGATTCCGTACTTGTCCAGGAACTTCCATTCACCGATTCCTCGGCCGGTGTTGGGGAAGACGAATCGATCGATGTCGGTGATCTTGCAGTCCGCATCGTCCGCGGATACAAGGAGGACTTCCTCCATTGCCCCGGTCAGTTGGGCGATCACGTCGTCCACCGAACATGTCTGCAGGTAGTCGTCTTTTCGTCCGCGTAGGTCGAGGGGAACATCGGGCGTGTTCGGGAGCGCACGTGGCGCGTCGCCGGCATACAGCGGCTCGAGACCGGGGTCCCCGATGAGCGCGGTGCTGCGCAGCGCCGCGATACCAGGCGTGCGCCCGAGCACCACGGCGGCGCCTCCGTCGCCGAGGACGAGCCCCTTGTCGCTGCGGTACCGGTCGAAGTGGGGTCGACGGAAGACGTCGGCTGCAGTGACCGCGACCGATCCAGACGTGAGCCGCTCTGTGTAGAGGGCTGCCGTGTTCAGAGCTGCGAGGCCACCGTTGGAAGCCTGCCGAACCTCCATCGTGGTGATACGTCTACCGGCCTCGTGGCGGTCACCGAGAGCCAGCCGTGCGATGTGCGCGGCCGGAGTCCAGTAGTCCTGCCCCTGAAAGTGAATTCCGGTGTGCACGAGCGCACGCACGTCGTGCGCGGCTCCGGGGCTCGTGTTCAGCGCGTCGCGCAGCGCGGTGGCCGCGACCTCGGTAGGGCGAGCGTCCGGAAGTACGGAGATCGATGCCAGATCGTCGTCTCGGGCCTCGTCCGGATCGTAATCGCCTCGCTCCACGGCCGATTCGACCGAATCCGGTTCCCCCAGTACTGTCGCGATTCCTGCGATGAACACGTCGGTGTGTCGCACACCGTCTCCCCTCCGTGATGGCCGAATAGGCCGGAACCTCGTGCGAGGTTCCGGCGAAGAGGCGCCCGCCGTCGCGTTCCCGGACGGGCACCACGATCCAGATCATTCCAATAGTGATCGATACACGAGTATGGGGGCGGGGTCACGAGAGTGCAACCATGCGAACCCGCGGATGTCGAGCAGCGCCTGTGAGTCGCGTCACTCCAGTAGTGATCGCTACACATATGGCCTAGCGTTCACCACGGGGGGAACATCGGGGAAAAATTTCGGATCGCATATCCAATCCTCCTGCAGCATCGGCATTTACATGCTCAAGGGCGTTGAGTGACGGGCGCACACGTAGATTCCACGACAGAGGAGAACGATTGACATGCGTAGCGGCACACGATTCAAGATCGGACTCGCACACGTCGCCGCCGACGACTCCGAATGGACGGTCGAAGCGGTCAAGCAGGTTGCGTACCAAGTCATTGCATCAGCAGACCTCTTCCATCCGGACAACACACAACTCCTGGACGGGTGCGCCGCGGCGCCGCTCAGGCCTGGGGAACGACGTCTCGTTCTGATCGACGCCTCCGTCGATCGGCCGCACGGTGAACGGGTGCGCCGATGGTTTACCAGGCACGGTGTCCGTGGAACTTTCGTTCCGATGCGTGCCAATGAAGCCGTCAAGGACTGGGAATCGGTCGAACAGGTCATCGACGCGATGAATACCTTCGGAATCGACCGCCGACGAGAACCAGTCATCGTGATCAGGGGAGGAGTCCTTCTCGACATCGTGGGCCTGGCAGCCAGCCTCTACCGACGCGGCACCCCGTACATCCGGATTCCCACGACGCTCATCGGTCTCGTCGACGCGGGAGTTGGCGTCAAGACAGGTGTCAACTACGGCAACGGAAAGAACCGACTCGGCTCGTAAGCTGACCGCGATGCGCGACGCCCTGGGCCGCGCCGGACTCAGCGTGAAGACTGCGGCCTCGGTTGAGGTCGGGTCAAGCCCCGCGTACGAGGGCTGCTGACGGAGGTACTCACGGGCGGTAGTCGTGCTGAGAGCCGCGCAGCGGGGGGCGTGGAGAGCGCCCCAGCGCCGGACTGGCTGACCGACGAGCTGGACGAAGCGCAGGCTGTTTGCGCTGACGACGTACTGGACGCCGAGGTGGTAGAGATCGACCAAAAGCCAGAACACACACCCACCCCGGTAGTCCTCGGCAATGGGCTTCTCTCGATGGAGGACGCGTTGGACCAGCTTTGGAGCACGTCGCCGCCGCCCGTGACGCAGGCGCGGCGCAGGGGACGACGTTAGACCCAGCCATCCTTCGCTCCAGCAGCTTTGACGGGCGGGGTGGGGTAGTTTGCCTGCCCTACCCGTAAACCAGCGGTCAAATCCGATTCGAAGGCGCGCGAGTCAGGCGAGCGAATAATCAAGTTAGAAAACGATACTCATGGTTCATGCGCACTTCGTTACGCCATGGTGGGGCGTAAGGCGTTGGCGTTGCATTACGCCCCAACCATCAAGGGAGACAGAGGGAATGACCGGAGTTGAACGGCAACACATGCTCGGCTATGTGCGCGTCAGCACTGACGAGCAGGCCCGCAGCGGGCTGGGGTTGGAGGCTCAGGAGTCAGCCCTCAAGGCTGAGGCTGAGCGGCGCGGCTGGGAGTTGACGATCTTGCGCGATGAGGGCGCGAGCGGGAAGCAGGTGAACCCCGGCCTTCGGAAAGCGTTGGAGCAGTTGGCGTCTGGGCTTGCGGATGGCCTCGTCGTCGCGAAGATGGACCGCATCAGCCGGTCACTCCTGCACGCGGTGGAGATCCTGGACACCGCCAAGGCGCAGGGATGGGCGCTCGTTGTGCTGGACCTCGGAGTGGACCTGACCACTCCCGCAGGCCGTGCCCTGGCCGGAACGATGGCGGTGTTCGCCGAGTTCGAGCGAGAGCTGATCCGCGAGCGCACCCGCGCAGCAGCCGCAGCCGCCAAGGCGCGCGGTACGAAGCTGGGCCGTCCCAGTCAGATTCCCACGCCGGTAGCGCGACGCATCGTGGAGATGCGTGAGACAGGGCTGTCGTACGGGGCTATCGCCCGAGCTCTCACCGACGACCAGGTGCTCAGTCCAGCGGGAAGGCCCACCTGGCAGGCGTCTACCGTGCGCCGGTTCTGCAACTCGGTTGAGCTGGCGAAGGCGGTGGCCTGACATGGCACATGTGCAGAAGCGGACCACCAGCGCCGGACAGACCCGCTACGTGGTGAAGTGGCGCACCCCGGACGGCAAGCAACGGAGTAAGGGCGGCTTCACCACGAAGAAGGCAGCCGACGACTACGCGACCGAGCTGGACTACAACGCCAACCGGGGAACGCGGTTCGATCCGAAGGCGGGTGTGGTGGTATTCCGGGTTGCAGCGGCAGCATGGTTGGAGTCGCGCCACGACCTGAAGCCTCGGACCCGCGCCGAGTACGAGAACCTGTTGCGCCCCAAGACGAGAGGGCCGATCGCTACTCGTGGGCTGAGCATCGACGCGACCTTTGGCGGCTACCCGCTGAACGCGATCACGCGACAGCGGATCAGCGAGTGGGTGCGCGCCCTCACGGCGGCAGGGAAGAAGGCCAGCACGGTCCGTCACGCCTACTTCATTGTGCGGATGGTGCTGGCGCAGGCCGTAGTGGACGGACGGCTGACCGAGAACCCCGCCGACTACGTGAAGCTCCCCAGTCAGCACAGCACCCACGGAGGTGCACCTGGCGTCGTGGACGACCCTGACCAGTTCCTAACGGCGGAGCAAGTGACCGCGCTCGTTGAGGCGGCGCCCTGGCCGTACAACGTGCTGGTTCACGTGGCCGCGTGGACTGGGCTGCGTGCCGCTGAACTGGCTGGGTTGTAGGTGGGAGATGTTGACCTACCCGCGAGGTCACTCAACCCGAACGCCCGACCCAAGCCCGGCACCCTGCGGGTTGAGCGGACCGTCATCACCGTGGACGGCGCGCTCGTCTACGACACCCCGAAGACGCGGGGGAGCCGGCGACGAGTTCCCCTCACTCCCGCCACGGTTGATCTGCTGCGGGACTACCTGGCGCGGCACCCCCGCGCCGACGAGCCCACCGCGCCATTGTTCCCATCGATGCGGCTGGTCGCGCAGAAGCCGACCGGACTACGCGCCACGGACGAGACCGGCCAGCGGGTAGTCCCCAAGGCTGAGGACGCCTTGGCCGCGCTCACCGTGGACGAGGCCGAAGCCCGCCTGACGCGGGACTGGGACGCGATGCTCCGGCACCAGACTTTCTACAAGGCAGTGTTTCGCCCAGCGGTGCTCCGCGCGAACAGGATTGCCGCAGAGCAGGGTCGCGGTGCCTTGGCGGGTCGGCCCGTCGCGCTACCGCCCGGCCTCAAGTTCCATGCACTGCGCCACACCTACGCCTCGCTCTGCGTGGCGGCAGGCATCCCGCCGTTGGAGCTGGCCCGGTTTATGGGGCACGCCAAGATTACGACCACCCTCAGCGTGTATGCCCACCTGTTCGAGGACGACCACGCTGACGCGATGGCCGCGCTCGGGGCGATGGGCCAACCGGCCACACCGCCCCGGCGGACAGGCAACGTGGTGCCGATGCGTGCGGGTTAGTCCGTCGGCTTCTTGTAGCCAGATCGCATGTATTGCACCAGCCACCCGTTCGGCGTGATCTCAATGGTCCTACGTCGGGAATCGTCCTCGTCGATCGCGCTGATGACGAGGTTCGCGTCCTCCAGTGTCTTAATGTACGGGCGCATCGCTTCCCTGCTTGAGAAGCCGAAGTGCTCGAACTCGCTGGGGCTACAACTGCCACCGAAGATGATCAACTCGTCGAATACGCGCCAGGTCCGATCGGTGAGCGAACCTGCATCCGCGGCGTACGCGTCAGCTTGATCTGTCAACCAGACCTCAAGCAATTTCAATCGGTCTTCCGAGCCGCCACCTTCGGAGTTCCTGTCGTACCACTTCGTGAATTCGCCAGCGTGCTTCAGCGCAATTCTCAAGTTGTTGTTGAGTACGCGATACAGGTGCAGGAATCCCTCTGGTTCGACTGGCGGGTTGGGGGTGACCCCTATTTGGTTCCCGTACTCACTGATCCGTCTCCGAATCACTTCCGGGACTGCAGTCCGTTGCAAGGGTTCCAAACGCAACGGATCGGCAATTCTCCCGGTCAGCCGCGGAGACCCGACAGCGCTACGCACAATGCCATTCGCGCCGCAAAGGACCCAGCGGATGCCGGGGATGCTCAGCACGCCGTCACGCATTTCCTCTAGCCGTCGTCGCGCTTCCTTGGAAGTCGACAGCAACTCCATGTTGTCGAGAATGCCAACGAATCCGCCAGCAGCCCTGGAGGGGAACATGTTACGGAGATTGGAGTTCACTAACTCGATCAGTCCGTTATCGGTGAAACCGGGTGATGTACTGGAGGCTGCACCGTAGCTTCCGCCGCCACCGAAGCCGAGAACGCTGCCGGAAGCGCCCTTGGTCTTGTTCGTTGGAGAGTCCAGCCATTGGCGAAGACCGCTCAGGTCGGACATGATGTAGCCCGCCTTTTCGAGGCGGTCCTGATTATCCAAGAGTGTTCGAGCGAGTGCGAGATAGACTCTGCTGGTAAAGCCTTCCGCTTCGGATGTCAGCTGAAAAATCTCGCCAATTGGGATGATCAGCGGCTTCCGTGCCGCTTCTCTCGCGACCATGTCCCGGTATGCCGCAACGGCCACCAAACTAGTCTTGCCAACGCCGTTGGCGCCCTCGACGGTTGCGTGTGTGTCGTAGGACGCCCAGTGGTCCTGCAGTTCCTCGACCTCAGCATCACGGCCAACAAGTAGGCGCGATCCCTCTTCGTTTCCCGGCAGTGGTGGCGTCGCGTACAGATTCTCGCGGAAGCCAAGACGTTCCCACACGCTCATCTATGTCGCTGCTCCTTCGGCCTCCGTAGTGGTGGCCACCGACCGCTCAGGATAGAGGGTCTCAGCCTGCGGCGGGTGTAGACACACCGCGCGCTGGAGGTACCACGGAGGTACGGGCGGCCCGAGAATTACGAAAGCCCCGACCAGAAACCGCCCTCTGGCCGGGGCTTTCATCTGAGGGATGTTCACCAATGGCGGAGCGTGGTGGGCTGCATGCGGATTGGATAGGTCTACCGGTCGGTAATCACGCTTAAGGAGGTCTCCAGATCACGGAAGTCTGGAAGAGTTCCAGACTTTGTAAGTCCGGGTGCGCTCGAGTCCGGTATAGGCCACCTTTCCCGGACTGAATGCAGGACGGTTACCGGGACGCCTGCGCCGGCCGCTGGGCGAGGTCGTCCCGACGCTGTGCCGCGTGGAGGGCGGCGAGGTACGTAGCGGACCTGCCAGCACAGATCACCGCCTGCGCCCAGGAAACCGAGGCGCTGCGGCGTGCCGACATGCGGATCGGACAGATGATGGACCTGCGCTCGGTTCATCCTGTAAATCCCAGCCGGATCGTGTCCAGCTTCTGGGTACCCCGTGGGGCCATCGCCATCATTTCCAGGTCGGTGGGGGACTCTACGCCGAACTTCCGCAATGCCGCTGTGGTCTCCGCGGCGATCCGGCGGCCTGATTGGAATGCGGGTGGGTACGACCGCTCGAACGGCTCAGCTCCCGGCAGATGAATTTCCAGACCCGCACCTTCGTCGGAGAACCAACCTCGAATGAAGATTCCGGGCTCCTCGGCCACCCGAAATCCCCACAAAACCCCGGTCGCATACGGAGCGAGCAGCGCCAGGTCACGCGCCAGCGACGGGAACAATTCAGCGATGTAGTCGTCGAGCATCGACCACGTCACCGCGCGCCGTTCCGGGACCCACCAATCCCGGGTCCCGAAGCGAACTCCGTCGGCACCAGTCGTCACCCGCCAACTCTCCGGCGGGTTCCAGTCGTCACCCCACTTCCACTCCCAGTACTCCAACCCTTCGACGGACTCGGTCGGCGTTGCGGTGAAGGACAGCCCACCACCGGAGTTCGACAGCGTGTAGGTGACGTTCGCTCCGCGCCAGATCGCCTGCGCGTTAGGGCCTCCGACGACAGGCGGTGGACCGAGCAACTCGACGCACGACCGGAGTGCGGCAGCGTAGGCCTCCGGCACGACTCGCCACGACAGCGACTGGCGCAGAGTCAGTCGCCAGTACTCTCCGAAACCCCACCGGTCGGCATCCATGTAGTCCTCAGTCCGACTGGCATGCAACGAGGCCCGCACCGCGTCCCCGTTCAGTTCGGCTACCAGATCTTCTCGGAACAGGCGTCCCTCACTGATGTCGATCGGCCACCCGACCGCCTCGAACAACGGATCCAGATCGGAGCGGGACCACGACCCCAAGTGCGCGTTCGCGATTCGCGGTAGCACGGCGAGGAACGGCGCAAAATCAGTGCGCTGCTCATCCCGTTCCCGCCATGTTTCAACCGACCTGTGCGCTTCAGGGCTGAGCAGGCGGTAGTACGCGCCATCGGTCAGACAGTGCAGTTCGACAACCACCTGCGGCAACACCCAGACGAGACTTCCGGTTTCCCCGTAGATATCCGAATCAGGCTCGCTCCAAGCCTCGATCAGATCCATACGAAGGGCAGCGAACCCCGTCCGCAACGCGTCGCGCTCCGCATCGTCGACCGAGTTGTTGCTGATACCCGCGATATCAATTATCACGACATCGAGTTCGGTGGTCGTCGCCGAGTGCACCTTCGAACCACGCAACTCGATCGGGGCGAGCAGGCTTTGCAACTGCGCGATATCGCTGGCCGACCACGACCATTCGAATCGCTCCACCCCCCGCGCTACTCGCATCGCTTCAGCAACATCAAACACGGGCGATTCGCTCACACGGCGCGACGTTACCATCAGCCACCGATACCCTGACCATGCATAGAAGGACCCCGCGCTCGGCGAATTGCTCGACCAGCAACCGTAATCCCGCACCTCTATGCGATGGTGTGCGGGAGTTCGGAACCTTGCCTCGCTCTCAAGATGCTGGCGATAGCGCGCGAGTGAGCGAAAATGGTGCTGGGTGAGCGCTCCTACCCGGCCGACTCTGCGGCGCCCGGTCGTCCGTATCGGGAGAGTCCCTGGAGTGGTTGGAATCGGTGAGGCTCTGACCAGCTGACCTTGCTGCGTGTCGCTGCCAGGTTCGGGGTGGGCCACCGCGTACTTGGTGCGTTTGCGGAGGAGAGAGCCGTCTGGAGCCGATGACGGGAATCGAACCCGCGTATTCAGCTTGGGAAGCTGATGTTCTACCATTGAACTACATCGGCATGCAGGGGTTTTACCGTGATCCGAGGATCCGGCCCTGCAAGCGGCAACTGTAGCAGAAGCCTCCGCGTGCGTGTTCGATGCCACTGAGTGTCCTGGTGTCGGCCGGCGATCGCCGAGGTCCGCGCCCGTCACAATGGTCGCCCCGGTAGCCTCTTGCTGTGCTGCTCTCAGATCGTGACATCCGTGCCGAGATTTCCTCCGGACGACTGGGCATCGACCCGTTCGACCCCGAGATGGTGCAGCCCTCCAGTGTCGACGTCCGACTCGACGGACTGTTCCGCGTCTTCGACAACACCAAGTACACCCATATCGACCCTGCGCTCCGTCAGGACGAGTTGACGTCGCTGGTCGAGCCGACGGCGGGGGAGCCGTTCGTACTGCACCCGGGGGAGTTCGTCCTCGGATCCACCCTCGAGGTGTGCACCCTTCCCGACGATCTGGCCGGCCGGCTCGAGGGCAAGTCGAGTCTCGGACGCCTCGGCCTGCTCACCCACTCCACCGCAGGGTTCATCGATCCGGGGTTCAGCGGCCACATCACGCTCGAACTCTCGAACGTCGCCAACCTGCCGATCACGCTGTGGCCGGGCATGAAGATCGGCCAACTGTGCCTGCTGCGCCTCACCAGTGCTGCGGAGAACCCGTACGGCAGTTCGGTGGTCGGATCGAAGTATCAGGGTCAGCGCGGACCGACCCCGTCGAAGGCCTACCTGAACTTCGCCACGCATCCGGGCGGCCGTACGCGCTGACCCACGCCCTCGTCGTCCTCTTTCTGAGCGCCGTTGGGATAGTTGAACATTCAGGCATGTGGCGGCTAGGCGTCCGTCGTGTGGGCAGATTCGGCATTCTGCCCGCCATCGTCAAGATGTGATTTCCGACACATTGACATACCGTTTGGTTTGCGCCGCTGGGCGCCATCTCGGCCGCGGTGGTGAATCAATCAAGAGGATCTTCCGTGTCCGTGCGGGGCTGGTCATGCCGCCCCTGTGCGGAGGGAGGGCTTGCCGCGGGCGGCCGAGAAGGCTGCAATGAGGCACTGGGTGCGGATGGTCTTCGCAGGTCGATTCGGTTACCAGAGAGTAGTACCGCTGTACCAGTAGTTGCTAAAAGGTCAGTCTCCCCGTTAATTTCGGGTAGGGACTTTGTTCCCTGATGTGCCGGCATTGTGGACGTTCGTCCAAATCCTCGAGTCCGTGAACCGGACGAATGCCCAACTCTTCCAGTCGGTCTCTTCGACTTTTGGCGAGCATCGGGCCGTGCTAGAACGATTCCGTACAGCTGAGGGTGCAGCGGCATTTCGCACCCGATGCGCATCTGTTCCAGGGGTGAATTCACGACTCGCGCAGGCTCTCCAGTCGGCGGGTCGGGGGATGATCCCGAGCCGGTGTCGTCGCCTTCGTGCGCCGGGCCGGGGGGACTGGGACAGGTGATGCGGACTGTGCGCCTCGACCGTGTCGAGCGCGGAGTTCGGGCTCGACAACAGATCGACCCGTCGGGGGTCATGTCATGTGAATGGTCGATGGAGGTGAAGGCGTGACGGCTTCGCGTTACCTGGAAACGGGAGCCGAGGTGGGGTTGGATGAAGGTCCCGCTCCGCTTCGACTAGTGGATGAAGCTTCTCCGCAACATAATTCGCGCAGCCTGTGGCAGCACTGCTACGTCAGTCGACTACGGATGGTCGACGCGGCCATCGTGGGATTGGCCGTCGCGGCAGCGCAGGTCGTTCGATTCGGAACGGCTACCGAGTCGGTAGCAGCCGGAACAACTTCCGGTCTCAGCTACACGATGATGTCCGTTGCGCTGGCTGGTCTGTGGATCGCGATGCTCGCGATCCACCGCACGCGGTCGACTCGTGTCATCGGCGCCGGCGCCGAGGAGTATCGCCGAATCGTCGCCGCGACGTTCCAACTCTTCGGGCTGATCGGCATGCTCAGCCTGCTGTTCCGTGTCGACATCGCCCGCGGATACCTGGCGATCGCCTTCCCTGCCGGACTCGCCGGACTGCTGGTCGGGCGATGGGTCATGCGGAAGGTCGTCACCTACAAGCGTGCCCAGGGCGACTGCCACACTTCCGTGCTCGTTGTCGGGAGCCAGCAATCCGTGCTGACGATGACGCGAAACTTCGAGCGTGAGTCTTCGTCCGGCTATCGCGTGGTCGGTGTCTGCATGCCCGGCTACGGCTACCGCGAGGACGAGCACGTCGTGGTCGACGGTCGCGAGATCCCGGTGCTCGGTAACGAGTACTCGGTGGTCGATGCACTGCGTGCCTGTGGTGCCGACACTGTGGTCGTGACCGCGACCGAACAGCTTGGTCACGACGGAATCCGCAGTCTTGTATGGGATCTGGAGCCCCTGAACGTCGACTTGGTTGTGGCACCGGGCGTCGTCGACGTCGCCGGACCGCGGCTGGTGATGCGTCCGGTCGCCGGCTTCCCGCTGATCCACGTCGAGAAGCCGCGGTACCACGGCGCGAAGCGCTTCGGGAAGACCGCATTCGACGCGTGCTTCGCGATGGCGGCGCTGATCCTGATCTCTCCGGTGATGCTCGTCGCGGCGATCGCGGTCAAGGCCACCAGCAAGGGACCGGTCCTCTACAAGTCGGAGCGCATCGGGCTCAACGGTCGACCGTTCCCGATGTTGAAGTTCCGCACCATGGTCGACGGCGCCGACAAGCAGGTGACAGCGCTGCTCGGCCAGAACGAGGGCGCCGGTGTCCTGTTCAAGATGAAGGACGATCCCCGCATCACGCCGGTCGGAAAGTTCCTGCGCAAGTACAGCCTCGACGAACTCCCGCAGTTCGTGAACGTGCTGCGCCGCGAGATGAGTGTCGTCGGCCCCCGCCCGCCGCTGCGGCGCGAGGTTGAGGCCTACGACGGCACCGTTCGCCGCCGCATGCTCGTCAAGCCGGGCCTGACCGGTCTGTGGCAGGTCAGTGGCCGCAGTGACCTGTCCTGGGACGAGACTGTGCGACTTGATCTTTCATACGTCGAGAACTGGTCGATGATGCAGGACATCCTGATCGTCGGCAAGACCGTCCGCGCCGTCACGGCCGGCAGCGGAGCGTACTGACCAACTGTCGCGGCTTCCGCGATCCCCGAATCCACCGGCAAATACCGGCGATCGTCCGACGCCGGTATTTGTCGATCACGAAACTCGAAGATTGAGGCAGATCATGAGCACTCCGATGGCGGTATTCGGTACCGGTTACCTGGGCGCGACACACGCCGCATGCATGGCAGAGCTTGGGCACCAGGTTCTCGGTGTGGACGTCGACGAATCGAAGCTGGCGAAGCTCGAGGCCGGCGAGGTCCCCTTCTACGAGCCCGGGCTCGAAGAAGTTCTCAAGCGCAACATCGAGGCTGGTCGGTTGCGGTTCACATCGTCGTACGAGGAAGCCGCGGAGTTTGCGGATGTGCACTTCGTCGGTGTCGGAACCCCGCAGAAAAAGGGCGAGTTCGCGGCAGACCTGTCGTACGTCGACGCGGTGATCGACACGCTGGCACCGCTTCTGAAGCGTCCTGCGGTGATCTTCGGCAAGTCGACGGTTCCCGTGGGTACGGCCGCGCGCCTCGGTGCGCGTGCCCGCGCGTTGGCTCCGGCCAAGGACGCGGTCGAGGTTGCGTGGAATCCGGAGTTCCTCCGTGAGGGATTCGCGGTGCAGGACACCCTCCATCCCGACCGTCTCGTTCTCGGACTCGATCGGGAGAAGCCTGGCCGCGCGGAAGAGGTTGCGCGGGAAGTCTATGCGCGTCTCCTCGACGAGAAGATTCCATTCCTTGTGACCGACTTGGCAACCGCCGAGCTGGTGAAGACCTCGGCGAACGCCTTCCTCGCGACGAAGATTTCGTTCATCAACGCGATGGCCGAGGTCTGTGAGGCTGTCGATGCCGACGTCACGGTCCTCGCGGACGCAATTGGTCACGATGCGCGGATCGGGCGGCGGTTCCTGAACGCAGGCCTCGGGTTCGGCGGTGGGTGTCTGCCCAAGGACATCCGCGCCTTCATGGCCCGCGCCGGTGAGCTCGGCGCGGATCACGCGCTGACCTTCCTTCGGGAGGTGGATGCGGTCAATATGCGTCGGCGCACGCGTATGGTCGAGATGGCGCGAGAGGCATGTGGCGGCAACCTTCTCGGTACACGGGTTGCGGTTCTCGGCGCGGCCTTCAAGCCGGAGTCCGACGACGTACGGGACTCTCCGGCGCTCAACGTAGCCGGCCAGATCCAGCTCCAGGGTGCAACCGTCACGGTGTACGACCCCAAGGCGATGGAGAACTCGCGGCGAATCTTCCCCACCCTGAACTATGCGGCTGACGTCAATGAGGCCGTCGAGGGTGCGGACGTGATCCTGGTGTTGACGGAATGGCAGCAGTTCCGGGATCTTCGGCCCGCCAGACTGAGCAAGTTGGTTCGGCAGCGCAGCATCATCGACGGGCGCAACTGCCTGCACCCAACCGCATGGCGAGACGCGGGTTGGAACTACCGAGGCATGGGGCGTCGCTGAGCGGTTCGTTGCGATCGGTCTTCTCCTGGAGTGAGCCCCCTTCGGAATGAACCGAGCATCGACTGGATCGATACGTACGCCATGAGCGGTGACGGCTCTTCCGCCGCCGAACACTGCGCGCCTCACTAAGGAGATTACCTGTGACAGAGAAGCATCCACTGGCTCAGCTCGTACCGCCTCAGGCGCGCGTGCTTTGGGTCGCGTCGTCGGGAGGGCACTTCTCGCAGCTGATGCGAATTGCGGATGCTGCTGACGCAGCTGTCGATTCCGATTGGGTTACCTTCGCGAATCCACAGACGTTGGGTGCGCTCGACGGGAAGCGCGCGCACTTCGTGGACTACATCGCACCACGTGATGTGAAGAACGCAGCGAAGGCCGCGCGCTGGGCCGCCGGCCATCTCCGGAACGAGAAGTATGATCTCTGCATCAGTACCGGTGCGGCGCTGGCGGTCTCCGTCCTTCCTGTGGCAGCAGCCCGCGGCATCGAGACGGTATACGTGGAGAGCATTTCTCGTGTCGACGGACCGTCGCTCAGTGGGAGGATGCTGCAGCGTTTCCCGCGTATTCGCACGTTCACCCAGCACGAAGGATGGGCATCGACGAAGTGGCAGTGGAAGGGTTCGATTCTCGACAGCTGGGCCGCCGAGAATCGAGAGACGAGCCGCGAGCCGAAACGATTCTTCGTCACCCTCGGGACCATCCGTCCGTACCGATTCGACAGGGCGATCGACGCAATTCTAGCCGTGCTGCAGCCGGGGGACGAGGTTACCTGGCAGCTGGGCTGCAGCGAGCGCGATGACCTTCCCGGTTCAGTTCACCGTGAGGTGAAGCCCACGGAGTTCCGTAAGCTCGCGCAGGAAGCCGACGTGACTATCACGCACGCGGGTGTCGGTAGCATCCTCGAACTGCTCGACATGGGCATTACGCCGGCCATCGTTGTGCGCTCACAGGACAACGCAGAACATGTCGACAATCACCAACGGCAGATCGCCGCGGCGATGACATCTCGAGGGCTTGCGTTCGAATTGGATCTGGAGCAGCCGTCACGTGGAACCTTGGTGCGTGCTGCGGAGTTCGGCGCCATGAGTGTGTCCGCCTGATATGACGCTGGGGGCAGAGACCCGCTGCGCGGAACGAACTGATGGAGAGCGACAGAAATGACCGAGACTGACCTTCGGCCGAGGATCACGGTGCTCCACGCGTTGGGCAAACCGGACGGAACCACCCGGTATGTCGACCACATGATCGACAGCGCGCCAGAGGAACTGAAGGTTGAGACATTCTCCTGGACCGAAGCTCTGTTCGGTCGATACGATGTTTTCCACATTCACTGGCCCGAGAATCTGCTTCGAGGTCGGCGTCGCGGTGCCGGCGCGCTGAAGAAGCTGATGTTCCTGATGCTCGTGGCGCGCCTGCGGATCACGGGTCGTCCGATCGTCCGTACCGTCCACAATCTCGACCCGCATGAAGACGGCGGCGCGGCCGAGGGGGCACTTCTCAGTTTGTGTGACTCGGTCACGAACGGGTTCGTCCGGTTGAACACGACGACACAACTGCCCGAGGGCAGGTCGTCGACAACGATCCCACATGGACACTACAAAGATCGTCCTGAGTATCAATGTTCGGTCCCTCAGGATCCGACACGACTGCTGTATTTCGGGCTGATTCGCCCGTACAAGGGCGTCGACGATCTCTTGCAAGCTTTCGCTGAGTTGGAATCCGACGACCTGAGCCTTCGGGTGGTCGGAAAGCCTCAGGATGCGGGGCTCGCTGCCCAGATCCACCAGGCTACCGAATCCGACAACAACATCTCGTGCCGACTCGAATTCCTACCCGACACAGATCTGGGGGAGGAGATCGCCCAGGCCATGCTCGTGGTGTTGCCGTACCGGGAAATGCACAACTCAGGCTCCACGATTCTCGCCCTGTCCATGGCGCGCCCTGTCCTGGTGCCCTCGACTCCGGTGAATCGTGCCCTGAAAGACGAAGTGGGTCCCGGCTGGGTGTATCTCTACGATTCTCCCGCACTGGATTCGGAGACACTTCGCAGAATTCTGCACGAGGTGGATACAGATCGTCTGACGAGATCGGGAGAGCCGAACCTGTCCGATCGGGACTGGGGCACCGTGGGTGAGCGACACTATGCGCTGTATCGAGAACTGCTGACCGCGGGCGGCAGTAAGAGTCGCGCACGGGTATGACAGCCGATTCGATCACGGAACGGGAGCCGTCTCTGGGCGCCGTCGCAGCGCGCGGCGCGGCGGTGACGCTTGCCGGTCAAGCGGTCAAGTTCGGAATCCAGTTCGGCGGAATCATCGTTCTCGCCAGGCTTCTCTCCCCGGAGGCTTTCGGACTGGTAGCCATGGTGACAGCGGTCGTCGGAGTCGGCGAGGTACTGCGTGACTTCGGCTTGTCTTCAGCTGCAGTACAGGCGAAGTCGCTCACGCCAGGGCAGCGGAGCAATCTGTTCTGGATCAACTCCGCAATCGGAGCTGCGCTGTCGGTGGGTGTCGTTCTCTGCGCGCCCTTGATCGCCGGACTGTACGGGGAGCCTCGGCTCGAAGCTGTCGCGCGCGTACTTGCGGTCACGTTCCTTCTGAACGGGCTCACAACTCAGTTCCGTGCGAACATGACCCGGCAGTTGAAGTTCGGGAAGCTCGCGGTTGCCGATATCGTCGCCCAGGCATGTGGGCTCGGGGTCGGAATCGGAATGGCCCTCGGTGGGGCCGGCTATTGGGCCATCGTCGGACAGCAGGTGGCTCAGGCGGTTCTGACGCTCGCACTCACTGCAGTGCTCGGGAGGTGGGCGCCGGGCTGTCCGCAGCGACGTGAAGAGATGCGCGGGCTGCTGTCCTTCGGGTGGAATCTGATGGGCACTCAACTGCTGCAGTACACAAGTAAGAACATCGACTCGGTCATCGTGGGACACCAGTTCGGCGCAACGAGCCTCGGCTACTACAACCGTGCCGGGCAGATAGTCAACGGGCCGCTGAACCAACTGAACGTTCCGGCGTCGACAGTAGCGCTACCGATCCTCTCGCGGCTGCAGGACGATCGCCCGCGCTACCGCAACTTCATCTTGCGCGGACAGACCGCGCTGATGTCGCTGGTGGTCGCGGTGTTCTTGTTTCTGTCGGCCCTCGCGGAGCCGTTCGTGGAAATACTCCTCGGCACCGAATGGCTGGCATCGGTTGACATCTTTCGATTGATCGCGATAGGTGCGGCCTTCCAGGGTGCCAGCTACGCAACCTACTGGGTGTTCACCTCGAAAGGGCTCACGCGGTCGATGCTTCGATATGCGGTGGTCGCCCGTACGATTTCGATCGCGCTGTTGTTCGGTGGTGCTTGGTTCGGTGTCACCGGTGTCGCGGCGGCCTACGCGTTGGGCATCGCAATTACCTGGCCGCTGGGTCTGTACTGGATTTCCCGGATCTCGGACGCCCCCGTGTGGGAGATGTTCACCAATGGTCTGCGAACGCTGGCGGTGTACACGGCGGCCGCCGTGGTGGCGTACCTGGCAGCCAGGTCGCTCTCAAATCCAATAGCGGAGGTGGGCGTGGGTGCGGCCGCTATGGCGGGGGCAGCGGCGGTGATGGCGATCCTGATTCCACGATACCGGGCGGATCTCATTGCGATGAGAGAAATCGGCGGTCTTGTGAAGCGCAGGTTGTGAAATGGCGAACGTCTGGTCGTTTCGAGACCGTTCTGCTGTCGACGATGAACTGAAGGGGCTGGTCGGGTGATCTACTACTGGTGCGCGGGTCAAGACGACAATGTCGGTGACATCATTCTGCGTCGGAGGATGTTGCGCAGCCTTCAGGCTGCCGGCCCGAGCTGTGACATCTATGTAGGCAAGGCGACTCGTGACTTCATCGCAGCTCTCGGTGCTCGTCCGGAGGACAAGATCTATACCAGCTTCGTTCGCTTCATTGCAGTAGCCACGCTTCACAGCCTGCGAAAAGACTGGATGTTCGGATTCAATCCCGGAGAGATCAAGTGCAATCGCAAGCAGAGTGTCATGCATGCACTGCTCATCCCGATGATGCTGATCTCGCTCATCCACGGGAAGCGCTGTGTCCGTGTCGGTGTCGGTGTCGGGATGCACGAGTATCGCCAACTGTGGCGGAACCTGATCTGGGTGACTGTGCTTCTGGCAAAGGTCAACGTCTGGCGCGACGCGGCTTCGAGAGATGTGTTCGGAAAGGGAACCGTCGGCCCGGACTGGGCATTCGATGAGGCATTGGAACAGCCATCGGCGGACGAGGAGTCGTCGGGACGCGGGTTGCTTGCGGTCTCTCTTCGGGCGGATAGTCCAGCCACGAGTCCCGAATGGACCGAGGGCATTCGCGAGCTGGCGCGGGAACTTGGGTTGATACCGACTGTTGTGGTCCAGGTGAAGCGGGACTCGGCGAGAGCGCGTGAATTGGCAGCCGCACTCGAGTGCGAGATCGTCGATTGGATCGACGAGTCTCACACAGACCAGGAGAAGAGGTTGCGATACACGTATCGCAAGTGTGAGGTCGTGGTCAGCGATCGGCTACATGTACTGATCATGGCGCTGACCGAAGGGGCCGTTCCTCTGGGTTTGATGGAACACGAGGACGAGAAGGTTGCGAGACACTTCGCTGCCGCCGGGTTTGACGCCGTCAGTTGGGATGTGCGTGGCTGGGACACCCAGGAGATCGTCATTCGTGGTGCCGCCAGGGCACGCGAGCGGAACGAGATCGAGTTGAGCACCCGTATCGCACAGTCGCGCGTTCGCGCGCTCGATTCAGTAGTGAGGGCCTGATGAGTAACGACGGTCGGTCAGCGACTCTTCCGCACGGCGATCTGGAGGGCCGAAGCCTGGAACCCTCGCCGTCGATTCACTATCTGGTCGGGGGTTTCCGTATATCCCTGGGTGATCAGTCGAACACGCCTGGTCCACGGACTCACATTTTGAACTTTGTGCGGGGACTGTCCCAGATCGGAAGGCGAACCGAGCTGCTGACGGCGTCGTCCTTCCCGATGATGGGCCGATTCACTCAGATCAGGCAGTCCGACTATGCAGGCGCGGACGGATCCAAGATCTGGATCGCCGATGTCGTGCGGGGTGCTGCGGCGGTGTGGTGCGGTGTCAACGTTTTCGTCCGAACGGCGAGACAACCCGCGCCGCAACTCATCTACGAGCGAGTGGCCGTGTTGCAGACGCTGACGAGCTTCCACGCACGTAAGGGATCCGCCGTGCGCGTCGTTGAAGCGAACGGGATTCTGTCCAGAGAAACCGCGCAGGACAGGAAGGTCCTGAAGGCCGAGCGCATTGCGCGGTATCTCGAGCGGCGAGTATTGCGTCGATCCGACATCGTCGTTGCGGTCAGTGAGCGGTTGTGTGACGAACTCGTCGAGTTTGCACGGATCGATCGGGACAAGGTGTTGGTGGTTCCGAATGGCGTTGACGAGAGGTTGCTGGACTACCAGCGTTCGGAGAGTGCCTGCCGTGTAATAGGATTCGTAGGGTCTGTGGTGAAATGGCAGAACCTGGACCAGTTGATTCTGTCCGTCGCTCGCGTGGCGAATGGGGCGAGCGAACCGGTCCGCCTCGAGATCATCGGAGACGGTGCTGAGCTCGGAAATCTGAAGCAGCTGGTGAAGGATGAAGGGCTGTCGGAGCTGGTCTCCTTTCATGGCCGGATGCCACAATCCGCCGCGTTCGAAGTGATGACGGCGTGGGACGTCGGGATCGCGGGTCACCAGAAGTCGTCCAGCCAGTCGATGTATCACAGCCCCCTCAAGCTGTACGAGTATGCGGCGCTCGGACTGAGCATCGTCTGCACCGAATCCGCCGACGCCGAGTCCTTGGCGCGTTCCGGGGCCGACATCCACATGTTCTCCGACACGGTCGAGTTCGAGGCAACACTGAAAGAACTGGTCGGCGGAGCCAGGCGCTCGAGCGGCGATATCGAGCTGAGTCGAGCAGCAGTTGTGCGCGATCATGCCTGGAGTACGCGTGCGACGGCGGTGCTTGATCGAGCCGGTCTCATCCCACAGAGTGACAAGCGGCCGGCGCGATGACGGTCCAGACCTTGGACATCCGCTCGGGCGATCGTCCAGCCGAACCCACGATCGGACCGGGCGTGGACGACACGCGGCCGGCCGTCAGGTGGGTCGGGCTGTTGCTGGGGGTGGCTGCCGCGGTTCCGGGCGTTCCGGCCCTCGTTCCGGTTCTGGGTATTCGGCCCTGGCACATGTTGGTCGCGGTTGCGATCCTCGTTGCCTGCACGCAGGCCGCCTCCGCCGCTGTGCCGCGGCTGCGTATTACCAGCCTCGATATCGTGGTACTTCTATACACGCTTGCCTCCGTGCTGGCGGAGTACACGAATTCCGGTGACCTCGGATACGGATTCGACCTGGTCGGTGCCGTGACTCCGCTGTTCTACCTTGTTGGCTACATCGCTGCCCGTCTCGTCATCGACAGCAGACAGAGTGCACGTGCCTTCTTGACCTCGTTCGCGGTCCCGGCTATACCCGCCGGAATTCTGTCGGTGCTCCAATTGGGATCGCCGGCCTTCTCCCTCATGGTGCTGAAGATCGCTCCAGGCCCGGGTCTTTCCGAACGCATCGTGGACGGGCGTCTGATCCGGGCAACCGGGCTGGTCGGACACTGGACTGGACTCGGCTTCTACTTCTGCACGGCACTTGCCGCATGCTGCTCGGCGGTCTTGCTCGCCGAGCGGGGACAACGACGGTTCACGCTGCCTCTCGCGGCGGCACTGTTTGCATCTGCCTTCGGAGCTCTCGCGTCGTTGACGTTGTCCGTGCTCGCGACGGTCGCGGTGATCGTCTTGGTGACGCTGTTCGTGATGGGGATCCGTATAAGTCGAGTCGTCGGCCTTGGCGCCGTAGTGTTACTCGGTTACATGCAGTTCGGCAGCTACCTGGACGAACGCTTCACGCAGCAAACCGCCTACCGCCCGGAGTATCTGCCCGGCTGGGTGCCGAACACGATCGCCTACAGGTGGAAAATCTGGACGCAACAGACGATTCCAGCCATCGAGGATCGCTTCTGGACCGGGTGGGGCTCGAGCGTCTACACGGGGCACTGGCGGCCGAGTCAGCTTGTTTGGGGATCGCCCGAGTCGCAATGGTTCGGCACCGCAGTAGCGTCGGGTGTCATAGTGGCGGTTCTGCTCGGTCTGACGCTGCTTGTCGCGCTTCGGTATGTCCTGAGGGGTACGGCCGAACGTCGTGCGCGGTGGAAGCTTCCGATCGGAGCTCTCGTGGTTTCGGCGTTGGTCGCATCGCTGACAGTGCCCGCGTTCACGAATCGTGGTCTGCCGATCGGCCTGTGGGTGTTGTTCGGAGTGGTCCTCGCGCTCGAATTCGCAGCCGATTCGGGAGGCACCGCTGATCGGGGCGGCACCCATCCAACAACGGTCTCGGAATGTGGAAAGGAGTCGTGCCAGTGAGCGTGACCGAAGCGCCGGCACTACCGGCGAAGGTCCAATCTCGGCGAGACTTTCGCGCAGACATCCAGGGCTTGCGGGCGGTCGCTGTCGGAGCAGTCGTCCTCTATCACGCTGGTGTGCCCTGGTTGACCGGCGGATACGTCGGTGTAGACGTGTTCTTTGTGATTTCCGGCTTCCTGATCGGCGGGCATCTGCTCGGCGAGCTCGATCGAACGAACAGCGTCTCGGTGATGCGGTTCTACGCGCGTCGCATACGTCGACTCATGCCGGCTTCGATCTTCGTCGTGCTGGTTACGCTGCTGCTGGCGCGAATATTCATACCGCCACTGGGGTTCGGTGACGTTTCCAAGGACGGAACAGCTGCGAGTCTTGCGGTTTCGAATCTGTGGTTCGCCGTGACGGGCACGGATTACCTGGCCAACGAGGCGCCGTCGGTCTTTCAACACTATTGGTCCCTTGGGCTGGAGGAGCAGTTCTACTTCGTATTCCCTCTGCTGGTCTTGGCGGCGTATCGCATCCTCCGCGGTAATCGACGCGGATTGATGGGCGTGATCTTGTCCGTCACGGCGGCATCATTTGTGCTGTGCGTCGTGTTGACCACGGTGAACCAGCCGGTCGCATTCTTCACGCTTCCCACACGTGCATGGGAACTCGGTGTGGGCGTCTGCTTGGCGGCGGTCGTCGGCCGATTGCGCGGACTCGGGCAGACCAGTGCCGCTGCACTCCAGTGGTTGGGGCTGGGAATCACCCTTACGGCGATCGTCTTCTTCGACCATGGCACGACCTTCCCCGGGGCGATGGCGGCGGTTCCGGTAGTCGGTGCGGCGATGTACATCGCGGGCGGATGTGGGCGACCTGCGGGGCGGCCAAGTTTGATCATGGAGAACGTGGCGATGCAGTTCGTCGGTCGAATTTCCTACTCTCTGTATCTGTGGCACTGGCCGCTCCTGATCGTCCCGGTCATGTACTCGGACCGCCAGTTGACCTGGCTGCAGGCCCTTGGGTTGGTTCTGCTGGCAGTCGTTGCTGCAGTTCTGACAGAGCGGTTCGTCGAGCGCCCATTTCGAGACGCACGTTGGATCGGCGCCTCGCTGGGACGCACGTATGGCTTTGGCGCGGCAACGGTGCTGGTTGCAGTTGTAGCCTGTGTCGCCGCGTCGACTCTTCCCAAGTTGTCGACCGATACCATTGCTACGGAGTGGATCGCGGGGACCCTGCCCGCCGATGTCGCAATACCGGCGGTGGTCCCCGCGAATCTCTCACCTTCCCTTGTGTCTTCGTCGAGTAGCGTGCCCGTGATCTACGCAAATGGGTGCCACGGCGACTTCTCGGCAACCGTGCCGCGCTCGGACTGCGTATTCGGCGACCGAGGTTCCGAACGATCGATCGTCCTCCTGGGGGACTCCCATGCGGCGCAGTGGTTCCCGGCACTCGAAGTAGTGGCATCCACCCACGGTTACCGGCTTGTCACGATGACGAAGTCTTCTTGCCCTGCCGCGGAGGTGACAGTTTGGAGCGATTCGTTGAACCGTCGCTACACGGAGTGCGAGACATGGCGGGAGAACGCTCTGACGATGATCGGCGAACTGGCTCCGGATTTTGTCATCGTGTCGAACTTCCAAGGCCAGAAGCCTGTCGGTGTCGCAGACGCCGACGAAGCCTTCGCCCGCGGGGTCGGTGCTCTACTGAACCAATTGCCGGCGGAGTCTGTTTCGGTTGTGCTCGGCGATACGCCGATGCACGACGTGGCGCCGCCGATCTGTCTTTCAGGTCACCTGTCTTCGACTGCTGAATGCGTCACGAGCGCCGAGCACGCGGTTGCGGCTCGATGGTCACAGAAGGTCGACGAATGGACGACGAAGTCGGGTGGGCGGTTTGTTGATCCCCTTCCCTGGTTGTGCCCGGGAGGTTTGTGCGTGCCGATCGTCGGGAATGTCTTGGTCTACCGTGACAGGCACCATTTGACGACGGAGGCATCGAACCTGCTGGCAGAGCAGTTGAAGAATGCTCTGTACCCGATCGGACTCGCCCACGGGCAGATTCACTGAGGACTGTCCGGATCCTGCTATCGACAACTACGAATGTCCAGATCGAGCGAGGGCTCTGCGATGAAGCTTTGGAGTGCGTATGCCGGTTGAAGTAGTGAACTGGAACCCGCGGAAGCGGCGTGTTCGTGGGCCGCTGGGAAGGGTGATTCCAAGAAGGCCACCTGTCAACAATTTTGGTGATCTTCTCGGTCCGCTGATCGTCGAGGAACTTCTTGCCCGTCAGGGAATCGATCCTGCCGGAACGTCGATCCGTCACCGATTGCTCAGTGTCGGTTCCATTCTTCGACTCGCGAACGACGGAGACGTCGTCTGGGGTTCGGGTGTCAACGGGAAGAGTCTCGACCTCGAGTACCAGTTCTCTGATCTCGATGTCAGGTCGGTGCGCGGGCCCCGAACGGCCGAATTCCTCCGTAGTCGGGGCATTTCGGTACCGGAGGTCTACGGCGATCCTGGACTCCTCGTAGGTGTTCTCTGGCCGCGTGAGAGTTTGGTGGCGCCGCGACTGTCCGCGGGCGTAACTCTCATTCCCAATCTGAACGACGTCGAGAAGTATCGAGGCCACCCGGACTTCTGGCATCCCTGTCGGCCGCTGTGGGACACGATCACACGGATCGCGAATAGTGAGTTCGTCATCGGAAGTTCCTTACATGCAGTTGTCCTCGCCGACTCGTTCGGAATCGAGGCACGGCTGATCGGCTCTGACCACGAACCACCCTTCAAGTACCAGGACTACTATCTCGGGAGTGGTCGCAGCGGCTACACGGCCGCGACGACCGTGGACGAGGCGCTGGCGATGGGAGGCGAGGAACCACTCGAGTGGGATCCCGCTGGCGTCTTGGGTGCGTTTCCGTACGAGCTGTGGGCGCCGTGAGTGAACGTGAGAAGGACTGCATCCGCGGTTCGACAACAAGACATCGAATGATGCTGCGCTAGTGCGCGATGAACCGGATCCTCCATCCGTCCCTGCGTGCGAGACGGAGGACTAGGCGTCTCCTCCTGGTCCTCGTTGTGTACGTAAGCGTCCTTGCGCCGGGAATTTTCGGGGCAAGGACTTACACATACGCAGGCTTCGATAGGTTGACCGACGTCGATGCCATTGTGGTGCTCGGAGGTGCGCACGATGGTCGCGAGAAGTACGCCATGGAGTTAGCGCTCCGTGGCTATTCCGATCATGTGGTTCTCTCGAATCCGTATCGACGGACTGATGTGCGGATGCGAGAGCTTTGTTCGACAGAACACGCCTCATTCGACACCACCTGTTTCGTTCCGGATCCGCCCACGACGCGTGGGGAGGCGACGGCGGTAGCGAGACTGGCATCAGAGAACGGGTGGGACAGCGTCATGGTCATCAGTTGGCGATACCACCTGCTGCGTGCACGGTACATCTTCGAAAAGTGCTTTTCAGGTGCGGTATTCGTGCGCCCGGTACCCCGGGAGTACAGGTACAGCATTCCACGCTGGGCGTACGAGTACCTCTACCAAACAGGAGGTTTCGTCAAAGAGACCTTGCTCGGCCATTGCTGAGGGTGTGTGTCGGAACTCAGCAGCTCGGAACGTCTATCCCGGCATCGGGTTGATCGAGGAGAGGTTGGATGGGCACCGATGCCGTTCCTGCCGTCGCTGGTTCGGTCAGTTCGTAGACGACCTCCGCGGTCTTGCCCTGTCCGATCGGGAACTGGATGTCGAATACCGGGTGTCCCAGTTCTGCTCCGGTGAAGGCGAAGGCCGGCTTACCGTCGACGGTGACCTTGTCGAGCTTTGCGCCGCGGGTTGCGACCAGCGACAGGTTCGTCAGGTTGGTTCCGGCGGGTGCGCCCATTGGGTTGTCGAACATTCCGGCTACATACTTCGTGTAGTCACCGTTCGGAAGCGTATTCGTCAGGCGCACTCTCACGGTGCTCTTCCGCACGCCGTCGGTGCACGACTCAGCGGTGTACGTGATCTCACGGCGGAGATAGTAGTCGAGCTTGTTGCCACCCAGGTTGTTGACGACCACGCCGGCGTAAGGGGCGTCGTCCTCAGGGACGATGTGCCCCAGTGCGGTACCGGCGAGGACGGTCTGTTCCTCGGGGTGTGAACTCCAGACTGCGATTCGTCGTTCGCTGGCCGCTCGTCCCAAGGCTTCGAGCAGCGCCTGCGGTCGGGAGATCTTCCCGGTCATCCGTTCGACCACCTTGGCAGCGACAGTCTGGAGATACGCCTTGCGCGCGGCATTGTCGTCACCGAATCGCGAGTATGCGATGGATTCAGTCAGCTCTACGACGTTCTCGGCGGTGACCTTCTCGCCGTCGGGCATCGTGATCGGTCCCACCACGTCGAGTACGTAGCTGAGTGCGACAGGATCGGTTGCGATGACTCCGTCGACCTGCTCACCGGATTCCTGTGCCCATAGGGATCGCCAGATCTGCGCGGCGTAAGGGAAATGTGAGCTGGCGTTACTGTTCCGGAAATCTGTTGTGGCACGACTCTGCCCGTACTGGCGCTCGAAGTCCGGACCGAGATCGATCGGTTGATTGCCGTTCAACGAGAGTTCCCGGTTGCTGGCGAGCTCATCAACGCGCACGGTGCCGTCTGCAGTACGCAGTTCGCCGAAACCACCGAGCAGCCCACCGGTGCCACGGGCCTCGGCGTTGGTCTGGAATCCTATGAAGTAGGTGCGGGGACCATCGGCGCCGAGCATCGCTGGGGCGATCTCCGCTGCGGTCGAGACGTTTCCGAGGAGGGTGGACAGATCCGATGTCTGCTGTTGGAGTTGTACGCGAGCGTCCTCGATGGGTCCGATGAACGTGCTGCCGACGCCTGCAGCGTCGGCAGCCAGCGCCTCGGCTGCGGTGGCAGTGTCGGCAAGGCTGGGCGCGGCGTCACGCAGGGCCTGCAGGTTGATTCGTGCTCCGTCGAGGATCAACTGGCTGGGTGCCATCGCCGATCCTGCCTGCGCTGCCGGGGTCAGGACATCAGAAGTGAGCCCCCGAACCACGTCGGATATCTGCCGGGTCGTGTCGAACGGACTGCCCAGCCACGGAATCGCTCCGGCGACACGCCAGCTGACCGAGTGGGCGGCGTCATAGGCCTGGTCTGCGTAGCGGTCCGCATCGGCCGCAGATCGTGTGCCTGTCTCCGAGTTACCCGCCAGTAGTGCATCTTTCGATTGCGTCGCGTGATCCGATGCTCGTTCAAGATTCAATCTGATCTGGGTTGCCTCGTACGCGAGATAGCAGCCCCAGGCACCGACGATCGCGACCGCGCACGTTGCGCCGATCGCGATGCGGCGTCGCCGCTTCCGCGCCGTTACCGCAGGTTGTGACGTCCGGCGGCGGCTTGTTCGACGGGCGGGCGCCGGATCGATCTCCGTCGTCCTTGATGCGGCTTCGGGCTCGGACTGCTCCACGTGGTGGACCCCCTTCGGTCGGCATGCTCTGGGCAGGCTAACCCGGATCGAGAATTGGTCGGGCGTTCAACTGGTGAATGGTGCACTCGCACAGTAAGTTATTCCTACCCGATCCAGGCAGGTTGGATCGGGTGGGTTCCGCTCGAGCGCGCTTGCGTGCCAGCGGTGGAGCTGTCGGGATACCTGCCGGATAAGAGGGGGTGCGCGCTTGCGTTCGTTTCCGCTTGCGCCATCACAGAGAGCGCTTCTGTTCGCTCAACAGCTGACGCCCGACACTGCCCTGACAGTCGCGCAGTATCTGGATCTGCGTGGGCCGCTCGATCGCCCGGCCTTCCTGGCCGCATGCGACCGTGCCGCCCGCGACATCGAATCCGGCACGGTTGTTCTCGTCGACGTAGACGGTGAACCGCACCAGCGGCCTGTCCTGGACATCGATGACGCGCCGAGGTTTCTGGATCTCGGTGGTGCGGACGATCCTCACACTGCGGCAATCGAGTGGATGACCGACCGAACGTCCCGACCGATCGACCCGTTCTCGGATCGGCTTGCGGAGATGACGCTCATCCGGCTGGGAAACGACCGGCATTATCTGCACTGTTTCGCACACCACCTCGTGATGGACGGCTCGGCCGCGCAAGTCCTGACCAAGCGCATCTCCGAGCTCTACACCGCGATGGTCAGCGGTGTGGAGCCGCCGCAATGTGCCTGCGCGCCGGTCGAAGAGCTGTACAGGAGTGTCGAGGCCTACTCCGGGAGCCGGCGCGAGGAACTCGACCGCGAGTACTGGCGTGAGCGACTGGCGGCGCTGCCGCAGGTCGTGTCACTGGCCGACCGGGTGGGGACGTTGTCAACACCTGCGCTGCGCACAGCCGGTGTTCTTCCGGAACGCTTTCTCGAGGCGCTGGACCACGCGGATTCCGCACCCGTGCCGGAAGTCCCCACGCTCGTTGCGTCGTTTGCCGCGTACGTGTCGCGGGTGACGGGCGTCGATGACATCGCTCTCAGCCTGCCGGTCTCTGCCCGTACCACCGCTTTGCTGCGCCGGTCAGCAGGATCGGTCTCGAACGTCGTGCCGCTGCGGGTGTTCGTCGATCCTGAGGGCACCGTCGAGGACCTGATCCGACGAGTCCAGTTGGAGATCACCGGTGCTTTGCGGCATCAGCGCTTCCGCTACGACGCGATGCTGGATGAGATGCCGGACTCCGCGGTCCACGGGGCCGGGTTGGGCGGGGTGTTCGGACCGGTCGTGAACATCATGCAGTTCCCTCGGCACTCGGTGTTCGGCGAGGCCGAAGGTGAACTGCATATTCTCTCGACCGGGCCTGTCGACGATCTCTCGCTGACCGTGTATCCAGGGTCGGGCGATCGCGCGACCCGAGTGGATTTCGAGGCCAATCCAGCGCGCTACTCGCAGGATTCACTGGAGCGACACCATTCCCGGTTCCTCGATTTCGCGGGGGAGTTCGTCTCCTCTGGGCACCGACGGGTGGGTGACCTTCCGCTCGGGCGACCCGGAGAGTCGGCGTCCGTCGACCCTGTCCGCGGCGCCGACATCGGTGCTGAGATCACCTTGCTCCCCGAGGCGCTCACCCGTCACGCCGCGAGCGCGGAAGCCGCCCTCGTCAGCGGTGACACCACACTCACGTATCGGGACCTCGACGCCCGCTCGTCGGCGCTCGCTCGGCGGTTGATCTCGCTGGGCTGCGGTCCGGAAGGTGCCGTCGCGGTTGCACTTCCCCGATCCCCCGCCTCGGTACTCGCGCTGTGGGCAGTGGCGAAGACCGGTGCGGCGTACGTACCGGTCGACCCGGATCTTCCGTCGCTGCGCCTGACGCAACACCTCGATGGCATCGAGGTTGTCTTCGCCGAGCAGGGTGTCGCGTTGCCGCCCGAGGTGATGCGCGTCGATATCGCGGCCGACGACTGGTCGACCGAACCGGTCACGGACGCGGATCGCGTCCGGCCTCTGCGGCCGGACAATCCGGCGTGGATCGTTCACACCTCCGGCTCGACCGGACGTCCGAAGCCCGTGGTGGTCTCCCACCGCGGGATCGCCGGACTGCTCTCGACGCTCCGTTCGCGATACGCCGTCACGGAGGACTCTCGGGTCCTGCACATCGCGTCTCCCACGTTCGATGCGTCCATCCAGGAGATCCTGACGGCTGCGGACGCCGGTGCTGTCCTGGTCGTGGCCGATCCGGATACCGTTGCGGGTGAGGCTCTCACGCGTCTGATGGGGGACCGCGCCGTCACCCATCTGGTTTCGGCACCGGCCGTGCTGGCGGCCACGTCCAGCGTGGGGCTGCCGCACCTGCGAATGTTGGACGCCGGCGGTGAGCCGCTCCCGATTCCCGTCGCACGTCGGTGGGCAGAGGGCCGCACGATGGTCAATGCGTACGGTCCCACCGAGACGACGATCCTCGCGTCGGTCAGCGGAGAACTCGATCCCGAGATCCTCACGCGGTTGCCTTCCGTGCCGATCGGGCGGCCTGTCGACGGAACGTCGCTGGTGGTGCTCGACCGGCGACTCCGGGTGGTGCCGCCGGGCGTCGTCGGCGAGCTCTATGTGATCGGTCCTGCCCTGGCACGGGGGTACGGTGCCCGTCCGGGGCTCACCGCCGAGCGCTTCGTCGCCTCGGTATTCGGGGGCGACCGGATGTATCGAACCGGCGACCTGGTGCGTTGGGGTGTCGACGGTCAACTCGAATTCGTCGGCCGAGCCGACAACCAGATCCAGATCCGCGGCATCCGTGTCGAGCCGGGTGACGTGGATGCCGCGCTCGTGACACACCCCGACGTCGACGGCGCCGCGACGGTACAACGTGACGGTCGGCTGCACTCCTACGTATCGGGCCGCTCCCCGACGGCGAGGGACCTGCACAAGTGGCTGACGGCTCGACTCCCGCGCCACATGGTTCCCGACAGGATCCTCGTCGTCGAGTTCCTGCCGCTCACCCCGGGCGGCAAGATCGACCGCTCGGCATTGGCCGCGATGGCGCCGCCCGCAGAGGACGCCGACGCGCGCGCGGTACACGGCCCGCTCGAGGCGTTGATCGCCGATGCGATGGGTGAGGTGCTGGGCGCCGAGGTTCGGGATGCGTCCGCCGACTTCTTTGTGCTCGGCGGCAATTCGCTCGATGCCACCCAGCTCGCCGGCCGCCTCGCATCCGCGACCGGTCGACGGATCACCGTCAAGGACGTCTTCGAGCAGCGCACGGTGGCCGGGCTGGCGGGGTCGGTGGCCGGCGTCGACGAGCGGACCGCGCTGGTCGGGGGTGCGACGGAGTCGAACTCGCTCGCGCCCGCTCAGCGGCGGCTGTGGCTACATGCGCAGACTCGACGCGACAGTACCGCCTATCACGTGCCGTTCGCGGTGGAGATGCGCGGACCGCTGTCAGGTGATGCCCTCACCTCGGCTCTACGGGACGTGATGGTTCGGCACTCGCCGCTGCGTACGGTGATCCACGACGGTGACCTCGGGCCGGAGCGGCACGTGTTGCCTGTCGAGGAGGCGTTCACGGTTCCGACCGTCGTCGACGTCACGTCAAGAGCCGAGTCCGATAGCGATGCAGCAGAATTCGTCAGCCGACCGTTCTCGCTCGCGTCGGACGTGCCGGTCCGATTCAGGCTCCAGCGATTCGACGCCGATCATCACGTACTCGTCGTCGTGGCTCACCACATCGCCCTCGACGGTCTGTCCTTCGGGCCCCTGGTGAACGACCTGGTGAGCGCCTACCGTGCACGGGCGGCGGGCGAGGAGCCGGCATGGGCGCCTCTGCCGGTCACATACACGGACTATGCGCAGTGGCATCAGACTGTGCTCGACTCCGGCGTCCGGGACGACGACCTCGACCACTGGACGTCGGCGCTGGCCGGTGCCGCGGACGTTCCGGGCCTTCCCCTCGACCGGACCCGGGGCCCGCTGGCCGGCTCTGCCGGACGCATCACCACTACGCTCGGCGCCGAGGTGCGAAACGCTCTCCACCGCACAGCCCGACAGCACGACACGACCGTCTTCATGCTCGTGCACGCCGCCCTCGCCGTGGTCCTGTCGGCTCTGACCGGATCCCGCGACACCGTGGTCGGAACCGTGGACGCGGGACGTGGAGATCCCGCCCTGGACGCGCTGGTCGGCATGTTCGTCGGCACGATCGCGTTGCGTGCCCAGGTCACTCCCGAGGAGACCTTCGACCGATTGCTCGACGCGGTCCGCGCCGACGACATCGAGGCATTCGTGCACAGCGCGACTCCGTTCGACAGCGTGCAGGAGCTTCTGGGCGCGGGCGTTTCGTTTCAGGCGGTGCTCACCTACGAGCACTTCGACGATCCGGTGATGCGGGTGTCGGATCTGAACTTCGTCGGACGCGAGCTGACAGGGACTGACGCGCGATTCGACCTTGAAGTCGCCATCCGGGAGCGGCCGGGCACCGAGGTGGAACTGTGCCTCACCTACGACGAGAGCATCCTGGACGGCGGAACCGTCCGCGGGTGGGCGGCGCTGTTGCGTGAAGTGCTCGAGTCTGCGGTGGCGGACCCGACGGCGCGGATTGCCGACCTGCTTCCCGCGGGGCCCGTCGACCGGGGGCCGTCGAACTACGCCGTTGCCACGTTGCGCGAGGTGCTCGGAGGTCCGACGCGGATCTGTGACGAGGAGGGCAAGCTCGTCGACATCGGTTCGGTGGCGGAGGCACTGGCACGCCGTCTCGCGCGGCTCGGTGTCGGTCCCGAGGACTTCGTCGGCGTCCTCCTGCCACGCTCGATCGACGCGATGACCGCCGTGTTGGCCGTCGCTCGGACCGGTGCGGCGTTCGTACCTGTCGACCCGGCCCAGCCGCGGCGACGCATCGAGGCCATCCTCGCGGACGCGGGTACACGATTCGTTGTTGCCGATCGGAGTGCGGTTCTGCCGCAATGGGTCACGCGGATCGATCCCCAGGCGGACAACTCGGTCGCACCGTCGAACAGCGAGTACCGGTTCGTTCCCCCGCATCCGGACAATCCGGCGTACGTGATCTACACCTCGGGGACGACGGGCGCGCCCAAGGGTGTCGTCGTGACGCACCGCGGCCTGGCGCCGCTCGCGTCGGCGCTGCGCCGGGAGTTCGCCGTGAGCGAGAACTCCCGGGTGTTGATCGGTGCATCGCCGTCGTTCGACGCATCCGTCCTCGAGTATCTGCTGGGGTTCGGGACCCGGGCGACCGTCGTGCTCCTGCCGCCGGGAGCATTCGGCGGCCCCGCACTGGCGGAAGTTCTCGAGTCGCAACGCATCACGCACTGGTTCACCACTCCCTCCGTCGCGTCGGGTATCCCGCCCGAAGGACTCGACCAACTACGTGTGGTCGGGCTCGGCGGTGAGGCGTGCGCCGCGGACGTCGCCGTCCGGTGGGGCGCGGGTCGGACCCTTCTGAATCTCTACGGTCCCACCGAGGGGACCGTCGTCGCGACCATCGGTCGACTCGACGACAACGGCGGTTCCACCCCGATCGGCGCGCCGATCGATGGAATGACGGCAGCGGTGTTGGATCGTGGGTTGCGAGCGGTTGCGGTCGGTGTGGTCGGTGAGCTGTACCTGTCCGGTCCGGGACTCGCTCGCGGATACCTGGGGCAGCCCGCTCGGACCGCGGAACGTTTCGTGGCCTCGGTGTTCGGCCCCGGCCGGATGTACCGCACCGGCGATCTGGTCCGGCGGCGTCCGGACGGGCAACTCGAGTTCGTGGGACGTCTCGATGATCAGGTCCAGATCCGTGGTATCCGTGTCGAATTGGGTGAGATCGAGACCGCGATTGCCGGGCATTCCGACGTGGAAGCCGCTGTCGTTGCCCTGCATGAGGGAATCGTCGTCGCCTACGTGCACGGCTCCGGCCTCATCGACACCGAACAGGTGCGCCGATACGCCGCCGACCGACTGCCCCGGCACATGGTGCCGGGCATCGTCCAAGTCCTCGACGCAGTGCCGCTCACGACGGCCGGAAAGATCGACCGGTCCGCGTTGCCGAGTCCCGCCCGTCCGTCGACGTCCGACACGGGCCTCCGCGGGCCGGCGGAGGAGATGGTCGGCCGTGTTGTGCAGGAGGTTCTCTCGGCCGAAGCAGTGGGCCGGGACACGGACTTCTTTGCACTTGGGGGCGACTCCCTGTCGGCCACTCGACTGGTCGCACGCCTCGGCAGCGTACTCGGCAAGCGGGTAGATGTCCGCGATGTTTTCGAGAATCCCACTGTCGCAGAACTTGCGGCCACTCTGTGGGGCCGGGACGATCTGCCGGAGTTCCCGACGGCGCCGGCGTCGTCGGGACCCGCGCCGCTGGCCCCCGCGCAGCAGAGGATGTGGCTGCTGAACCGCGTCGACCGGTCCGGTAGTGACAACATCGCATTCGCATTGGACTTCGAGGGCGACCTCGACACGGTTGCTCTGCGCCGGGCCATCGGCGATGTGCTGGAGCGGCACCCGGCTCTACGGACCGTGATCTCCGACAACGGCGACGGCCCGGTACAGATCGTGGAGGCCCCGGCGCCCGTCCCGGCGGTCGTCGACACTCCGGGCGGGTGTGAATCGGAACTGGACGCGCTCGCCTCGTCGGAGTTCGACCTCGCGATGGAACATCCAGTGCGCCTGCAGTTGTACCGAATCGACGGGAACCATCACACGCTCGCCGTGGTGGCCCACCACATCGCGGTGGACGGGTTGTCGGCGGTGCTGCTCTCCCGTGATCTGGCCCATTCCTACACCGCGCGCCGCGCAGGCCAGGCGCCCCACTGGCCGTCCCTCGAGATCCAGTTCGCCGACTATGCCCGCTGGCACCGGACCGTGCTCGGTGACCCCGCCGCCCCGGAGAGTCGCGCGCATCGGGATCTCTCCTACTGGCGATCTGTTCTGGACGCGGATGCGCCGCCCCTCGCGTTGCCCAGCGACCGGCCGCGTGGCGGGCCGATCGAGACTGCAACTTCCGGCATCGTGCGGTTCGAGGTGCCGGCGAACCTGCAGGCGGCGTTGGAAAAGATCGCACGCGAGTACGACTCGACCCTGTTCATGGTGCTGCACGCGGCGCTGGCCGTGCTGCTCGGCAAGTTGGCCGGTACAGACGACATCAGTGTCGGATCGCCGGTCTCCGGGCGTACCGATCCTCGCCTGGACGAGGTGGTGGGAATGCTCGTCGGAACCGTCACCCTGCGAACCCGTGTCGATCCGCACCGGTCCTTCGCCGATCTGCTCGCCCGTACCCGCCGCGTCGACATCGATGCCTTTGCCCATGCGGACCTGCCGTTCGACGAAGTCGTCGCTCACCTGACGCGGCGTCCCCCGACCGCCCATCATCCGCTCTTCCAGGTGATGCTCGCGTACGAGAACTTCGTGCCGGACGAGGTCGAGCTGCCCGGTCTGCAGGTGACGACCCGTGAACTGTCCAGTGAGCGAACCCGGTTCGATCTCGAGGTCCGGCTGCGGGCGCGGGACGCGGATATGGGGGAGGCGGCGGGACTCGACGGTAGCCTCACGTACCCGCGTGCACTGTTCGACCACGAGTCCGTAGCAAGGTGGGCGCCGTGGCTGCTTCGGATCTTGGAGGCGGTCTCGGACGATCCGACGATCGTCGTCGGTTCGATCGACCTGAGCGCACGTCCGATGGACGCGCGTCGCCCCCTGCTCGGCGCGGACGCTGACCATTTGCAGGCCGGGATCACCACCGCGGCAGGCTCGTTGGGGGAGCTCTTCGCACAGCGGGCTGCCGAGTCTCCAGATGCGATCGCGATCGTATGCGGTGACGATCGCGTGACCTACGCCGACCTCGACTCGCGTTCGAGGGCCTTCGCCCGCCGCCTCGTGCGCGAGGGAATCGGGGCGGAGGACGTCGTCGCGATTGCGCTGCCCCGCTCACCCGACCTGATCGTCGCGATGCTGGCCGCGGTCCGCGTGGGCGCGGCCTACCTCCCACTCGACGTCACCCAGCCGCCCGAGCGCCTGAACGCGCTGATCCGCCAGGCGCAGGCTGCGCTTGTGGTGTGCCACGACGGGTTCGCCGCCCCGGAGCGCTCGATCACCCTCGACATGGACTTCGCAGCAAGCGAACTGGATCGATGCGGAAGTATCGATGTGACATGCGACCCCGACCGCACCGCCTACGTGATCTACACGAGCGGGTCGACCGGAACACCGAAGGGTGTCGCGGTGACCCACGCGAACGTGCTCGCGCTCCTGACCAACACATACGCGGGGTTGGGCTTCGGTCCTTCCGACGTGTGGACGATGTTCCACTCGCCGTCTTTCGACTTCTCTGCGTGGGAGATCTGGGGGCCGTTGACCACCGGGGGACGCGTCGTCGTGGTCGATCACTTCGTGGCCCGCAGCCCCGAGGAGTTCCGGAAGCTGCTCGTCGCTGAGCGGGTGACCGTGCTGAACCAGACGCCGACCGCGTTCGGCCAGTTGGCCGAGGTGAGCGGAGACCCGGCGGACCTGTCGCTGCGTCTGCTGATCTTCGGCGGTGAGCCGCTGGACGGGGACCGCGTTCGTGGCTGGCTCGAGCGACATCGGAACCTTCGAGCGGTCAACATGTTCGGCATCACCGAGACCACCGTGCACGCCACGTGGACGGAGGTCCGATCGGCGCCGGCAGGTCGAAGTGTGATCGGTGTTCCACTGCCCGGTACCGGCGTGCAACTGCTCGACCGGCTCCTCCGGCCGGTGCCGCGCGGCGCGATCGGCGAGATGTACGTCTCCGGACCGCAGGTCGCTCGCGGCTACCGGGGACGGGCGGGTCTGAGTGCCGTCCGGTTCGTGGCGGATGTCGACGGCAAACTCCGGTATCGGACGGGTGACCTGGCTCGGCTACGCAACGACGGGATGCTCGAGTACCGGGGCCGGGCGGACGGTCAGCTCCAGATTCGCGGTCACCGCATCGAGCCAGGCGAGATCCGGGCGGCACTGTCCAGGCTCCCGGAGATCGTCGATTCCGCGATCGACGTGCGGGACGGTCGGCTGGTCGCGTACGTGGTGGGTGCGGTGCCCCGAGTCGGGCGGCAGGACCCGGATATCGACTCACGCGCGGTGATCCGTGCATTGCGAACAATCCTGCCGGACTACATGGTTCCCGCGGCGGTGGTAGCGGTCCACCATCTGCCGTCGAGTGCCAACGGCAAGGTCGATCTCGCGGCGCTGCCGACACCGTCGGTACCCGCCCCTGCTGCGGAGACAGCTACCGGGCCACGGGGTCCGTTCGAGGAAATCGTTGCGGGTGTCTACCGCGAACTGCTCGGCGCCGACCGAGTGGGACGTGGCGACGACTTCTTCGAGTTCGGTGGTAACTCGTTGCTGGCAACCAGGCTCGCCGGTCGACTCGCTGCGATCACCGGGGCCGACGTCGGAGTGCGGGACGTGTTCGAGGCGACCACGGTGGCCGAACTCGCCCTGGTCGTCGAGGAACGGGTGGGTGGGGGTGCACGGTGCGAAGGTCCTCGGCCGTCCACGCCGGCAGCGACGACCGGTCCGCTGTCGCCCGCGCAACGGCGACTCTGGTTCCAGCAGAACTTTGCTCCGGACTCCGCGATGTACAACCTTCCGTTCCTGCTGCACTTCGACGGTGAACTGGTCGAGGACGCGCTGGCGTGCGCGCTCCACGATGTGATCGAACGGCATCGGATCCTGCGCACGGTGTATCCGACCGTCGCGAGCGGACCGGTCCAGCAGGTGCTCGACGTCCCCGACCTCGACCTCGGTCCCGTCGCGATTGCGCCGGACATGTTGTCGGACACGGCTCGAGCCTTCGCGACCGCGCCGTTCGACGTGGCAACCGAGCCGCCGATTCGCGCGCGTCTCTACCGGACCGGTCCCATCCGCCACACGCTGGCTGTCGTCGTACACCACATCGCCGCCGACGAATGGTCGCTCACGCCCCTGCTTCGAGACCTCGCGCAGGCGTATCGGTCCCGGGCAACCGGGCACGTACCGCAGTTGCCGGTCCCGGCCATCGAGTACATCGACTACGCCCGTTGGCAGACCTCGGCCGGCGAGGACGGACTGGAGTACTGGTCGGCGGCACTGGACGGTGTCCCGGACGAGTGCACCCTCCCGAACGATCGTCCGCGATCCGGCACGAGCTCGACGCGTTCGGCCACCGTCGGGGTGCGACTGGGGACCGAACTGGCGACCCGGGTTGTGGCCACGGCTCGCCGACATCGCGCGACGAGTTTCATGGTCCTGCACGCGGTTCTGGCCGCGGTGCTGGCACGGCACAACGGCTCGGCGGACGTCGTGATCGGTACGGCGGTGGCGGGCCGGGGAGATCCGAGATTCGACGACGTGGTCGGAATGTTCGCCTCGACGGTGGTCCTGCGGACCGATGTCGACGGGGACGGTTCGTTCGCGAGTTTGCTCGAACACGTCCGGCGCCGCGACGTCGAGGCGTTCGCCCACGCCGACACCCCGTTCGAGACGATCGTCGAACGGCTCGCCCCGCTCCGGGATTCCGCTCGCCATCCGCTGTTTCAGGTGGCGCTGTCGATGCGCCGTCCCGAGACGGTGCGGATCGACCTCTCGGGGCTGGTGGTCACGGCCGAGCCCGCGGCGCAGGACACCGTCCAGTTCGATCTCCAGTTGACGGTCACCGAGACCCCGGGCGCCCTCGAACTCGAATTCGCCTATCGGAGTGATCTCTACGATCACGACACCGTCACCGCGTTCGCCGAGCGGTTCGAGATGTTCCTCGACGCCGTGACGGACGATCCCGCGAAGGTGGTCGGAGACGTCGACCTGCTGACCGATGTCGAGCGGGCATCACTGGTGCCGGCCTCGGGGGAAGCCGGCACGCCGGTCGGTCTGTGGGCACTGCTGTCCGACGGGGCCCGCCGTGGCGGCAGCAGGGCAGCGGTCGTGGCGCCAGGCATCGAAGTCTCCTATCGCGATCTCGTCGATCGCGCGGAGGGCCTGGCGGCAGCCCTGGGCGCCCGGGGCGCGGGGCCGGGGGTACCCGTCGCATGTGCGCTGCCGCGGTCGTTCGAGTCGGTGCTCGCGGTGTGGGCGATCTCCCGGACCGGAGCCGCCCCGGTGATGGTCGATCCCACTCACCCGATCCACCGGATCGCCGCGATGCTCGAGCAGTCCCGGGCGCGCCTCGGTGTCACTGCGGCCGATCTCGTGGCGGAGCTACCCGGAGACACGCAGTGGATCGACGTCGCGGCCGTCGGCGACACCGACGTTCCACTGCCCGAGGTGCTTCCGGATCAGCCGGCGTACGTCGTGTTCACCTCGGGCTCGACCGGGCGACCGAAGGGAGTGGTGCTCACGTCCCGAGGCCTCGGCGCGCTGGCAGCCGACCTGCGCGACGTGTTCGCGGCAAGTCCGCAGTCGCGTGTGCTCCACGTGGCGTCTCCGGGATTCGATGCGGCCCTACTGGAGATGTTGGTTGCGGGCGCCGCAGGGGCGCCGTTGGTGGTGGCGCCGGTCGAGGCCTACGGCGGTTCCGGGCTGGCCGATCTGCTCCGACGCGAGCGGATCACCCACGCCTGCATGACACCGTCGGTCCTCGCAACGGTGGGTCCACGGGACCTGCCGGACCTCGAGGCACTGATGCTCGGAGGCGAGCGAGTCATGCCGGATCTCGTGCGGCATTGGGGGCCCGAATGCCGCCTCTACAACGGCTACGGCCCCGCCGAATCGACGGTGTTCGCGACCTTCGCCGGCCCACTCGGTCCCGGGGATCCGGCGGTGATCGGCAGCCCCGCCCGAGGGATCGACGCGGTAGTTCTCGACGTGCGACTGCGGCCGGTGCCGCCGGGGGTGACCGGCGAACTGTATCTGGCCGGTGATCGCGTCGCACACGGATACGCGGGCGCACCTGTGACAACGTCGGCGAGATTCGTTGCGGGAGAGAACGGTCGACGCTGGTACCGGACCGGTGACCTCGTTCGGTGGGTGAGCGGCGCGCGCGGACCGGTCCTGGAGTTCTGCGGACGTAACGACCATCAGGTGAAGATCCGTGGGATCCGGATCGAACCGGCGGAGATCGACGCCGTCCTCACCCGGAGCGGGGCGGTGTCGGCCGCCGCGACGGTCGCACGGGTTGGGACGACGGGATCGCCGGTCCTGGTCTCGTACGTCGTTCCCGCCGATGCCGACGTCACCGAGCTGCGCCGCAACCTGGCCGCGGCGTTGCCGTCGTACATGGTGCCCGCGTCGGTTGTCGGCGTCGCCGAGATCCCTCTCACCGCGAACGGGAAGATCGACGTCGAACGGTTGCCGGAACCTGTGCTCGACTCGGCCACCGGACCGGTAACCACGACGGAGGAACTCGTCGCCGACGCCTTCTCGGCCGCGCTCGGCGCCCGAGTCGGTCGGACCGACGACTTCTTCTCCGTCGGCGGCGACTCGCTGCTGGCCACCAGCGTGGTCGCACAATTGCGTGCTTCCACCCATACGGATGTCCCGCTGCGGTTGCTCTTCGCTGCCCCGACCGTCGCCGAACTCGCCGCGGAATTGGATCGGAGCCGGTTCGCCGAGATCGACCCCGGCCCGGTCGCCGTCTCGCGGCCGGATCGGATTCCCCTGAGCCGTAGCCAGAGCCGCATGTGGGCACTGCGCGGAGTCAGCAGGGAGGAGGCGTACCGGCTGCCGGCTCGTGTGGTGTTCCGGGGGCCGCTCGACGTGGATGCATTGGACGCCGCGCTCGCCGACGTCCTGGTGCGGCACGAGTCCCTGCGGACGTCGTTCGCCGTCGACGCTGACGGGCCGCACGCGATCGTCGCGGCGGCGGAGGACGTCGTTCGGCCGTTGAGGAGTGCCGCGTCCGATCAGCCTCCGGGAGCACTGGACGTGCGCCTGCGTGAGGACGGCGCCGACCGGCACGTCCTGGAGGTGACGATCGACCACCTCGCCGCCGACGGCACCTCGGTCGCGGTGCTGCTCGCCGACCTGAGAGAGGCGTACCGGGCCCGCCACGCAGGTGCCCCTCCCCGCTGGGATCCGTTGCCGCTGCAGTACGCCGACTACGCGGTCTGGGAGCGTGCGCGGGTCACGGACGGCGCGGATCTCGGGTTCTGGCAGCGGGAACTCGATGGCTTCGATCCGGTCGTGCTGCCGATCGAGGCGGGGAGCGCCGCACCGGGAACTGGCGCGACCGTGGAGTTCGCGCTCGACGAGGACACGGCGCGGGCGATCACGGAGCTCGCGACGGCCCATCACGCTACCGAGTTCATGGTGATCCACGCCGCGCTCGCTGCGCTCCTGTCACGGCTCTGCGGTGGCGCCGACGTGGGAGTGGTCGCGGTGGTGGCAGGCCGCAGATACCCGCAACTCGACTCCCTCGTCGGGCTGTTCGTCGACACCGTCGTGCTGCGCACCCGGGTGGAGTCGGACATGCCGTTCGGCGCGCTGCTCGCACAGGCTCGAGACACCGATGTCGCGGCATTCGACCGGGCCGCGGTCCCGATCGAGGAAGTTCTCACCGCCGCCGGGGCCCGGATGCCGCAGGTAGCGGTCGCCCTCCAGGACTTCACCCCGCCGATCGTGCGGATCGGCGACCTCGAAATCGAATCCCACGAACTCGCCGAGGACGCGGCGAAGTTCGATCTCCAGTTCACGCTGTCACGAAGCGGGGCAGCAGGATTCCACGGCACCCTGGTCTACGACGCCTCGAAGTTCGGCGCCGAGACAGCACGAAGCCTTGTGGACCAGTTCGTCCGTGCTCTCACCGGCGCAGCAACACGGCCCGACGTCACTGTGCAGGACTTGCCGATCGCGGTCACCGATGTCGTCCACGGCTGCGCGGCGGATGCACCGCGGACCCTGGCCGGGTTGCTGCGCAGTACCGCGGCCGCGCATCCGGACTGTGTAGCAGTCGTCGACGGTTCCGCCGCCGTGACGTACCGAGAGCTCGACGAGCAGTCCGACGAGTTGGCCCGACGCTTGATCGAGGATCACGGTGTAGGACCCGAGGATGTGGTGGCCCTCGATCCCGAACGGTCGTTGGGCAGGCTCCGCATGCTGTGGGCAGTCACCAAGACCGGGGCGGCGTTCGGGCCGACGGATGCGTACGTCGCCGCGCCGGTCCCCGCACCCAGACAGTCGCAGTCGGTCGATTCGCCCGCATACGTCATCTCGACCTCGGGCTCGACCGGTGAACCCAAGCTCGTTGCCGTGACGCATCGCGGCCTGGCGGCCCTGGCATCGGCGGCGCGAGGACGGTACCGCGTGGGTCCGGGCGATCGGGTACTGCACGGATACAACCCGGCGTTCGATGCGGCCGTGCTCGAGATTCTGCTCGCGCACACTTCGGGCGCGACACTGGTCGTCGCGCCGCCGGACGTGTACGCCGGCCCCGCGCTGCACGGGCTGCTGCGGCAACATCGCGTGACCCACTTCCTCTCCACCCCATCGGTACTCGCGACGATTCGATCCGACGATCTGGACGACCTGCGGGTGGTGGCCAGCGGCGGTGAGAGTCTCCCCGCGGAGATCGCTGATCGGTGGCGGGCGGGCCGCACGATGCTCGACGCCTACGGGCCCACCGAATGCACTGTCGTCGCCACCCTCGGTGAGGTCGACGGTTGCACCGGTATCGGCACACCGATACCGGGAACCTCGGTCGCGGTCCTGGATACGCGGCTACGCCCCGTCGCGGTCGGTGGCGTCGGCGAGCTGTACCTCGCCGGCGGCGGTCTCGCCCGTGGCTACCTCGGCGCGCAGGCGCTGACCGCAGCGAGCTTCGTTGCATCGGTGTTCGGCCCGGGCCGTATGTACCGCACCGGAGACCGCGTCCAGGTGCTCGCCGATGGGCGGATGGTGTTCCTCGGGCGTGTCGATCGGCAGGTCAAGGTCCGCGGGGTCCGGGTAGAGCCGGAGCAGGTAGAGGCGGCGCTCATGCGCTGCAGCGGTGTTCGTCATGCGGCCGTCGTCGTGCGCGGACCAGTCCTCGTCGCATTCGTCGCGGGGGCATGTATCGATGCCGCAGCCGTCCTCGCTCGCATCGCGGGTGAGTTGCCACCGGGGTTGGTGCCGTCTCGCCTGCACGTACTGGACAGCCTGCCGACCACACCGAACGGCAAGCTCGACCACGCGGCACTGTCGACGATGGCGGACAGTCTCGCGGCGACCACCTCAGATCGATCACTCACGTCGACCGAGGTGCTGGTCGCGGCCGTCGTGCGGGACGTCCTCGGCCACGACGTCGACATCGACACCGGCTTCTTCGCGCTCGGTGGCCACTCTCTCGGCGCAGTCGAGGTAGCCGCCCGTCTCGCCGACGCGCTGCACCGCGACGTGCCGCCTCGAGCTGTTCTCGAATCGGTGACGCTGGCGGCGCTCGCCGGTCTGCTCGATCTCTCCGAGCTCGATGTCCGACCTCCGCTGACAGCGGCCGGCCCCGAACCTGCGCCCATGGCGCCCGCACAACGACGCCTGTGGATGCTGCACCGCGCGGACCCGGCGAGCTATGTCATGCCGATCACGTTGCGGCTGAACGGCTCCCTCGTTGCGGACGCCCTCGGGGCGGCGCTGGCCGATGTCGTCGAACGCCACGAGCCGCTCCGGACCGTCTACCCCGACGAACACACTCAACGGGTGTTGAGCGCCGATCGGTTCGTGATCGACTACACGGTTGCATCCGTCGATCCTGACGACGTGGACCACCGGGTGCGCGAACTTGTCGAGCGTCCTCTCGATCTCGTGGAACAGGCTGCTCTGCGTGCGGGTCTGTTCCAGGTGGACGACACGGAGTGGGTCCTCGCGATCGCCGTGCACCATATCGCTCTGGACGGCGCGTCGGCCGTACCGCTTCTGCGTGACCTCGAGTGCGCGTACGTTGCACGTCTCGCCGGTACGGCGCCGCCGTGGACGCCGCTTCCGCTGCGCTACAGCGATTTCGCGCATTGGCAGACGAAGATGCTCGGCGATGTCCGCGATCCGGACACTGTCGGTGGTCGTCAACTCGCGTACTGGGCGCACACCCTCGCGGGAGCGCCTGACACGCCGCTGGATCTACCGACCGATCGCCCTCGACCCGACGTCCCTACGCACCGCGGCGGCGTCGTACACGCCGAAATCGGTCCGGATCTGCACGCGGCAGTGACCGATCTGGCGCGTACCCACGGGGTCAGCGCATTCATGGTCCTGCACGCCGCCCTCGCCGCGCTCCTTGCACGACTCGGCGGCCGCGACGACGTCACGGTCGGCACCGTCGTCGCCGGTCGGACCGACGCTCGACTCGCCCCTCTCGTCGGGATGTTCGTGGGTACGCTCGCCCTGCGGACCCGGGTCGATCCGACCGAACCGTTCGCGGATCTCGTCCGACGGGTGCGCGACGTGGACCTCGCGGCCTTGGCCCACGGAGACGTGCCCTTCGACGATGTCGTGGCCTGCGTCGCGCCCACTCGTACTGCCGCGCATCACCCGATCTTCCAAGTGCTGCTGGCACACTCGACGGCGACACCGGAATTGCCGAGCCTGCCCGACGTGGAGGTGGCAGACCTCGCGGCGGGTGCGCCGACGGCGCAGTTCGATCTCGCGTGGGATGTCGTCGAGTCACCGGATGGATCGGGCATCGACGTGCGCTTGGTGTTCGCCACCGACCTGTTCGACTCCGGAACCGCCGACATGTTGCTCACATCCTGGGTGCGCCTGCTGGCTCATGTCGCGGCCGACGCGGCCACCCCGGTGGGCGATCTCGAGCTCGCGCTCGACCCGTCGGTCGCGGACGGGAGCTCGGCCCCGGTCGCCCGCACCCTGCGCGAGATACTGGCGGCGTCGGTTCGCACAAATCCCGACCGAATCGCGCTCCGGGCCGGTGACCGGCAGTGGACGTACGCCCAACTGGACGTCGCGGCGGCCCATCGAGCCGACCTCCTGCGAGCCGAGGGCGTCCGCGCGGGTGACGTCGTCCCGATCCGAGCGGTACGCGGCCCGGACTGGGTGCTCGACGTGTGGGCGATCACCCGAATCGGAGCGGCCTGGGTGCCGGTCGATCCGAAGCTCCCGGACGACAGGCGCCGACGGGTGCTCGACAGCGCGCGCGGATCGACGGACGGGTCGCTGGCCTACCTGCTGTACACGTCGGGGACGACCGGGGAGCCCAAGGGTGTCGCGGTAACGCACGAGGGACTGTCGGCGCTCGTCGATCTACAGGCCGATCGACTGCTCGTCACCCACGAATCCGTTGTTCTGCAGGCGGCTTCGCCGATCTTCGACGCGTCGGTGTTCGAACTGCTCGCGGCGCACGCGCACGGGGCGACCTTGGTGTGTGCACCGGAGTTCGCCTACGCGGGCGCAGACTTGCAGGCGGTGATCGAGGACGAGGCCGTCACCCACCTGAACCTGACGCCTACCGTCCTCGCGACGCTGGACCCGGCCGGATTCACTCGGGGCCTGACCGTGGTATCGGCAGGCGAGAGGTTGCCGGTCCCGTTGGCGCACAGTTGGTCCCGGCACGATCTTCGCAACGGTTACGGGCCCACCGAGTGCACAGTCGGCGTCACGTGCAGCGACGTGTTGGGGACCGGAGCAGTGAACATCGGGGCGCCCCTGGCCGGCGCGAGTCTGCGAGTTCTGGACGGGCGACTGCATCCGGTTCCGGTGGGTGTGGTCGGTGAACTCTACGTCGGTGGCACGGGGCTCGCGCAGGGATACCACCGGCTGCCCGGTACGTCGGCCGGCCGATTCGTCGCCGACCCGTTCGGGGCACCGGGGGCGCGGATCTACCGGACCGGGGACCTGGTGCGCCTGCGCAGTGACGGCACCCTCGAGTACATCGGCCGCGGTGACGACCAGGTCCAGATCAACGGCGTGCGTGTGGAACCCGCCGAGATCGACACTGCACTACTGGCGCACCCGGCGGTGGTTGCGGCAGTCACTCTGCCGAGGTGTCGACCGACGGGCGAGACGGTGCTGGTGTCGTACGTGTCGACCCGGCGTGGAGGCACCCTCGAACCGCGATTCCTGCGTGCGCACCTCGAGCGCGTGCTGCCCCGCCATCTGCTTCCCGCAGCGGTAACCGTGATTGCCGAGATGCCGGTGTCGGCAGGTGGAAAGATCGACCGGAGCGCGCTGCCGGAACCGGTTTTCGACGACGGATACGTGAGCGGTTCCGAGCCGGAGGGGATCATCGAGCGGCGCGTGGCCGCCGAGATGGCGGACGTGATCGGGTTGTCCGGTGCTCCCCGAGATCGCAGCTTCTTCGAACTCGGCGGAACATCCATGGGCGCCGTCCGCTTGGTGACGCGGCTACGGGAACGGTACGGCTACGACGTTGCGCTCGCCGCACTCTTCGCCGATCCAACGGTCGCCGGCACGGCCCGGCAGATCGAATCCGGAAGCGAGGATCCGGATCCGTTGGCGACGCTCGTGCGCCTGAACCGGCCCGAGAAACCCGATGCGGCACCGCTCTTCTGCGTTCACCCCGTCAGCGGGCTCGCCTGGTGCTACGCGGGACTGGCCGAGGAGTTGCGCGACAGGCCGCTGTACGGATTGCAGGCAACCAACGAAGGCGTCGACAGCCTGGAGGGACTGGCGCGCCGGTACATCGAGCAGATACGAGCGGTGCAGTCGCAGGGGCCGTACCACTTGCTCGGCTGGTCCTTGGGCGGCAACATCGCGCATGAGATGGCGGTGCAGTTGCGCGCGGCGGGGGACGAGGTGGCGGCACTGGTACTGCTCGATTCGCTCCCGCCGGAGTCCGTTCCGTCGAACGCCGCCGTGGATGCGGTTGGCGCGATCGATGACGTCCCGGGACTCGACCCCGGTGTTGTTCAGCACGTGGTTCGGACCGGCGCAGCGTTGGAAGCCGCCGCCCGTGGGCACCGTTCGGGAGCCTTCGACGGCGACGTCGTGTTGTTCGTCGCGGCACACGAATCGGAGGAACGGGGAAAACTGAGTGGTCTGTGGAGTCCCTACGTTCGGGGCGACGTGACGGAGCATCGCGTGCCGTGTGCGCACGCGGAGATGACCTCGACGGATTCGCTCCGGCGCGTCGCGCACCTTCTCGCCGAGCTGGACGGAGGTGCGCCGTGATACGAACTCGCGCATAGGGTATCCGCAAGTGTTGTACCGAAAACAGGACGGGGAATCGGGGATATGGAAGTACAGGACTACCTACGGATCGTGCAGACACGGTGGAGGATCATCGCGCTGACAACACTGGTCGGCATACTCGTCGCGCTCGGAGCCTCGCTGATGTCGACACCGATGTACCAGGCATCGTCCAGGCTGTTCGTCTCCACCTCCTCAGGTGCGTCGGTCAACGAGGTCTACCAAGGCAACCTGTTCTCGCAACAGCGTGTCGCTTCCTATACCAAACTGTTGACCGGTTCCACGCTCGCCCAGCGCACGCTCGACAAGCTGGGGAAGTCCGACCTCACTGCGGAGCAACTGGCCAAGAAGGTCAAGGCAACCTCGACGCCGGACACCGTCCTGATAGACACCAAGGTGACGGATGCATCTCCCGAGGTCGCGCGCGACCTCGTGAATGCACTGTCGGACGAGTTCGTTCTCATGGCAGAGGAACTCGAGAGCATGGAGCCCGGGACGCCTCCGATGGCCCGCGTCGTGGTGGAGCAGCACGCGTCGACTCCGTCCACTCCTGTGAGCCCCAAGACAAAGCGCAACCTGGCACTGGGCTTCGTCGTCGGACTTCTCGGCGGCATCGCCCTCGCCGTCCTGCGCGACCGCCTGGACAACACCGTGAAGAGCCGTGAGGTGCTCGACGAGCTTGCCGGGGTCGGTCTGGTGGGTACGGTGCCGTTCGACAAGGATCGGGAAGAGAAGGCGGCCATCGCTTTCCAGGACGGGTATTCGGGCAGCGCCGAGGCGTTCCGTGAGCTGCGCACGAATCTGCAGTTCCTCGAGGTGGACAACCCGCCCCGTGTCATTGCGATCACCAGTTCGCTTCCGGGAGAGGGAAAGACGACGACGGCGATCAATCTATCGCTCGCGATTGCGGAGGCCGGCTACTCGGTGGCTCTCGTGGACGCGGATCTGCGCCGCCCGCGTATCGCCAAGTATCTCGATCTGATCGGGTCGGTCGGTATGAGCACGGTGCTGGCCGGGCAGGCCGACATCGACGACGTGTTGCAGTCGACGCCGTTCCCGAACGTCTCGGTACTCGCGTCCGGTCCGCTGCCGCCGAATCCGAGCGAGTTGCTCGGCTCCACGCATGCCGAGAAGTTGTTCGCGGATCTGCGCTCGCGTTTCGACTTCGTCATCATCGATGCCTCGCCGCTTCTGCCGGTGACGGACGCGGCCGTTCTCGCGGTCAAGGTGGACGGCGCGTTGGTCGTGGTGAAGCACGGGCAGACCAAGCGCGAGCAGGTCTCGCGGGCTATCGGCAATCTGCGCAGCGTGGGTGCGACCGTCCTCGGCACGATCCTGACGATGACGCCGGCCAAGGGCAAGGGGGCGTACGAGTACAAGTACTACTACGACTCGGATGCGCCGGTGCAGAAGGTGGAAGATGCCCCGGCGAAGGTCGATCCCGCGCCGCTAGTCGCGCAGGCGGGGCAGAAGGTCGAGTAGGGCCTCGTCGATCTGACTGCCGACGTCCCCGAACACGATCGCGCTGCGGCCGATCGGGTCGGGGACGTCGACGTTGTCGGGTCGGGGGACCTGACCGCGGACCGCTGCGAGGTCGGCGACGGTGGCCGATCCGGTCGCGCGCGCCAGATGGGTCGCCTCGAGCAGCGTGAACGTCCGCTTGAGCTGGCGCGGTGCCGTGCGAAGCACGGCGTCGCGGTGGGACTCGGTCATCGTCAGGATCAGGTCGGCGGTTCCCGCGATCGCCGGGTTCAGCTGGCGCGCCGCGAAGCCGTCCGGCGTGCCGCCGAGGTTCGAAAGGATCTGTGCTGCCGTCGGTTCCATCGGGCCGCCGACTACCGCTCGGGTCCCTGCGCTGGATGCGGCCAGATCGGTCCGCCCGGTGCGGGCCGACCAGGCGGCGGTGAGCCGCTCTGCGGTGGGGGAGCGGCAGATGTTGCCGGTGCAGACGAACAGCAGTTGCATGGGGTGAGTGTAAGGCGGCTGTATAGACTCGGCTCGTCCAGCACGCGGCTCGCGCGGCGACCGTTTGCGACCACGATCGAAGGCGGCTCATGGGTGGGGTTCTGGGAGTTTCGGTGGGGGCCGGATTCGTTCGTCTGGTGCGATCCGATTCCCCGGACGGATCCGGTGAGTTCGAGTACCAGGCGATCGAGGTCGGTGGGCAGATCGCGGAGGATCTGGCGGCGCAATCGGTCGGCGTGATCCTCGCGGAGGCGGCCGAGTCGGGATCGGCCGTCGGCGTGGGTATCTCCTACAGCGACGAGGGCCAGGCCGCTGCGCTCGACGTGGCGATGCGACGGCAGGGTGTCACCGGCTTTCGCCTCGTCCCCGAGGTGACCGCGGTACTCGAGCAGTTGCGCGGTGTCGGCGATGTGGCGGAGTTCCGGACGGTCGTGCTCTACGACCTCGGTAGTTCGGGGTTGACCGTCAGCGTGGTCGACCGGTCGACCGGAGTGGTCGCGGCAACGGAGCGCACCGACGTCCTGTGCGGCGACGACCTGATCGGACTACCACGTGAAACATTCGACAGCGTCGCGGTTCCCGCGGTCCAGCGTTCGGCAGACCTGGTGGCCGAACTGATCGTGCAGTCCGGGCACAGGCCCGACGCCGTCGTGCTTCTCGGTGGCGGAGCCCATCTGCCCGTGGTGCGGGCCGTGCTCGAGTGGAGGCTCGGTCTGCCGATCGTGGCGCCGCACGCGCCGGAACTGGCCGCTGCCCGCGGCGCCGCGTTGCTTGCGGCGCCGGTGTCGGCGGCCGGGCCCGCTCGTCCACGGCCGTCCACCGCGCGCGGGCGGCACCGGCAGGCGGTCTCGCGGCGTCAGGTCAGCGGTGCCGGTATCGCCGGGGCCGCGCTCGTCGTCATCGCCGTCGTCGGGTTCGGACTGGGCTACGGCAGAACCCTTTTCGGTCCGGATGCGGCAGCCACCGCCGACACACCCACCTTGGTACCGCCGAGTTCGTCGACGACGGTCCAGACCTCGCTCCCGTCACCCCCGCCGCCGTCCGAAGCGCCGACGACGCCGCCGTCCGAGCAGGGCGCGTCGCAGCCGGTCGGGGGCGGTGGGGGCGCCCCGGCCCCACCTCCACCGGCCCAGCCCCGTCCGGCGGATCCACCACCCTGGTGGGAGATCCCGGAGCTACCCGGGATCCCGCCGCTCCCGCCGCTGCCGCAGCTCCCGCAGTTGCCGTTGCCTCCGGTGGAACTGCCACCCTTGCTGCCCCTCCCGCGGCTCTGACGGGCGGTCGGTCAGCGCGCGTGACGCCCGCCTGTACGCCGCCGCGGTGACGGAGCGGCGAGCCGGGGCCGGGCGAGGAGCGCGGCGATCCCGGTTGTCAGGGGCACGGAGAGCGCGAGTGCGATGCCGCCGACCGACGATCGGACGATCTCGATCGCCACGGCGTCACCGGTCAGGACGTCGCTGACGGGTCCACCCGCGACGCTGAACAGCAGCAGGAGCGGAAGCGCACCGCCGGCGTACGCGAGCACCAGGGTGTAGACCGTGCTGGCGATGTGGTCGCGTCCCACCCGCATTGCGGAGGTGAAGACGGTTCGCCGGGAAGCGGCCTCGTCCATCGACGCGATCTCGAATGCCGCCGACGCCTGCGTGATCGTGACGTCGTTCAGCACACCGAGCGAGCCGATGATGAAGCCGGCCAGGAGGAGTCCGGTGATGCTGACCTGCTGGATGTAGGCCTGCACGTTGGTGTTCTGTTCCTCGGACAGTCCCGTCAGATGCGTCATCCGAATCGCGATGACGGACAGGACGGCTGCGACGAGCATCGAGGCGAGCGTGCCGAGCAGCGCCGCGCTGGTGCGTAGATTCACGCCGTGCGCCAGGTAGAGCACGGCGTACAGGATCACCGCGCCCGAGACGAGTGCGACGGGCATCGCCGGCTTTCCGTCGAGCAGTGCCGGCAGCGTGAAAACGACGAGGACGCCGAAGGTGATCCCGAGTCCGAGGAGCGCCCGCGCACCCCGCCACCGGGCAACCGCGACGATCGCGACGGCGAACGCCGCGACGACGAGGAGCAGGGGAAGCCCGCGGGAGTAGTCGTTGAACGAGTAGATCGGGGTGCCGGACGAATCCGTCTGCCGGACAAGCCGGATGTGCTCACCGACGCTCAGATTCGGTTGCCCCGGACCGGGCACGATCTCGAGCAGCGTCCGGGTTCCCTCGTTGGGGCCGGAGTCGATCGTCACCAGGCTGCGTCGGCAATCGAACGAACTACCGGTCGGGGGAGGTGTGGGATCGCCCGGAAACGCCCGGCCCGCAGACGGGCTGCCGCACGGTGTGATGTCCTGTGCGACGACGGTGCCGGCCTCGGTGGTGACGGCTCCACCGCCCGCGTTCTGGAACGGCAGCGGGATCTCGATGTGCTGCTTGCCCGGCCACAGGATCGCGGCCGCCGCGACGACGGCGATTGCGATCGCGACGAGCAGTCCGACCACAACGCGTGCAGCGGTCGGGCCCACCGGGAGCGGGCCTTCGAAATGGCCGTGGCCGTGGCCATGACCGTGGAGGGCTTCGGATGTCATCGGATCGGCCTCTGCACCGGATCAGGCTAGCGGTGGCGGTGGCAAGCGACGGTGGCGGGGAGCAGGGGGGGGTCGTCCCCGCCACCGATACCTCGTCGCCCAGGGGGGAGGGGGCAAGACGAGGCGCTTACGGACACTCAGAGGTGCCAATCGGTCAATCTACCCATACCGGGGCGATCCCGCAGGGTTGAGGGAAAATAGCGTGTCGGCCCACCATGCGATCACCTGGATCACGTTCGGATGCAGGTGCTTCCGAGGTATCGGGTGCACCTGCATCCGGGCCGGGCGGACAGGTCCGACGGGCTACTGCTTGTAGCTGGACAGGAAGTTGCCGAACCGCTCGATCGCCACCGCGAGATCCCGCGCCCACGGCAACGTCACGATGCGCAGGTGGTCGTGATCGGGCCAGTTGAAACCGGTGCCCTGGACCATGAGGATCTTCTCCTGCAGCAGCAGATCCTGCACCAACTTCTCGTCGTCGTGGATCTCGTAGACGTTCGGATCCAGCCGGGGGAACGCATACAGCGCGCCGCGCGGCTTGACGCACGAGACGCCGGGAATCATGTTGAGCCGCTCCCACGCGACGTCACGCTGCTCGAGCAACCGGCCGCCCGGCAGGATCAGATCCTCGATGCTCTGGTGCCCGCCGAGCGCAACCTGGATGGCGTGCTGACCCGGAACATTGGGGCACAGGCGGGTGGACGCCAGCAGATCCAGACCCTCCAGGAACCCGGCAGCGTGGTCCTTCGGGCCGGTGATGGCGACCCAGCCGGAGCGGTAGCCCGCGACGCGGTACGCCTTCGAAAGCCCGTTGAACGTCAGGCACAGCATGTCGGGCGCGAGCGTGGCCAGCGAGATGTGCTTGGCGTCGTCGTAGAGGATCTTGTCGTAGATCTCGTCAGACAGCAGCAGCAGCTGATGCTTGCGGGCCAGGTCGACGAGCTGCGAGAGCACCTCCGCCGAATAGACGGCGCCCGTCGGGTTGTTGGGGTTGATGACCAGCAGCGCCTTGGTCTTCTCGGTGATCTTGGACTCGATGTCCGCGATGTCCGGGTTCCAGTCGTTCTGCTCGTCGCACAGATAGTGCACCGGGGTGCCGCCCGACAGGCTCGTCATCGCGGTCCACAGCGGGTAGTCCGGAGCCGGGATCAGGACCTCGTCACCGTCGTCGAGCAGTGCCTGCATCGTCATCGTGATGAGTTCGGAGACGCCGTTGCCGAGGTAGATGTCGTCGACGTCGAGCTCCGGGAAGCCGGGCACCAATTCGTACCGCGTGACGATTGCGCGCCGTGCGGACAGGATGCCCTTGGACTCCGAGTAGCCCTGCGCGTACGGCAGAGCCGCGATCATGTCGCGCATGATCACATCGGGTGCCTCGAATCCGAACGGGGCGGGATTGCCGATGTTGAGCTTGAGGATTCGGTGCCCCTCGGACTCCAGTCGCGCCGCGTGCGCATGCACCGGCCCGCGGATTTCGTACAGCACGTTCTGCAGTTTGGTGGACTGCTCGAGAGCGCGCTGCGGCCGACGGTTGCGGACGGAATCTGGAGTGCTCACGCAACCATGATTCCACTCGCGCGCAAACGGAAATCGGCCGCCCACGAGCGGCCACTCCGGAGCGGCGCCGAAATCGGGCATGTTCGGCCTGGTGGGGGCGCTGATCGTGGGTGTCGGGACGCGCGCGGGAAAGGTCCGTCGAGGCCCGTGGACGTGACGGACGCCGCCGCGCTCACGACGCCGACCACGCCCGCCACCGAACGTCGCCGATCGCCACGACCGGACCGGCGGGGCGCATCGATCGGTACTGCGGATACTTCGCGACCAGCGCGTCGATCGCGGACCGGCCCTCGCTGCTGTCACCGGACAGGATCCGTGCGGCGCCGTCGACGCGGACCCACCACAGTCGCGTCCAATCGTGGTCGTAGTGGTCGACGATCAGGCTGACGCGTCCGGTCGCGGTGATGTTCGCGAGCCGACGCAGCCGGCGGGTGCTCTTCGGCTTGTCGTCGACCGCGGTGTAGATCGTCTCTCCGAGCACCGCGAATACCACCGGCACCACGTGCGGGTCGCCGGCCTCGGTCACCGTCGCCATGCGGGCGATCGGGGCGTCGGTGAACCGCGAGGGCAGCTGCGCGGGCATGAGGAAACGGTACGTCGCGCGGCGGTGTCCCCGCGATATTCCTGGCTAGGGTGTGCGCATGACATCTGCCGCTCGAACCGTCGCCCCCTACGGCTCGTGGACGTCGCCCATCGCGGCTGCCGACCTGGCGGCCAGCGGTCACCCGGTGGACGGAGGCCGGTTCGTCGGAGATCAGGTGTGGTGGTCGGAGCAGCGCCCCACCGAGGGCGGCCGGACCGCGATCCGCCGGCTCGGACCCGACGGTGAACCGGCCGACGTCCTGCCGATCCCGTGGAACGCGCGCACCCGCGTCCACGAATACGGTGGCGGAGCCTGGACGGTGGCCCGCGACTCGGTGCTGGTGTTCGCCGAGTTCAGCGACCAGCGGCTGTACCGGTTCGACCCACGCGTCGACGCTGCGCCGGTGCCGATCACCCCGATGTCGCCCACCCCGTCCTCGGACCGCTACGGGGATCTCACCATCGTCGGCGACGAGGTGTGGTGTGTGCGCGAGGTCCACCGCGGCCCGTCGCCGATGCGCGACATCTGCGCGATCCCCCTCGACGGATCGGCCGCCGGCGACCCGGCCGCGGTGCGCTCGATCGTCGGCGGCTCGGACTTCCTCGCCTACCCACGGTTGTCCCCGGACCGGACCCGGCTGGCCTGGATCGCCTGGAATCACCCGCAGATGCCTTGGGACGGAACCGAACTGCGTGTGCTGACGCTCTCGACCGGTCGGGTCGACGTTCTGCTCGGCGACGCCGAGGAATCCGTCCTGCAACCCGAATGGGTCGACGACGCGACACTGCACGTGATCAGCGACCGCAGTGGCTGGTGGAACCTCCACCGCGTTGCGCTCGGTGACGGCACCGTGACACCCATCTGCCCGACGGACGCCGACTTCGGCGCCCCGCTGTGGCAGCTCGGTGCCCGCTGGTACGCCGACCTCGGCGACGGCACCCTGCTGACCACTCGCACGGTCGGCACCGACACCCTCGCCGTGCTCGATCCCGCCACCGGTGCGCTCCACGACATCCCGCTCGACGGCATCTCCTCGGTGCACATCGCGGACGTCGACGGACGGCGGATCCTGTTGCGGTGCGGCGGAGCCCGCGTCGCCTCCGGGCTGAGACTGCTCGACCCGGACAGCGGCGAGCTCACCGACGTGCGAATGTCGGTCGACGACCTGCCGGACGTCGCCTACCTGCCCGAGGCGCAGTCCCTGACCTTCCAAGGCCCCGAACGCGAGGTCCACGCGATCGCCTACGCGCCGCGGAACCCGAACTACGAGGCGCCCGACGGCGAACTGCCGCCGTACGTCGCGCTCGTGCACGGTGGCCCCACCGCGCACGTCGCACCGGCCGTGCACCTGGTGTACGCGTACTTCACAAGCCGCGGTATCGGCGTCGTCGACGTCAACTACGGCGGCTCGAGCGGGTTCGGACGTGAATACCGCAACCGACTGCGCGGACAGTGGGGAATCGTCGACGTCGAGGACACCGTCGCCGCCGTGCGGGGGCTCGCCGACGCCGGTCTGGCCGATCCCGCGCGTCTCGCGATCGAGGGCGGCTCGGCCGGCGGCTGGACCGTGCTGTCCGCCCTGACCACGTCGGACGTGTTCGCCTGCGGCGTCTCGTATTACGGCGTCGCCGAACTGGTCGAGTTCGTGAAGGAGACCCACGACTTCGAGTCCCGCTACATCGACGGCCTCATCGGACCGCTGCCCGAGGCCGCCGACCTGTACGCGCGGCGGGCGCCGGTCAACAACGTCGACGGGCTCTCCTGCCCGGTGCTGCTGCTGCAGGGCCTGTCCGACCCGATCGTCCCGCCGTCCCAGGCCGAGCGATTCCGTAGCGCGCTGCTGCGCAAGGGCATCCCTCACGCGTACCTCGCGTACGACGGCGAGTCCCACGGATTCCGGAAGCTCGAGACGATCGTCAGCGCTCGGGAAGCGGAGCTGTCGTTCTACGGGCAGGTGCTCGGCTTCGAGACACCGGACGTGCCGCGCCTGGAGCTGTGGCGGCCGTAGGGCGCTCACGGGCGGGGCACCGGTTCAGTTCGTCCACGAGGGCCGGGGCGTGCCCGGCCGACTGCTTCCAGGATGCGCTCGACGATGACGCGAGGAGTCGCCAGTTCATCCCACACCCAGCGCACCACTTCCCATCCGGCGCCGCGGATCGCGTCCTCGCGTAGCTTTTCCGCCCACAGCACATCCTCCGGGACTCGGCCGTCGGGAGCGAGACGGCCGTACTTCGACCTCCCGTCGAATTCACCGACGACTCCCTGTTCGGTGAACAGGAAGTCGACGCGACCGAGGAATCTTCCGTTGGACGAGTAGAGCTTCGGCTGGCAGTCCGGGATCGGGAGTTGCTCGCGGATCATCAACACCCGGCTGCGCGATTCGCCGACGGACTCGGATCGCCCGTCGAGCAGTTGGAGGACGCCGGCAACCTTGCGACGCGAGGTTCGGGGATCCGTGGCCGCCAGGTCACCGGCGGAGCACCGCCCTGAATGGAGTGCATGATCGCCCGCTACGAGCGCTTGCTCGAACGGGAGTGTCCGCGCCAAGTCCACTATCGTGCGAGCGGCCGTCGTCACTCGCAGACCGGCCACTGACGTCGACTCGTCGGGGAGCAGTGACGTGCAGTGCACGTGTCGAAGCGCGGTGCGGCTGCCGCCGGACTGGCGGTTGCGAGTGAGGTGGACGGCGGCAAGCGGGGTGTTCCACAGATCGATGCCGTGCACGATCGCGGCTGACTGGTGGCTCAGTATCGCGTCGCGTGACGCGGACTCGAGTGTGGCGACGGACCGTACGCGGTGGCGTTCGCGAGCACTCAGCTCTGCAAATGTTTCCGCTGACAGGTAGGAGCCGCGCCGGAGCCGGTGCCAGGAACCGTTCCGGCACAGATGCTGCAGATTCCAGTCCGTCGCGCCACGCTGCAGTGCTTCGGAGCGCCGGATGATGAGTGGGTCCATGGCGTCATCCTGGCCGGCAGCTCCGTCACTCGAAGGGGCGCCGGACGCTGGATCGAGGGGGTTGTGGATGGCGGAGGAGCTGGGGACAAACACCATTGCCGCAGGGGTTGTCGCGCTGTCGCAAGGGCTGTCAGCGCGGAATCGCCATGCGGTGCTCGCACAAGCCCTGCGGCAGCTGGCGTCGGGAGCGCGGAAACGAAAGCGCCCCCACCGCGAACGGTGGGGGCGCTTGTCGTCAGGCGACTACTTCTTGCGGCCCGGTGCCTTGGCGCCGGCCTTGAAGCCCAGCGCGCCGGGCTTGGCCTGCGGCGGCGGAGGCGTGTTCGACGCATCCTGCTGGGGCGCGGCCTCGGCCTGCGGCTCGGCAGGTGCCTCGGGCTCAGGCTCCGCGACTGGCTCCGGGGCAGCAGGTGCCGCCGGTGCCGGGGCGGCCTTGCGGGCGCCCGGTGCCTTCGCGCCGGCCTTGAAGCCCAGTCCGCCCGCCTTGGGCTGCGGTGCCGGCTTGGCCTCGGCAGCCGGTGCGGCCGGAGCCTCGGGTGCGGTAGCCGCGGGAGCCTCGGCTACGGGCGCAGCCGGTGCCGGTGTAGCGGCCTTGGCGCCGGGAGCCTTGGCGGCGCCCCTCATCTGCAGGCCCTTGCCTCCGGGCGCCTTGGCGCCGGACTTCATGCCGAGTCCGCCGGGCTTGGCGGTCGGTGCGGTGGGAGCCGCCGGTGCCTCCGCAGCCGGAGCAGCCGGAGCAGCCGGAGCGGCCGAATCGGCAGGAGCGGAGGGTGCCGGTGCGGCAGCCTTCGCGCCGGGTGCCTTCGCGGCGCCCTTCATCTGCAGGCCCTTGCCGCCCGGTGCCTTGGCCCCGCCCTTCATGCCCAGGCCGCCGGGCTTGGCGACCGGCGCCGCAGGTGCCTCGGCAGCCGGTGCAGCAGCCTCGGCGGCCGGAGCGGCAGCCTCGGCCTTGGCGCCGGGTGCCTTGGCGGCGCCCTTCATCTGCAGACCCTTGCCGCCGGGAGCCTTCGCGCCCGGTGCCTTACCGAGACCCTTCATCTGCAGGCCCTTACCGGCCGCGGGAGCGGCGGCGGCAGCGGCCGGTGCCGTCTCGGCGGCCGGAGCCTCGGGTTCGGCGGCGGGAGCAGCAGCGGCGGCCGCGGGTACAGTGACAGCCGCGGCGGCGACCGGCGTCTTCTCGCGCGGCTCGACCTTGATGTTCGCGGTGAGCTGTGCAGGATCGAGTCGCGTGACCGAGCTCAGCATCAGCTGTGCGACGTCGACGACCTCGACGCCCTCGCCCTGGCCCTGCTCCTGTCGGGCGGTGACGCCGTCGGTGAGCATGACGCGGCAGAACGGGCAGCCTGTCGCGATCTTCTTGGGCGAGGTGGTGAGGGCCTCGTCGACGCGATCGATGTTGATGCGCTTGCCGAGCTGCTCCTCCATCCACATGCGGGCACCACCGGCGCCACAGCACATGGACCGCTCGCCGTGACGCGGCATCTCCTTGAGATTCGCGCCCGACGCCTCCATCAGCTCACGCGGTGCGTCGTACACCTTGTTGTGACGGCCCAGGTAGCACGGGTCGTGGTAGGTGACGTCCTCGTCGAGCTTGGCGACGGGGATCAGCTTCTTCGCGCGCACCAGGCGGTTGAGCAGCTGCGTGTGGTGGACCACCTCGTAGACGCCGCCGACCTGCGGGTACTCGTTGCCGAGCGCGTTGAAGCAGTGCGCACACGTGACGACGATCTTGCGCTTGGTGTCCGGGGTGCCGTCGAAGACCGTGTTCAGCAGCTCGATGTTCTGCATCGCGAGCTGCTGGAACAGGAACTCGTTGCCCGCGCGGCGAGCCGAGTCGCCGGTGCAGGTCTCCTCGGCGCCGAGGACCATGAACTTCACGCCGGCGGTCGCGAGCAGCTCGGCGACGGCCTTGGTGGTCTTCTTCGCGCGGTCCTCGTAGGCGCCGGCGCAGCCGACCCAGAACAGGTACTCGTAGTCCTCGAAGGAGTCCGCGTCCTGGCCGTAGACCGGGATCTCGAAGTCCATCTCGTTGATCCAGTTGAGCCGGTCCTTGGAGTTCTGGCCCCACGGGTTGCCCTTGTTCTCGAGGTTCTTGAACAGACCCGCGAGCTCGGACGGGAACTCCGACTCGATCAGCACCTGGTAGCGGCGCATGTCGATGATGTGGTCGACGTGCTCGATGTCGACCGGGCACTGCTCGACGCACGCGCCACACGTGGTGCACGACCACAGGGTCTCGGGGTCGATGATGCCGCCCAGTTCACCCTCGACCGTCTCGCCGACGAGCGGGCGCTCGGCCTCGGCACGCGCGGCTTCGGGGATCTTCGCGAGGGCAGCCTCGTTCGGCTTGCCGTCGGCGTCGACCAGGCCGACCTCGTCGCCACCCATGTCCTTGCGGCCACCGGCCAGCAGGTACGGGGCCTTGGTGTAGCCGTGGTCGCGCAGCGACATGATCAGCAGCTTCGGCGAGAGCGGCTTGCCGGTGTTCCACGCGGGGCACTGGCTCTGGCAGCGGCCACACTCGGTACAGGTCGTGAAGTCCAGCCAGCCCTTCCAGGAGAAGTCCTCGATCCGGCCGGCGCCGAGGGTGTCGGTGTCCGGGTCGACGTTCTCCATGTCCAGGGCGCGGCCCTTCGACATCATCGGCTTGGCGGCACCGAGAGCGACGTCGCCGTCGTCCTCACGCTTGAAGTAGATGTTCGGAAAGGCCGAGAAGCGGTGCCAGGCGACGCCCCACGTGATGTTGCGGCCGACCACGAAGAGCCAGATCATGCCGGACATCAGCTTGACGAACGCGAAGACCGAGACCATGACGGCGCTGGCGGGCAGCAGGTTGGCCACCTGCATCGTGAAGAAGTCGGTCCACGGGTTGGAGTGACCGGTCATCGCGATGCGGCCGGCCTTCACCATGATCATGCCGAGGCCCTCGATGAGCACGACGATCTCGACGAAGTACGCGGGGCCGAACTTCGAGCCACTGAAACGGGAGAGGCGCGCCGGGATCCGCGGGTGGTTGAGCTGGCGGATCACGATCAGCGTCAGGATGCCGACGACGGTGCCGATGCCCAGGATCTCGTCCCACAGGTGCCACACCCAGGTGTTGCCGAACAGCGGCCAGTGGAACTCGGGGTTGAACGTCTGGCCGTAGGCCTCGAACCACAGCAGCGCACCGCCGAGGAAGCCGATCATCACCAGCCAGTGCGCCCAGCCCACGGTGCGGAACTTCTGCATCCGGGTGTGCGCGATGAACTCGACGATCATCTGCTTGAAGCGAGGGAAGAAGGGTCGCCAGCGGTCGGGCGCCGGCTGACCGATCTGCACGGTCTTCGCCATGGTCCAGGCCCCACTCAGGAATGAGGCCCAGCAGACAAGGCTCAGCAGCGCGCCGACGGTGCCCAACGTAATCGTCAGGGCATTCATGTCGATGCCTTTCGTTTCGGGGCAGCACGCGTGCCGCCTGGGGTCAGCCCACAGATCCTAGCGCCCTACAAGTTACCCGCTGGTAACTTGTGAGCACTACCTGTCGGTAACATAGCGCGTACCGTCGTTTCCTGCATCTTTGTCTGTGAAGAACCTTCCCGGGGCACGCAGACGTCCGGTTCGAAGGGGTGCGGGGCGGGCTGGGCCCCGGCCGTTCGGGTCGGATTCAGTTAACGGTATGCGGTGCCGGTGTGACGTATGTCGTGTAGGTAGACCTAACTCGCGCGGGTGGGTGTGAATCCCAAAAGCAATTTGGACGTTTGTTCATTTAATATTCGATATGAATTAGTGACAATTCCGTGTTGTGTCGGGTTATGATTCGCCGCGAATCGGAGGGCTTCTCGCGGCTCATTTGCGCAGGTGGGAGAGCGCCGGGAGCGCTTCGAGGGTTCGAATACCTATTCGGTCGGAGAGCCACTCGTGGCAGTCACAGAACGGAAATGACAGCCTTATGAAGTTCACGAAGCTTGCCGCAACGTCGGCATTGGTGATCGCCGCAATGGGCGTCGGTGCGGGCACGTCGTACGCCGCGCCTGCGCAGGATGCGGTCGGGTACGAGGCACACATCGACGGCCGCTCGGTCGTCACCGTCCTCGACGCCGGCGGATTCCACGTGACGTCCGACGGAAAGTTCGTCGAGATCAAGAACGACGCCGGCACCGTCCTGCAGGCGCTGCCGCTGTCGTACCGGATCGGCGATCGCGAGTTCTCGATCGCACCCGTGATCGAGGGCCGGCAGTTGGCCCTCACTCCCGAGACCGATCCGGCGAAGTCCACGCCGGTCGATGTCGCGGGTCCGGCACTGCCGCCGATGCCGATCGACCTCTCGATGCTCGACAAGTTGGCTGACGGAGTCGACTCGGCGGTCACCGTCGGCACCTTGGTCGGCACGATCGTCGGGGCGCTTGTCGGATGCGTCGCGGGCGGCTCCACCGGTCCGGCCGCGTGTTTCGCCGGCCTCGCGACGGGCGCCGGTGTCGGCGGGGTCATCGGCACGATCCTCGCCGCCGGGCCCGTCCTCGCCTACAACGGATGGCAGGTGTTCCAGACGATGAACCCCGCTCCGGCGCCGGCGGCGTGACCTGACTGCACCGGGACAGAGGAGAAGGAGCCCACTTCCGTGAGGAAGTGGGCTCCTTCTCTATGTGCGTTCGGACGGGCTAGGACGTCCGGATGCGGAGGCCGGGGTTGTCGCGGAGGATCGCGTTGATCGGGGTGGCGAACAGTTCCGGGGTCTGGCCCATGACGGAGCTGACGAAGCCCGCGACCTCGCACAGGCCGTACTCGCCGACGGTCGACGCGCTCGAGATGCCGAGGGCGAGGGTGCCGGTGACGATGGTGCCGCCGCTGTCACCCTGGAGTGCGCAGAGGTTGGTGGCGAACCCGCCGGCGAGCATGCGGGCACCGACCTTGACGTTCTGGTTGGTTTCGGTGACGACCCCGCAGTTGAAGCCCGAGGTGTTGCCGGCCTTGCAGACGGGCGCGCCGACGACCGGGTCGGCGGTGCCGGTGATGGCGACCGGGGCCGCTCCGGGAACCCGCACGCCGTTGTTCTCGAACCGCTGCGCGGATTCGGGGGTGGGGCGGATCACCGAGTAGTCGAGGCGGTCGAGGCTGGTCTTCTCGAAGGTTCCGATCATGGGCCCGGCCGAACCACCCGCCGACGCATACGCCGTCGACGCGTCCGCCGTTCCGGCGACGTCGCGGCTGGGGTCGCAGTGTCCGGCGCTGATGTTGACGGGTGCACCGTTGCGGTCGATCGCGTTGAATCCGAGCGAGCAACGCAGCCCGATGCCGCCGCCGGCCGCCACATACGGGTCGCCGCCGAGGAAGGCGTCGGGCGCGTACTGGCCAGCGGCCGGTCCCGGTGCCGGCGGCTGCAGCGAACCGAGTGCGGGACCGAGCGCGACCCGTGCAGCACCCTGCAGGAACGGGGGCAGGAGGTCGAACAGGTCGCCTGCGGCGTCATCGGCGCGCAGCACCAGGGTGTTGCCGGCGATGTCCACGGTGATACCGCGCACCAGATCGGCGATCTCCCGCGGCAGCGTGTCGATCCACTTGCTCAGCGCGGCGCGGTCGGACTGCAGTTGGATCTCGCTGCGGTCGACGTCCCTGCTCGTGAACCCGGCCTGCTCGACGGCTGCCCGCGCGGCGTCGCGGCCCTCGCCGGCGAGCCCGACGATCGGAGTGCCGGACGGGTCGATCCACGCGCCCGCGAACGCGTCGGGGAACTCGTAGCGGGCGAGCGCGGCGAACTCCGCGAGCTTCTGCCCGAGCTCGGACCGTTCGAGGTACTGATCCGGGGTGAGCTGCAGATCTCGCTGCAGCGCGTCGACGAGTTCGATCGGGAGATGCGCCGCCTGATCCGATACGCCCGACGTGGACGACGATTCGGCTGGATCGGCCTGGGCGGCCGCGGTTGCGGGGCCGAGGAGTAGGAGCGCAGCAGAACCGAACACCGCGGCGCGACGTGCGAGCGAGCTTCGCATGTGGGCCTTTCTATTGTGTGCCCTGCGCGCAGGATCCAGACGCGCGCAGAGATGAGCGCCCGGTGTCAGTGGATGCCCCCGAGCCGCGTACGACTATATGGGTTCGGTACTGCCGTGCCCACACGATCTGCGTAATTCGTGGGTGGGTCGTTCGTCAGTGGTCGGCGGCGCCGGTGCGCATGGACAGCCCCGCGCCGAGACCTCCGCCCGAGGACGCATTCGCCGAGTCGAGCACGTTCCGAATCGGAATCCCGAGGTTCGATGTGCCGCCGTCGAATGCGAGGACGAGGTTGGCCTCGGCGCAGTTCGGGGCGTCGGTGCTGTTGGATCCGCTCGTGATGCCCAGTGCGAGCGTGCCGGTGACGATTGCGCCGCCGCTGTCACCCGCGAGTGTGCAGGCGGTGCCGGCGAAGCCGCGCACGATCCGACTGTCGTTGGTATCTGTCACCAGTTCGGCCTGGACGTGGTCGGCCGAGACGACGCCGCACGTGAACGACGACGTCTGCCCGGACTTGCAGATCGGCGCGCCCACGACGGGGACGGCTGTGCCGGTCACGGTGAGGGTGCTGCCGCCGGCGCCGCGGACGACCGGGCGGTCGAGTCCGGCCTTGACGCCGGCGTCGTTGATGCGGATCAGGGAGTAGTCGAGTGCGTCCGCGTTCCCGACCTCGGAGCGCGCGAAGTCGCCTACCCGAAGGCTGTCCTTCATGTTCGCGCGGTTCGGCAGGTACACGCCCGCTCCGGCGCCCGGTGCCGGGTCGCAGTGGCCTGCGCTGATGTTGATCGCGTTGCCGTTCCGGTCGACACCGTTGAATCCGAAGGAGCAGACCCCGATTTCGCCCGGCCCCGCGTTCGCGAGCGGCCCGGAAGATGTCACGTAGGTGTCGCCACCCATCGGTGCGCGCTCGACCGGAACGGGTCCGAATGCCTTGAGTTGGACCTTGACGTTCGCGATGTGGGTCGGCAGGTCGAGGGCCCGCCCGGCGGGGCTGTTCGCGATGTCGACGACGATCTGGTTGTTCAGGACGTCGATCGACGCGGCACCGATCTGCGACGCGATCTCGCGGGGCAGATCCGAGACCCACCGGTTGAAGTCGGCGAGGGAACTCTCGAGTCCCTCTGCGGAGACGGGTGCCAGGCGTGTGCGATAGCCGTCGCGCGCTGCGATCTGCGCCGCCTCGGTCGTGGTGACGGCGACGATGGGGTGGCCGTCGAGTCCCATCCATGCGCCCGCGAAGTCGTGGGGGCGCTCGGCGCGGAAGTCCTCGGCATACGAACCGAGTTCCTGCGCGCGGGCGGCGCGGTCCAGGTACTCCTGCGGGCTGATCTTCAGGTCTCGTGTGATCGCCTCGGCCAGTTCGGCGGGCAGTTCGTCGGCCGACAACTGTGTCACCGAGGACGTGGGGGAGGTCTCGGGGGCGGCCTGCGCGGCCGCGGTGAAGGGTCCGAGGAGCAGTAGCGCAGACGATCCTGCGACGGCGACGCGGCGGGCCAACGAATGGACTGCGGCGCGCGGCGCCAGCGAGGTACGCATTGAATTCCTTCGGGGTCTTCGGGATCAGCCACCAACAATAGGGCAAGTTGCGGTGGGAGCGCCCGGGAACAAAGTCCCGAAGTTCACGATCCCGACGACTCGGAGACTCCGTGGCCGAGTGCACGCAACATCGACAGCAGCTCCGAGCGGGAGTGGGCCCCGAGCCGCCGCCGGATCCGCGCCACGTGGTGTTCCACAGTCTTGGGGGCGATGTAGAGGCGCGCCCCGATCTCGCGGTGGGTCAGCCCCAGCAGCAGCAGTTCGGCCACGTCGGCCTCGCGATCGGTGAGGGCACCGGTGGCGGGCTCGGGGGTGCTCGGCTCGGCGCCGACGGGTGGCGCCGCCGACGCGTCCCGGAGCGACCGGGCCACCTGCAGCAGCGTCGTCGCCCCCCGGGTGTCCGAGACCCGCAGCGCGGCTTCGCCCGCCAGCCGTGCGCCGTCCCACGGCAGCCCGATCCGCTCGAGCGCCCGCGCCGCGGATTCGACCTCCGCCGCCTCTGCCTCTTCGCGGAGCACGCGGAGCCAGACGCGCCCTGCCGCCGCGAGTCCCGCGGCGTACGAACTCACCTCGGCCGACGCGGCGAGGGCCCGCGCGTGCGGCAGCAGCTTCGCCGGGTTCTCGCCGAGAATCGCGGCCTGCACGCCGTACCAGTGCAGCGACGCTCCCCACAGTGCGGGCTCTCCGAGGCGGGCCAGTAGTTCCTGTGCTTGTTCGACGAGGTGCGTGATGCGCGGCTCGTCGCCGAGTCGTACTGCCGCGAGCCAGAGTTCACCGAGCGGCAGAAGGCTCAACAGGTCCACCGAGTATCCCGCCACGACCGGCTGGGCGTCGGCCCACTGACGTTGCAGCGCACCGAGATCGCCGTGTCGCCGGGCGAGTCCCACTCGGAGTCCGTGGACGAACAGGGCCTCCCGATGGTGCAGGGGCCGGTCGGTCGGCAGCGTGTCGACGAGCGCGGCGGCACCGGCGAGATCGCCTCCGACCATCGCCGTCCACGCGGCCAGCACACGATGCCGGAGTTGGGTGACACTGCCCGGCGGATCGGACTCCAGGGCCCGACCGAGTACGGACTCCGCGTGTGCGAGTTCGCCGGAGTGCAGGCACAGCAGGGCGGTGACCGCGGTCGCGCTGTCGGGCAGCAGTCGGGTGTGCGCGCTGGTGGACAGCAGCGACATCGCGCGGGTCAACGAGTTCATCGCGACCGCACCGGAACCCGCGATCGACTGCGCGAGCCCCTCCGCGACCAGGGCGATGCCCGCGGCTCCTGACGTGGGCGGACCCTGCGACCCGACGGCGAGGGCGGCGGCGGCCGCGTCGGGTCGCCCGGCCGCGAGGAGCACCGCCGCGGAGACCGCGGTGTCGGCGCCGACCCGCGTCGGCCCCAACCATTCGTAGAGGTCGGCGCTGCGGCCGATCGCACCACGGTAGGCGGCGACGCTGGCGGAGATGCGAACGGCAGCAGTCAGTTCCGGAGGATCGAGGGAATCGGCGCGGGTCAGCAGCGAGTCCGCGATCCGTTCCGCGGTGTCGAGGTCTCCGCTCAGGGCACTGACCTCGCAGTGGCGCACCGCGAGGCGGCCGGCGTCGGCGCCGGCTCTGACGGCGGCGGTGTACAGGTCGGCCGCCGCGGTCGGCTCCGCGGCATCGGCACAGGTGCACACGAACTCGGCCAGTCGTGGATCCTCCAGCCCGGCCTCGACGAGGGCCACGGCGGTCTCCGCGTCCAGCGTCCCGGCGTCCAGTCGGGTGGCGAGCAGACGCAGCTGCAGATCGCGCACCCGGGTGACCCCGGTCGCGATGGCGACGTGTGGGCGCACGAAGGGCAGTACGGAGCCGGCCCGGGTGACGAAGGCGCTCGCTCGGATGCGGTCGGCAAGGTCCTGTCCCCGCCGCGGATCGACCTCGAGGGCGGTGCCGATGTCGCTCGCGTCGATCCCGGAACTGTACGAACACAGGGCAAGTGCGGCGAGCATTTCGGCATCGAGGTGGCGCAGTGTGGTCTGCAGGTGTGTGGCCGCTGCGGCGCGGACGACGTCGTCGTCGCCCGGGGCGGTTGCCGCGGCGGACAACCCGGCGTCGACGCCCGCGAGCACGCCGCCTGTCGAATCGTCCAGCGTCCGGGTGAGCGTCGGGGTGGGCGAGATGCCTCGCCGTCGGGCGCGTTCGGAGATCTCGAACGTGGTCAGTGCGCGCAGGTCGACCACCGCACCGAGGGACTGCACAGCCGTGACGAGCGAGCGCAGGATCGGGTCGTGGGGGCGCGGTTCGGTCGCGACGACGATGGTGCGGTCGCCGCGTCGCACGAGCTCGAGCAGGGCGGCGCGCTCGTCGTCGGGCAGCATGTGTGCACCGTCGAGCAGTAATGCGCCGCTGTGAAGTTCGGCTGCGGCCACGGTGGCGTGCACGTCACCGCCGCGGGTGTCCAGCAGTGTTCGGGCTGCGGCGAGGAGGAGCGACTTTCCGCTGCCCGAGTTGCCTCGGAGCAGGACGCAGCCGGGAGCCGCGACATCGACGGCGTCGAGGAATTCGCGGGCGCCGGGGACACCCGCGACGAGGTCGTCCGGCGCCGTGTCGACGGCCTGTACGGTCCGCATCGACTACTTTCCGATCAGTGCGCCGGTCAACGGATCGACGACCGCTCCGACGAGGCCGCCCACGCCGGTCCCGATGCCGGTCACGGCAGCGCCGAGTCCTTGTCCGATTCCATTGGCCGCCTTGGCGAATCCCTCGCCCACCTCGCCGGGGGTGGGAGCGTTGATTCCGGGATTCGGCGGGACGAATTCGGGAGCGGGGGGTGTGTAGGCGGGCGGAGCCGCGGTGTCTCCGGTGCCGGTGTTTTCCGGAGCAGGGGTTCCCGGTGCTGCCGCCGGTGAGTTAGGGGCCGAGGACCGGGCGGCGGGCTGCCCGTCGGTGGCGCCGCCGACGACGCCGGCTCGATTCGCACTGGCGGTTGCCGTTGTCGCACCGCCGTTCCCGCCGCCGATGGCGCTGACGGTCGACACCTCCGATGGGGTTCCGCCGTTCGCCACGCCGTCCGCTGTCAGGGCGCCACCGTTCGGCGTGGACGCCGGTGCGCCCGGGGTGGACGTCACCACTGGCGTCGGCGACGTGTTCGCCGCCGTGCCGATCGACAGGCCGCCGGCGGTGAGGATTCCCACCGCGGCTGCCGCCGATGCGATGATCGCGATGCGGCGTCGGGTGCTCGACCCGTTGGGGGCGGAGTGCATTCGCGACGGGAAGCTCGCCGTGACGGGTGCGCGGTAGACGCCGTCGGCGGCACGATTGTCCCGGTCCACGGGGGTCGGAACGGCTGCGGCACCCGACGACGCGGTGTCGCCTGCCAGATACGCGGCACCGATCGCCGCGGTGAGCGCGGGGACCGGGGCGGCGACCACGGTGAGCCCCAGTTCGGACGACACGAGTTCCGCCGCCAGCGGGATCGCGCCACCGCCACCCGCGAGCAGGACGTGGGTGACGTCAGAGACCTCGATCTCGGCCGAGCGGAGGGCCTCCCGGATCAGCTCGACCGAACTCGACAGGGGTCGGCGGATCAGATCCTCGAGCTCGGACCGGACGAGTCGTACGTCGGTCGTGACGCCGGGCAGGGCGACCGGGATGGCCGTCTCGGTGTCGGTGGACAGCTTTTCCTTGGCCGTGGCGCAGTCGGCCCGCAGCACCGACAGGGCGGCGATGGTCGCGGGGTCGAAGGGGTCGAGGTCGCCCGTCTTGTCCGCGATCGCGTCGAGCACGTAGCGGGTGATCAGCTGGTCGAAGTGGGCGCCGCTGAAGTCTTCCGAGCGGAGCGGCTTGCCGAGGATCGCCGACTCGGCGCCGGTGCGCACCACCGTGATGTCGAGCGCGGAGGCGCCCAGGTCGAAGACGACGATCACTCCGTCGTCCGGGCGCCCACGTGAGGCTTCGAGCCACCGCGCGCAGGCTGCGGCCTCCGAGACCAGTCCGGCCGTGGACAGCCCCGAACGGTCGAGCGCCGATTCGAGGGCCCGGACGGTGTACTTACTCCATGCCGTCGGATGGGTGACCACCACCGTCGCGGGGGATTCCGGTGCGACCAGGCACGCCACGGCGGACGCGAAGAGATCCGCCCCGGCATGGATGCGGCCGGCATCGTCGAGCAGCCCGACCGGGTCGCCGACCCGCTCGACGAAACCCGACAGATGTGCTCGTCCGGCGTCGTCGCCCGGCTCCGGGAACACGGCCGTTCCGTCCGACAACAGGTGCAGGATCGTCGGTCGGGACGACGTGACGGCGTCCGCCTCATCGGTGAAGGTTCCGTCCGCTGCGATCGATGCAGTGCCCGAATTGGTCGTTCCGACAGCAATTCCGAGCACGGCGCCCATGCGCTTCTCCCATACGTTCGGGGCGGATTGCGGCACCGCCGGTGGTATGGCGATTGTCGGCGCGAGCACGACGATCGTTACGGGAACCCCGCGATCTCGCCCCAGGTCGAGGGCGATCCCCCTAATCGTCCACAATCCCCTAGGGCGGGCTGTTCGCATCCCCCTGTCCGCGTTCGGGGGGATGCGCCCCGTTCCCGTTCGTCTCCCGGATTCGTAGCGTGTTAACCAATCTCGCCGCAGTGTCCGTTCCGGAACCGCGGTGGCCGGCCTACCGACCGTCAGGAGTTACCTCATGGCCAGCAACGCAGTTCTCGACTTCATCCTCCGGCTTCTCCGCGACGAGGACGCCGCCGCCGCCTACTGCGCGAACCCCCAGGCCGCGCTCAGTGCGGCGGGAATCGGCGATGTGTGCCACGCCGACATCGTCGCCGTCGCCCCGATGGCGGCCGAGTCTGGTCTGTTCGGCAGTGCGGGCGCCGATCTGGGTGCGATCCTGGCGGCCGGAACGGGCGCGGCGGGCTCGCTCGGCGCGGCCGCCGGCGGCGGACTAGGCCTGGGAGGTGGTCTGGGTCTGGGTGGTGGCGCGGGCCTCGGTCTCGGCGCCGGTGCGGGACTGGGCCTCGGCGCGGCGGTGGGCGGCGGATTCGCCGGTGACCTCGACCTCGGCGGCGACCTGGTGGCGGCGCTGGGTGCCGCCCTTGCGGTCGGCGGATCGATCGGCGCGCAGCTCGGTGCGGCTCTCGGCGCCGCGTTGGAAGCCGCCGTCGGCCTCGGTGGCGGGCTGGGCGGCGGTCTGGACCTCGGCAGCCTGACGAATGTCGGCGGCTCGCTGGATCTGGGGGGTGCGCTGGCGGCCGCTCTGAATGGGGCGCTAGGTGGCGTCGTGGATGTGAACGGGTCGCTGGTGACCGACCTCGGTGCAGCCCTGGGTGCCGCGCTCGAGGGCGTGACCAGCTTCGACCTCGGCGGACTCCTGTCGGTGGACGGCGGGTTGAGCGCCGCGCTGGAGAGTGCTTTCGCGATCGGCGGCGAGCTCGGTGGGGAGCTGGGTGCCGCCCTCGGCGGACTCTTCGGTGCGGCAATCGAGGCCGGTGCCGAGCTCGGTGGGGGGCTCGGTGCCGGCTTCGAGAGCGCGCTCGAGGCGGCGCTGTCGCTCGGCGGCAGCCTGGGCGGCGCACCGGACGGTGACATCGCCGGCCAGTTGGGCACGGCGCTGAGCGGACTGCTCGAGTCGGCCCTGTCGATCGGGGGATCCGTCGGCGGCGACCTGGGAGCGGCCCTGGGCGGGGCGCTGGAACTCGGCGGCGCGCTGGATATCGCGAGCGCCCTGAATCTCGACAGCTTCCTCGATCTCGGCGCGTCGCTCGGCAGCGTGATCGGTGGCTCGCTGGGCGTGGACGGTGCGCTGACCGCGGACCTCGGTGCCGCGCTGGGCGCCGCGCTGGCCGGTGCCGGCAGCGTGGACCTCGGTGGTCTGCTCGAGGTCGGCGGCGGCCTGACGGCGGCGCTCGAGAGTGCCTTCGGGATCGGTGGAGCGATCGGTGCCGACCTGGGTGCCGCCCTCGGCGGGGCCCTCGACGGTGGACTCGGCGGCGGCATCGACCTCGGCAGTCTGATCGGGTCCGGTGGGGACCTGGGTGCCGCGATCAGCGGGGCCCTGGGCGGTGCGCTCGACGTCGACGGTGCCCTCACCGCGGCGCTCGGGACCGCACTCAACAATGCCCTGGCCCTCGGCGGCAGCCTGGAAATCGGCGCCGAGGCGGACCTCGGTGGGCTGCTCGAGGGCGCGTTCGGTGTCGGCGGCTCGGCGGACGCCGATCTCGGTGCAGCGCTCGGTGGTCTGCTCGGCGGTGGGCTCGAGTCGGGCGGCTCGCTCGAGGGTTTGCTGGGTGCCGGAAGCTCGGCCGGTGGCGATCTGGGTGCGGCCCTCGGAGCTGGGCTCGGTGCCGGCCTCGGGGGTGACCTGGGGGCGAGCCTGTCGGGCGCGCTCGGATCGGTTTCGGATCTGGGTGAGCAGGTCGGTGCCGGTCTCGGCGCCGCGGGACAGATCGACGGCGGCTTCGGCTCGACCGGTAACGCCGACGGTGGACTCGGTGCCGGTCTTGCCGGCGCCTCCGACATCGCAGGCAGTCTCACGACGGACCTCGACTCGGCACTGCAGGGCGCGCTCGACGCGGCCGGCAGCGTCACCGGTGGTCTGTCCGAAGCGGTGACGGGCAATGCGTGGTCGTCGATCGACACCGACGCGTTCGGCTCGGCCCACTCGGATGCCGGACTGTTCGCGAACGGTGTCGGTGAGGTGGAGGGCCAGGCGGGCTCCGTCGCCGATCCGACACCCGCGCACGTCGATCTCGGAGACCATCTGCTGCCGTGACGCCCGGACACGACCTGTAACGAACGGGGCCCCGTACGCGCTAATGCGAACGGGGCCCCGGTTCGTATCCAGCGGAGCGGCGGATCAGTCAGCGCGTGCACAGCGGTGCGGGCGTAGGTCGGAACACAGAAGCGGGGCAGCGAAACCCATGGACAACGCGACCTCGGACACGGCGGAATCGGCGAAGTCGCCGACGCGGAACCGCGCGGTGCCGGCGCACGAGGCCGCGCTGACGGCACTGCTGGACCGCACCACCGGGATCGCGGCGGCCGCGGGCCGGACGGATCTGGTGGATCGTCTGGACCTGGTGCGCACGCGGGTGGTCGACCCCCGGTTCCGCGTCGTGGTGGTGGGACAGCTCAAACAGGGCAAGAGCCAGTTCGTCAACTCGCTGCTCAACCTCGCGGTGTGCTCGGTGGGGGACGACGAGACCACCGCGGTACCGACGGTCGTGCAGAACTCCGAGCGGGCCTTCGCCGAGCTTGTCGTGGCCGAGCCCGGTGGCGAGCCGCGGCGGGTCGAGGTTCCACTCGCGGAACTGGATTCGGTCAGTCCGTCGACTCCGCGCGCGGAGGGACGCGAGGTGCTGCGTCTCGAGGTCAACGTGCCGAGCCCGCTGCTGGCGGACGGTCTGGTGTTCGTCGACACCCCCGGCGTCGGTGGGCACGGAAATCCGCACGCGGCAGCCACTCTGGGACTGTTGCCGGCCGCCGACGCGGTTCTCGTGCTCTCCGACGCGAGCCAGGAGTTCACCGAGCCGGAGCTCGCGTTCCTGCGCCAGGTGACCGGGCTGTGTCCCGCGGTCGCGTGCCTGATCACCAAGACCGATCTGTATCCGCACTGGCGGCGGATCGTCGACGCCGACCGAGCGCACCTGCAGCGCGCGGGCATCGACGTCCCGCTGGTGCCGATCTCGTCGGTGCTGCGTTCGCACGCCCTGCGCCTCGACGACCGGTCCCTGCACGACGAGTCCGGCTTCGACGCCCTGTACGCGTTCCTGCGGGGGCGGGTGATCGAGCACGCCGAGGGCGGGTTGCGTCGCGCGGTGTCCCACGACGTCCACTCCGTGGTCGAGCACCTCATGCTCGCACTCGGCAGCGAGCTTGCCGCGCTGCGTGATCCGACGAAGGGCGCGGCCGCGGTGGCCGAACTGCAGCGGGCCAAGACGGCCACCGAGGAGCTGCACAAGAAGACGTCGCGATGGCAGCAGACCCTCGCCGACGGGATCGCGGATCTGGCGTCGGACATCGACCACGACCTGCGGGACCGGCTGCGGCAGGTGACCCGTGAGGCCGAACGTGCGGTCGACGAGGGCGATCCCGGCAAGGAGTGGGGCGAGCTGGGCGAGTGGCTCGAGGAGCAGATCGCGCAGTCGGTGGGCGACAACTTCGTGTGGGCGCACGACCGTGCCCTGTGGCTCGCGGAGGTGGTGGCCGAGCACTTCGCGGACGCGGGTGCGGTGGAGATGCCGCAGCTCGACGTCGCCGATCTCGACGGTGTGCTCGAACCGGTGGTCGCGCTGGCGGACCTCGAGTCGGGGCGGATCGGCATCACCCAGAAGGTGCTGGTCGGAATGCGCGGATCGTACGGTGGCGTACTGATGTTCGGCCTCATCACGACGCTGATGGGGATGACGCTGCTCAACCCCATCTCGGTGGGTGCCGGAGTTCTGCTCGGCACCAAGGCATATCGCGACGACCGTGACGCCCGGGTCGTCAAGCGCCGCGCCGACGCGAAGGTGGCGATCCGACGGTTCACCGACGACGTCAGCTTCCAGGTGGGTAAGGAGTCGAAGGATCGGCTCCGGCTGATCCAGCGGTTGCTGCGTGACCACTTCACGGCGATCGCGGAGCAGACGCTGCGGTCGCTCGGTGATTCGTTGCGCGCGGCACAGGACGCGGCCACCGTCGAGTCGACCGAGCGCGCCGGCCGCGCCGCCGAGGTGGAGCGGCAGATGCAGGTGCTCGCCGAACTGAAGGATCGAGCGGCACAGTTGCTTCCCGTCGAGGCCGGGGTGGACGAGGAGGTGCCGGCGTGACGGCGTCGATGTCGTTCGAGCGGGCGCGCGCCCTGATCGTGTCGGCACGCGAGATCTACGCAGACAACCCTGTCGCGCGGGCGCAACTGAACGAGTGCGCGTCCCGGCTCGAGCAGCCGTTGCGCGTCGCGCTCGCCGGTTCCGTCAAGGCGGGCAAGTCCACGCTGCTCAATGCGTTTGTCGGACAGGACATCGCCCCGACCGACGCGACGGAGTGCACCCGCGTCGTCACCTGGTACCGCGGCGGCACGACGCCGACGGTCACCGCCCGCTACGACGGCGCCGAATCCGCCAATGTGGCCGTACAGCGGCACGCGGGACGCCTGACGTTCGACCTCGGCGACCTCACGGCGGACCGTGTCGACCGCCTCGACGTGGAATGGCCGGCCAGCGCGCTCGCCCAGACGACGATCATCGACACCCCCGGTACGTCGTCGCTGTCGAAGGACGTCTCCGCCCGCACCCTCGAGATGCTGACCCCCGAGAACGCGGTGTCCGGCGCCGACGCGGTGGTGTACCTGCTGCGCAGCCTCAGTGCGTCGGATGTCCAGTTCCTGGGCCGGATCGGTGCCCACGTGGGTGGCGAGTCCGGGCCGCTCGGCGTCGTCGGGGTGGTCTCGCGCGCCGACGAGGTGGGGGCGGGCCGGGCCGACGCGATGCTGTCCGCGAAGGAGATGGCGGCCCGGTTCACGGCGGAACTCGAGCTCACCGGACTGTGTCAGGCGGTCGTTCCGGTGGCGGGCCTCTTGGCGCTGGGCGCGCGGACGTTGCGGCAGAGCGAGTTCGCGGCATTCGAGGCGCTCGCGCGGGTGCCGGGGGAGGATCTGCAGCTGGCGATGCTGTCCGCCGACCGGTTCGTCCGCGACGACGCCCCGCTGCCCGTGGACGCGGCGATGCGCCGTCAACTCGCGGACCGGTTCGGCCTGTTCGGGATTCGGCTCGCGGTGATGCTGATCCGGCTCGGGGTGCAGGATTCGCCCAGCCTCGCCGCCGAGTTGGTGGCCCGCAGCGGGCTCGACGAACTGCGACAGGTGATCGACGTGCAGTTCGGCCAGCGAGCCGATCAACTCAAGACGCACTCCGCGCTCGTCGCGCTCGAACGGGTCCTCGAAGCGCACCCCACCCCGCAGACGCCGCGCATGATCGACGAGGCCGGACGGCTACTCGCGGACGTCCACGGCTTCCAGGAGTTGCGCATGCTCGGCCGGCTCCGCAGCTCCGAAACCGGCCTGTCGGGCGACGATCTGACCGAACTGCAGCGGCTCATCGGTGGTTTCGGCATCGATCCCGCACAGCGGCTCGGGCTGGCGGCCGACGCCTCGATCGAGGAGGCGCGGGTCGTGGCGCTCGCAGCGGTGCACGAGTGGCGTGAACGGGCGGCGCATCCCCTGGTCGACCAGTTCACCGCCCGGGCCTGTCGCGTCGCCGCCCGCAGTGCGGAGGGAGTGCTGACCGAACTGGGCGGGACCGGCGGGGTCGGTGGATTCGCCGGGGCGATGCGGCTCGACATCGACGCGGGGGCGGTGCGCGTGGCGCCGGTCGCGTTTACTCCTCGTCGCTGATCGGTCGCAGGAAGCTGCCGGCGATGTCGAGCGCGGGGCCGGAACTCTCGCCCGAGACCACCAGCACCGCGAACGCGACGTTGCCGCGGATCCCGACGAACCATCCGTGGGCGTGCGTGCCGTCGCCGAATTCGGCGGTCCCGGTCTTGCCCATGAGCCCGGAGATGTCGGAGAGGCTCGTGGCGGTGCCGCTGCGCACCGTCTCGGTCATCATTGATTTCAGGCCCCGCACATGGTCGGGGTCGAGCGGCCCCGGTGTGTGGTCGGCGGTCGCGGGCTCCCCGCCGATCAACTGGGGTAGAGGGGCCCGGCCCCCGGCGATCGCCGCCGCGACCATCGCCATCCCGAAGGGGCTCGCCAGGTCCTCGCCCTGACCGATCGCGGCCTCGACGCGCTGCGCGGGCGTCTGCGCCGACGGCACCGAACCGGTGACGGTCGTCAGTCCCGGTGTCAGGTAGTCGACGCCCAGCCCGAACTCGCGTGCCTGCACCTGAAGTGCGTCGGCGGGCAGCCCGACGGCCAGTCTGCCCATCGTCGTGTTGCACGAGTGGGCGAACGCCGAGTGCAGCGGGACGCGGCCCAGATCGAACTCGTTCTCGTTGGGGATGACGCGGCCCTCGATATTCGCGGTGCCCGGGCAGTCGACGGTGCTGTCGGCGTTGACCGCGCCGCTCTGCAACGCAGCCATCGTCGTGACGGTCTTGAATGTCGAGCCCGGCGGATACAGGCCGGTCAGGGCGATGGGGCCGGACTTGTCGGCGGCCCCGTTCTGCGCGACCGCCAGCACCTGGCCGTTCGTGGCATCGAGCGCGACCAGCGCGGCCGCGCGGGGTTCGGTGTTCACGGCCTGCTGGGCGAGATGCTGGATGCGGGGATCCAGCGTCGTGCGCAGCGCCGTGCCGTCCGGCGGGTCGCCGCCGGTGAGGGTGCCGGCGACGCCGCCGTCGCGCTCGACGGCCTGCACCCGCCAGCCCGCCGAATCCTGTTGTCGCGATTCCCAGGTCGCCCGCAGCTCGGCGACCACCGGCGACGTCAGCGCCCGGTCGACGGTGAGTAGCCGCATCTGATCGGAGAGATGGATGCCGGGGATCTTCTCGAGTTCGGCGCGGATCGGCGCGGCGTCCTGCTGCCGCAGGCTCACCAGGTTCACCCGCTCGCCCGGCTTCGCCGCCGCGCCGGGATTCGACGGGGCGACTTCGAACCCCGGTACCGCGCGCGACAGCAGACGCGACAGTTGCGCCCGCACCGCAGAATCGGTTGCCAGCGCGTTCGATTCGATGTCGACGACCGTGACCGTCTGCGGCTCCAGCAGTGCCATCCCGTTGGCGTCGAGGACGGCCCGTGTGTCGGCGACCGGTGTGTACTGCAGGGCCTGGCCGGGCTGGAGTCGTTCGTTGACCACCGCGGAGGACCACGACACCCGGCGGGTGCCGTCGGTGTACGTCAACGGCACCGCCGTGGTGTAACTCCAGGACCGTCCGCCGCCGAAATCCCAGTCCGACCGGTAGGTGAACCGTGAGTCGTCGGCGCGTTCGACGGTGAACTCGGCCTCGGCGCCGTCGCCCACACCGTCGAGGGTGCGGCGCAGCACGTCGCTCGCGCCGTCGGGGTCGTCGGTGAGCGATGCGGCGGCCGCCACGTCCCCGCTGCCGAGGGCGTCGACGAACTTGCGCGCCACCTTCTCGCCGGAGTCGGGACCACCCAGCACGCCGCACGACGTCAGCGCCACCGCCGCCGCGAGTGTCAGTGCGCCGCGCTTCCACAACTCCCGCTTGGTCCCGTCGGCCATCATCACTCCGCTCGTTCGATTGGATGTCGATTGGCAGCGAAGCATCGAGGACTCCGGCGAGTCCAATATGCTATTGACGTGAGACCGATACTCGATACGAATAAGGCCAGTTCAGGTCCGTCGTGAACCTTCTGTTGCACCTCGAATTCTTCATCGCCGTGGCCGAGGAACAGCACTTCGGCCGCGCTGCCGCCCGCCTCGGGATGACCCAGCCGCCGCTGAGCCAGGGCGTGAAGAAGCTCGAGCGTGAACTCGGCGTCACGCTGTTCCACCGCGGATCGAAGGGCGTCGTGCTCACCGCGAGCGGGCAGGCGCTGCTGCCGGACGCGATCGACCTGATCGGACAGGCCCAGCGCTTCACCGACACCGCGCGCCGGCGGCAGGCGCACGAGCGCACCCTCCGCGTCGGCGTCATGCCGAAGGTGCCGACCGCGCTGGTCGCGGACCTCGCGGCGACGGTCCGGTCGTTCGCCGGGTCGGGCCGCGTCGAGGTGAGCATCGCCCCGAGTGCCGATCTCGTCGACCAATTGGGTTCCGGTGCAATCGATCTCGGTGTCATCGAGCATCCCGCCCTGGTGGACCCGCTCACCGGCACCGACGTGGTGCCACTGCCGCTGACCCTGCTGGTGCCGGCCTCGCACCCGGCGGCGGCGCAGGACCCGTGCGGGCTGTCCCGCCTGACCGGCCTGCGGTTCGCGTCGCCGCCACGCTCCGACGGCCCGGCGGCGTACGACCTGCTGGGCGACGCATTCGCCCGGGTCGGGACCGACCTGGACGTCATCAACGCACCTGACGACCGGTGGGCCCTCGCGCTCGTGGCGGCCGGCCAGGCCTTCGCCCTCACCGCGGACCAGACGCTGTCGGCTCCCGGGGTGGGCCGGGTCCGGCCGGGCGACGAGTCGATCCGCCTGCGCCTGCGGTGCCTGCGGTCGGCGTCGGCCGACGTGCCGGACCGGGTGCTCGACGCGATGGCCGCGCGGATCGCCGGCTACGCGGCGGCCGGGCAGGTGACGTCGTGACGGGTACGACTGGACTGTCGGACGTGTTCGTCGACGCCGCCGTGCGCGGATGTCTGCACGCGATCCCGGTGTCGGACCGACGCGCGGGTATCGAGGTCGGGGCATCGCCGGACCAGCCGGTGGTCATGGCCTCGGTGTACAAACTGCCGCTGCTCGTCACGTTCTGCCGCCTCGTCGACGCCGGTGATCTGGACCCGCGCCGGCAGGTGACCCTCGACCCGTCCACCCGCACCACCGGGCCGACCGGTGTCTCGCAGATGTCGGATCCGGTACGAATGTCGCTGCGCGACATGGCGCGCTCGATGATGACGGTGTCCGACAACGCCGCCGCCGACGAACTGCTCCGGCGCGTGGGTGTTGACCGGGTGAACGAGACGATGGGCGGCCTGGGGCTCTCGTCGACGCGGATCGTCGGTGGCACCGCGGACAGCCTGGAATCGCTGGTGGCGGACACGGGCACGCGCTCGCCCGCCGAGGCGTTCGCCCGGATCGGCGACAACGACACCGTCGTGTTCCCGAGCGGCTACGACCCGGTGCTGTCGAGCGCGACCACCCCGCGGGACATGACGACGCTGCTGTCGGCGGTGTGGACCGGGGCCGTCCTGTCCGCGGATCAGACGGCATTCGTCCGCGTCCTGATGTCGAGCCAGGTCTTCACCGCGCGCTTGCGCTCGGGATTCCCGTTCGCAGACGTCGTCGTCGCCGGGAAGACCGGAACGCTCGGTGCGGTACGCAACGAGGTGGGAGTGATCGAGTTTCCCGACGGTGACGCGTTCGCGGTCGCGGTCTTCACCCGGGCGGCGCGCGCGGATGCGCTGTTGCCCAGGGCGGATGCGGCGATCGGTCTCGCCGCGCGTGCGGCGATCGCGGACTTGCGCCGGCTGGGCTGATCCGGCCGTTCCGTCGGTTCCGTGCACCGCCGGCGGGTGTCGGCGATACTCGAAGGAGGTGTCGGTGCTCCGACGCCACGAGGACCGAGGGGGCCCTTCGTGCTTCTCCGATTACCCGGTGTTTATCGTCCGCAAACCGACAGTTTCCTTCTGGCGCAGGCCCTGAGCTCCGAGCCCGTGGGTGCCCGCACTCGGATCCTGGACCTGTGCGCGGGCACCGGGATGCTCAGCGTGCGTGCCGCGGCGGCGGGCTCGGAGGACATCACGGCAGTCGACATCGGCCGTAGAGCGGTGGTGAACACGCGAATCAACGCGTGGCTCAACCGCGCTCACGTACGGGTGGTGCGGGGTGATCTCACGGTGCCGGTGGACGGCGAGCGGTTCGACCTCGTGCTGTCCAATCCGCCCTACGTGCCTTCGGCGACCGACCGGTTGCCGACGCGCGGCGCGGCCCGCGCGTGGGATGCGGGATCGAACGGTCGATCGCTGCTCGATCGCATCTGCACCGAGGTGCCCGACGTCCTGACCGACGGGGGAGTGATGTTGCTGCTGCAGTCCGCACTGAGTGGTCTCGAGAAGACGCAGGTGATGCTCGAGGAGCGGGGGTTGGAAGTCGACATCGTTCGCAGCGTGGACATACCGTTCGGTCCGATAACCGCTGCGCGCGAGGGCATGCTTCGGCGTCGCGGGTTGGTCGAGGCGGGGCAGGACCGCGAAAGGCTGGTCGTGTTCCGTGCCGGGTGGAGGGAGGCGGTCCGTCGTGGCTGACGGCGCAGGAGCCGAGGTGGTCGTCACGGTGTGCACCGACGGGCCGCTGCTGATCCGCGGCCCGGTGAGTCTCGTCGACGGCGCCGGTGTCCCGATCGTCAACGAACGCGCGACGATTGCGTTGTGCCGCTGCGGGAGGACGGGCCGGTCGCCCTTCTGTGACAGCTCGCACAAACGGAAGAAACAGCAGAATCCGTGAAATCTTCTCTGCGTCAACTCGAGTGACCTAGCGGTTCTCGAGTCATCGTCGAGTCCGCCCCTGGCGGTGAATCATTCACAGGGCTGTCCACAGGTGTGAGTTCTTTCCTCCACAGGCGGCGTGGCCGAAATCCTGTCCAGCAGAACGATCCGGAGACGGGCAGTATGAGAGTCAGTGCCCGGAAACCTTGCGAACGACGACAAGACGGAAACGGGGTTGAGAACGGATGACAACTGGAGGAACAACCGGTCGAACCGATGCGGACCGACAGAAGCTGAACGAGATCGCCGCCAATCTGGACGCGATGATCGGAAGCGGTGTGAGCCCGAAGACGTCGGGTCCCTCGCGCGCCGAGTTGGGGCGCGACTTCGGTCTGGTGCACAAGTTCCTGACCGCACTGGACATCGGACAGCCCGGCCTGGTCGACAGCGAGGAGTTCGACCGGCTCGTGGCGCAGTACACCTAGGCGCTGCACGGAGCGGAACGGAGGAACGAGACGAATGACCACCGCAGGTGACCGCTACTGATCGGGGAAGCCGATGCCGATGCCGATTCCCGAACCACGCGGTCCCGTGAGCGCCGCAGTCGTCGCGGTGCTGTCCGGCGCGGACGACCCGGCGGCCGTGAACACCGCGGCCCGTGGGTACAGGTCGGAGTCGTCGAACGGCATGATCGACGACGATGACGCGCAGCTGGCCTTGGCGCTGTTGTACGAGCTGCATCTGCACGGCGTCGACGGAGCGGACGACCGGCTCGAGTGGGCCCCGGAGCTGATCGCCGCGCGTGCCGAGCTGGAGGCACCGTTCGAGGCGGCGGTCCGCGAGCTCGCGCGCCCGCGGGTGGAGGACGTCGACCCGTCCGATGTCGTGGCAGCGCTCTGGGAGATGACCGCGCCCACGGTGGGTCCCGGGTTGGCGGGCTTCATGGCCACGGACGCGACCGCGGACCAGTTCCGGGAGCTGCTGATCCACCGATCGCTCAACCAGCTGCGCGAGGCCGACGTCCACACGCTCGGCATCCCGAGACTCGTCGGGCGGCCGAAGGCTGCGCTCGTCGAGGTGCAGGCCGACGAGTACGGCGGCGGGCGTCTCGAGCGGATGCACTCGCAGCTGTTCGCGACGACGATGCGCGAGCTGGGGCTGTCCGACGGGTACGCCCACTATCTCGACGACGTCCCGGCGGTCACGCTCGCATCGCTCAACGCGCTGTCCCTCTTCGGGCTGCACCGCCGTCTGCGGGCCGCGCTCGCCGGACACCTGTGCGCGGTGGAGACCACCTCCGCGCTGCCGAGCAAGAAGTACGCCGCCGGGCTGCGTCGGCTCGGCTTCGGCGCCGCGGCCACCCTGTTCTTCGACGAACACGTCGAGGCCGACTCCGTGCACGAGCAGATCGTCGTCCGCGACCTCGCGGGCGGTCTGGTCGCGCAGCGCCCGGACTGTGCCGGCGACGTCCTGTTCGGCGCGGCCGCGTGCCTCGCGTTCGACGACCTGGTGGGCGAGCACATGGCGAACTCGTGGGCCCGCGGCGCGAGTTCGCTGCGATCCCGCGCGGGCTGAGATCTGGACAGGCGGGCGCGACACCGACCGACACTGACGCGTATGGGTCTGCTGTGGGCGATGACGCTTCCCGGCCTGGCGTGCTTGCTGATACTGCTGGCATTCGTCGAGGTGGTGTTCAGCCGGATCACCGGTCGAGGCCTGCTGCCGTTGATCCGGGTGGATCTGGCGTCCGGGTCCATCCGTGTCGATCGACCGGAATCCGGATCCGACGCCTGACCTTTGCGGGCAATGACCCGGCCGGCGGCCCGGGAGATCACCCGATGTGCGATCGATCGGTTGTCGAGGGGCGCTGTGGAAGCGATCGTGCCGCACGGTGCAATTCGTCGCTCACGGCGGCGAATGGCGGCCGGAACCGACTTCCGAGCCGGTAGGCGATCCGGGTCCGCCTGTGGATCGGGAGAGTCGTGAGCACTACACCCTCCGGGACGTCGGTCGCTCCGAGTTGGGGAACCAACGCCACGCCGTCTCCCGCGGCGACGAGTCGCAGGACCGTCGCGAAGTCATCGACCCGATGGGCTATGTGCGGTTCGAAGCCCTGGGACTGACAGGTGCGTACGGCCATCGTGTGGCAGAGGGTGCCGGTGTTGCCGACTATCCAGCGGCTTCCGGCGTGCCGGCGGACCACCGTCATGTCGACCCCCTCCGCCGGTTCCGTTGACGCGAGGTACACGACCTCGTCGAGGATCGGTTCGGTCTCGATGCCTGGCCCCATGGTGGAGGGCACGTTGTCGTATTCATGAACCAACGCGATGTCCAGTCGACCGCCGCGAAGAAGATCCGGCACGGTGGCGGGATCCACCTCGGTCACCGTCAGTTCCAAACCCTTCTCGGCGCGGCCGATCTCCAGCATTGCGGGCAGCACGATCGTCCGTAGGGCAGTCGGAAACGCCCCCAGGCGAACCGAACCCGACAGGCCCTTCTCGCTCGCGGCGAGCGCGGCCTCGGCTCGTTCCAGGTCGGCGAGCACGACCTCCGTGTGCTCGACCAGCATCGTCCCGGCCGGCGTGAGACTCACCCGACGGCCCGTGCGTGTCAACAGCGGGCGACCGGCCTCGCGCTCGAGGGCCGCAAGCTGCTGTGACACCGCCGAGGGCGTGTACGACAGTGCCTCTGCGACCGACGCGATGGTGCCTCGGTGGGCGAGTTCGCGCAGAAGTCTGAGCTTGCGGATGTCGAGCATCAGTTCAGCTTACGGATAGCGCCATGAACAGTAACTGGATCTTGATTATGTGCGCGGTGAGACTGGGTGCATGACCTTCCACCCGTCAGGAATTCTCGTCCCGCTCGTCACTCCGTTCGCGGACGACGGTGAGCTCGCCGCTGCCGAGCTGGAACTCCTCGCGCACGCCGTGATCGACGAGGGAGCGGCCGGGATCGTCGCGTTGGGGACCACCGCGGAGCCGGCGACGCTGAGCCCACCGGAACGCCGCGATGTCGTGCGGATCTGTGGCAGGGTGTCCCGCGAGCGCGGGGTTCCTCTGCTCGTCGGGGCCGGCTCCAACGACACGGTCGGCACCGTGCGGGCGATCGAGGCGCTGAATGCGGAAGCCGATGTCACGGGCGTATTGGTAGTGGTCCCGTACTACACGCGACCGTCCGAGGCGGGGGTCATGGCGCACTTCGAGTACGTCGCCGATCGGAGTCCGCTTCCGCTCGTTCTGTACAACGTTCCGTACCGCACCGGCCAGTATCTGGGTTGGGAGTCCGTTGTGCGCCTGGCGAAGCACCCGCGGATCGTCGGCATCAAGCAGGCAGTCGGCTCGGTGGATACCGACACCGCGCGGCTTCTCGCGGAGTCTGCGTCGTCGGGTCGCGCCGCAGGGTCCGCTCCTGTGGACGCGTTCTCGGTTCTTGCGGGGGAGGACACGCTCGTCTCGCCGCTGCTCGCGATGGGTGCGGCGGGCGCGATCGCGGCGACCGCGAATGTGTGTGCGAGGGAATTCGTCGAACTGTACGACCTCTGGCGCAGCGGACGACCCGTGCCCGCACGGGCGCTGGCGCACCAATTGGTGGGGCCCACATCCGCACTGATGTCCGAGCCCAATCCCACCGTCATCAAGGCCGTTCTCCATGCCCAGGGTCGGATATCCACCCCGAACGTCCGGCTTCCGTTGCTGCCGGCCGGTGAGCCCGGGGCGATCGTCGACGCGCTCCGGCACCTTCGCCTTGCGCTCTCGCGATGATCGATCCCAACGTGCCGTGGGCCGGTGCGGCGTCCGAAACCTAACGCTCGATTCGCCGCAGTGCCGACCTGGCTGCGTTGTATCCGCCCATCCCGTGCGCGCCGCCGCCGGGCGGGGTCGCGGCGGAGCAGATGTAGACGCCCGGGATGCCTGTCGAATAGGGGTCGATGGCCACCCGCGGGCGCGTCAACAACTGCACCGGATCGTTCGCGCCGGTCGCGATGTCGCCGCCCACGTAATTGGGGTTGTAGGCGGGCATCTCGACGGCGGACCGGGTGAAGCTGCCGACGATGCGGTCCCGGGTGTGGGGTGCGAAGCGCTCGATCTGGTGCAGGATCGCCTCCGTCGCGTCGCCGGTGTATCCGTGCGGCACATGGGCGTACGCCCACACCGGGTGCACGTCACCGGCCGATCGTGAGGGGTCCGCCAGGTACTGCTGTCCGATCAGGACGAACGGACGCTCGGGCATCCGGCCGCGGTGCAGGTCCCGCTCGGTCGCGACCACCTCCTCGAAGGTCCCGCCGAGGTGGACGGTGCCGGCGCGGCGGCATGCGTCGTCACGCCACGGAATGCCGCCCTCGACGGCCAGATCCAGCTTGAACGCCGCCGGACCGTACCGGTACCGGCGGTACGCGCGGGCCACCCGGGCCGGCAGCCGGTTGCCGGCCACCTCGGCGACGCCGGTGGGCGACAGGTCGAGCATCGTGATGTCGGCGCGCGGCAACTCGCCCAGCGAGCGGACACGTCGTCCGGTCTCGATCCGACCGCCGTGGGCGAGTAACAGTGAGGCCAGCGCATCGGTGATCGCGCGGGACCCGCCCTTCGCGACCGGCCAGCCGTAGCGGTGCCCGGCGGCGAGCATCATCAGGCCCGCCGCCGACGTCGTGGGCCGGGACAACGGGTAGTAGGCGTGCGCGGCCACACCGCCGAACAGCGCCCGCGCCTGCGCGGTGCGCCATCGCCTCGCCGTCAGCGTGGCGGGGGCGAGCGCATGGATCCCGAAGCGCACCATCGGGATCGGGTGCCTGGGCAGGTGTACGACGGGACGCAGCAGTTCGCCGGCCAGTTCGTCGAAGTGCTCGGACAGCGGCGCGAACAGCCGTCGCCACGCGGGTCCGTCGGGCCCCAGTCGGCTCGCGGTCTGCTCGATCGACCGTGTGAACACGCCCGACACGGCGTCGTCGAGCGGATGCGCGAGATCGATCTCCGGATACCGCCATTCGAGTCCGTGCGCGGAGAGGTCGAGCGAGCGGAAGAACGGTGACGCCACGCCCATCGGGTGCACCGCCGAGCAGTCGTCGTGCAGCAGTCCGGGCACGAGGCGCTCGGAGGTGCGGGTGCCGCCGCCGATCGTGTCCGCGGCCTCGTACACGGTCACGGAGATGCCGCGCAGCGCGAGCGCCACACCCGCGGCCAGCCCGTTGGGGCCGGAGCCGACGACGACGGCGTCCGTCATGGCGTGCCGCCGGCCGGGCGGTCGAGCCACGCCGAGACGGCGGGTGCGAACAACAACGCCGTGCCCACCACGACCAACCCGGCCTGCAGCAGCGGCGCCCACGTGAGGGCCCCGTACACGAGGTCACCCGCGTCGGCCAGCACGCTCCACGAGGCCACCGACGCCGCGACGGTGAGGACGCCGACGACGGTGAGCCAGATGCGGGGCCGACCGTGGCCCGACCGCAGGCGCACGATCCCGAGGACCGCCGCCAGGACCAGCAGCAGGCCGACACCGCCGACACCCAACACGGTGAGTCCGGACACCTGGTCGACCGTGGCGGACTCGGCCGCCGGATTCCGTGAGGCGAGACCGGTGTCGAGGGCGTCGACGACGGAGTCGTAGTAGACACCGAGGACCCCTGCCACGGCGGCGAAGGCCGCGAACGAGAGGGCCCAGGCCGTGACCGCCGCGGTGAGGGACCGCGGCGCGAGACCCGGATCGGCGTCGAGGGTGTGCAACGGCGCGACGGCGACGTCGGGCCGGGGCGGCCGGGGCCGGTGCGGCTGCGCCGGCACCGCCGTTGCCTCGTGTTCGCCGGTGGTGTCCACGTCCGAATCGTATCCGCGCCCGCGGTCCGGTCAGCCCGGTCGGGAAAATCCCGCAGTCGGGAACAAACCCGTGAGGCGGCCCGTTGACCATTTCGAGAACCTGAGCGTCAGGGACTCAAGTTTCGGATTGACTTCGACCGGAGTCGCATGCAAACTTGAGCCGGATACGCTCACCTGAGGTTCATCAGCTCAGTGTCGAGAAGATAACCGCAGCTCGAGAGGCTGCGAAGAAGGAAAGTGAGGGATCACTATGGCTCGTGCGGTCGGAATCGACCTCGGGACCACCAACTCGGTCGTGTCTGTGCTCGAAGGCGGCGAGCCTGTAGTGGTCGCCAACTCCGAGGGCTCGCGCACCACCCCGTCCGTCGTGGCCTTCGCCAAGAACGGTGAAGTGCTCGTCGGTCAGCCCGCCAAGAACCAGGCGGTCACCAACGTCGACCGCACCATCCGCTCGGTCAAGCGCCACATCGGCACCGACTGGAACGTGGAGATCGACGACAAGAAGTACACGCCGCAGGAGATCAGCGCCCGCACGCTGATGAAGCTGAAGCGTGACGCGGAGGCGTACCTCGGCGAGGAGATCACCGACGCCGTCATCACCGTCCCCGCCTACTTCGAGGACGCGCAGCGCCAGGCCACCAAGGAAGCCGGACAGATCGCGGGCCTCAACGTCCTGCGCATCGTCAACGAGCCCACCGCGGCCGCGCTGGCGTACGGCCTCGACAAGGGCGAGAAGGAACAGACCATCCTGGTCTTCGACCTCGGCGGCGGCACCTTCGACGTGTCCCTGCTCGAGATCGGCGACGGCGTCGTCGAGGTCCGCGCGACCTCCGGTGACAACCACCTCGGTGGCGACGACTGGGACGAGCGCATCGTCAGCTGGCTGGTCGACAAGTTCAAGGCTCAGAACGGCATCGATCTGACCAAGGACAAGATGGCCCTGCAGCGTCTGCGTGAGGCTGCGGAGAAGGCGAAGATCGAGCTGTCCAGCTCGCAGAGCACCTCCATCAACCTGCCGTACATCACCGTCGACGCGGACAAGAACCCGCTGTTCCTCGACGAGCAGCTCACCCGCAGCGAGTTCCAGAAGATCACCTCCGATCTGCTGGATCGCACCCGCGCGCCGTTCCAGGCCGTGGTCAAGGACTCGGGCATCGCCGTCAAGGACATCGACCACGTCGTGCTCGTCGGTGGCTCCACCCGTATGCCGGCCGTCTCCGACCTGGTTCGTGAGCTCACCGGTGGCCGTGAGCCCAACAAGGGCGTGAACCCTGACGAAGTGGTTGCAGTCGGAGCGGCGCTTCAGGCCGGCGTCCTCAAGGGCGAGGTCAAGGACGTTCTGCTGCTCGACGTCACCCCGTTGTCTCTCGGTATCGAGACCAAGGGTGGCGTGATGACCAAGCTCATCGAGCGCAACACCACGATCCCGACCAAGCGCTCCGAGACCTTCACCACGGCGGACGACAACCAGCCGTCGGTGCAGATCCAGGTGTTCCAGGGTGAGCGCGAGATCGCCTCGCACAACAAGCTCCTCGGATCGTTCGAGCTGTCCGGTATCCCGCCGGCCCCGCGCGGCGTGCCGCAGATCGAGGTCACCTTCGACATCGACGCCAACGGCATCGTGCACGTGACCGCGAAGGACAAGGGCACGGGCAAGGAGAACACGATCAAGATCCAGGACGGCTCCGGTCTGTCCAAGGACGAGATCGATCGGATGATCAAGGACGCCGAGGCGCACGCGGAGGAGGACAAGAACCGCCGCGAGGAGGCCGAGGTCCGCAACCAGGCCGATTCGCTGGTGCACCAGACCGAGAAGTTCATCAAGGACAACGAGGACAAGGTGCCCGCCGACGTCAAGGAGAAGGTCGAGGCCGCGGTCACCGAGGTCAAGACCGCTCTCGCCGGCTCGGACATCGCCGCCGTCAAGGCTGCAGTGGAGAAGCTGTCCACCGAGTCGCAGGCCCTGGGCCAGGCGATCTACGACGCGCAGGCCGCCGACGCCGCCGCGTCGGGTGACGGCTCCGGCCCCGCCGCTGACGACGTCGTCGACGCCGAGGTTGTCGACGAGCCGACCGATCAGGACAAGAAGTGACGGCGGAAAACCCCGAGCGCGAACCGGTGACGGCCGACGATCAGGTCGACGCCACCACCACCCCGGCTGCCTCCGAGGAGGCGGCCGGGGCCGGTGCGGCCGAGACGGACGATCTGACCGCGATCACCTCCGAACTCGAGAAGGCCAGCACCGAGCTGGGCTACGCGAAGGCGGAGATCGCCAACATCCGCCGCAACGCGTTGGCCCGGATCGATCGGGCCGTCGAGGACGAGAGGGTCGCGGTGGTCGGGAAGTTCCTCGACCTCGTCGACGATCTCGACCGGGCACGCGCCCACGGGGATCTGGAGTCGGGACCGCTGAAGGCGCTGTCCGACAAGCTCGCCGGTGTGCTCGACGGTCTCGGCCTCGAGGGGTTCGGCACCGAGGGCGATGCCTTCTCCGCGGAACTGCACGAGGCCGTGCAGATGGAGGGTGACGGTGACAACCCCGTCCTCGGGGCAGTGCTGCGCAAGGGCTACCGCCTGGGCGAACGAGTGCTCCGCACGGCGATGGTGACCGTCACCGACGGCGCGCCTGCAGCCGAAGCGGCAGCCGAGTAGATAGACAGACAACAGTGAAAGGAGGAGACGCCCAGTGAGCCAACGGGAGTGGATCGAAAAGGACTTCTACAAGGAACTGGGTGTCTCTTCCGACGCCTCCGCCGACGAGATCAAGAAGGCGTACCGCAAGCTGGCCCGGGATCTGCATCCCGACGCCAACCCCGGTGACACCAAGGCGGAGGAGCGTTTCAAGACGGTCAGTGAGGCGCATGCCGTCCTGTCCGACCCCGCGAAGCGCAAGGAGTACGACGAGGCCCGCCGCTTGTTCGCGAGCGGCGGCTTCGGCCCCGGAGCCGGATACAGCACCGGCGGTGGCGGTTTCGGCGGCGGCGGCTTCGACATCAACGACCTGTTCGGTGGTGGCGGCGGCGGTGCCGCCGGCGGCGACGGTGGCCTCGGTGACCTGTTCGGCGGGCTGTTCAACCGCGGTGGCGGTGGCCGCACCACGGCGTCGCGTCCGCACCGCGGCAGCGACGTCGAGACGGAGACCACGCTCGAGTTCCGCGAGGCCGCCCAGGGCGTGACGGTTCCGCTGCGCCTGACCAGCAGGTCGGCGTGCACCACGTGCCACGGCAGCGGTGCCGAGCCGGGTACCAGCCCGCGGGTGTGCCCGCGCTGCAACGGAACCGGCGTCGTCAGCCGCAACCAGGGTGCGTTCGGTTTCAGTGAGCCGTGCGACGACTGCCGCGGCACCGGGTCGATCATCGACGATCCGTGCGCCGACTGCCACGGAAACGGCGTCACCAACCGCACGCGCACCATCACCGTCCGGGTTCCCTCGGGCGTGAGTGACGGCCAGCGGATCCGCCTGGCGGGTCAGGGTGAGGCCGGGCTGCGGGGTGCACCGTCCGGCGACCTGTACGTCACCGTCCACGTGCGTCCCGACAAGGTGTTCGGGCGCAACAACGACGATCTGACGCTGGTGGTGCCGGTCAGTTATGGCGAATTGGTGCTCGGTACGACCCTGTCGGTGCCGACACTGGACGGCCGTGTGGGCGTGAAGGTTCCGGCCGGAACCGCGGACGGACGGATTCTCAGGGTGCGAGGGCGCGGTGTGCCCAAGCGCGGCGGAGGCGCCGGCGATCTGTTGGTCACCGTGAAGGTTGCGGTGCCGCAGAAGCTCGACGACCCCGCCACCGAGGCGCTCCAGACCTACCTGGAGGCAGAGAAGGCCAGCGGATTCGATCCGCGGGCAGGATGGGCCGGCGCCTGACCGGCGAGAACCGATCGAACAGGTGAACCATCATGAGCGACAAGCAGCGCAAGGCGTCGGAGGTCCCAGCGGACCCCGATGCGCGGGTGTTCGTCATCTCGGTGGCCGCCGAACTGGCCGGGATGCACGCACAGACGTTGCGTAACTACGACCGGCTCGGACTGGTCACCCCGCACCGCACCACCGGTGGCGGCCGCCGGTACTCGCCGCGGGACGTGGCGCTGTTGCGTGAAGTGCAGCGCCTGTCCCAGGACGAGGGCGTCAACCTCGCCGGCATCAAGCGGATCATCGAGCTGACCAACCAGGTCGAGGCGCTGCAGCACCGCGTCGACGAGATGGCCGCCGAGATCGCCCGCGTCCACGCCAGTTACCGCCGGGACCTGGTGCCCATCCCGCGCAGCAACGCGCTCGTCGTCTGGAAGCCGCGCAACCAGCGCTGAATCCCCGGTTGCTAGTGTGTGTCCCGAACACAACCCGGGGGGGCGACGTGGACGCGTTGACGACTGATCTCGAACATCTCGAGCAACTGAGTTCGATCCTGCATGCACTGGGTGACGAGGCGCGTTCGCTTCGCACCGGTCCGGCAGCAGGTCCCTACGCCTCGACCGTCGGCGGCACCATGTCGTCGGTACTCGAGGCGTCGAGCATTTCCGCTGATCTCGTGGACGGAGCACTCGTCGCCGCGCTGGCTGAGCGTCTTGGAGAGACGGGTGACGTCATGCGCTACGTCGCCGCGCAGTATCGGAACCAGGAGACCGCGAACGCCGAACAACTCGTGCGCACCTATCTCGACGCGACGGGCGACTGGGATGCACCGGGGGACCCCGCGTGACCCTCTCGCGTTCACAGATCGAATCCTGGAATCCGGCCACACTCAACGATGTCGCGGATGCGTGGGAGGCGTTCGGCTCGAAGGTCGAGGGTTTGTTCGACCGCTACGTCGAGGCGGTCACCCGCGTGAACGACGGGTACTGGGAAGGCCGAGCTGCCGAGGCGGCGCAGGATCGTGCGACCTCGGACCGGAAGACCGCCCTGGCCGTGGTCGATCGGCTCGGAAGCCTCGCGGCGCGAGCGCGGCAGGGATTCTTCGAGATCGACGCCCCGCTGTCTCGGGCGCGCAACGCGATCGCCGGTGCCGAAGGGGAGCGGTTCGCGGTGTCGAGCGCACTTCAGCTCACCGACACCCTGTCCGAGTCCTCGCCGGAAAGGATTGCAGCCCTGCGGCAGTGGCAGGGGGGAGATCACCGCGGCGGCAAACGACGTGGAGATGGCCGACCGCCCCGTTCGCGAGGCGCTCGGTGCGCACCGCTCCGAGTTGCGCGCGATGTTCGTGTCGGTAGCGGCGCTGGGAGCCGAGCAGGGCCGGACCGATGGCGAGTTGATCGCCTCCGGCGGGGAGCTGAGCGCGGAGTCGGTGCGCCGTCTCGTCGAGGCCGGGACGCTCGACCCTGCACAGCTTGCAGCGCTGTCGGGTGGACACGAGGCACCCATCCCGGCGTCGCACATGGAGTACCTCAATCAGGTGGCGCGATCTCTCGACGGAAAGAGCCCGCGCGAGATCGAGGAACTCATGGGCAGGCTGCCGGAGGAGGGTAGGCGGGCACTCGCGAATTCACTCCAGATCGTGTCGAACGAGCGCGTTATCGCGGGCGTGGCCGGTGACCCGGAGGTGCCGACGAGCGGTGGCGCGGACCTCCTCCCGGACAGGGTCCGAGAATCTCTCACCCGCGACGATCTGGTGGTCCGTGAGTTCAAGATGATCGCCGGAACAGGTTCGTGGAGTACCGAACTCAACGGTGTGTCCGACAACCAGACCATCGCCCGCATCGTGGAGTCGGGGGACGCGCTGTACAAGACGGGCAGTGAACTCGACAGGCGCCTGCTCGACGCCGGCCGGCAGTACCTCGACGCCCAGGTGGCGCACGAGCAGAACCCGAACAACAAGTTCGAGTACTTCGCGGTCGACGGACGCGGATCGAGCGGTGACGCGGTTGCGGAGCAGATCTTCGATGCCGTCGGCGACGACAAGGCCGCTGTTCTCGACGCCGTGACGGGCAAGCACGGCGGGGACCTGGTGCGCGACATGCTTGCCCACGATTGGACGGACGACGGTAAGGCGGCGTCGTCGATGTTCCGCTTCTCCGAGCAGGACTTCACCGTCGAGGACCCGAACAATCCCGAGGACGTGGCTCGTGCGACGCAGGCCGGGAAGCTCATGGCGGGGGTAGGGGAGCATCTGAGTACCGCCGACGCGTGGAAGACCCTCTCCGACATCCCTGGTGCGAACGGCCAATCGGCCGGACAGGTCAACCCGGAGTTGCTCCGGACGCTGTCGCACAGCCTGAGCCCGTACCTTCCGGGGCTCACCGGCGCCGAGATGCTCGACCGTCCGGGCTTCGCGCCTGGTGACTGGGCCGACCCCAGCGACAACGGCCACTACAACGGAACCGCCAACATCTTCGCGTTGATGAACACCGACGGCGAAGCCGGGCGACACTTCACGGCGGCCGCGCAGCACACCACGCTCGACAGCCTCGGGGCGTACGCAAAGGATCCGAGCGATCCACACGCAAGCTACGACCTGGTGACCGCGGGGCGCCTCATGGGGCTCGTCGATCGGGGCCTGCTCATCGAGACGCAGAACGAATACCAGGACAGCGCGGAAGCCGCGAAGGCCGCGTACGAGCGCAAGGCTGCCGCGTACTCGTTGGCAACTACCGTCGGAACCTACGGGCTGGACAAAGCCTGGGGCGGTGATGCGTTCAGCACACTGGTCGACGCGGGTGGGGACACGCTCAAGGAATCAATCATCGGAAAGGCGCCCGGTGAAGCGGACCGGGCGGTGCTGACCGGGCCCGACTTTCCGGCCGCATACCATGCGGTCCTCGCCGCAACGCCGGACATTCCGGATGGTGTCCGATCCGAATACAAGGATCTGTTCGACGACCAAGGAAACCTGCGACCCTACGATGCGATCGATTCTCGGGGTGACAGATGGAAAACAGATCTACGAGCAGTGTTCAACAAGATCGGTGATCCAACAGACGGCCATGGGAGTTTGATGCAGGAGATGTACAACGAAGTAGTCCGCAATGACGGGTAGAAATCGGTCGATTGCCATCGGAGTGATCGCGCTAGGACTACTGGTCGCGTCATGCGGTGTCACTGACGGTGATTCCGATTCCGAGCCTCAGCAAGTGCCGGGGCCTGTGTACTCGAATGTGTGGTCAGCCGGTGCAGACGTCAGCATCTTCAGCAGGGGTGCAGAATTGACGCGCGCTGCACTCGAGGCCGGCGAGTACGCGACGTATGTTGGTGCAGCACAGTCATTCCCCGGCTACCTGGACGCGCTCCCCGGATACATCTCGAGTACGAATCCGGCCGTGGAGGACTACTTCTTTTCGAACCAACCGGGTGAATCCCAGCAGAAGCCCACAACGTTCTTTCGCCACATTGCAGAACTCGAAGAGTCCAAGCGAACCGTGAACGCGACGGTTTGCGATTATTGGATCGACCCAGACGGTACTGCGAATCCTGGACCGAATCAGCTGCGTGGCGCCTGGTGGGTCAAACTGTCGAATCCTGGAGGCGATCCGGGCGTACCTGCCGTCGCAGATACGGATGCACGGACGAACGACCAGCGGGAGCACCCGATACCGACATGGAATGTCTTCGGCTCGTGGAAGATCGACAAGCTCAAGTATGTGCCGATTGAGGAAATTCCGCGTTCCTGTGTTGATTGGTGGCAGGAGCGGTTCCCGACCTTCGTGCCTCGAAACGGCTCCAACGTTCTCGACCCTCCTGAGGGGTACGTGCCCGAGACAATGCCGGTCGCGGTGCAGTATCCGGAGTGGATCGGGCCGCCCACGTCTTGATCAACCGCTGCAGCGGTGGATCAACCGCCGGGCCTAGGCACGGATCACCCGCCATCCGGCTGCTTCGAACGCGTGCTAGCGTTCGACGCCGCGGTTCCGTTGCTCCACCTCGAAGTGGTGGTCGCCGTCGTACTCCTCGATCACGCTGCACAACTGGATGATTCCGCGCGGACCCGGGTGTCGACCTCGATGTCGTTGTGCAGGTAGGTGTCGGGGTAGATGCGCGTGTAGTGGCGTCGGAGTCCACGCCTGCTCACCAGGCCCCGATCGAGGGCGGCCCCGCCGTGGAACGGTACGAGAATTCCCGTCATGCCGGCACTCTCGCGGCGTGCCCCGACACGGAATGCGCCCAGCGCGCCGCGGCGTCGTCGCCTTTGGGCGGTGCCGGTGCTGTGGACAGCCCCTGATCGACCCTGACCAATCCCGGAACGGGAGTTCACGGCACGCTTTCGGCCCCGGGAACGTGCCGTGAATTCCCGTTCAGCGGTATCGCGGGGTATCGCCCTCCCATCCCATGGTCGAGTCGGTTGACGTTACCCACGTCACACCCTTATGCTCCCACTCGAGCAAGTGCTTGGTGAATCAAGCAAGTGCTTGATGGGAAGAGCTCGGTGGGTGTTGATGCAGGGTGACGTGTCGAGGCGTCGCCCAGCTGGGGCTCGCCGAGCTCTTCCGTGTCCAAACACGCCAAGCGAGCGCTTGGTTCTGTAGGTACGTAGCGGGTGTCCTAGGAGGGCAGTCATGAAGAATCGGCGTCCAGTGTTCGTCGCGGCGGTTGCCGCGTCGGTCTTGACGATTGCGGGGTGCGGTGGCACGGACTCCGCCGAGGCCGGCGGCGCCGATGCGCCGTACCGGGTCCTCGTGACCGGCGGTATCAGCGCCCAGGGTGTCCTCGCGGCCAACGCGCAGACCTCGATCCTCGCGACCAAGGCCGGTGTCGAGGTTCAGAACCAGGCCGGTGGCATCGGTGGTCGCCAGATCGAACTGACGGTCGTCGACGACGCCGGTGACGCCACTATCGCGGTCACCAAGGTGCGCGAGGCCATCAACAAGCAGAAGCCGGACCTCGTCCTCAACTCCGGACCGTCGTCCGTCGGCGCCGCGGTGCTGCCGATCCTCGAGCAGAACGACATCCTCTCGTTCAACGTTGCGCCCACGCCGGATTCGACGGATCCGTCGAAGTTCCCGCTGAACTTCGACCTGGCGCCCGGCGCCGGCGACAACGCCCGCGGCATCGTCGGCCACGTGAAGGAGAAGGGCTACGACAACATCGGTGTCATCCACGGCAGCACCGCGTACGGCGAGCTGTTCGGCAAGGAGATGACCTCCGAGCTGGAGAAGGCCGGGCTGAAGCAGGCCGGCAACGAGGAGTACGAGGCCACCGCGCTGGATATGACCGCGCAGCTGCAGTCGCTCAAGAACGCCGGCGCCAAGGCGATCGCGCTGGACGCGTACGGCGCGCCGCTGGGTTACGTCCTGCAGAGCATGCAGCGTCTGGGCTGGGACGTGCCGCTGATCGGCAACACCTCGGTGTCGAGCACCAACCTCGTCGCCAACGAGCCGCCGAACGGCGTCCTCGGTACGCCTGAGGTGAAGAACCTTGTCTCGCAGGTCTTCACGAGCACCGTGTACGACCCGAACAACGAGGCCGTCAACAAGATGGTCGACACGATGGCCTCGATGGGCGCCATCTCGTCGACGCTGATCATCGCTGACAACTACGACGCGTTCCCGCTCGTGGCCGCCGCTGCCGAGAAGGCCGGCACCACCACCGATTCCGAGAAGCTGGCGCAGGCGCTCGAGACCGAAGAGGTCCAGAAGAACGCGAAGACGGCCTTCCTGTCCCGCTACAACTTCACTGCCGACAACCACGGCCCGAACCCGACGCAGGACGAGATGAAGTTCATCGCGCCCACCAAGGTCGTCAACGGCCAGTTCGGCAATCCGGCCGCATGACGTTCATGAACTCTGATTCCCATACGACGCGAAGGAGGTTCTCGCTGTGACGATTCTGTGGTCGGGGCTCGCCCTCGGCGCTGTCTACGTGCTCGTCGCGATCGGGTACAACATCGTGTTCGTCTCGTCGAACACCTTCAACTTCGCGCAGGCGCAGTTGATGATGGTCGGCACCTTCGTGGCCTACACGGGCCTGGTGACGCTGAAGCTTCCGGTGCTGGTGGTTGCCGTGATGGCCACCGTGACGGTGATGATCCTCGCGGCCGTCGAGGAGTTGGTCGCGATCAGACCGGTCGCCGATCACCAGAACCAATTGGTGACGACATTGGGTGCGGCGACGTTGCTCAACGGTGCGACGCAGTTGATCTGGGGCAGTGAGCCGCTGACGGTTCCGTTCTTCGGGTCGAACGACCCGATCACCATCCTGGGCGGCCGGACGTATCCGGTCGAGATCGCGCTGCTGGTCCTGTCGATCGTGCTCGTGATCGGCCTCGGTCAGCTGAGCAAGCGGACCATGACCGGTCTGGCTCTCATGGGTGTCTCCGAGGACCGCGAGGCCGCGATGCTGCGTGGTGTCAATGTGCGGCGCATCGCGATGGGCGCGTTCGCGTTCTCCGGTGCGATCGCCGGTGTGCTCGGACTGTTCGTGGGCCCCAAGACGTTCGCGGTCGCGACGCTCGGTGCCGCGCTGGCGCTCAAGGGCTTCGTGGCCCTGGCGATCGGCGGCTTCGGTTCGCTGCCGGGCGCACTGATCGGTGGTCTGACGGTCGGTCTGGTCGAATCGTTCACCGCACTGTGGGCGGGTAGCCAGTACAGCAACATTGCGGTGTTCGTCGTGCTGATCGTCGTCCTGATGGTCAAACCTGCCGGACTGTTCGGCACGGTGAAAGAACGGGTGGTGTGACCATGCAGATCTGGCGCACTCTGCGCGGTGTCCCGAGCTGGATCTTCGCGCTCGCATTCGGCCTGATCGTGTTCTTCGCACCGATGATGGGCATGGACGCGACGAACACGCGTCAGCTCCAGCTGGCGTGCATCCTGGCCCTGGTGGTCAGCGGCCTGAACCTGAGCCTCGGCTATGCCGGTGAGCTCGCGCTGGGACAGGCCGCGATGTACGCGGCCGGCGCGTACACGGCCGGTCTGATGTCCCAGGCCGGGCACACCGAGATCCTGCTGCAGCTGGCGGCCGCGGGCGCGGTCGCACTCATCGTCGGCATCATCACCGGCATTCCCGGTCTGCGACTTGGTAGTTGGTCGCTGGCGATGACGTCGTTCTTCCTGATCCTGTTGGTGCCCGACATCCTCGCGATCTTCGGCGGCAAGACCGGTGGCCGTAACGGCCTGTCCGGGATGGAACCGCCGACGCTGTTCGGCCAGGACATCGACAAGAACTTCTACTACGTCGTGGTCGGCGTGACGATCCTGTGGTTCGTGGTGATGCGCAACCTCGTGGTCTCGCGTCACGGCATCGCGTTCCGCACGCTCAAGCAGTCTCCGGTTCTCGCGCAGTCCCAGGGTGTGTCCGTGTTCCGGATGAAGCTGTTGGGCTACGCGATCGGCGCCCTGCCCGCAGGCCTCGCGGGCGCCCTGTTCGCGAACACCGACCTGTTCATCGCCCCCGAGGCGTTCGGTTTCACGTTCGCTACCGCGGTGCTCGCGGCGTCGATCCTCGGTGGTTCGGCGAGCGTCTACGGTGCGGTGATCGGTGCGGCCATCATGCAGTTCGGGCCGAATCAGTCGACCGCGTTCCAGGAGTACTCGCTGATCTTCTACGGCGGCTTCCTGATCATCGGCGGCGTCCTGCTCTCGGGTGGACTCACGAAGGTGTTCCGCAGCCTGGCAACCAGGCTCGACCGCAAGGCCGGTATCGGCGCCCTCGAACGGCCGGAACCGCGGGACCCGGAGGCGATTCCGCATGTCGATCCCATCGCGGGTGCCACGCTCGAGGTCGACGGCATCTCGAAGGCGTTCGGCGGGAACCAGGCGCTCGAGGCGGCGACCCTGCGGGCCGAGCCGGGCCGGGTGACCGCGCTGATCGGGCCCAACGGTTCCGGCAAGACCACGATGCTCAACATGATCTGTGGCTTCTACACCGCGGACTCCGGTCGAATCGTCATCGGTGACACCGAGGTCCAGAAGTTCTCGTCGAACCGGGTGGCCCGTGAGGGTGTGGCCCGCACGTTCCAGACCCCGAACATCCCCGAGAACGTCACCGTCCTCGAGGCGGTCGCCTCGGGCCGGTACATGACGAACCGTGCCTCGATGCTCTCGGCCGTGTTCCGGCTGCCGAGCTTCCGCAAGGTCGCCAAGGCCGACATCACCGAGGCCGAGCGGGTCCTCGAACTGGTCGGAATGTCGCACCTACGGAACGAGGTTGCCACCTCGCTGCCGCTGGGAATGCGACGGATGCTCGAGGTCGCGCGCGCCGTGATCGCCGAGCCGCGGGTCCTGCTGCTCGACGAGATCGCGTCCGGCATGGACGAGGACGAACTCGTGCGGCTGTCGGTGCTCATCCGCGCCCTGCGTGACGCCGGCGCCACCGTGCTGCTGGTGGAGCACAACTTCCGCCTCGTCCTCTCCCTCGCCGACACCATCGTCGTGCTGGCGCAGGGACAGGTCATCGCGTCGGGCCCGCCCGCGGAGATCGAGCACCACCCCCGCGTGCTCAGCGAGTACCTCGGCGTGGACCCCGACAGCGGCACGGCTACCGAGCTGGAGAAGGTGGAGTGATGAAACCGGTTCTGAGCGTTCGGAATCTGCAGTCCGGTTACGGTGACCTGCGCGTGGTCTGGGACGTCTCCTTCGACGTCTACCCCGGCCAGGTGACGGCCCTGCTCGGACGCAACGGTGCCGGCAAGACCAGCACCCTGCGTGCGATCTCCGGTCTCAACAAGGTTCACGGCGGCACCATCGAGATGGACGGCCAGGACATCTCCGGTGTTCCCGCTCACCAGCGGGTGCGCCGCGGCATGGCGTACGTGCAGGAGGGCAAGCGCGTCTTCCACAAGCAGACCATCGAGCAGAACCTGCTGCTCGGCGGCTACACCACGAAGAAGCGTCGCACCGCCCTCAAATCCGAGGTCGAGCGCATCTACGATATGTTCCCGATCCTCGGTGAGAAGCGGAACCTGTTGGCCGGCTCGATGTCCGGTGGTCAGCAGCAGATGCTGGCGATCGGTGCGGCACTGATGGCAGAACCGAAGCTGCTGCTGCTCGACGAGCCGTCGGGCGGCCTGGCCCCCGTCATCGTCAACGAGGTCATGGAGCGCGTCCAACTGCTCAAGGAAACCGGCCTGGCCGTGCTCCTCGTCGAGCAGGCCGTCGAGGCGGCGATGAGCGTCGCCGACCACGTCACCGTCCTCGACATCGGCAAGGTCGTCATGGACTCGCCGGCGTCGGAGATCGACGACCTCGCAGTCCTCAAGGACGCGTACTTCGGGCGCGTCTGACCGGCACTGCAAACCCCTCAACGGGAGTTCACGGCACACTTCGACAGCGAATGCGTGCCGTGAACTCCCGTTTCGGTGCTTTTCGAAGGAAGAGGAGAAGGACACATGAGGATCGGACTGGACGTCTTCGGTGCGGAGCGACTCTACGACGGCGACCACCGTGGACTGCTCGACCTGGCGGCGGAGGCCGACCGGCGCGGCATCGACCTGATCACGACCTCGGACCACCTGGGCTTCTCGCGGGAGGCTCACGAAGAGCGGGTGCGTGCCAACGGTTTTCCGTTCGAGCTCGAGCATCCGTGGCTCGACCCGATGTCGTTGCTGTCCGCGGTGGCCGCGGTGACCGAACGGGTGGAGCTGGGCGTGTACGTGCTCGTTGCGCCGCTGCGGCCGGCGCTGTTGCTCGCCAAGCAGATCGCGACGCTGGACGTGCTGTCGCGGGGCCGGACGCGGATCGGGATGGGCGTCGGCTGGCAGCAGGCCGAGTACGAGGCGGCGGGGATTCCGTTCGAGCGCCGCTTCGGCCGGTTGGAGGAGACGGTGGCCGCGTGCCGCGAACTGTGGGGTCCGCCGCCGGCGTCGTTCACCGGAACGGGCTTCGCGTTCTCCGACTTCTACAGCCTGCCGCGTCCCGTGCGGTCACGGGTGCCGGTGATCTTCGGGATGGCGCCGTCGAAGCGGAACTTCGACCGGATCGCGCGCGTCGGCGACGGCTGGACCGCAGCCCCGGCGGACATGCCCCGCCTCGCCGAGAGCATCACGCTGCTGCGCAACTGTTTCGAGGAGCAGGGCCGCGACCCGGCATCCGCCGAGGTACAGATCATGCTGCCGGCAATCGACGACGGATCCGGTGGCGTCGACTTCGACGCGATGGCGGCATCGGCCGACCAGGCGCGGGAACTGGGCGTCGACACGGTGCTGGTGCGTCCGTCGGCCCTGGCAATCGGGGCAGATGACGTCGACGCGTTCCTGACCTGGGCGGTCGGGCTCGGTGGGAATGCGTAGCCCAGCGGACCCCTGAGCGGGAGTTCGCGGCACACCTTCACCGTCGACGTGTGCCGTGAACTCCCGTCCAGTGCTTCAGGAGCCGGCGATGGCCTGGTCGGCGAAACGGCGGACGGCGTCGAGGCGGGCCCACGGATCGGACGGATCGGCGCCGTAGAGTCGCCACAGGGAGACCCGGACACGGGTGACGCCGATGTCGGCGAGCGCGCGGTATCCGTCGATGTCCGAGACGTCGGTGAGGGAGGCGTCGATCTCGAACGGCTCGTCGGCGCGCCCGAACTCGGCGCGCAGTTCGCCCAGACGCTCGATCGCGGAGGTCAGTTCTGCGACCCCGGTGTTGACGGAGATCCAGCCGTCCGCGAAGCGTGCCGCGCGGCGCAGGCCGGCCTCGCTGTGCCCACCGCCGTAGACAGGCACCGGCAGATCCGGTGCGGGACTGATCATCAGCCGGTCGAAGTCGTAGTGGTTGCCGTGGAACTCGACCCATTCGGGACCACGCCCGGCGCACACGGCCTGCAGGATCTCGATGGCCTCGTCGGTGCGGGCACCGCGGGTCCGCATCTCGGTGCCGGTGAAGGTGAACTCCTCCGGGATCCACGACAGCCCGACGCCGACGGCGATCCGGTTGCCCGACATCACGGCCATCGTCGCGACCTGCTTCGCCGTCAGCAGCGGATCACGAAGCGGCAGCTTCAGCACGTTGGTGTAGAAGCCGATTCGCTCGGTGACGGCGGCCATCGCGCCCGGCAATGCCCACTTCATCGTTCGAACGTAGGGGACGCATCGGTGTGCGTGCCTGGGCGATCCCGGTGGCAGAGACCGGGACCGCCGTCGGATCACTCGAGGCGGCCGGGCACCGGGTAGCTGCGCAGGGACAGGCCGAGCTGTCCGGAGATCGTGAGATCGTCGATGGACTCGCGCAGCTTGTGGCACGTGGGCGTCCACGGACGTCCGACCTCGGTGCGGGCCTCGGCGAACTCGGGGCACGCCCGGTCGGCATCCTCGAGCCACTGGATGCTGGTGTGGGCCTCGCTGTACTTCTCGACGAGGACTCGGTTGCCGCAGCTGTTGCAGCTGACGCTTTCCATGAACGGACCTCCTGACTCCATGCGTGACGGTAGTCACTGTCGTGTCGTACGTCTGCAGTTCTCCCACGGAGCGGGAGGTGCGCTCCCGGTGAGCGGACACTTGCTACCGGTCTGTAACCACCTTCTACCTGGGCTGTTAGGCTTCGGCCATGCCCGAAACCGAGCCCGCCAACGACGCTTTCGACGCCGGCTACCCGTCGCTGCCCGCCACCAGTTGGGCGGTTCTGGGCATGCTGACCCTCGGCGAGGGGCTCACCGGATACGACCTCAAGAAGTGGGCCGACTGGAGTATCGGCTACTTCTACTGGAGCCCGTCGATCAGCCAGGTGTACGGGGAACTCAAGAAGCTCGAGGCGGCGGGCCTGGTGGAGTCCGAGATGGTCTCCGAGCCCGGCGAGCGCGGCCGGCGCGTCTACCGGATCACCGAGCGTGGGACGCATGCGGCGCGGAACTGGTCCCGGGACGCGCCCGTCGACCAGCCCGTGCTCAAGCACGGTTTAATGCTCCGGCTGTGGATGGGACACCTCAACGACCCCGAGCACCTCAAGGCGCTCGTCGAGGCCCACATCGAGAACATGGAGGCGCTGCGCCAGCGCGCCGAGTTGCACGCCGACCACGCCACGCGCGAGCCGTCGTGGGCGTTCTCGAAGATGAGCCTGAAGTGGGCCGAGCGCTACTACCGGGCCGAGATGGACCTCGCGCGGCAGATGCTCGACGATATCGACGAGGCCGCAGAGACTTTCGCGCACGTGCGCGAGCGGGACGAACTTGGCAATCCGATTCCCGAGGTGGCTGGTTCCTGGCGTGATGTCGAGGACTTCGTCGAGGGCTTGGAGAAGGGTGGGCAGCGCTGAGCGCCCACCCCTCCCGCTGACGCTCAGTTCGACGCGGTCCCCAGGATCGACTGGAGGTCCGCCCACAACTGCTTGCGCGCCACCTGGGTGATCGACAGTGCCGGAATCGTCAGGAATCCGTGGAACAGCCCCTCGTACACGCGGTGGATCGTGGGCACACCGTCGGCCGCGAGCCGTGCGGCGTAGGCGTCGCCCTCGCTGCACAGCGGGTCGCGGGTCGCGGTGACGACGACGGCGGGCGCGACGCCGGACAGGCTCTCGGCGCGGTTGGGGGAGATCAGCGCGCTGTCCGCGCCGCCGGGTGCGTACTGCTTCCAGTACCACTGCATCGCCGCACGGGTGTTGAAGTGACCCTCGGAATAGGTTCGGTAGGAGTCGGTTTCGAAGTCGTCGTCGATGACGGGGTAGAGCAGTGCCTGGGCGGCGACGGCCGGGCCACGACGATCGCGGGACGCCAGCGCGACGGTGGCCGCGAGGTTGCCGCCGGCGCTGTCCCCGGCGACGATCAGTCGGGCCGGATCTGCGTTCAGGTCGGCGCAGTTGTCCGCGGCCCAGACGAGCGCCGCGTAGACGTCCTCGAGTGCGGCCGGGGCCGGATGCTCCGGGGCGAGTCGGTAGTCCACCGAGATCACCACGGCGCCCAGTCCGTTCGCGGCCGCACGGCAGATTCCGTCGTGGGTGTCGAGGTCGCAGAACACGAAGCCGCCACCGTGCGCGAAGACGACCACGGGCCGCGGCTGCGTGGAGTTCGCGGCCGGCTCGTAGACGCGGACCGGGATCGGTCCGGCGGGTCCGGCGATCTCGAGGTTCCGGACCGACGCCACCTCCTCGGGATTCGCGACGGGCTGTAGCCGGGCCCGGATCGCGGCCCGCGCATCGGCGCCGGTCATCTCCTCGACGGGGGGGAACCCTGCGTCGAGCAGGGTGAGCATCGACTCGACCTCGGGATCGATCTGCATGGTGCTCCTAGAAGTCTGGGGTCAGGAGTGTCTGGGGATCAGGCGTACTGGAGGCGGGCGCGGGGTGCCGCGGTGGGCATGCTCTGCAGGCGGTTGCGGTGCGCGATCGGCGCCGCGCCGTGGCTGCGTCCGGTGAGGGACTGCAGGATCGCGTTGGCGGCCATGCGGACCGGCGCGGAGTGACGGTGGTCGAACTTGAGGTGACTGGTGGGTCCGCAGATCGACAGCGCGGCGGTGACGCCCCCGACCGGACCGATCGGGACGGCGATGATGCCGATGCCGCCGGAGATCTGGCTGACCTCGTACGCGACACCCATCTCGCGGACCTTGTGCAGTTCGGGCGTGAACTCGGCGAGGCTGTCGGTGCCGTTCGGCGTGTACGCGAGCAGGGCCTTGCCGATCGCGGAGTTGCGGGCCGGGTAGCGGCTGCCCACGCGGGTGGGCAGCTCGGCGGCGAGCCGTCCGCCGACCTTGTCGAGGTAGAGAACGTCGGTGCCGTCGAGGACGCCGAGGTGTACGACGTAGCCGGTGACGCGGTGCAGTTCCTGCAGGATCGGTGCCGCAGCGGAGTGCAGGCGATTCTGGTGGACGGCGATCGAGCCGAGTTCCATCAGCCGGGTGCCGAGCTCGTAGTCGCGGCCGTCGCGGCGCAGCCAGCGCATCTCGACGAGACGCTCGAGCATGCGATGCGCCGACGACCGGGGCAGCCCGGTGCGCTTGACGACCTGGGCGAGGGTGAGGCGGCCGGGGCCGTCGAAGGTGTCCAGGACGAGCGAAACCCGTTCGAGGATCGCGGTCGGGGTGGAGTCTGCAGTCGCTGGTGCGGTCATCGATGTCTCCCTCACTTCTGTCGAGCATCGCCGTGAGACCCATCTGACGTGGGTATTTCGATTAGAAATAATGACACAGGATCCACATTTTGTGAAGTGGATCACCAAGATCGACATACGCCGAAAGGGGGAACCCGATCGTCCCTGGTAGGACGGGGTTCCCCCTGACGGCGGATTGTTCGGTTGGAGTGGGTCCCGCTGCTACATCGCGGCGAGCGGCTCGCTGCCGGACCAGTCGTGGCCCCAGTAGCTGTCGGCGGTGATCTCCTCGGCGGAGTAGTACCGCTCGTCGACCTTCTGGCCCTCGGTGCCGAACTCGATGTCCCAGCCGCCGGGTGCACGGACGTAGAAGGACACCATCTTGTCGTTGGTGTGGCGGCCCAGCGTCGAGGACACCGAGAAGCCGTCCTTGACGACGCGATCGAGGGCCTGGCCGACGGCGTCGAGCGTGTCGACCTCGACCATGATGTGCACCAGGCCCGGGGCGCCGCTGTGCGGTGCCGGGCACAGCGCGAGGCTGTGGTGGCGCTCGTTCACGCCCAGGAAGCGCACCCGCAGCGGGCCGAACTCCGGCGGGGCCGGGATCCGGAACGCGCCGCGCGGCAGGAAGCCGAGGACGTCGGTGTAGAACTCGAACGTGCCGTTCGGATCCATCGTCGGCAGCACGACGTGGCCGAGGCCCTGCGCACCGGTGACGAACTTGGAGCCGAACGGGGTGACGACCGGGCTGTGGTCGAGGACCGCGCCGTGGAAGATCTCGAGCGTCGCGCCGGCGGGATCCTGGAAGGTCACCACCTCCTCGACACGGCGGGCGTCGGCCTCCTCGACCGAGAGCGGCTTGACGGCGATGCCGGCCCGCTCGACGGCCTCGGTCACGCGCACCAGGGCGTTGTGGTCGCGGACCTCCCAGCCGATGGTGACAACCTCGTCGGTCTCGCCGGGGACGACGATGATGCGTGCCGCGCGCTCGTCCATCCGCAGGTAAAGGGCGTTCTCGTCGGGTCCGCTGCCCTTCGCGAAGCCGAGCACGTCGAAGGCGAACGTGCGCCAGCGGTCCATGTCGTTGGTCTGGACCTTCACGTAGCCCAGGCCGCGGATGTCGGTGCCGAAGCCGCCGACATTGGGGTTCGTCATGTTGTCTCCGTTGTGATTTCGAATGGTGGTCAGATCATCGCGCGCAGCGGACCCTGCGGGTCGACGCCCAGACCGCTCAGCGTCGCCGCGTGGTACACCGTGCCCGGCACATGGATCGCGTGGTGCAGGCCGGCGTGCGCGTCACGCCAGAAGCGCTGCATCGGCTTGTCCATGCGCAGGGCGTTGCCGCCGCAGCGGGCGTACACCGCGTCGATGGCCTGGACGGCCTGCCAGGCGGCGTTGACCTGGGTCTCGCGGCCGAGGGCGCGCTGCTCGAACGTCGGCGTCTTGCCGGCATCGACCAGGTCCCACATACGATCGACGTTGGCCAGCAGCGAATCCCGGGCCGACTGCAGCTTCGCGGTGGCCTCGCCGATGGCGAACATCGAGTACGGGTCGTCCTTGACGGCGGTGCCCTGCGGGTTGATCCGCTCACGCTGGTACTCGTTGGCGTGGTGCAGCAGGCCCTCGCAGATGCCGATCGTGGCCGACGTGATGCCCAGCGGGAACATGTTGGACCACGGCATCAGGTACAGCGTCTCGGTGCGCCCGTACTTGCGGACCGCGGTGCCGTCGATGACCTCGTCGCAGTCCATGACCCGGTAGTCCGGCACGAAGGCGTCCTTGACGACGACGTCCTTCGAACCCGTGCCGCGCAGGCCCACGACGTCCCACGAGTCCTCGATGATCTCGTAGTCGCTGCGCGGGATGATGACGTGGAGCATGCGGGGCGGCATCTCCATGCTGCCGTCCGGGTTGCACGCCATCGCGCCGAGGAAGGCCCAGTCGCAGTGGTCGGTTCCGGAGGAGAACGACCACTTGCCGGCGAACTTGTAGCCGCCGTCGACCGGGATACACATGCCGCCCGGCATGTAGGGCGACGCCATCCAGGTGTCCTGGTCGTTGCCCCAGACCTCCTGCTGCACCTTGGGGTCGGCGAACGCGAGCTGCCACGGGTGCACGCCGACGATGCCGTGGACCCAGCCCGCGGACGGGTTCAGCGATGCCATCCGCATCACGGTCTCGGCGAACTCGCGCGGGTGGACCTCGAGGCCGCCGTGCTCCTTGGGCTGGAGCATCCGGATGGACCCGGCGTCCTTCATCCGCTTGGCGGTGGCGTCGGCGACCTTGCCGATCCGCTCCGCCTCGATGCCCTCGACGAAGATGTCGTCGGCGGCTGCCTCGATGCGGGCCAGGACTTCGTAACTCATGTGTATTTCCTCTTCGAGTCGGGGTGTTCTATGAAGCGGAGACTAGGAGGTCGGGGCCGAGTTCTCGGCCTTTTTCGCGATGTTCTCCGCGACTTCCTGCTGCCAGCTCACGACCGCCCGGGTGGTGTCGATCTCGAACTCGAAGCGCTTGGTCATGTCGTCGGTGATGTCCTCGACGTCGACGTAGAACTGCTGGTACCAGCGGCGCAGCTGGTAGACCGGGCCATCCTCCTCGGACAGCAGCGGGTTGTCGATGGGCGCCTTGTTCTTCCAGATCTCGACGTCCTGCTCGAAGCCCATCTCGACGCCCTCGGCGAACTTCGCGGCCATGTCGGCGGCGTCCTCGTCCGACAGTCCCGGGAGCTTCTTGACGATCGCGCCGTACTGCAGCACGAACTCGTTGTTGCTCACCGGGTAGTGGCAGTTGATGAGGACCGTCTCGATCGTCTGACCGTTGGCGTCGGACTCGAGCCAGTCGATCATGTACGACGGGCCGAAGTACGTGGCCTCCGAGCGCAGTTCGGCGTTCGGGTCGTCGTAGTTGGTACCGCTCACGATGTCCTCGCGGCCCGTGGACTTCATGAACTGCGTCGCGGTGTGGCCCTCGAAGACGTTCTTGAAGTAGCGCGGGAACGAGTAGTGGATGTAGAAGAAGTGCGCCATGTCGACGACGTTGTCCACGATCTCGCGGCAGTGCGAACCCTTGATGCGCAGGGTCTTCCAGCTCCAGTCGGTCCACTCGTCGGATCCGTACCCCGCGATGTCCGGGATGGTCACGTCGGCCGGCGGCTTGTTGCCCTGCGGATCGTTCCAGACGTAGAGCTGGCCGTTCTTCTCGAGCGTCGTCCACGCGCGGGTCTTCGCGAGCGGGGGCACGCGCCGGGCGTAGGGAATGTCGGTGCACTTGCCGTTTCCGCCCCAGCGCCAGTCGTGGAACGGACAGGCGATCGAGTCGCCCTTGATCTCGCCCTGGCTCAGGTCACCGCCCATGTGGCGGCAGTACGCGTCGAGGACCTTCAGATCGCCCTTGCTGTCGGCGAACACGACGAGCTTGGTACCGAATGCCTCGATGGGGTGCGGCTTGCCGTCCTTGAAGTCCCGGGTGAGACCGATGCAGTGCCAGCCGCGCGCGAAGCGGGTGGGCGCTGCCGCGGCCTCGATCTCGCGGATCTCGTCGGTGTCGGTCGTCGAGCCGTTGGTGGGCGCCGTGTCGAGTGACATGTGTTCCTCCGTGCCGTCAGGGGGCTGTCCTGTGATGCGCCTCATAGAACTCGGCGGCGTGTCGCGCGGGAAGGGGTTCTCCCGCTGGATGGAACACCCCGGAGGTCGTGGTATAGCGGCAGGTCGGAGCGGTCGTCGTGCGGTTTCGACGGCGGCGGCACCGGGTCGGTCGGGTCCTCCCACCACGCGGGAGGACTACTGCCGGGTCGCCGGATCGGCTGGCTAGCGTCGCCTCACGGTGAAAGGAATGATCATGATGCGGATGGCCGGTAAGACGGTGCTCGTCACGGGCGCCGGCAAGGGGATGGGGCGCGTGCACGCGGTCCGCCTGGCCGAGGAGGGGGCCGACATCGTCGCGCTCGACCTGCCCGGACGCGAGTCGGAGACGGACCTCGCCGAGACCGCGCGCCTGGTCGAGCAACAGGGCCGACGCGTCGTCACCGGCACCGCCGACATCCGGGACTTCGACGCGCTCACCGCCGCGGTGCGGGCCGGTGCGCGCGAACTCGGACCGCTCGACGTCGTCGTCGCGAACGCCGGCATCAGCGACAACCCCGGCCCGTCGTGGGAGATCGACGACGCCGTGTGGAACCGGTCCATCGACGTCAACGTGACCGGCACGTGGCACACCGTCAAGGCCGGTGTCGCGGAGATGGATCCGTCCGGTGGTTCGGTGGTCATCGTCAGTTCGACGGCCGCGATCAAGGCGGTGCCCGGCGCGTCGCACTACTCCGCGGCCAAGCACGCGATCACCGGTCTGGCCAAGACCCTCGCGAACGAACTCGGTCCGAGAGCGATCCGCGTCAACACCGTTCATCCCGGTGCCGTCGCCACCGCGATGACCCTCAATCCCGCCACGTTCGCGCGGCTGCGGCCCGATCTCGAGAATCCCACCGCCGCCGACGTCGCCGAGGTGCTGGCCACCAAGATGCTGCTGCCGGTGCCGTGGGTGGAGTCGATCGACGTGAGCAACGCGGTGCTGTTCCTGGCATCGGACGAATCCCGGTACGTCACGGGCCTGCAGATGGTCATCGACGCCGGCCAGACCCAGAAGGTGGCGTGATGAGCGGACGTCTCGAAGGCAGGGTCGCGCTGATCACCGGCGCGGCGCGGGGCATGGGCCGGGCCCAGGCGGTGCGGTTCGCGCAGGAGGGCGCCGACATCATCGCCGTCGACGTGTGCGCGCCCGTCGAACATTCGACCACGCCCGGTGCGTCGCCCGAGGATCTGGCAGAGACGGTCCGGCTGGTGGAGTCGCTCGGCCGCAAGATCTGTGCGTTCGAGGCCGACGTGCGTGACCAGCAGGCGCTCTCGGCCGCGGTCGACGCCGGTGTGGAGGCACTCGGACGTCTCGACATCATCTGCGCGACCGCCGGGATCAGCTCGTCCGGTGCGGCCGTCGAGATGGGCTCCGAGCGCTGGCAGACGATGCTGGATGTCAACCTCACCGGCGTGTGGCACACGTGCAAGGCCGGCATCCCACACGTCATCGACGGTGGCCGCGGCGGCTCGATCGTGCTGATCAGCTCCATCGCGGGCCTGCGCGGCCTGGTGAGCGTCGGGCACTACACCGCGGCCAAGCACGGCGTCGTCGGGCTGATGAAGTCGCTCGCGAACGAGCTTGCGCCGCACAGTGTGCGGGTCAACACGATCCACCCGGCGAACACGCGGACCCCGATGATCCAGAACCCGTCCACGATGCGGACGTTCTGCCCGGGCGTCGAGGAACCGACGCAGGAGCAGTTCGAGGCGGGAACGCAGTCGATGCACCTGCTGCCGGTTGCGATGATCGAGCCCGAGGACATCGCCAACGCGAGTCTGTTCCTCGCGTCCGACGAGGCCCGCTACATCACCGGTGTCACACTGCCCGTCGACGCCGGCCACTGCGTCAAGTAGAACCGCGGAAAGCAGGGACAGCACCATGCGATTCGAAGAACTGAGGGGCGGCACCGCCGTCGTGACCGGCGCCGGCAGCGGCATCGGGGAGAGCGCGGCCCGGTACGCCGCGTCGCTCGGCATGAACGTGGTCCTCGCCGACATCTCGGCCGAGCGCATCGACGCGGTCGCCGACGACCTGCGCGCCGACGGTCACGCGGTGCTCGCGGTACCCACCGACGTTCGGGACGCGGCCGCCGTGGATGCCCTCGCCGACGCCGCGTACGACGAGTTCGGTTCGGTGACAGTGCTGCTGAACAATGCCGGACTCGAGTCGCTGGGCTACACGTGGGACATCCCGGCCACCGAGTGGCAGCGCGTGATCGACGTGAATCTCAACGGGGTCTTCCACGGCATCCGCTCGTTCGTGCCGCGGATGGGCGCCGATCCGCGGCCGTCGCACATCGTCAACACCTGCTCGGTGGGCGGCATCGCGATCACCCCGCGGATGACGGCGTACGCGGCGACGAAGCACGGTGTGCAGGCGCTCACCGAGTGCGTCTACCTCGAATGCGCGGAGGCGTTCCCGCAGATCCGGGTGTCGGTGTTCAGTCCGGGGCAGGTCGCGACGCGGATCTTCGAGGACGCCCCGGTGCACGACGCGACCGCGGCGGACGCCGGCTTCTGGCGTGACCAGATCCGGGAGGGGATGACCCCGGACGAGGCCGCGAAACTACTGTTCGACGGGATCGCGCGGGACGAGTTCTGGATCCTCACGCACCCCGACGCGTTCGAACGGCTCGCGTCCAAGCGCGCCCGGGTGCTGAGCGAGAAGCTGCGGCCCGACGCGCTGTTCGACGGCCGGAACTGACCGATCCTCTGGGTGTAACAGGTTCCAGTTCTGTGGAAATCCGGTTATCGTGTCGGTGACCCGGACCACACTGGCCGACCGTGGCGCGACCGGCGCTCGTAGCGCTGTGTCCGTGTCCGCGTCCGCGCGCGTAGAAGGAACACACATGACCGACGAGTTCACCGACGTTCTCCACCGCCCCCGCTTCCTGGCGGACCTGCTCATCACCGCGCTGGATCGCAACGCCGACCGGCCGGCGCTCTACCTCGGCGACGTCGTGCTGACCGGCGGCCAGATGCGCGACCAGATCAGCTGTTTCATCCAGGCGCTCGAGTCCCTCGGCATCGGCAAGGGCTCCACCGTCGCGATGCTGTCGAAGAACCGCCCCGAGGTCCTCATCAGCGTCGGCGCGCAGATGATCCAGGGCTGCCGCAACACCGCGCTGGCGCCGATGGGCTCGGTCGACGACCACAGCTACATCTTGGGCGACGCCGAGATCGAGACGTTGATCTTCGATCCGACCGCGTTCGAGGGCCGTGCGGCCGACCTGAAGGCCGCGGTGCCGTCGCTGAAGAATCTGTTCTCCCTCGGGCCGTCCGAGGTGGGCGTCGACGTGCTCGCGCTCGCGGCGACGTTCACGCCGGAACCGCTGGTGGCCGCGGACGTCGACGGCGACGATCCGTCGAGCATGGTCTACACGGGCGGCACCACCGGCAAGCCGAAGGGCGTGGTCAACACCTTCCGATCGGGTGTGACGCTGCCGCAGATCCAGATGGCGGAGTGGCAGTTCCCGGACGAGATGCGGTTCCTGGCATGCACCCCGCTCTCGCACGCGGGCATGGCGTTCTTCGTGCCGACGCTGATGCGTGGCGGTTCGCTCGTGGTGCTGCCGGCGTTCGAGCCGGGTGCGGTGCTCGAGGCGATCGAGAAGTACAAGATCACCTCGACGATGCTGGTGCCCACCATGATCTACATGCTGCTCGACCATCCGGACCTGAAGACCCGCGACGTCTCCAGTCTGGAGACGCTGTTCTACGGCGCCGCCGCGATGTCTCCGACCCGGCTCCAGGAGGGCATCGCCAAGCTCGGCCCGATCTTCTTCCAGTACTTCGGCCAGAGCGAGTGCGGCATGACGATCACCGTCATGCGCAAGGAGGAGCACGACCCGGAGAACATCGAGCGGCTCGCGTCGTGCGGGCGCCCCGTGCCGTGGCTCGACGTGCGCCTGCTCGACGACGACCTCAACGAGGTGCCGCGCGGTGAGCTCGGCGAGATCTGCGTTCGTGGACCCTTGGTGATGAAGGAGTACTGGAAGAAGCCGGACGAGACCGCCGAGGCGCTGCGCGGTGGCTGGCTGCACACCGGCGACATCGCCCGCGCCGACAAGGACGGATTCCTGTTCATCGTCGATCGCAAGAAGGACATGATCGTCACGGGCGGGTTCAACGTGTTCCCGCGCGAGATCGAGGACGTCATCTCGGGGCACCCGGCCGTCGCGAGCGTCGCGGTCGTCGGAGTGCCCGACGAGAAGTGGGGTGAGGCCGTCAAGGCATGCGTCGTGCTGCGTGACGGCCAAACCGTGGAGGCGACCGAGTTGGCCGAACGAGTCCGCGCCGCAAAGGGTTCGGTGCACGCACCCAAGTCGGTCGACTTCGTCGACGCGCTGCCGCTCACCCCGCTCGGCAAGCTCGACAAGAAGGCCCTGCGCGCGCAGTTCTGGGCAGGGGCCGCGCGCTCGGTGTGACAAGAACGCCCGGCCGACGAGAATCCGTCGGCCGGGCGTTTCCGTGTCGGTGTTCGTCGGTCAGCTACCGGCCACCGCGCCGAAGATCTTGCCGAAGTCGATGCCGTTGATCACGTCGCTGACGGACCCGGTCGGGTTGGTCAGCGACCCGAACATCGAGGTACTGGCCGTGCTGACCGAGCCGAGGCCGGCGGAATCCAGGCTGCCGTTCGCCGACTCGACCGGGTTCTTGGCCCGCACCTTCACGCAGGCGCCGGTCGTCGGCCATTCCTGACTGGTGCTCCAGCCGAGGGGCTTGGCCTGCACGCCGCTGACCAGTTCGCTACCGGCCTGGGCGTCGTCGGAGACGCGGTAGGTCATTTCGAGGACCGCGTAGTTGCCGCCGGTCATGTCCCAGCCGCTGCCGCTCTCCCAGTACAGATTCTTTGCGGGGTCGTTGTTCAGATGGGTGGCGCCCCACTTCTGGCCTCCGGCCAGGTACCAGACGTTCAGCTTGGAGCTGTCCAGCGTCAGTGCCGGGTCGTGGAACTGCCCGATTTCCTTGAGCATCCAGATTCCGCTGCCGCGGCTCACCTTGGTCTGGTAAGTGACGGTGCCGCCGGGTGCGACCTCGGCCTTGTCGGCGGTCTGCTCGACGACGATGCCGTCACTGTTGAAGTTCTTGGTCGGCTGGCAGGCGGACTCCTGGGCAGCGGCGGTTCCGGCGCCGAGAGAGACGGTCATGCCGGTGGCGATCATGGCGGCACTGGCGCCGGCGGCGGCGACTCGTCGTAGCGTCGTACGGTTCACGGAAGAGCTCCATTCGGTCGGAAGTGGTGTCGGCTACTGCAGCCATCAGGACGCGTACCGCACCGCATCACCTGGAGCCGTACCCCCGAACGCGTCCTCGCTGACTATATGGACGCCCGTCCAGACCTGCAGGAGATTCGTTCATTTCATGCCCGGCGGACCCGACGAACTGCTAGTCGAGCGGGTCGAACCGGATGGCGTCGGCGGGGGTTCCGGTGGCGATCAACCGATCCCGGGTGGTTCGCACCATGGCAGGGGAACCGCACACGAGGACCTGGTGGTCGACGAACGCGCCGTGCGCCGCGACGACGTCGCCGAGCGTGCCCTCGAGCAGGTGGTCGTCGCCGAAGCCGGCCAGCGCACTGTCGCCCACGTGGTCGCGGATGCGCTCGTACCAATCGTCGGGGGCGCCGGGGTCGGTCACGTCCTCGACGACGGGAATCGTGGTGAGCCACGGCAACTGCTGCGTGAGCAGCCAGAGCATGTCCGACGCGTACAGGTCCGCCACCGTCCGCCCGCCCACGAACAGATACACCTGCGGCGGGTTCGGCACCTGCACCAGGTCGAGAATGATCGAGCGCAGCGGGGCGAGGCCGGTGCCGCCGCCGACCATGACGACCGTCGGTCCCTCCTCGTCGACCGTGAGATCACCGCGCGGAGCGGAGATCTGCCACTGATCGCCGGGGCGTGTGTCCTCGACGATGCTGCGGCTCACCCAGCCGCCGGGGACAGTGCGGACGTGGAACTCGAGCTTGCCGTCGAGCGACGGAGGCAGCGCGGGCGAGAGGCGCCGGGGCAGGCGCGGATGCCCCGGCACGCTCACATCCACGTACTGGCCGGCGCGGAACGGCACGGCCTCACCGATCAGGCGCACCACCGCGACATCGCGGCGCAGGCGGTGGTGTTCGACGACGGTCGCGGTCCAGGAATCCTGCTGTTGCATACGACCATTGTTCCCGGTGATCGGGTCCGCCGCTGCTATCGCGCCGCGCCGAACGTGCTACCGGCCCAATCCGCGAACGACGTCCACCCCACGTCCGGGAACCTGGAATGCAGCCGCTCGAGGTCGACCCGGTAGCCGGGGCCGCGGCCATGGTGTCGGGAGTGGGTGCGTCACTTGCCAGTTCGATCCGCTCGCCGGCGAAGCGCTCGGGGGAGAGCGGACGTGGGCCGCGAACGCCCCGAGATCCCTGCGATCGAGTTGTTGCAGTGGGCGATCCGGCGGCAGCGGCAGGTCGAGCACGCCCTCCGTGCGGATCCGATCGGCGCCGCCGAGTGCATTGTCGAAGAAGTACGTCGGCCCCAGGATCGTGTGGGCGAGCCCGCTGGACGTCAGCTCGGCCTCGATGACGGCCTTGCTCTCGAAGTGCGGAACACCGCTGTGCTGGTCGGCGCCGGCCACCGAGCTGAACACCAGGTGCGGTACCCGGGCCCGACCGGCGGCCGCGACGATCGTGCGGCCCTGGGTGATCTCCTCCTCGACCCCGCCCTCGAACGGCGTCGTCATGGCGAAGACGGCCGCCACGTCGCGCATGGCCGCCGCCAACGACTCTCCGTCGTCCAGCGATCCGGTGACGATGTCGGCGCCCCGGTCGGCGAGGGATCGTGCCCCGGCCGACGTCGGGTTGCGCACCAGGGCACGCACCGGCGCGCCCCGGTCGAGGAGGGCCGTGCTGACCGCTCGCCCCTGTCCGCCCGTGGCGGCGAGAACCAGTATCGGATGGGTGGCCATCGGATCTCCTCCGGTCGGTGACACGGGGTGCTTCCCGCCGCGAGCGTACCCCCGGAAACGGCGTGGACACGACGGACCGGGGCCGTGTGCGGGCGAAGCGCCCGAACACGGCCCCGGTGGGTGTCAGTACGAGTAGAAGAAGCCGCGGTCTCGGCGGACCGCCACCTCCCTGCGGTGCGCGATGCGCCATCCGAGTTCGGTCCGTCGGTACCGCACCGTGTAGTGGCCGGCCACGTGGGTGTGTCTCGTCTCGGCGCCCTGCACGGCGCCCGACCGGAACTCGAAATGCACTCGAGCCGCGGCCTCGTCGCCGTCCAGTTCGATCGACGGAACGTTCAGCAGATGGATGCCGGCGGCGCGTGCAGTGGCTGGATCGTCATGGCGTCTCCTCGATCACGCGGCGGGATTGCCGTACTGGCCGTTGAGCAGCTTGCTCGGCGGCACGAACCGGTACCCGTCGTCGGCCAGGTTGGGCGCGTGCGATTCCGGCGAGTAGTGGTAGCGCGGGAGGAACGCCGTTCGCGCGTTGTCGAGAACTTCCTGGGTCTCGAGCGCCTCGGCGAGCTTCTGCGGATCCGCGGCGGAGCCGACCTTGTCGGCCGCGGCCGCAACGAGCCCGAACGGGTCGTAGTTGTCGGCGAGGATGAGCGTCGAAGGAATCGACCCCATCGATGCCATCGACGACACCATCGTGTTCACCGTCGTGTCCGCGGCGTCGTAGACGGTGCTCGGGAACACCTGCATCACCAGGTTGGAGGCGGCCCGCGTGCCCAGAGCCCCGTCCGGCGCGGGCTTCGCGATCAGGGCAGTGCCGGAGACCGAGGTGTTGCCGATCAACGGGATGTGCCAGTCCAGTCGCTCGAGGCTCGTGAGCAGGTAACCCAGGGGCGCGCCGTACGCGTCGATGACCAGCGCCTGCGTGCCCTTGTTCTTCAGCGCCTGCAACTGGGCGGTCATGTCCAGTGCGGCCACGTCGTACTCCTCGGTGGCCGACATGCTGACGCCCTCGTCGGAGAGGGCGGAGTCCATCGCCTTACCGAATGCCTCACCGTAGGCGCTGCTTCCGTGGATGACGCCCACCTGCTGGTAGCCCTTGCTCTTCGCGTACCGGGCGAGGGAGACGGCGTACTCGGTGGGTGAGGGCGACAGATCGAAGTTGAGGGGGAACTCGCTCGGATCGGACGAGTTGTCGGTGGGGCCGACGTTGAACGACAGGATCTTGTTCTGCTTCAGGATCGGCAGCGTCGCCGCCGAGACCGTGGACGGGCCCGAGTTGAGGTAGAGGTCCGGTTTCTTGCCGGAGTTCACCGCGTCGCGCAGGTTGGACACCGCCTTGGTGGCGTCACCGCCGTCGTCGACGACGGTGAGTTCCACCGTGCGCCCGGCGATTCCGCCGTTCTTGTTGACCTCCTCGACGCCGGCCTTCGCGGCCAGGATCGAGGTCTGGGCATTCGCCGCCAACGAACCCTGGCCACTGATCGCCCCGGTGACCAGGACACGGTAGGGGCCGCTGTCCGAGGCGTCCTCGCCGGACGCCGAGCCGGAGCAGCCGGCGACGGCGACGGCGGAGGCCGCCAGTGCCGCGATGAACGCAGAATGCCGAATCTTCATGCAGGATCCCTCCGAATGGGCACGGCCGATGCCAGGCGATTGCCTGGGCGCGCTGACGCTAAGGGTGTGACGTGGATTACGTCAATAGCCTGTTCCGCCTCTAGGAAGTGGAGAAAGCTTTGTGAGGCAACATTATTGGATGCATGTGAGCGTGCAGGAGCGGGCCGGAACCCGGTGTCGGGTCCGGCTCGTGCTCGTTGGGATCGACGCTAGAGCGGGTGCGGCGCAGCGCCTACGGAGTCTCCCGCTGACCGGTCGGTTTTCTCGGCGCAGGCGGATTCAGGTTCCCGGGCGTATGCCGGTGGTGACGCGATGGTTGTGGAGTGCCTGCGGCCACGATCGTCGTCAACCACGTTGCGATCACCCAGCCGGACGTCGTGTCGGACGAGTCGGGGCCGGTGTTGTCGACCGGTGGCATCGGTGGGAGGTCGTCCATGCCTCGACTGTGCCCCGTCAGCGCAGTGGGTCGTGGGAGATCGACGACGCCGGTGTGCCGGTCCGCTGTAGTGCGTATGCGGTGGTCTTCACCATCGCCGGGGAACCGCAGATCTGCACCTGCCGGTCGGCCCAGGTTCCGAACTGCCCCACCACTCGGCCCAGCGGGCCGAGCAGGCGCTGGTGCATTCCCGGCGGCGGTTCGGGGCTGGGGTACGGGTGCCACCAGGGGTTCTCGTCTTCCTCGGTGACGGGCACGACCGTGAGCCAAGGGTTGCTCAGCGACAGGTGCCACAGCGTCTCGATGTCGTACAGGTCGCACGGGTACGTGCCGCCGACGAACAGGTGCACCCGCGGGTTGATGCCGCGATGGGCCATGTCCATGATCTGTGCGCGCAGCGGCGCGAGTCCGGTGCCGCCGGCGATCATCAGGACGTCCTGGCCGGACTCGCGGTCCACGTGCAGACCGCCGAGCGGGGAACTGAGCTGCCAGCGGTCGCCGACCGCGGTCTCGTTGACCATCGCGGGGCTCACCCAACCGCCCGACACCCGCCGGACGTGGAACTCGAGCTGGCCGAACGGGTTGGTGGGCATCGCCGGCGACAGGTATCGCCACATCTGGGGCCGCTGCGGGATCTGGACGCTGAGGTACTGCCCGGCGGAGTAGGGGATCGGGGAGTCGGACTCGAGCCGGATGATCGCGAGGTCCCGCAGCACCCGCTCGTGGCTGACGACGGTCGCCTCCCACAGCGCGGGGAAGTCGTCGGCGTCGGCGGCATCGGACATCGTGGTGGTGATCAGGGCGATCAGCTCGCGCCACGCGGCATCGCTGTGCGGGCCCCACGGCCCGTCGGAGTCGGCGTCGCGCATCGCGTCGAGCAGTGCGTTGCCGGCGGCCGCGTAGTGCTCGCGCTGCACCCCGTACTTGCGATGATCGCGGCCCAGCTGCGCGAGAAACGGCAGCAGTCGGTCGGTGTCGTCGAGCCCGCGGACGATGAACTCGACCGCCGCGACGAGCTTGACCCGCTGGCCGTCCATCCCGGCCGGGAACAGCGAGCGGCTCTGCGGGATGCGGCCGAAGAACTGGGTGTAGAAGGTGTGGGCGAAGCGGTCGCGGGTGTCGGTAGACGAGGTGACGGCCGCAAATTGTGCACGAATGAGACTGATCTCGGCCGGTTCCACGTCGTCCTCCCTTGCATGCGGATCGGCTCCGACCGCAGTCGAGGATCGGAGCCGGTTACCAGTGTGCACCGCCGACGAGACCGTCCGGTTGTGGGCCTCGCCTAACCCGGGTGAGAATTCCCGAAGAATTCCGAAGTTGAGCGGAACAGACTCAACATTTCGTTCGTTGAGGAGAACGACAGCCGACCGGAATCCTCCGGCACGGCACAATGATCTTGTTCGTTCGTCGCAAGGAAGGTGACCAGTGGACTCATTCTCCCCCACCACCAAGACCCAGGCCGCGCTGACGGCTGCGTTGCAGTCGGCGTCCGCAGCAGGCAACCCGGACATCCGTCCCGCGCACCTGCTGGTGGCGCTGCTCGACCAGACCGACGGCATCGCCGCACCGCTGCTCAAGGCCGTCGGCGTCGATCCCACTGTGGTTCGACGCGAGGCCCAGGTGATGGTGGACCGGCTGCCGCGCGCCACCGGCGCCACCACCCAGCCGCAACTCGGCCGCGAGGCGATCGCCGCGATCACCGCCGCGCAGCACCTCGCCACCGAACTCGACGACGAGTACGTCTCCACCGAGCACGTCATGGTGGGTCTCGCGTCCGGAGATTCCGACGTCGCCAAGCTCCTCGTCGGCCACGGCGCCACCCCCGAGGCGCTGCGGGACGCGTTCACCGCCGTCCGCGGCAGCGCGCGCGTCACCAGCCCGGACCCGGAGGGCACCTATCAGGCGCTCGAGAAGTACTCGACCGACCTCACCGCGCAGGCCCGCGAGGGCAAGCTCGACCCGGTCATCGGGCGGGACACCGAGATCCGGCGCGTGGTGCAGGTGCTGAGCCGTCGCACCAAGAACAACCCGGTGCTCATCGGCGAACCCGGCGTCGGCAAGACCGCGATCGTCGAGGGTCTCGCGCAGCGCATCGTCGCCGGGGACGTCCCGGAGTCCCTGCGCGGCAAGACCGTCATCTCGCTCGACCTCGGATCGATGGTGGCCGGTGCCAAGTACCGCGGCGAGTTCGAGGAACGGCTCAAGGCCGTGCTCGACGACATCAAGAACTCGGCCGGCCAGGTCATCACGTTCATCGACGAGCTGCACACCATCGTCGGCGCCGGTGCGACCGGCGAGTCGGCGATGGACGCCGGCAACATGATCAAGCCGATGCTCGCCCGCGGTGAGCTGCGGCTGGTCGGCGCCACCACGCTCGACGAGTACCGCCAGTACATCGAGAAGGACGCCGCGCTCGAACGACGCTTCCAGCAGGTCCTCGTGGGCGAGCCGTCGGTGGAGGACACCGTCGGCATTCTTCGCGGACTCAAGGAGCGGTACGAGGTGCACCACGGCGTGCGCATCACCGACTCGGCGCTCGTTGCCGCCGCGACCCTGTCGGACCGCTACATCACCTCGCGCTTCCTGCCGGACAAGGCCATCGACCTCGTCGACGAGGCCGCGTCGCGGCTGCGCATGGAGATCGACTCGCGGCCCGTCGAGATCGACGAGGTGGAGCGCGTCGTGCGTCGTCTCGAGATCGAGGAGATGGCGCTGACGAAGGAGACCGACGCGGCCTCCCAGGACCGGCTCGAGAAGCTGCGCGAGGAACTCGCCGACGATCGGGAGAAGCTGCGCCAGCTCACCGCCCGGTGGCAGAACGAGAAGAACGCCATCGACTCGGTGCGCGAGGTCAAGGAACAGCTCGAGGCGCTGCGCGGCGAGGAGGATCGCGCCGAACGCGACGGCGACCTCGGCAAGGTCGCCGAACTGCGGTACGGCCGGATTCCCGAGCTGGAGAAGCAACTCGAGGCCGCCGCGGCTGTGTCGGACGGGGCGTCCGATGGTGCCGTCATGCTCAAGGAGGAGGTGGGTCCCGACGACGTCGCCGACGTCGTGTCCGCGTGGACCGGCATCCCCGCCGGCCGCATGATGGAGGGCGAGACCGCCAAGCTGCTGCGCATGGAGACCGAACTCGGCAAGCGCGTGGTCGGTCAGGCGGACGCGGTGCAGGCGGTGTCCGACGCGGTGCGCCGCGCCCGGGCCGGCGTCGCCGACCCCAACCGGCCCACCGGCTCGTTCCTGTTCCTCGGTCCCACCGGCGTCGGCAAGACCGAGCTCGCGAAGGCGTTGGCCGAGTTCCTGTTCGACGACGAACGCGCGATGGTGCGGATCGACATGTCCGAGTACAGCGAGAAGCACTCGGTCGCGCGGCTCGTCGGTGCGCCCCCCGGCTACGTCGGTTACGAATCGGGTGGCCAGCTCACCGAGGCGGTGCGCCGACGGCCGTACACCGTCGTGCTGTTCGACGAGGTCGAGAAGGCACACCCGGACGTGTTCGACATCCTGCTCCAGGTGCTCGACGACGGCCGGCTCACCGACGGTCAGGGCCGCACGGTCGACTTCCGGAACACGATCCTGATCCTCACCTCCAACCTGGGTGCGGGCGGCGACCGTGAGCAGGTGATGGCGGCGGTGCGTTCGGCGTTCAAGCCGGAGTTCGTCAACCGGCTCGACGACGTCGTCGTCTTCGACCCGCTGTCGGAGGAGCAGCTCGAGTCGATCGTCGACATCCAGCTGGATCAGCTGGCGGCCCGGCTCGCGGCCCGACGGCTCACGCTCGAGGTGGCGGACTCGGCCCGGTTCTGGCTCGCTGTGCGCGGCTACGACCCGCTGTACGGCGCGCGTCCGCTGCGCCGCCTCATCCAGCAGGCCATCGGCGACCAGCTGGCGAAGCTGCTGCTCGCGGGTACCGTCCGCGACGGCGACACCGTGCCGGTGACCGTCTCCGAGGACGGCGATCACCTGGTGCTCGGCTAGGCGCTGCGCGCCCGTGCGCCTTGTCGGTAGTAGCAGCTACCGGCTAGGCGCACGGGCCGTCAGGCCTCGAGTTCCTTGATTCGCTCCGCGGCCTCGCGTAACCGCTTCTTGCGTGCCTCGTCCTCGGACTCCTTGAGCTCGCCGTAGAGCTCCTCGTCCGAGTCGCTGAACCCCAGGATCATCCGCGGTAGGCCGAGTGTGACGATCAGGCTGGGCCACACCACCCACGCGTAGTCCCAGTCGACGACGTTGTTCAGGATCAGGAACGCCACCAGGGTGAGGCCGAGTACGAGCCAGTCGAGCGATTCGATCCACTTGCCGCGCCGCAGCAGTGACGCGAGCTCGGTCTCCGTGCTCTGCTGCGACGCCGGCATGGCGGCGTCGGCCGTACCGCTGACGGTGAACGGCACCTTGACGATTGCGCCGCCGTCCGCGCGCAGGGGTACGCCGCCGGGCAGATCCCGGAACGATTGCTGCACGCCGTCGAGCGTGCGTGCGTCCGCGATGCTGCCGGTGCGCTCGTAGAACTCGTCGACGTCCAATCGTCCTGCCGCGTAGTGCTCGCCGATCGCATTCAGCGCGTGCAGGCGCTCGTCGTCACTCAGTCGCAGACCACCGTCGCCGGATGTGCCGGTCACCGCCGTCACCTCCCAGTCGGACCCGAATCGTGTGGGTTCGATGGTAGCCGCCGGTCACACACCGTCTCGGGGTCGCCTACTCGGTCGTGAAACTCTTGCAGCCGGATTCGACGACCCGGTCGACGTGCAGGCCTGGTCAGCCCGTGAACGGCGGGACGAAGAAGCACGGGACCGGCCGCGGATGCTCCGGGTCGAGTGCGTTGAGGACGTGCGTCGCGGCGATCGGATCCGCGGCGATGCCCGCGTGTTCGGCGTAGTCCAGTGAACAGGCGTCCTGTACGACGATGTTGGTGGCGTTCGGGGCCTCGAGGAAGCCGGCCGTATACGGCACGACGGCCTCGTCGTAGCGGGTCATGATGTTGGTGTACGTCACCTGCGGGACGTAGGGCCCGCCCTCGTTCATCTTGTTCATGAAGTCGGTGCCGGCCGCCATCTGGAAGCACGCCCCGCACAGCTGCTCGACCGTCTGCGCCTGAACCTCTTGCAGTCCCAAGCGTTTGACCGTCGGAGCCAGTTGGGAGACGCCGAGGGCGTCGATGCCCTTCCACAGCGGCGCCAGCGAGACGTACTTGTCGACCTTGTCGGCACCGCCGAGGAACTTCAGGTAGTAGCTGGGCATCAGCGTGCCCTGCGAGTGCCCGACGAGGTTCACCTTCGTCGCGCCGGTCGACGCGAGCACGCGGTCGACGAAGTCGCCGAACTGCTGCGCACTCTGCTCGATCGGCAGCATCCCGCCGATCGCGCTGACCGGCCACGGCATGCCCGGCACGCCGCCGTACGTCAGGGAGAAGACGCAGTACCCCTCGTTCGCGAGCAGAGGTGCGTACTTGCCCCAGTTGGTCTGCTGTCCGCCGCCGGTGCCGTGCACCAGGATCACCGGTTCGGGGTGCTCGGCCGTCGGCTTGCACGAGAAGTCGTTGGAACCGGGCAGCGATCCGGCGGGATTGGTCAACTCCGGCAGGATGCCGGAGAAGAATCCGTCCGGCACCGGCAACGGGGGAGCGGGAGCCGCCCCGGCCGTGCCGCCGATCAGTAGTGCTCCCGAAACCGCGATTACCAGCCCTGCGAACAACTTTCGCACGTAGTGTCCCTTCGTCCGGTGTGCCGTCCCGACCGCTCGAGGAACCTAACACAGGCGATACCGCCCGTAACGTGAAAATCGTGGACTGAAACACATGTGGTCCCCGCCGCCGACAGCTCGCGATGCACTTCGGCCCGACACCTTCTATGAGGTGCCGGGCCGCGCATGGAGCGGTGCGACTCAGGCTTCGAGGATCGCGAAGCCCTTGTAGCCGGATTCGGCGACCTCGGTGATGATCTCGCGGTAGGCGGAGAAACCGCCGAGGAACGGCATGAACACCCGCGGACGGCCGGGGATGTTGGCGCCGAGGTACCAGGAGTTCGCGGTGTTGAGCAGGGACGCCTCGGCGCGGGTGCGGCATTCCTCGACCCAGTCGGCGACGGACTCGGGGGTGCCCTCGATGCCGGCGGCGCCGCGGTCGTCGAGGTAGGCGATGGCGTCGGCCACCCAATCGACGTGGAGTTCGGAGTGCAGCACCATGTTCGCGAGCACCGACGGGCTGCCGGGGCCGGTGAGGTTGAAGAAGTTCGGGAAGCCGTCGATGCCGAGACCGAGGTAGGTCTCGGGGCCCGCAGCCCACTTCTCCTTCAGGCTGCGGCCGCCGCGTCCGACGATCTCGAGCTTCTCGAGCGAGCCGGTCATCGCGTCGAATCCGGTGGCGAGGACGATCGCGTCGAGGTCGTAGTGCGCGTCGGTGGTGTCGATGCCGTGCTCGTCCATGCCGACGATCGGCGCGGCCTTGAGGTTCACCAGTTCGACGTTGTCGCGGTTGTAGGTCTCGTAGTAGCCGCTGTCGGTGACAATGCGCTTGGCGCCGATCGCGTGATCGGTGGGAATCAGCAGTTCCGCGATCGCCGGATCGTCGATGACGGCGCGGACCTTCTCCTCCCAGAACTGCCGAGCGGTGTCGTTCGCGGCGAGGTCGGTGAGCTGGTCGGGGAACGTCTTGGAATACAGGACGCCGCCGAGTTGCCAGCGCTCCTCGTAGGCGGCGCGGCGCTCCTCCTCGGACAGCTCGAGGGCGGAGTGGGGGATCGCGCGGTGCGGGGATCCGCCGCCGGACTCCCGCGACAACCGGCGACGCTCGGCGTAGGTCGCCTTCTGCTCGGCGCGGGTGGCGTCGTCGAGCGGGGCGTTGCCCGCGGGCACGGAGTAGTTCGCGGACCGCTGGAATACGAACAGGCGCTCGGCCTGCTCGGCGATGTGCGGGATGGACTGGATCCCGGACGATCCGGTGCCGATCACACCGACACGCTTGCCGGTGAAGTCGACGCCCTCGTGCGGCCAGTACGCGGTGTGGAAGACGTCGCCGGTGAACGTGTCCAGGCCGGCGAAGTCGGGGGTGTTGGCGTTCGACAGCGGGCCGGCGGCGACGACGAAGAAACGGGCCGACACGACGTCGCCGCGGTCGGTGCTCACCGTCCACCGCAGCGTGTCCTCGTCGAGAACCGCTGAGGTGACCCGGGTTTCGAACTGGATGTCACGACGGATGTCGAAACGATCCGCGACGTGGTTGATGTACCGGAGGATCTCGGGCTGGGTGGCGTACTTCTCGCTCCAGTCCCATTCCTGCTCGAGTTCGGGGGAGAAGGAGTACGAGTAGTCGACGGATTCGACGTCGCAGCGGGCGCCCGGGTAGCGATTCCAGAACCACACCCCGCCCACGCCGCTGGCGGCCTCGAACGCGCGCACCGTCAAGCCCTGCTTGCGGAGCCGGTAGACGGCGTACACGCCGGCGATGCCCGCGCCCACGACCACGGCGTCGTACGAGGCGGTGATGGGTGCCGAATCCTGTCCGTTCACTGAAGAGTCCTTCCATGAGCGCGAGGTGCCCGACCCTGAAGATGGACCAGACCCCGCGGTCCCTGCGATGAATCCACGCTATGGCGGGGTGGCATGCCTGGGCAGCGGACCATCCCGCCCAGCGGGTCGTTTCGGCGGAACAGGGACCTTCGGCGCTCGACGAAAACGGCGTCTTGCAGGGCGGATGTGTCCCGAGCCGGGGCGGGGAAGGTTCCCACCACGAGGGACGCAAGGGGGCCCTCCGCGACCTCGGTAACCTGGCGTCGTGCCTACCCCTACTCCTGACGCGACGAGCGCCCGCGTGGACAGTTGGACCTGGGCGGTGCGGCTGTTCAAGACCCGGTCCCAGGCGGCCACCGCGTGCCGGTCCGGTCATGTCCGGGTGAACGGCACACCGGCGAAGGCGTCCGTGCAGGTCAAGCCCGGCGACGAGGTGCGCGTGCGGGTCTCCGGTGTCGAGCGGATCGTCGTCGTGGTGCGGCCCATCGCGAAGCGGGTCGGCCCGCCGGTCGCCGCCGAGTGCATGCAGGACAACAGCCCGCCGCCGCCCTCGCCCGAGGTGATGGCGTCGCAGCCCCGCCGCGATCGTGGTGCGGGCCGGCCCACCAAGCGTGAGCGGCGCGACCTGGAGAAACTCCGCGGGTTGTAGGCCGGATCCGCGATCCGATCGAGACCCCCGGGACCGTTGACACCCCCGAGAAAGTGGCAGAGACTTTCAAAAGGGATGAGGTGCCAATTCGGAGGTTCTCTCATGATTTCGACCTCGGGTTCTGTTTCTGCCACGTCCCGCCGCCGCTGGTGGGCCCTGACGGCGCTGTCGGTCGCAGTCTTCGCGATCGGCATCGACCTGATGGTGCTCACGGTCGCGCTGCCCACGCTCGCCCGGGACCTCGACGCGACCACGTCGTCGCTGCAGTGGTTCTCGACGTCCTACACCCTGGTGCTCGCCGCGGCCCTGCTGCCCGCCGGCAGTTTCGGGGACCGGATCGGACGACGGAAGTTGCTGCTGATCGCGATGGCGCTGTTCGGTCTCGCGTCGCTCGCGTGCGCCTACTCACAGACCGGTGCACAGCTGATCGGCGCCCGTGCGGTGCTCGGACTCGCCGCTGCCGCGATCATGCCGATGTCGATGGCGGTGCTGCCGATCCTGTTCCCCGACAAGGCGGAGCAGCAGCGGGCGCTGACGATCTGGGTCACCGCCACCGCGCTCGGGTTGCCGCTCGGTCCGATCCTCGGTGGGTGGCTGCTCGGGCACTTCTGGTGGGGTTCGGTGTTTCTCGTGAACGTCCCGCTGGTGTGCGTCGGCCTCGTCGCGGTCGCGCTCCTGGTGCCCGAGTCGCGCAGCAGTGCGCCCGGACGTTTCGACGTCGCCGGCGCGCTGCTCTCCTCCACCGGGCTGCTGGCCCTGACCTACGGCTTCATCACCGCCGGCAGCGACGGCTGGGGTACCGACCAGGTCCTGGTGTCTCTCGGTGCGGGTGTCGTGCTGTTGGCGGCGTTCCTGTTGTGGCAGAGCCGGTCCGGGAACCCGATCATCGACCTCGCGCTGCTCGCCGATCGGGACTACGCGTTCGGCGCGGGGCTGACGACGCTCGTGAACTTCGTGATGTTCGGCCTGCTGTTCTCGCTGCCGCTGTATCTGGGCTCGGTGTTGGGGGCCGACGCGCTCGGTATCGGGGTGCGGTTGCTGCCGATGATCGCCGGACTGGTCCTGGGCACTCGACTCGCCGACCTGCTGGCCCGAATTCTGGGCCCGGGCACGCTCATCGCCCTCGGATTCGCGGCGCTGGTCGGAGCGTGCCTGCTCGGCACCACCATGACCGTCGACTCCGGCTACGGGCCGGCCGCGACGTGGCTGACGATCGCCGGTGTGGGGCTGGGGCTGGTGATGCCCACCGCGATGGCTGCCGCGATCGGCGCGCTGTCGCCCGAACGATCCGGGGCGGGATCGGCTCTGGTGCAAGCGCTTCGGCAGGCCGGCGGAACCATCGGCGTCGCCGTGCTGGGCACCGTCCTCGCCGCCGGCTATCACTCGCACCTGCCGTCCACGGCGCTGCCGGAGCCCGCGCAGTCCGCGGTCTCGGATTCGGTGAGCAGTGGTGTGGCCGTGGCCCGGTCGCTGAATCTGCCCACGCTCGAGGAGCAGGTGCAGGCGGCGTTCGTGCACGGCATGGTCTCGGCGCTGTGGGTCAGTGCCGCGCTCGCGGTCGTCGGCGGGGTGATCGCGATCATCGGCCTGCCTGTGCGCCGACAGGTCGAGACCGAGGCCGACTCGTCCGTCGATGAGGAACACTGGGCGCATGAGCACGTCGACTGAGCAGTTGGGACTGCGCGAACGGAAGAAGCTCCGGACGCGGGCCCAGATTCGCGAGCACGCGATGCGGCTGTTCACCGAACAGGGTTACGCCGCGACCACCGTCGAGCAGATCGCGGCCGCCGCGGAAGTCTCACCGAGCACGTTCTTCCGCTACTTCCCGAGCAAGGAGCAGTTGATCCTCATCGACGACCTCGATGCGCCGATCCTCGAGGCCGTCGCCGCGCAGCCGCCGGAGGTGCCCCCGCTGACTGCGTGTCGGCAGGCCTTCGAGCAGGTCCTGTCGGCGCTCTCGGCGGAGGAGCGAGAGGCGGAACGCACCCGGCAGCGGTTGCTGTTCGGTGTGCCCGAACTGCGCGCGGCGATGATCGGTGAGCTCACCCGATCGATCGGCGTCCTCGCGGACGCGATCGGTTCTCGCGTCGGCCGACCCGCCGACGAGTTCGAGGTTCGGGTTCTCGCCGGTGTCATCGCGGGCGCCGTGCTGGGCGCCGTCGGCGGTGATGCCGCAGATCCGCCGGATCTGGCCGTATTCGTGCGGGCGATCGAATTCCTCGAGCAGGGTATGCCCCTCTCGTGAGGTTTCAGACGCATCTCAGAATCCGGCTCTACCCTGAACTGTCGGCCGAAGAGAGTAGGTGTCTCGCACCATGACGAACCCCGAGGATCCGCGCGATCCCCGCACCCCGCAGGAACGCGCGTACGACCCAGCCGAACAGGCGCGGCCGTCGGACGAGACCGTCCAGTGGGCACGTACCGGCGACGACAGCACACAGCAGATTCCGCCGGTTGCCCCGGACCAGCCCACCGAGCAGTACTACACGGCCGATCCCTACCAGGCGTACGGTTCGCCGCCGCCGAATGCGACCCAGGCGTATCCCACGTACGACCCGCGCCTCGATCCGCAGGCTCCGCCGTCGAATCCGACGCAGGCGTACCCGACGTACTACGCGCAGGGCGGGTACCCGCCGCCCGGCTATCCGCCGCCCGGCCAGCCGCCGACCGGTGAGGTGCCGTCCATCGAGAACACGCCCGAGCACAAGCCCGGCCGCAGGGTGGGCCTGTGGGCGGCCGTCGGCGCCGGCGCCGTGCTGCTGGCGCTCGGCCTGGGCATCGGGTTCCTGCTGAACAGCGGCGGCCCCGACAACTCGACCACCGCCTCAGCCCCGTCGATCCGCACGTCGGCACCCACGGTGCCCGGGCAGCCACGCAGCACCCCGCCACCCACGTCGGCGCCCGACACGACGTCCCCGCTCGAGAGCATTCCCGGCGGTGTCGGCGAACTGATCGGCAAGGCGGGCACGGCGATGGGCACCATCACCGCCAACGACGGCGGCACGCTCACCGTCGACTCGATCGGCGGAACCAAGGTCACCGTGTTCACCACTGCCGACACCACGCTGATCTCCCTCACCGCGAACACCATCGCCGATCTGAAGCCCGGCGAATCGGTGCTGGTGCAGGGTGACAAGGTCGAGGGCGGCGCCGTCACCGCGAAGTTGATCATCGGCACGACACTTCCCAACTTCGGTAACTGACGCGCGGCACCGGATGCCCGGATCAGGCCCGGGAGTGGCTAGGCTGACCCTCGATGACGGCTATGTGGTTCGGATTGGCAGTGATAGCGCTCGCGGGTGCTGTCGCGCTGCTCTATGTCGATCGTTCGCGACGCGACCAGACCGGTCGAGTCCGGCAGATCTGGGCGAAGGCGCAGGGATACACGTACAACTCCTCCGACGAGCATCTGCCGTCGGAGTGGCATCGTGCGGCCCTGTCCAAGCAGGAGTATCTCGGTGCGGTGGACGTCGTGCGGGGTATCCGCCGGGGTGAGCAGTTCGTGCTCTTCGACCTCGAGGACACCGCCACGATCGTCGCGGTGCACCGCGAGGTGGGCTCGGACGTCGACATCGACCTGCGTCTGAAGTCGACCCCGCCGCCGCGCGACACCGACCTGAACCTGCTCGGGGCGATCGGGCCGCGCGTGGTGTTCGCGACCGATCTCGAGATCGCGCGCCGGGTGTGCGACCAGCGCATGGTGGCGTTCACCGAGACGGTGCCGCCGCAGCTGCAGATGCTGTGGAGCGAGGGCCAGTGGACGCTGGGCTCATTGCCGGTGGGCAGCTCCGGGCGGGACTGGGACGCGGCGATCGAGGCCGTGGCCCGGCTGTCGGGAATGCTCCGGGTGCTACCGCCCGCCACCGAACCGCCGGCCATGGAGCCCGCCGCGCACGATCCGGGTCGCCCGGTGGCGCAGGAGCCCGTCGAATAGCGGCCTCCGCCCCGTCCCAGTAGATTCCGCATCTGTGGTTGTTGTGTCGGGTGTTGTTCTTGTTCTTGTTGTGGCTGTAGTGAGTGCTGCGGTCTGGGTGACGGTCTCCGTCCGGCAGCTCCGCCGGACCGACGCCAGCGTGCGTGCGGCCCTCGGGTTGGTCCACGTCGAGCTCGATCGCCGGTACCAATACATCCCCGGCCTGGTCCTGGCCGCCGCGGAGACGGTGGGCCGTGAGCTCGTGAACACCGTGTCGGGGGCCCGCAGCCTGGCCATGCGGATCCGCGAGGAGGACCTCGACCCGCGCCGGCAGGCTGGCGCCGAGAATGCGTTGTCCGAGGCGCTGCAGTCCCTGCTCGCCACCGCCAACCGTTACCCGGCGCTGCGCAACGACTGGGCGTTCACGCGGCCGAGCCACGAGATCGAACAGACCGAGGCGCGGCTGGCCGGCGCGATCCAGGTCTACAACGACATGGCCGGACGCCTCGACCGCTCGCTCACGACGTTCCCGACAGGGCTGATCGCGCGCCGAATCGGGATCGTGGGGGCGCAGCCGTTCGAGGCGACGATCCTCGAGGTGCCCACGTCGGGAACGAAGGATGCGGACGCCGGGGACGACGGCGTCACCGACGTCGCGGCCTGAGGGCCGCAGGCACTGTGACCGGGCCCCCTCGCTAGGCTCGACCCGACGAAATATGTCTGACTTCGAAGGTGATGGGAGCGGCCGATGACGGATCGCGACGAGCTCGCTGCGTTGGTGCGCGAGCTGGCGGTGGTGCACGGAAAGGTGACCTTGTCCTCGGGCAAGGAAGCCGACTACTACGTGGACCTGCGCCGCGCGACGCTGCACCACCGCGCCGGCCCGCTGATCGGCAAGCTGCTGCGCGAACTGGTCGCCGACTGGGATTTCGTGTCCGTCGGCGGTCTGACGATGGGCGCCGACCCGGTCGCGATGGCCGTCATGCATGCGGAGGGACGCCCGATCGACGCGTTCGTGGTCCGCAAGGCCGCCAAGGCGCACGGCATGCAGCGCCAGATCGAGGGCCCCGACGTCGTCGGCAAGCGCGTCCTGGTCGTCGAGGACACCACCACCACCGGCAACTCGCCGCTCACCGCCGTCAAGGCGCTGCGTGACGCGGGCGCCATCGTGGTGGGTGTCGCCACCGTCGTCGACCGGGCCACCGGCGCCGACGCGATCATCGCCGCCGAGGGACTCGAGTACCGCTCGCTACTGGGTCTCGACGACCTGGGTCTGAGCTAGTTCTGAGCTAGTACTGCAACGGCACTCGTAGCGGGCCCCCGGGCTCGGTAGTGCGGTACCCGGCAATGCACTGGCTGTTCACGTCAGGCCCCCACGGGCCGTGCCGGTGGCGGCCGACCGCCGGTGCGGGATCACGCACAGGTTTGCGCGATCCCACACCGGCGACGGTCCAGTTCAGTCGTTCTTCTCGGTCAGCTCGCTACAGCATTGCGACGACGGATCATGACGAATCCGCCCGCCCCGAGTGCCAGCACTGCGCCGGCGGCGCCGGCGACGGCCGGGTTGATCATGGGTACGGCTGCGGTCTCGGCGGCCGGGTTCTCGAGGCACAGTGGACCGCCCGCACACGAAGCGGGGACTCCGGCAGGAATGTCCGCACGCTCCGACATCACCGTGACGAGGTTGTGGTCACCCTGACTTGCGTACGGCTTGACCGCGACCGCGTAGGTCACTGTCACCGACTGGCCCGGAGCCAAGGTCCCCGCGATACCGTGCACTCCGGAGCCTGAATCAGTCACGGACAGAGCCGCATTCTCGCTCGTCGGACCGGACACCAGGTCCGCGTCGTCGAGCAGACCGGAAAGCGTCAGGGCGCGATCCACCGCAATGGGTTGCTCACCGGTGTTGGTGAACGTCGAGGTGTAGTTCACGACCTGGCCGTCGGTGACCGGACCTGATGCGTCCGAGGTGTGGGTCACCTCGAGTGCGCCGGCAGAGGGGGTCTCGAGCTTCATGGAGACGTTGTCGATGTAGGAATCGAACGTCGTCCCGGTCCTCAGGCCATCGAGAAAAATATTGACGCTGCGACTGCCGGGGGGTACCGGAACCGTGATGGACTGGAGAGTGAACCCGGCGGTGTTGCCACGCTCCGCCGCGGCACCGAATGGTCCCAGGATATTGAGCATGCCCGCTTGTCCGAACCTGAAGCGCAATCTCATGCTGTCGTCGGAATCTGCGGTACCACCGAAGTAGGCCGACAGCTTCACACTCACAATTCCGGCGTCGATCTGGGTCAGGGCTGCGGCCGGCAGATTGAACGTCTGTAGCGCGCTCGCTGTGGGTTGGGATCCTGCATAGGTCATGGCGTTGTTGCCTCCGTCGAATGTTCCGACCTGGGCTCCGGTGCTGTCCACCACCGTCGGCGACACGCCGATGTCGGCATAAGGCGCGCCGGCAATGTTCACGTTCTTGAACCAACCCCCGCCGCCCTCGCCGTCGCCGTTGACCACCAGTTCCCCGGGAAACGTGTCCAGGGGTACTGCGCTCGACGGGGCTGCTGTCAGCATTCCTGCCGCACCTGCTGTCACGGCAACGAGCGCCGCACCGACCATGCGCCGGACCAACGAATTCACCTTCACGAAGTTCGCTCCATTCTCATGCGGCGTCATGTGCGCATGGAACGCGCTGCACTGCCACTGAATTCGACCTTCGCAGAATAGGGATCTCGCTGGCGGTGGGCGGCACGCGCAGGGTCAAGAGTGCGCGATCCCGCACCCGCCGTTCGCGTTACCGCACTACGGTGCGCCGTCCACTGGAGTCCACTCACGACGAGGACCACGGGCGCGCCGCCCCGGCATCGACCAACCCACCCAATCGATCACCGAACCGGGCACAGACCTCCGAAAACGACACGGTCGCCGCAACCTCTCGGATCGAGAGTGTTGCGACGACCGCGTGAACCCGAGCGTGCGAAGGAACCCTTCAGCCGTTCAGCGTCAGGGGACGAGGAAGAAGGCGCTGACCGTCCCGTAGCCCGCCTGCGGGCGGAGTTCGTTGTACCACGGGCTGACCGGGCTCACCCCCATCGTCAGCGACGCGACCCCGGAACCGGGATTGATCTCCGTCCGGACGGTCTGGCCCGAGACCGCGAGAAGTTCGACGTCCTTGACCTGTCCGGCGAGGCGTCCGAAGTTCCATCCGACGCTGACCTTCACCTTGCAGACCGGATTCTGGGCCCAGCCCGGGCCGATGCCGTTCATGCCGCGCGGCGTGAAGGCGATGGTTGCGAGTCCCCGGCGTGCGGGATCGGTCTCGACGACGGTGTCGATGAGGCCGTTGCAGAAGTCGTTCTGCCCGAGCACCGGCAGAGTGGGCCCGTTGAACGTCGCGTGCACGAGCGGCGCGGGCGCCGGTGCGGCGCTCGCGGTTCCGGCGACGCCCGTGATTGCGGCCGCCGCGACAGCCGCGGCGCCGAATGCGCGCACGGCAAAGCTACGAAGCTTCATGTGAATCCCCCGTTGTTTCGATGTGTTTCGTTCCCCCGGCTGCCGGGTCGTCCGAGACGCCGCGACAGCCTCGAGCATGCTCACACAGAACGCGTTCCGACGCCAAACCGGGTGGTGGGTGGGGAATCGGGGGAGGTCGCATATCGTGATCCGATGCCGATCCGGAAGACGCGGACGACCCTGTCCGACGGGCGCGAGCTGATCTACTTCGACGACACCGAGCCGTATGTCGGCGGGGACGCGACCCGTGAACTGCACGACGGGCGCGGCCTGACGCCGGTCACCGCGCTGTCGACGATGCGCTACGACGTGCTCTCGGGGGAGTGGGTGACGCTCGCGGCGCACCGGATGGACCGCACGTTCCTGCCGGCGGCCGACGAGTGTCCGCTGTGCCCCACCCGGCCCGGACATCCGGCGACCGAGATTCCCGCCGACGACTACGACGTCGCGGTGTTCGAGAACCGCTTCCCGTCCCTCGCACCCGGTGCGGTGCTCGACTCCGATCACGTTGACGGAGTGACGCTCTGGCCGCAGCGGCCCGCGGACGGTCGATGCGAGGTGGTCTGCTTCACCAGTGACCACGACCGTGCGTTCGCCCAGTTGCCGCTCTCCCGTGTGCGCACGGTGCTCGACGCCCTCCGAGACCGGACACGCGAACTGTCGGCGCTGCCGGGTATCGCGCAGGTCTACTGCTTCGAGAATCGCGGCGAGGAGATCGGGGTGACGCTGGCGCACCCACACGGGCAGATCTACGCCTATCCGACGCTGCCGCCGCGCACCGCCGCGCTGCTGCGACAGGCCGAGCAGCACCGCACCCGCACGGGACGTTCGCTCCTGCGCGACGTCCTCGACGCCGAACGCCGCGCCGGCACCCGGGTGGTCGTGGAGGGGGAGCACTGGACGGCGTACGTGCCGGCAGCCGCGCGCTGGCCGGTGGAGTTGCACGTGGCGCCGCACCGGGACGTCGTGGACCTCACCGAACTCGACGACGCCGAACTCGACGAACTCTCGCACCTGTACCTCGACCTGCTGGGCCGCCTCGACCGGTTCTTCGACGGTGTCGACCGTCTGCCGTACATCGCCGGCTGGCACCAGGCGCCGGTCGGCGAGGGGCGCGAACTGGGAAGGCTGTACCTGCAGGTCTTCTCGCTGATGCGCTCACCGCACCGGATGAAGTTCCTCGCCGGCTCCGAGTCGGGGATGGGCGCGTGGATCAGCGACACCACACCCGAACGCATCGCGGCACGATTCCGTGAGGTTGCTCCGTGACCGCCTCATGGTTCCGTGCGGAGACCGACGGCGCGCTGTCCGCGGCGGCGGGCGAGTTCTTCCGGGTCGAGTTCGGGGCGGACCCGGCCGGTGCCTGGGCGGCCCCCGGCCGGGTGAACCTGATCGGCGAGCACGTCGACTACGCGGGCGGTCTGTGCCTGCCGATCGCGCTGCCGCACAGCACGGTTGTGGCGGTTTCGCCGCGAACGGACGGGCTGATCCGGGTGCGCTCCACCGACGGCGCCGGGTGGGAGGGGCGCCTCGACGACGTCGGACCCGGCCGCCCGCACGGCTGGGCGTCGTATCCGGCCGGCGTGGTGTGGTCGCTGCACGAGAGTGGGCTGCTGCCGGACGGATTCGGCGGCGTGGACGCGGCATTCGTGTCGACGGTGCCGATCGGGGCGGGACTGTCGAGTTCGGCGGCGCTGGAGTGTTCGCTGGCGCTCGCGCTGGCACCCGACGCGGACCGCGCGGACCTGGCCGCAGTGTGCGTCCGCGCCGAGAACGACATCGCGTTGGCTCCGACGGGTGGCATGGACCAGGCGGCGTCGCTGCGGGCATCGGAAGGTCATGCGCTGCTGCTCGATTCGGATTCGGGTGCGATCTCGCACGTGCCGTTCGCGCCCGAGGGGCTGTCGCTGCTGGTCGTCGACACCCGCGCCCCGCACCGCCTCGTCGACGGGCAGTACGCGAAACGTCGGGCCGCGGTGGAGCGCGCGGCGCGCCGGCTCGGAGTGCCGCTGCGTGATCTCGCCGACCGCGGCCGCGGCGGGATGGACGCGGTGCGGGGGTTGAAGGACGACGTGCTGCGCCGCCGGGCGTGGCACGTGATCAGTGAGATCGCGCGCGTCCGGCTCGCCGTGGAGGCGTTGGAGTCCGGCGACTTCGCCGAGTTCGGGCGCCTGCTCTACGCGTCGCACATGTCGCTCGCCCGGGACTTCGAGGTGTCGTGCCCCGAACTCGACAACGCGGTCGAGAGCGCCATGATCGCCGGGGCGCTGGGTGCACGGATGACCGGCGGCGGGTTCGGTGGATCGGCGATCGCGCTGATGCCGACCGGCCGCGTGGACGAGGCGACCGAGACGATCCTGCGCCGTGCACGGGAGCGGGGCCTGACCGAGCCGGCCTTCGCGACCGTCGCCGCGTCGTCCCCGGCGCACCGGCTGCACTGACCTCTCGCGTTTCGCGCACTTATCGGTGTTGCGAGGGCCTCCGCGGGACCGATAAGTGCGCAAAACGCGGGGTGGGTTCCCGTGGATCGGGACGAGCGGGTCCGTCGGGCGGCGCCGCCGCGTCATGCTCGGGGCACGACGCTGCGAGCGTGTGAAGGGACCCTTCTGCTGATAGGCGGGAACGGCTAGAAGCTCAGTCCGCGTCGCCGACCGTGACGGCCGTGGCCTCCTCGATGCTGTGCGGCTCCGGATCGTGATCATCGACGTGCGCCAACACCTTTCGTCCGGTCGACAGGACGACGATCGCGGCGACGGTAAGCAGTGCGCCGAGCCAGAACGGAGCGTGGACGTTGTGCTCGCCGAGCTTGCCGGCGACGTATGGGGCGGCGGCGCCGCCGACGAAGCGGACGAAGCTGTACGCGGCCGACGCGGTCGAACGTTCGACGGGCGCGGAGATCATGACGGTCTCGGTGATGAGGGTGTTGTTGACGCCCAGGAAGAGTCCGGCGAGGACGACGCACACGACGAGGGCCGGCTTCGAATCGGTGAACAGGCCCATCGCGGCGAGGTCGACCGCGAAGAGGGCGAGCGACGCCATCATCATCGGCAGCGTGCCGAACCGGCGCTGCAGGCGCGGTGCGAGGAACACCGACGAGATCGCCAGCATCACGCCCCAGCCGAAGAAGATGAAGCCGATCGAGTACGCGCCCATGTCCAGCGGGAACGGGGTGTACGCGAGCAGCGTGAAGAACCCGTAGTTGTAGAGCAGCGCGGTGATCGCGACCGTCAGGAGACCGCGGTGGCGAAGGGCCAGGAACGGTGCGGCCAGCGACGTCCGGTGCTGCGGCTTGGGCGCTTTCGGCAGCATCACCGAGATGAGGATGAACGCGATGGCCATCAGCGTCGCGACGCCGAAGAACGGTGCGCGCCAGCTGATGTTGCCCAGCACGCCGCCCACGAGCGGGCCGACGGCGATGCCGATGCCGAGCGCGGCCTCGTACAGGATGATCGCCTGCGCCACACCGCCACTCGCGGCCCCGACGATCGCGGCCAGCGCGGTCGCGATGAACAGCGCGTTGCCCAGGCCCCAGCCGGCGCGGAAGCCGACGATCTGGTTGATGGTGTCCGAGGCGCCGGCCGCAGCCGCGAACACCACGATGATCGCCAGGCCCCACAGCAGCGTCTTCTTGGCGCCGATGCGGCTGGAGATCACGCCGGTGAACAGCATCGCGACGCCCGTGACCAGCATGTAGCTGGTGAACAGCAGCGACACCTGCGACGGGGTCGCGTCGAGCTGTTCGGCGATGGGCTTGAGGATGGGGTCGACCAGGCCGATGCCCATGAAGGCGATGACGCTGGCGAAGGCGACGGCCCACACCGCCTTCGGTTGCTGCAGAATGCCGGGCTTCTCGGTTCCGGCGGCGACGGTCGCGGTGCTCACATGCCCCTCCTCGGGTGTGTCAGTTGTCGGTGGCGGCGGTCCGGATGATCGCCCTGAGTTCGCCGAGACCCTCGGCCAGTCGCTGCAACTGCACCGGCTCGAGGTGCGCGAAGTGCGGGGCCAGGTCGGCGGCGACGGCCCGGCGGGCCTCGGTGAGCCAGCGTCGGCCGTCGTCGGTGATGCCGACCAACACGGCGCGGCAGTCGTCGGGGTCGGGCTCCCGCGAGACCAGTCCCTCCTCGCCGAGCCGTTTGAGCAGTGCCGTGGCGGACGGTTGGGAGCAGCGGTCCAGGCGCGCGAACGTGCTGACCCGCACCGCGCCCTGTTCCTCGAGCAGCGACAGTGCCCGCATCCACGGACGCGGGTGGTCGTCGGTCGCGAGGGCCGACGCGAGGCGGGTGAAGCGGTGCGCATTGCTGACGAGATCGACGAGCAGGTCGCGAAGCTGGGGATCTGGCGAACTCACGCCAAAAGATTACATAAGCTAACTATCTATGTAAACCCTCTCGATTCGGGGTGCTCGCGCGAATCCCCGGCGACCCGCGCCGCGACATGTCCGCAGAAGCCGGCGGTGCGGCGGTACGGTCGAGCCCGAATCCGGACACGAGGGAGTGGGTATGGCGTTCGCGAGCATCAAGAAGTGGGGAATCGAGCATGCGGTGTTCGTGGGCGCCACCGCGGCCACGGTGTACGGCGCGGTGACCGGGAGCGAACGCGTCCAGCAGGTCGCCAAGCCGCTCATGGCCCCGGCCCTCGCAGCGCGGGTGCTGCGTCGGCGCGACGACCTGGACGCCGCCGACACCGTCCTGCTCGTCGCCGGACTGGCCGCGGCCACCGTCGGCGACGTGTTCATGATCGACCCCGACGTCGACGCCCGCCTGCGCCGCGGTGCGACGTCGTTCGGCGTCATGCAGACCAGCTACTCGTCGCTGCTGCTCCGCCGCGGCGCCAGGCCTCACCGCGCGACCGCCCTGCCGCGGCTCGGGGCGTGGGCGGGGGCATCGGGACTGCTGCACGCCAAGGCACCGACGGTGGCGAAGACGCTCACCGGCTACGGATTCCTGCTCGGCACCACCGCGACGCTCGCCGCCGATCCGGCTCTCGCGCCGGGCGCCTCCGACGTCGCGGGGCTGCCGGTGCCGAACCGTCGCGATCGACGCAGCTGGCTCGGCCTCGGTGGGCTGTTGTTCACCGGCTCCGACGGCCTGATCGTGGTGCGGAAGCTGTTCCTGCGCGGCGAGAAGTCGCGTGCCGTCGCGGAAGGCGCCATCCTCGCGTCGTATGCCGCGGCCCAGCTGTTGCTCGTCGAGGGGATGATCGAGCTCGGGCGTCGCGCCACGGCGCGGAACCGCTAGGGGCAGATCAGGATGCGGTCTCGGTTGCGCGGATCGACGCGGATCGAGATGGTCTCGCCCGCGACGAACCGGTCCCGGTTCTCCGGGAGCACCTCGTAGAGGACCTTGCCGGTGTACGACTCCGATCCGGGCACCGTCAGCGCCAGATCCAGCTCGGTGAGTTCGCCGTTGTCGACGGTGCGCCGGATGGGCTGGGCATGCTTGATCTTCGCCCAGCCCTCGAGGCCGTGCCGGGCGAGTCTGCGCTCGGAACGCGTGGGGCGGTCGGCCCACATCATGCCCAGCCCCAGCGCCGAGCCGTAGGCCGCGAGGAGCCCGCCGACCTGGTACGGGATGGTCCCGGGAGCGGTGTGATCGATCAGCCATCCCAGCCAGATCGACAGGACGATGACGTAGCTGACGCTGATGAAGCAGACGGTGCGAACAATGCGTGGGTGGTTCATGGCCTTCTTCGTCCGGGGGCCGACGCCGGAAGTCGACCGCGCGAACGTCACTCTCTCCGATCGCCTCCAGCCTATCCATCCGGCGCCTAGCCTGTCGGCATGCCTCCCACATCACGACGCACCGTGTTCATCACCGGCGCGGCCGCTGGCATCGGCCGCGCGACCGCCCTGAAGTTCGCCGACTCCGGTTATGTCGTCGGCGCCTACGACATCGACGAGGACGGTCTCGAGTCGCTCCGCGCGGAGATCGCCGGTCGTGGTGGACGAGCGCGGACCGGTGTCCTCGACGTCACCGCTCCGGACGAGTGGAAGGACCGTCTGGCCGAGTTCACGTCCGACGACAGGCGGCTCGACATCCTCGTCAACAACGCCGGAGTGCTGTCGTCGGGGCGCTTCCAGGACATTCCCACCGAGGTGCACCGTCGGATGATCGACATCAACGTCGGCGGCACCGTGAACGGGACGCTCGCGGCGTTCGAGTACCTGAAGGAGACGCCGGGCGCCCAGGTGGTGAACCTGTGTTCGGCGTCGGCCATCTACGGTCAGCCCGAACTGGCGACCTACAGTGCCACCAAGTTCGCGGTACGCGGTCTCACCGAAGCGCTCGACCTGGAATGGCGCGCCCACGACATCCGGGTGATCGACATGTGGCCGTTGTTCGTCGGGACGGGGATGGTGCGCGGAATGTCCATCGGCAGTACCCGATCGCTCGGTGTCCGACTCAACGCGGAGGAGGTCGCCGACGCGATCTTCGACGCGACACGGGGCCGCCGTCGCCTGCTGCCCAAGGTGCATTATCCCGTCGGCCGGCAGGCGAAGGTGATGTCGGCGGCCGCGCAGTTCTCCCCGCAGTGGCTCACCCGGATGACGAACCGGCTGCTCACCCGCAGTTGAGAACAGTCGCCCGGGGCGGCGACTAGAGTTCGATGTCGGTCGATCGGTCGGGAATTCGTCAGGAGTGCACTGTGCGTCGGGTATCGCTGCTGGGTGTGGGGGCCTGCGCCGCCGTGGCCGCGGTCCTGACTCTGAGCGGGTGCGGCGGATCGCCGGACACCCCGGCGCAGGCCGAGGCGACCAGCGCCGCCGTGGCGCCGACCACGACGACGACCGCCCCGGCGCCCACCACGACGACGGTGCCGGTCACCACGACGACGGAGAGCACCACGACGTCCGCGGCGGCCACCACGACGCTCACCGACGTGCAGTTCCAGCGCAACGAGTCGTATTTCTTCACCTCGCCCGACGGCACTTTCAGCTGCGGCATCGTGAGGCTGCCGAGCCGCACCGAGGCGGGCTGCGAGGGGCCGACGAGCCCGATCCCGCCCCGGCCCGACGACTGCATCGTCAGCTGGGGCAACGGGATCCGCGTCGAGAACGTCGGTCGTGGCGGGTTCATGTGCTCGGGCGGACGGGTCTACACGTCCGGGGCGGGCGCCGATCCGGTGCTGGCGCCCGGCGTCGAACTAGCCCAGCTCGGCTTCACGTGCACGACCACGGCGACCTCGGTGACATGCACCAATGACGAGACCGGCCACGGCTTCACCGTCGCCCCCGATTCGAACGAGACGTTTTGAGCACTGACGACACGAAACCGACCGCCGTCACCGACGAGGCCGACGCACCCGGCCCCACCGAATGGGGTGAGCATCCGTACGGCGTCGGCCCGTGGCTCGAGGAGCACGGGGCGCCGCTGCCCGACGATCCGCGGTACGACCCGCAACTGCTGGCCGAGGGGGACCGCCGCAATGTCGTCGATGCCTACCGCTACTGGACGCGGGAGGCCATCGTCGCCGACATCGACGTCCGGCGGCATCCGCTGCACGTCGCGATCGAGAACTTCGCGCACGACGCCAACATCGGCACCGTCGTGCGGACCGCGAACGCGTTCGCGGCGGCGGCCGTGCACATCGTCGGCCGACGACGCTGGAACCGGCGCGGCGCCATGGTCACCGACCGCTATCAGCACCTGGTGCACCATGCCGACCTGGACGAACTCGCCGTGTTCGCAAGGGACAACGGGCTGACGGTCGTCGCGGTCGACAACACTCCCGGCTCGGTCCCGATCGAGACGGTGGAGCTGCCACGCGACTGCCTGCTGTTGTTCGGGCAGGAGGGCCCCGGCGTCACCGAACAGGGGCACGCGGTGGCGTCGATGACGGTGTCGATCGCGCAGTTCGGGTCCACCCGCAGCATCAACGCGGGCGTCGCGGCGGGCATCGCGATGCACACCTGGATACGTCAGCACGCGAATCTCGGCCGCGCCTGGTAGCGGAAGTGTCCACGTCCGGGCAAGATCGGTAGGCATGCAGCGCGAATGGTCCGCTCGTGCGGACGCCGCGGAGAACGCGGTGATCACTCGGCACATTCGCCGCGTCTGGGGGATACCGGGTACTGCACTCGCAGTTGTCGCGTGGCCCGCGGTGCGGCGGGAACGAGTGTTCGTGCACTGGCACTACTGGTGGCAGGCACACCTCATCAACTGCACCGTCGACGCCGCCGAACGAAATCCCACCACGCGACGTCGGCGCCGGTTGGCGAGACTCATTCGCGGTCACCGCATCCGGAACATCTCCGGGTGGACCAACAGCTACTACGACGACATGGCGTGGCTCGGGCTCGCACTCGAGCGTGCCCAGCGGATGCAGCTGATCGACAATCGCAAGGCCCTGGCAACGCTCGAATCGCAGCTGTTCGACGCCTGGTCGCCCGACGAGGGCGGCGGTATCCCGTGGCGCAAGCACTCGGATTTCTTCAACACTCCCGCGAACGGCCCGGCCGGGTTGATGCTCGCCCGGAGCGGTCGGTTGTGGCGGGCGCAGGCGATGGCCGATTGGATCGACGACACGCTCCGGGATCCGGAGACGGGTCTGATCTTCGACGGAATCCGCAGCGACGGGACGATCGAGCGCAACATCTACTCGTACTGCCAGGGGACGGTGCTCAGCCTCGAGACGGAGCTCGCGGTCCGCATGGGCTCGCCACGTCATCGGCTGCGGGTGCATCGGTTGGTCGACGCCATCGACGAGCGGCTCACCAAGGGTGGTGTCATCCGCGGCGGGGGCGGCGGCGACGGCGGATTGTTCAACGGGCTCCTCGCCCGGTATCTGGCACTGGTCGCGCTCATGCTGCCGGGGGACGCCCCGGAGGACCTGCGGGCGCGGCGCATCGCGGCGCAGCTGGTGCTCGGTTCGGCCGAGGCCGCGTGGGAGAACCGACTGCAGGTCGAGGAGCTGCCCCTGTTCGGCAAGGACTGGAGCCAGCCCGCGTTGCTGCCGGGGCTGGGAGCGGGAATCGCGACCGTCTCCGCTGGATCGGTGCACTCGTCCGACATCGCGGAACGGGATTTCTCGGTGCAGCTCAGCGGGTGGCTGCTGATGGAGTCGGCCTATCTGGTCTCGGCGGCGGGATATCCGAAACGGCGGTGACGGCCGGTCAGTCGTGCACCTCGTCGACGAGCACGTCCTCGGCGGGCTTGGACATCTCGCGTCGGTACCCCCACACGCCCAGCCCGGTGGCGATCACCAGCAGGGCCACCATGGTGCCGAGCACGACCGGCATCAGCCACGGCACGCGCTCGAGCACGGAACCGAAGTAGTAGCCGAGGAGCAGCAGCACCGGCGCCCAGATGACCGCGCCGATGCTGCTGGCCGTGGTGTAGCGGCGATGGTCCATGTTCGCCGCGCCGGCGACCATCGGACACAGCGTGCGGACCCACGGGATCCAGCGCGCCACCAGCACCGCCCAGAACCCGTGCCGGTCCAGCAGGACGTTGACCTTGTGCAGGTTCTTCGCGTTGACGTACTTGCCGTTGCGCCGGGCCACGAGGTGATGGCCGCTGCGTTTGCCGATCGCGTAGCCCACCTGGTTGCCGGCGATCGCGGCACCCATCGCACCGACGGACAGCGCCCACGTGTGCTGGGCGCCGGACCCGTGCGTGGCCAGCACGATGCCGGCGGTGACCAGCATGGAGTCGCCCGGCAGGAACAGCCCGACGAGGAGAGCGCATTCGAGGAAGACGAAGGTGAGTACGACGATCCACACCAGTGCGGGACCGGCGGATTCGAGCGGTCCGAATGATCCGGCCGCAGTGATCATCGTCAAACGGTCGGGTCTTGGGGAGCGCTGACCCGATCGGGCTCGGTGGCGGTCTCGGCGGGCCGGGACTTACGGGACGAGAAGAAGCGCTTGCCGATCTCGACGATGATCGGGATGACCGACACGAGGACGATTCCGATGAAGATGTAGTCGATGTTGTCGGCGATGAACTGGAACTGTCCGAGCCAGAAGCCGAGGAGGGTGACGCCCGCGCCCCACACGATGCCGCCGACGATGTTGTACGTGATGAACGTCGAGTACTTCATCTTCGAGGCGCCGGCGACCAGCGGTGCGAACGTGCGCACGATCGGCACGAAGCGGGCCAGGAAGATCGTGATCGGGCCGTGCTTCTCGAAGAACGCGTGGGACTCGTCGATGTAGCTCTTCTTGAAGAACTTCGCGTCGTCGGACTTGAAGAGGGCCGCGCCGCCCTTCGTGCCGATGAAGTACCCCACCTGGTCGCCGAGGATGGCGGCGATGGGAATGGTCACCATCAGCACCCACAGCGGGGCGAACGGCTCGACCTCGGCGGACTTCGACGCCGCGATGAGGCCCGCGGTGAAGAGCAGCGAATCGCCCGGCAGCAGCGGGAACAGCAGGCCGGACTCGATGAAGACGACCAGCAGGAGGCCGACCAGCATCCAGGTGCCGAACGAGTTCAACAGGTTGACGGGATCGAGGAATCCCGGCAGCAATGCCAGATTCGTGGTCACGGACTCCGAGGCTGCCAGCACATTCACGCGCACAAGACTACCGGCGGCCGCTGAGAGCGCGCTGAGTCGACCGTGCCCGGCGAGCCGACACCGAGCCGACACCGAGCCGACACCAGGGGAGGCGCTTACGCGCCAGGGTTGCCATACTGCATAGACCACCGGCGCGCCGTCACAGTCGGCCGCGCCCCCGAACCGTCACATGGAGGACAGCCGCCGTGCCTATCGCAACTCCCGAGGTCTACGCCGAGATGCTCGGTCGGGCCAAGGAGCACTCCTTCGCCTTCCCCGCCATCAACTGCACCTCGTCCGAGACCATCAACGCGGCCATCAAGGGCTTCGCGGACGCCGGCAGTGACGGCATCATCCAGTTCTCGACCGGTGGCGCGGAGTTCGGTTCGGGCCTCGGCGTCAAGGACATGGTGACCGGTGCGGTCGCGCTCGCCGAGTTCGCGCACGTCATCGCCGCCAAGTACGACGTGACGATCGCGCTGCACACCGACCACTGCCCCAAGGACAAGCTGGACACCTTCGTCCGTCCGCTGCTCGCGATCTCGCAGGAGCGCGTCAACAAGGGCCAGAACCCGCTGTTCCAGTCGCACATGTGGGACGGCTCGGCCATCCACATCGACGAGAACCTGGAGATCGCCCAGGATCTGCTGAAGCTGTCGAAGGCCGCGAACATCATCCTCGAGGTCGAGATCGGCGTCGTCGGCGGTGAAGAGGACGGCGTCGAGGCCGAGATCAACGACAAGCTGTACACGTCGCGCGAGGACTTCGAGAAGACTGTCGACGCCCTCGGTGTCGGCGAGAACGGCAAGTACCTGCTGGCCGCGACGTTCGGCAACGTGCACGGTGTCTACAAGCCGGGCAACGTCGTCCTCAAGCCGGAGGTGCTGGCCGAGGGCCAGGCCGCGGCCGTCGCGAAGCTGGGCCTCGCGGACGGCTCCAAGCCGTTCGACTTCGTCTTCCACGGCGGCTCGGGCTCGCTGAAGTCGGAGATCGAGGACTCGCTGCGCTACGGCGTCGTGAAGATGAACGTCGACACCGACACCCAGTACGCGTTCTCGCGCCCCATCGCCGGCCACATGTTCGCCAACTACGACGGCGTCCTGAAGATCGACGGCGAGGTCGGCAACAAGAAGGTCTACGACCCGCGCAGCTACCTCAAGAAGGCCGAGGCCGGCATGACCGCTCGCGTCATCGAGGCCTGCAACGACCTCAAGTCCGCGGGACGTTCCGTCTCCGCCGGCTAGTCCGAGGCTTCTTCCTCACCATCGCATTCTGCGCACCTGCCACCGAGTGGCAGGTGCGCAGAATGCGTTGCGGGGGCCCGACGGGGCGCGGGTGCCTCAGTCGGGGTCGCAGACCTTCCAGGTGCCGTCGACGCGTTCGAGGTCGAACGTGCGCGGCGAGGCGTCCGTCGGGTTGGCCTGCGTGTGTGCGGTGACCTGCGCGATGGCGGAGTCGCCGGTGATCTGGACCGTGTCGATGCCCGTGACGACCGGGACGTTCCCCTGCGCGACGGTGTCGCGGTGCACGCTCGCGAACTCGGTGGGCGGGATGTCGCGGTAGAAGTCGGCGAGCGTGCCGCAGGTCGACGACTGCAGGGTCGCCAGGTCGCCGGACCCGAGGGCGCCGACGAACGTGTCGACGGCGTCGCGGACCTTGGACTCGTCGGCCCCGTGCGCGCCGCCGCGGGCGATGACGAAGCCGGTGACCCCGAGAGCGGCGAGCACGCCGACGACTGCGACAGTCGACGCGATGATCCAGCCGCGCCGCCCACCGGGCTTCGTGGCCGGGGCGACCGGATCGATGCGCTGCGGGCCGGCGCCGGCCGGTGTGGCGCGAGACTGGTTGTCGTTCGGGTCGGGCACGGGACGCCTCTCGGTCCGGGAGTGGGATCGACTGGTGGGCAGCCTATCGGCCCGCGTACGACGCCGGGCACGGTGGACGTAACCTGGACGCCATGACGTCTTTCGGTGATCTTCTCGGCCCGCAGCCCACCCTGCTCCCCGGTGACGAGGACGCGGAGTCGGACCTGCTCAACCACGAGGACCCGGCGAAGGTCGCCGCGGCGCACCCCACCGCGTCGATCGCGTGGGCGTACCTGGCGGAGGCGGCTCTCGAGCAGGGGCAGACCATCACCGCGTACGCGTACGCGCGCACCGGCTACCACCGCGGGCTCGACCAGCTGCGCCGCAACGGGTGGAAGGGCTTCGGTCCGGTCCCGTTCAGCCACGAGCCCAACCGCGGCTTCCTGCGCTGCGTCGCGGTCCTGGCGAAGGCCGCCCAGGCAATCGGTGAGAACGACGAGTACGCACGCTGCCTGGACCTGCTCGAGGACTGCGATCCGCGGGCCGCAGAAGCACTTGGTCTCGGCTAGCCGCTTCGTTCCCCGCCCTGCAGCGGGTAAGGAGCGCGCGCAGGCGTCGGTCCGTCGCCTGCGCGCGTCGGCGCTTCCGGTGCTGCAATGCGCCCTGGCGGCGGGCCTCGCGTGGTGGTTCGCCACCGAGATCGTCGGACACACCCGACCGTTCTTCGCGCCGATCGCGGCGGTGGTCTCGCTGGGCCTGTCGCTCGGTGCACGCCTGCGCCGATCGGTGGAGTTGGTCTGCGGTGTGACGGTCGGCATCGGTGTCGGCGACCTGCTGATCTCGCTGATCGGCACCGGAGCGTGGCAGATCACGCTCGTCGTCGCCTTGGCGATGTCCACGGCGGTGCTGATCGGCAGCGGGCCCATCTTCTCGATGCAGGCCGGCACGTCCGCCGTGCTGGTCGCGACGCTGCTGCCACCGGGCGACGCCGGCGGCGTCGACCGGATGGTCGACGCCCTGGTCGGCGGACTGGTGGGTATCGCGGTGGTCGCGATCGTGCCCACGCATCCCGTGCGCCGGGCCCGGCGGGACGCCGCCGGCATCCTCGCGACCGCGGCCGAGGTGCTGCAACTGGTCGCCGACGGGCTCATCGAGAACGATCCCAAGCCGATCGAGAAGGCCCTGCGCAAGGCCCGCGCGACGCAGTCGGCGATCGATTCGCTGCGCAGCAACCTGTCGGGTGGCAAGGAGATCAGCCGGATCTCACCGCTGTACTGGGGCAGTCGCGCCCGGTTGGCCCGGCTCACGGCGACAGCCGATCCGATCGACAACGCGATGCGCAACATTCGGGTGCTCTCGCGCCGGTCGCTCTCGCTGGTGCGCGACGACGAGATCCTCGACCCACGTCTCGTCGACGAGATCGAGAAGCTCTCGCACGCCCTCGACGTGCTGCGCCGGATGATTCTCGCCGAACCGGGGGAGCAACCGGATCAGGCGGAGGCGGCCCGGGTGCTGCGGACCGTCGCGTCGGGCATGAAGCCCGAGCTCGTCGAGAGGGCCGGCATCTCCGCGACCGTGGTGTTCGCGCAGATCCGGTCGCTCATCGTGGATCTTCTGCAGGTCGCGGGACTCGAGCGGATCTCGGCGATCGCGACGCTGCCGCCGACGGTTCCCAACCCCGCCTACAAGCCCGAACTCTGACTCCTTTTCATATATGCGAATGTATGCATATGATGGGCCGGACTTACGAGGAGGGTGATCATGGGAGCCGGTCACGGGCACAGCCACGGCAACACTTCGGGCGTCGGCGCCGCCGGTCCGTCGCATACACGGATCCGCAAGATGGTGATCGCGCTCGGGATTCTGATCGCGTTCCTGATCCTCGAGGTGGTCGTCGGCCTCGCGATCGGATCCCTGGCGCTGCTCGCCGACGCCGGGCACATGCTCACCGACGTCGTCGGCATGTCGATGGGGCTCGTGGCGCTGTTGCTCGCGAAGCAGGGGTCCAAGGCCGCGGCCCGCACGTTCGGCTGGCACCGTGCCGAGGTTCTCACGGCGATGGCTAACGCCGTGCTGCTGCTGGGCGTGGCCGCGTTCGTGATGTACGAGGCCATCGGCCGGATCGGTGACGTCCCCGAGATCCCCGGCGTCCCGCTGATGGCCACCGCGGCCGCGGGCCTGGCCGCCAACATCGTGGTGATGCTGATGCTGCGCGGCGACGCGAAGGACTCCATCGCCGTCCGCGGCGCGTACCTCGAGGTGCTCGCCGACGCGGTCGGCAGCGTCGGTGTCCTGATCGCCGGCGCCGCGCTGGTGTTGTTCGACTGGACCTACGCCGACGTCGTCGTCGGTGTGCTGATCTCCCTGTGGGTGGTGCCGCGCGCACTCAAGCTCGCCGGTTCGGCGCTGCGGATCCTCACGCAGGCATCGCCCGCCAATATCGACGTCGACGCAGTCCGGGCGGATCTGTGTGCGGTGCCCGGGGTGTCGGACGTCCACGACCTGCACGTGTGGACCCTGACCACCGGCATGGACGTCGCGACGGTGCATCTGACCACCGATTCGGACTCGCAGCGGGTGCTGGCGTCGGCCAAGACCGTGCTGGACACGCACGGCCTGAGCCACGCCACCGTTCAGGTGGAGTCCGGGGCCGAGGGCTCGCGCTGCCAGGAGGACCTCACTTGGTGACGCGGTGACGCGGAGCGGTCACCGATAGCCCTCGGTGTTCGCGGGCAGGTCCCGGTCCTGCACCTCGACGATGTACCGCCAGCAGTCGGGGCGGGAGCCGTCCACGTCGGTGAAGCCGTATCGCGCGGCCAGTTGGCCGCTCGAGACGACCTGGCCGCTGTATCCGCCTGCATCCGGCGCCGCCGCCAGCGCCGCGACCGCCCGGCCGACGAATGTCGGGGACTCCGAGATCGCGAAGTGCGGTACTTGATCGAGGGCGTCGCGCCAGTTGTCCTCGGTGACGCCGAACACCTCCAGCATCATCTCCGACCGCAGCCAGCCGGGGGTCACCGCGACGGCGGCGCCACCGTGCGGGGCGAGCTCGTACGCCTGCGCGGTCGTCATCCGCTGCACCGCCGCCTTGACCAGGTCGTAGTAGAACCCGACCTGGTGCCGGTAGGCGACGTTGTAGTCGGCGGTGCCGTCGGTCATCTCGACGACCAGCCCGCCCGGCCGGCGGATCAGCAGGGGCAGCGCGAAGTGGCTGGTGATCACATGGGTGTCGATGCCCATACGCAGCATGCGCAGGCCGCCGTCGAGGTCGTGCTCCCACAGTGTGGTGCCGAACTGGGCGTAACGGTCGCCGCCGAAGATGTCGTTGACCAGGATGTCGAGGCGGCCGTGTTCGGAGTCGATCCGGTCGATCAGTGCGCGCACCTGGTCGGGTTCGAGATGGTCGACGCGCAGCGCCACACCGTCGCCGCCGGCGGCAGCGATGAGTTCGCCGGTCTCCTCGATGGTCTCGGGTCGCTCGATCTCCGACGGCCCGGCCACCCGGCTGCTGCGGCCGGTCGCGTAGACGGTGGCTCCGGCCCGCGCCAATTCGACCGCGATGGCCCGGCCGGCACCCCGTGTCGCACCGGCGACGAGGGCGACCCGCCCGGTCAGGTCCGGCGCGGTCACCGGCTGGTTCTGGTGACGTCGGCGCCGGGCCGCCACAGGTCGACGTGCAGGCGATCCTCCGACACCGTGGTCAGCACCACCTCGTCGACGCTCAGTTCGAAGATCTGTGCGTCGTCGCCGGGGTTCTCGGGATAGGAGTCGAGGATCGCCTGCTTCTCGGTGCCGGTCAGTTCGCGGGCGCGACCGGAGATCTTGGCGTCGCCGCCCTCCATCGAGTGGTGGCCCGGATTCGAGTGCAACGAGTACCGCGGATCCCGTTGCAGGTCCCGGACCTTGCGGGCGCCGGGCATCGAGCCGAGCACGAGCAGCCCCCGGAAGATCTCGACCTCGGTGCCGCTCACGCGCGGTGAGCCGTCGGCGCGCAGCGTCGCGATCACGTGGTGCTTGTGCGCGGTCAGTCGCGCACGGACTGCCTCGGCCAGCGCCGGGGCCTGCTCGGAGAACTCCTGCCAGGTTGTCATGCCGTCAGTGTGCGCGCCGATCACTGACATCTTGTGTCAGTGATTATTCGTAGACTTTCCGGGTGCGCTCCTCCCGACTGCTCAATCTGATGCTGCGCTTGCAGGGTGGCCCCGGCACCACTGCCGCCCGGCTGGCCGAGCAACTCGGCGTCTCGGTGCGGACGGTCTATCGCGACGTCGCGGCGCTACAGGCCGCCGGGGTTCCGGTGTGGACCGAGAGCGGGCCCGGCGGTGGGATCCGTCTGCTCGACGGCTGGCAGTCCAAGCTCAGCGGCATGACGGGCGCGGAGACCTCCGCGCTCATGCTGCTCGGTATCCCGGACGTCGCGCAGGACCTCGGGCTCGCCGACGTCGCGGCCCGCGCGGAGTCGAAACTGCTGGGGGCGCTGCCGCTTCCGCTCCGGGCCGGCGCCCTGCTGTGGCGCGAGCGCCTGCACGTGGACGCGCCGGGCTGGTTCGAGTCGACGCCGTCGGGGGAGCACCTGCCGGCGGTGGCGGCCGCGGTGTTCGAGGGGCGACGGCTCCGCATCCGGTACCGGCGTCGGGGTGGCGAGGCCACCCGCACCCTCGATCCTCTCGGCCTGGTCGCGAAGGCGGGTGTCTGGTACCTCGTGGCGCGGCACCGGGATCGGACGTTGTCGTACCGGGTCTCGCGGATCGACGGCGCGCAGGTGCTGGATGCGCAGGCCGCGCGCCCGGACGACTTCGACCTGGCCGCGTGGTGGGCGGCGTCGATGGCGGAGTTCGACCGGGCGTTGCTGCGGTACCCGTGCCGGCTGCGGCTGTCGCCGTACGCGTGGCGACGGCTGCCGGACGTCGTGGGGGAGGAGGCGGCGCGTGTCGAAGCGTCCGAGGCGGACGAGCAGGGCTGGGTGACGGTCGATCTGATGCTCGAGGCCGAGGAGGTGGCGCTCGATCAGCTCACCGCGCTCGGCGGCGGCGTCGAGGTGCTGGAGCCCGCTTCGTTGCGCGCCGGGTTGCGGGCGGTCGCCGAGGAGGTGGCGCGCCGCAATCGGTGATCCGCGCTGCCGGCCGTCACAGCATGCGGCGCCGCCGGTCCAGCGCGCGGGCTCGGCGCACCGACACCCGAGACCACACGGCCTGCTGGATCGCCAGTGTCGCCCACCCGGCCAGCGCCATCCCGGACAGGTTCAGCAGCAGCTGCTGGGTGCTGCCCCAGACCTCGTGCCAGGCGCCGAAGGCCAGCGCGAGTCCGATGTTGCCGGCCGCGGGAACCGTTGTCACCGAGATGAACACACCGGACAGCCCGCCGAGCTTCGCCGAGGTGATCGACAGCACCCCCGCGGCCGCCGCGATGACGGCAACGATGAACGACCACTTGTCGGGTGAATAGATGAACGCGGTGTCCGGGCGGGGTCCGGTGACGTCGTCGATCGTCATCCAGCCGAGCATCCGTCCGCCCACGGCGGCCAGCGCGGTCACCCCGATCGCGACGGCGAATCCGACCAAAAGGGTACGCACGGCGGTCGCGAGCAGCACGAAGCGGCGCTTGACCAGGGCGACACCGAGCGCGGCGATCGCGCCGAACTCGGGGCCGAGGACCATCGCACCGATGACGAGGATCTGCGAGTCGGTGATGATCGCGATCCCCGCCAGCAGCGTCGCCATCGTCATGAAGCTCAGGTACGTCCAGTTCAGTTCGACGTCCTCGTAGGACCGCTGCGCGACCTCCGCCCACACCACGGCGTCGGCGCTGCTGCCCGGGCTGCTGAGCTCGGCGTCGAGTCCGCTCCGGGACAGCCAGGTCGTCACCGGCTCGATCTCGATGCTGCCGCGGTGGTGCAGGTCGGTGGCGCGGAGCTTCTCGATCACGTCGTTCGCGACCTCGCGGGCGATGTCGGCGTGGACGAGGTCGCCGGTCGGGCGCACCGCCGCGCCACGGAGGACGGCGAGCCCGCTGACGGCCGGTTCGTCCTCCAGGATGCGGACCGCGTCGTCCGTGAGATCGGTGGGCGAGAGGATCCGCAGATGGAGCATGCGCACAGTGTGCCGGGCCGGGCCGGGCGCGGTGACGGTGGGATGCCGCGGCGGCCGGGCGGGCACGAATTCGCTTTCCGCCGGGGCGCGGCGTCGATAGCATTCCCGGCCATGGCTATCCCGCATCCGCACGTGTACTACGGCGACCGACTCGTTCCCGCGTCCGAGGCCACTCTGGGAGTCGCCACGTCCGCCGTCCTGTACGGCCTGAGTGTCTACACCGTCTTCCCGGTGCACGCCGACGGTGGTGTCCGCTCGGCCTTCCGCCTGGCCGACCACTACCGACGTCTCGTCGAGTCCTGCAAGATCATCGGCATCGACCGGTTCGCCGACGAGTGGAGTTTCGACCGTTTCGTCTCGGCCGCAACCGAACTCGTCGACGCCAACGCGCCCGGCTCGGACGTCTTCGTGCGGGCCACCGTGCACGTCGACGAGTCGATTCCCGGCACCCGGGTGCGTGGTTGCCGGACCGTCGTGTCGATGTTCGTTTACGACGCGGTCCCGATCGTCCCGCAGGACGGCATGCGACTGAAGACCAGCACGTGGCGGCGTATCCCCGACTTCGCGATCCCCTCGCGTGCCAAGGTCAACGGCGCGTACGTGAACTCGGTGCTGGCCAAGCAGGACGCGATCGATGCCGGCTACGACGACGCGATCTTCCTCGACGGCGCCGGGCACGTGTGTGAGCTCAGCGCCGCGAACATCTTCCTGGTCCGCGGCGGGACCCTGATCACGCCCGACGTCTCGTGCGACATCCTCGACGGCATCAACCGGCGCACGCTGCTCACACTTGCCGCGGAGGACGGCATCCCAGTCGTGGAGCGCACGGTCGATCTCACCGAGCTGTACATCGCGGACGAGGTCTTCGCCACCGGCACCTCGGCCGGTGTGGCTCCGGTGACCGAGGTGGACGGCCGCATCGTCGGCGATGGCACGACGGGCCCGATCTGCGAGGCGCTGCGGAAGCGGCACACGGCGGCGCTGCGTTCGGACGCCCTGCACGGTTGGGTCACCGTCCTCGCCTGACGGCCGGCGCCGGCGAGATCGGGTAGTGAACTACCTACGTGTCCGCGCGACCGCGTACCTAGCGTTGTTGGCATGACCAGCGCACAGGTGACGAACATGTCGACGAACCGGGAGGCGGACCGCCGACCGGACGTCGACATCGAGCAACTCCGGGGCGAGATCGACCGTCTGGATTCACAGATCCTCGCGGCGATCCAGCGGCGCACCGAGATCTCCCGTCTGATCGGTGAGGTGCGAATGCTCGGCGGCGGTACTCGTTTGGTGCACACCCGAGAAATGAGTGTGCTGTCGCGTTTCGACGACCTGGGGCCGGAGGGGCACACGCTTGCGTTGCTGCTGCTGCGGCTCGGGCGGGGGCGTCTGGGTCATGCCATGTGACCGGCTGACCCCGGTCAGGAACCGACCGGGGTCGGCGCGGTCACGTGCGATGAACTGTGCGGGTCAGGTCCGCCAGAACTGCATCAGGTAGCTGCCGAAGGCGGCGTAGTAGTCGGGGATGCCCGACAGTCCGAACAGCCAGTAGATCGCGTCGAAGAACGCGGAATTGATCTGCGGGACGAACAGCAGCGCGATCAGCAGGAGCAGCCCGTACGGTTTGATCTTGTCGAGCGATTCGCGCGTGCGTGGCCGTAGATGCGGTTCGAGGGCGCCGTATCCGTCGAGCCCCGGCACCGGCAGCAGGTTCAGCACGGTGGCCATCACCTGTAGGAACGCCAGGAAGCTCAGCCCACTCCAGAACATCTGGTTGTGCCCGTCCAGTCCGAACAGCCGGATCACCACCAGCAGCACGACCGCGGCCGCCGCGTTCACCGCGGGCCCGGCCAGGGAGATCCGCGTCTGTACGCGGGGCGGCATCGACCCGGTCCTCAGGTACACCGCGCCGCCGGGCAGTCCGATACCGCCGATCGCAAGGAACAGCACCGGCAGGCCGATCGACAGCAGCGGCTGGGTGTACTTGCGTGGATCGAGGGTGAGGTAGCCGCGCATGACGACGTCGTGGTCGCCGTGTCGCCACGCGACGAACGCATGGGCGAACTCGTGCAGGCACAGCGTGACCACCCAGCCCGCGACGACCAGCAGGAACACGCCGATCCGGCCCGACGTCGCGTAGTCCGTGGACCGCCACGCGAGGACACCACCCAGTACGGCGACCGCCACGATGCCGAGGAACACGGGGCTCGGCCGGACCGTGGAGGAGCGGGTACGCGAGTCGGGATACATGCCTCCCAGTATCCAGGCGAGCGTGGTTCAGGCGCCGTAGACGAGAAGCCAGTCCTCGTGGTGGCGGTAGAAGGTCGAGCGTTTGACCGCCCGCGGGGTGCGGACACCGTCGCGCGTCAGTACCGCCGCCGGCGATCCGAGTTGGACGGCGCGTCCGGTGAGCCAGCGGTGCCCGCCGAACCAGCGTCGCTTGTCGACCGTCGCGCGCACGCCGGGCAGTTCGGGAATCGGAACGATGCGCATTCCGGGGACGGTGCCGGAGAACAGCCGGGTGTCGTCGACGTACGCCTCGCCGATCAACTCGCCCGCATGCTCGGATCCGTAGATGCGGGCCTCACCGACGAGGGCGATGCCGGCGTCGTCGCGGATCAGGGGCAGCGGCCGCGCCACACCGGAGACGGCGATCGAGGCCGCCTTGGATCCGGTCCGCAGTCCGTACGCGTGGGTGGCGTCGGTCCGCTCCTCCGGAACGTAGGCGAGTTCGATGTGCAGGCGCTCGGTGCGCATCAGCCGGGTCAGCGCGGCCGCGAACGCGCCGTCGTCGCCGACGATGACCAGTCGGGGCTTCTCGACCGTCTCGAGCTTGGCGAACGCCTCGTCGAAGTCGTCCTTCTCGGGGCGGGCGGGCGCGTTGAACACGTCGAGCGACCGCAGCGCCAGCGGTAGCGGCCCGTCGCCGCACTTGAGCACTACCGGGGTCATGACACTCCTTGCTTGTCCCCGACGCTGCGGTTCGGATCCGGCGATTCGGAGGATGGGCGTGTGGGTGAGCAGTTCGAACCTGGAGCCACGAACCGCCCGTCTTCTCACGTTCGTCGCCACGCCACGGCAGCGGCGACGGAGCATCCGTCGCGCGCAAAGGCATTTCGATGTCTACCCGAACGCGGGCGGGCGTCGCAAACGGTCGGGCCGCTTCGCTGCCCGTTTTGGGCGGGTTCGGAGGGCTAGTGGGCTGGACGACGGTCGGTCTCGGCTAGACTGTGCGTCCGGCCACTGCCTACACCACGGCAGGACCATGCAGTCGGATACGTCTGCACGTCGACCGTAGGAGACAGGGAAATGCCGGCAATCGTCCTCATCGGTGCCCAGTGGGGCGACGAAGGTAAGGGCAAAGCTACCGATTTACTGGGCGGAAGCCTGCAGTGGGTCGTGCGGTACCAGGGCGGCAACAACGCGGGACACACCGTGGTCCTGCCGAACGGTGACAAGTTCGCACTCCATCTGATCCCGTCGGGCATCCTCACGCCGGGCGTCACGAATGTGATCGGCAACGGCGTGGTGGTGGACCCGGGCGTGCTGCTCGAGGAACTCGCCGGGCTCGAGGAGCGTGGCGTCGACACCAGCGGGCTGCTGATCAGCGCCGATGCGCACCTGATCATGCCGTACCACGTGGCCATCGACAAGGTCACCGAACGCTTCCTGGGCGCCAAGAAGATCGGTACCACGGGTCGCGGGATCGGCCCCTGCTACCAGGACAAGATCGCGCGTGTCGGTGTCCGCGTCGCCGACGTCCTGGACGAGAAGATCCTCACCCAGAAGGTCGAGGCCGCCCTGGAATTCAAGAACCAGGTGCTCGTCAAGATCTACAACCGCAAGGCCCTTGATCCCCATCAGGTGGTCGACGAGGTCCTGACGCAGGCCGCGGGCTTCAAGCACCGCATCGCCGACACGCGTCTGCAGCTCAACCAGGCGCTCGAGCGCGGCGAGACCGTCCTGCTCGAGGGCTCGCAGGGCACGCTGCTCGACGTGGACCACGGCACCTACCCGTACGTGACGTCGTCGAACCCGACGTCCGGCGGTGCCGCGGTCGGTTCCGGCATCGGCCCCACCAAGATCGAGACGGTGCTCGGCATCCTCAAGGCGTACACCACGCGTGTCGGCTCGGGTCCGTTCCCGACCGAGCTGTTCGACGAGTCCGGTGAGTACCTCGCGGTCAAGGGCGGCGAGGTGGGTGTCACCACCGGTCGCGCGCGCCGCACCGGCTGGTTCGACGCCGTGATCGCCCGCTACGCGACCCGCGTCAACGGCATCACCGACTACTTCCTCACCAAGCTCGACGTGCTGTCGAGCCTGGAGACCATCCCGATCTGCGTCGCGTACGACGTGGACGGTGTGCGTGTCGACGAGATGCCGATGACGCAGACCGACATCCACCACGCGAAGCCGATCTACGAGGAGATGCCGGGCTGGTCCGAGGACATCTCCGGCGCCCGCACCTTCGAGGAGCTGCCGGTCGCTGCACAGAACTACGTGCTGCGGCTCGAGGAGCTCTCGGGCGCGTTCATGTCGTGCATCGGCGTGGGCCCGGGCCGCGACGAGACCATCGTCCGCCGCGACATCCTGGCCTGACCCTCCCCGTGTGACCGAATGTCACATGTGTTCAGTTCGACTGAACGCATGTGACATTCGGCGTTTCGGGGGTCTTCTCGGGCTCAGCGCATCTCGCCCGCGCCGGCGTACGGGTGCAGGCTGGCGAGGGGTTTGCCCTCGTCGAAACGGCTGTAGCGGAAGTCGTTCCCGTCGACGGCGGGGTCGCTGCTGATGCCGTCGAGCAGCAGGTCCGCGGCCAGGCGTCCCACGGCCGGGGAGATCTTGAAGCCGTGGCCGCTGAAGCCCACCGCGAGGAACAGGCCCTCGGCGGGGGCGGGGCCGATGATCGGGTTGTAGTCGGGCGTGATGTCGTAGCAACCCGCGTACGACGACGCGAGCCGCGCGTCGGGCATGTGGGGCAGGATCCGGTCGAGTTTGCCGATCGCGGTCTCGACGAACCCGTCGGTGGCGCGGTTGGGGTAGTTGTCCGGATCGGCGAACTCGGGTGCGGAGTGGTCGCTGTTGCCGACCAGCAGGTGCCCGTTCGGCTCGCGTCGAATGTATTGCAGATTGACCAGATCCGAGAACGTCGGGACATCGGGGGTGGGTTCGCCCTGGTCCACCAGGACCAGTTGCTCGCGCTGCGCGCGGATCGGCACATGCACGCCGGCGGTCGCCGCCAGTGCGGGACTCCACACCCCGGTCGCCAGTACGACGGTGTCGCAGAGGATCTCGGAGCCGTCGCCGCACGCGACGCCCACCACGCGCTCGGTCTCGTCCTGGATCAGTCGAACAACGCTGGTGGACTGCCGGATTCGGACGCCCAGTGCGCGGGCGCGGGCGCCGTACGCCATGCCCGTCATGTAGGCGTCGCCGTGCCCGCCGAGCGGTTCGTAGGCGAACCCGGCGAAGTCGTCGAGGTGGAGTCCCGGCCACATCGTGCCGACGGCGTCGGCGTCGATCAGTTCCACCGGGACGCCGAGGCCGCGGTGCATCTCGACGTTGGCGTGCAGTGGCGTCAGGTTGGCCGCGTCGACGCCGACGACGTATCCGGTCTGCCGGAAGCCGATGTCGGTTCCGAAGATGTCCTCGGCGCGGGAGAACACGTCGACGCCGTGCCACGCCATCGCGGCGAGTGACGGAACTCCGTAGTGGCACCGGACGATTCCGCTGGACTTGCCCGTCATGCCCGAGCACAGCGTGTCGCGTTCGAGGACGATGACGTCGGTCTCGCCGCGTTCGGCCAGGGACCACGCGATGGCCAGTCCCTCGAGTCCGCCGCCCACGATCACGATTCGTGCGTGCTCCGTCGTGCTGTCTGTCATCTCGACCTCCGGTCACCGATGTTTCTTGATGATGGACAGTGTTGCATGAAGTGAAACAGACGCAACCCCGGATTTGCTGTGCGAACCCTGTTACGCACTGTTCACCGGAGCTACTCGCAGCCCTTACAGCCGCCGTTCACTCTCGGATGACCTCGATTCCCCGTGTAAAACGGGCCGACACAAGGTGGGCAGATATGGAGCAGGCTCTCGCGGCGGCCGATACCGCATGGTTACTGGCAGCCTTCACTGCTGTTGCGTTGATGATCCCCGGGCTCGCGCTGTTCTACGGCGGCATGGTGAGCATTCGCAACTCGCTCAACATGATGATGATGACGTTCGGCTCGTTCGCCGTCGTCGGTGTGCTGTGGGTGCTCTTCGGCTACTCGGCCGTCCTCGGTAACTCCTTGGGCGGCTTGGGCATTCTCGGCGATCCGCTCGAGTTCGTCGGACTGGGGCAGTTGCTCGAACCGGCCGCGGAGCCCGCTCTGCCGCCGGCCCTGGTGGCGGGATTCCAGATGCTGTTCGCGGCCATCACGGTCGCGTTGATCTCCGGCGCACTCGCCGACCGAATCAAGTTCGGTTCCTGGATGCTGTTCGCCGGATTGTGGGTCAGCCTCGTGTACTTCCCGGTGGCGCACTGGGTGTTCGCGTTCGACTCCGACGACGGCAGCGTCATCGGTGGCTGGATCGCGAACACGCTGGGGGCGATCGACTTCGCGGGCGGCACGGCGGTCCACATCAACGCCGGCATCGCGGCGCTGGCGATGGTGCTGGTGCTGGGCAAGCGGTACGCATTCCCGAACATGCCACGCCCGCACAACCTTCCGCTGACCCTGCTCGGCGCGGGCATCCTGCTGTTCGGTTGGTTCGGCTTCAACGGCGGCTCCGCGCTCGCGGCCGACAATGCGGCGTCCGTCGTCGTCCTCAACACGGTGTCCGCGGCGTGCGCCGGGATCTGTGGCTGGCTGCTCGTCGAGCGTCTGCGTGAGGGCCGGCCGACCTCGCTCGGTGCGGCGTCGGGTCTCATCGCGGCGCTGGTCGCGATCACCCCGGCCTGTGGTGCGGTGTCGCCGATCGGTGCCCTGCTGATCGGTGCGGCCGCCGGCGCGCTGTGCTGCTTCGCGGTGTCGCTGAAGTTCCGCCTGGGCTACGACGACGCCCTCGACGTGGTCGGCATCCACCTCGTCGGCGGCATCCTCGGCACGCTGCTGATCGGTCTGCTCGCCACCGAGGACGCCCCGAACGGCGTCGCCGGACTGTTCTACGGCGGTGGCTTCGCACTGCTGGGCAAGCAGGCGCTGGCAGTGGGTGTGGTGCTGGCCTACTCGTTCGCGGTGACGTGGATCATCGCGAAGGGCATCGACCTCACGCTGGGCCTGCGGGTGCGGCCCGAGGACGAGCACGAGGGCCTCGACGTCACCGAGCACGGCGAGACCGCGTACGTGACCGAGACGGTGTCGGTGACGGTGTCCGGGTCGGGTCCGGTGGATCCGGCGGCCGTCGCGGATGCGGCCGAGGCGCTCGTGACACGCGCTGCGAACACCGAACAGCGCACGTAGCGGCGCATCGCACGATCGGGGCGACCGCTGCCCGTCCTCTCCGAGGCGGGCAGCGGTCGCCCTGCCGTGTCGTGAGTCTCGGCCCGGACGTCGGCATAATGTTCGACGGCAAGGTACTTCGATGAATCGGGATTTCGAGGCGGCATGAGCGAGGGCAGGAACACCGGACGCGGAGGTCCCGCGGAGGGAGAGGACTTCTCGCACTGGTTCGTCGAGAGTTTCGCCGACTACCGGCAGTCGGCCGGAGCGTCACGGATCGAGGGCCGCATCGCCGGGTACCTGCTCATCGACGAGTCGCCCGGGGTGACCGCCGAGGAGCTGGCCACCGAACTCGGTGCCAGTCGCGGTTCGGTCTCGACGTACGTCCGGCGGTTGATCGATCGCGGGTTCGTCAAAGTGATCCGCAAGCCGCGAGACCGAACTCATTACTACGCAATGGATTCGGACGTGTGGGGCGGATTCCTCGAGAACGAGCACGCGTACCTGGAGAACCAGCGCCGCCTCGCGACCGAGGCGCTTGCGCACACCGACCCGAAGGGGCCGGCGCACATCCGGGTGCTGAACATGCGGGACTACATGGGGTGGATCATCGACAACCGGATGCTCCGCAGCGAGTGGAACCGCTTCAAGGCCGAACGCGATGGGGGAGAACGCGACGGCGGAGCATCCGGTGGCGAGAATGCCGGAACGGCCTGACTAGTTGGCCTGGGCGGCGGGCTGGTCGAGCTTGGCGACCGCCTCGTCGATCATCGGCACGTAGCGTTCGAGCGACCACGGCACAGTCAGCGGATTGATCATCGACGAGCCGGTGACGAACGGTTGGTTCGTCGGGGCCACGACGGACCCGCGCGCGACGGCCGGAATCTGGGCGTACACCGGCTGTGCCTCGGTCTCGGCGCGGTTCGCCGGGTCCGAGTAGAACGTGAACAGCAGGTCCGAGTCCTTCAGCAGGTGCGCGTGCTCGAGCCCGATCACCGACGAGTCGGTGCCGTCGGTCTCCGGCAGGGTGTTCACGATCGGATCGACCTGCAGGCCGAGGCCGCGCACCATCGCGACCCGCTGCTCGTTCGGGAAGAACACGCCCAGCGTGCCGGGGCCGGTGTTGTAGATGAACGAGAACGAGACGTCGGCGTACTCGGGGTGCGCGGCAATGCTGTCGGCGAACTGGGACTTGATCTTCGCGATCTCCTGTTCGGCCTCGGCGGACTTGCCCATGGCCTTGCCGATCATCTTCATCTGGTCCTCCCACGTGATCGTCCACGCCTTCTCGGCGTAGGCGACGGTGGGGGCGAGGGTGCTGAGTGCGTCGTACTGCTGCTGCGTGATGCCCGACCACGGCGCGAGGATGAGGTCCGGATCGAGCGTGGCGACCGCCTCGATGTCGATCTCGCTGCCGCCGGTCAGCTGCACGGGAAGCTCCGCGCCACGCTCGGTGACCGCCTCGCGGATCCACGGCAGGTAGCCGGTCTCGTCGCTGCCCCACTTGTATTCCTCGACGCCGACCGGCACGGTGCCGAGCGCGATGGTGGTCTCGGCCGAGCCCATGCCGAGGGCGACGATGCGCTCGGGCTGCTCGGTGATGACCGCCTTGCCGAGGGCGTGTTCGATCGTGACGGTCTCGAAGTCGGTGCTGCCGGACTCGGCCGGCGACTCGCTCGAACTGCAGCCCGCCAGGACGAGGGCCGCGGCCACCAGGCCGGACAACAGTCCGGACCGGCGTGCGGTCCCGGATCGAGCGAATCTCATGGAGGAGCCTTCCGACGCGTCGACGATGCGTCGGTGAGCATAGGCTTACCTTCATTGAAATTTCAACTCAATTGAAAGTTTGTGCTGTGATCACTCGCTCAACGGGCCCACGGGCAGACAGACGCAGAACGGATGTCCGGCCGGGTCGATCAGGACGCGGCTCACCGCGGGTGCGTACTGCTCGGGCGCGAGCCGTGCGCCGAGTTTCACGGACTCGACTACTGCGGCATCCAGATCGTCGACGACCACGTCGAGGTGAATCTGCTTGGGAAGTTCGCCGCCCGGCCAGGTGGGCGGCCGGTAACCCGGCACGCGCATGGCGGTGAGCAGGCCGCCTGCGAACCGGACGCTGACGTATCTCTCGCCCGAGCGGGAGATCTCTCCGCCGAGTAGGTCTCGCCAGAAGGCAGCCAGAGTCGGAGGGTCGGAACAGTCCAGAGTGATCGAACCCATTCGCGCTATCGCCATGGGGCGACGCTACCCGTCACTCCTGGTGATTGTCCGGGTACGCGGTGACGGCCAGGAAGCGGATCGGCAACTGCGCCAGTTCGTTCGGGCCGTGCAGGCCCTCGCCGTCGAGCAGCAGCGAGTCACCCGGACGCAGTCGGTACTCGCTCTCGCCGTGCCCGTAGACCATCTCGCCCTCGAGCATGTAGATCAGTTCGGTGCCGGGGTGCTGGAAGAGCGGGAACACCTCGCTGGCGTTGGTGAGGGTGACGAGCACCGGTTCGAGGCGCTTGTGCTGCCCGCGCAGGGCGCCGAGCAGTTCGTAGTGATGCCCGACCCGCGTGCCGCGGCCGACGATCACCGCGCCGTTGCCGGACTCGACGAACACCGCGTCCCGCGTGGTGTCGGCGCCGCGGAACAAGGACGTCACCGGTACGTCCAGTCCCGCGGCCAGACGTGCGAGGGTCGAGAGACTGCAGGAGGTCTGCGCGTTCTCGATCTTCGACAGCATCGCCTTCGAGATGCCGACCCGCGCGGCCATGTCGCCCACCGACAGCCCGCTCGCCAGGCGCAGCTTGCGGACCTGCGCCGCGATGACGCGTTCGAGGTCGACGCCGGTGGGGGTGTCGGCCGGCACCTCGCGCTCGGTGGTGTCGCGGTGCACGGGGCGCTGGGACGGGCTCATTGCCTCACAGTAGCGCCCCGTCCACTGTCGGTGGACGGGGCGCGGTGGTCGGGCGGTGAGCGTTGTGGAGGGTGCCGGCACCGCAAAGGTTCTGTCGGCATCGCACACCTTTTCAGTACTGAATACATATGCGACGCCGGCAAAAGGTGTGCGACGTCAGAGCTGACCGGGAATCCAGCTCGTCCCGGCCAGCGGCACCCGGGCCATCGCCGACGCCTCGATGGTGAGTGCGACGAGGTCCTGCGGTTCGAGGTTGCGCAGGTGCGACTTCCCGCACGCGCGGGCGAGGGTCTGCGCCTCCATCGTGAGCACTCGCAGGTAGTTCGCGAGCCGGCGTCCGCCCTCGACGGGGTCGAAGTTCTGCTGTAGCTCGGGATCCTGCGTGGTGATCCCGGCGGGGTCGCGGCCGGCCTGGAAGTCGTCGTAGAAGCCCGCCGACGACCCGATCGCCTCGTACTGCTTCTGGAAGCGGGGATGGTTGTCGCCCAGCGCGATCAGCGCGGCGGTGCCGATCGCGACGGCGTCCGCGCCGAGGGCCATCGCCTTCGCGACGTCGGCGCCCGAGCGGATGCCGCCCGACACGATCAACTGCACCCCGCCGGATCCCCCCGTCGCTCCGCTCGCCCCGCGCCGATGGACGTCCATCTCCTGCAGCGCCTGCACGGCCTGCGGGATCGCGGCGAGCGTCGGGATGCCGACGTGCTCGATGAACACGTCCTGCGTCGCGGCGGTGCCGCCCTGCATGCCGTCGACGACGATGACGTCGGCTCCGGCCTTCACCGCGAGCTTGACGTCGTAGTACGTGCGGGTGGCGCCGACCTTGACGTAGATCGGCTTCTCCCAGCCGGTGATCTCGCGGAGTTCGATGATCTTGATGGCGAGGTCGTCCGGCCCGGTCCAGTCCGGGTGCCGGCACGCGCTGCGCTGGTCGACGCCGACGGGCAGCGTCCGCATCCCCGCGACGCGGTCGGTGATCTTCTGCCCCAGCAGCATTCCGCCACCGCCCGGCTTGGCGCCCTGCCCGAGGACGACTTCGATCGCGTCGGCCTTGCGCAGGTCGTCGGGATTCATGCCGTACCGCGACGGCAGGTACTGGTACACAAGGTTCTTGGACTGGCCGCGTTCCTCGGGCGTCATGCCGCCGTCGCCGGTGGTGGTGGAGGTGCCGACCTCGCTGGCCCCACGGCCCAGGGCCTCCTTCGCCCGCCCGGACAGCGCGCCGAAGCTCATGCCCGCGATGGTGATCGGGATATCCAGGTGCAGAGGGAACTTCGCGTGCCGATCGCCGAGCACCACGTCGGTGTCGCAGCGTTCGCGGTAGCCCTCGAGCGGATAGCGCGACATCGAGGCGCCGAGGAACAGCAGGTCGTCGAAGTGGGGGAGCTTGCGCTTGGCACCCCAACCGCGGATGTCGTAGATGCCGGTGTCGGCGGCGCGCTGGATCTCGTGGATGACGTCGCGGTCGAACGTCGCGGATTCGCGCAGGCCGGGGGTGTGCGTGGTCATTCGGGCCTCCTGGGGGTGGCGCGCGTCAGTAGGACGAGGCGTTGTCGACGTGGAAGTTGTAGAGCCGGCGGGCCGAGCCGTACCGGCTGAATTCGGTGGGGTCGGCGTCGAATCCGGCCGCGCCCAGTAGTTCTCGCAGTTCGGTCAGGTGCTCGTCGCGCATTTCCTTCTTGATGCAATCGGCGCCGAGCGAGGCGACGGTGCCGCGCACGTAGATGCGGGCCTCGTACAGCGAATCGCCCAGGGCCTCACCGGCGTCGCCGAGGACGACGAGGCGTCCGGCCTGTCCCATGAACGCGCTCATGTGGCCGATGCTGCCGCCGACGACGATGTCGACGCCCTTCATCGAGATGCCGCACCGGGCGGCGGCGTTGCCCTCGATCACCAGCAGCCCGCCGTGCGCGGTGGCACCCGCGGACTGGGACGCGTCGCCGGTGACGCGGACGGTGCCGGACATCATGTTCTCGGCGACACCGACGCCCGCGTTGCCGTCGACGACGACGTTCGCCTGCTGGTTCATCCCGGCCGCGTAGTAGCCGACGTGGCCCTCGATGCGGACGTCGATCGGAGCGTCCAGACCGCATGCCAGGGCATGTGCGCCTGCGGGTTCGACGACGGCGACGGCCGCGGGGGCTGCGGTCGACTGCAGCGCGGCGTTGAGTTCGCGGGTGCCGATCTCCGACACGTCGTACGTGGTCGGGGTGGCGGTCAGCGGTGCCATACGTAAACCTCTTCCGGCTCGGGTTCGAAGACGCGGGCGTCGGCGATGCCGGGCAGGCCGGCCAGGGCGCGGTACTCGGACGCCATCGCGACGTACCGGTCGTGCTCGGCGATGATCGCGGGCTTGCATGCGATGGGATCGCGCACGACGGCGAAGGAGTCCTCGGTGGACACCAGTAGGGTGTAGAAGCCGTCGAAGCGCTCGCCGAGCAGGCGCAGTGCCTTCTCGAGGTCGACGCCCTCGGCGAGTTGCTTCGCGACGAAGCGGGCACCGACCTCGGTGTCGTTCTCGCTGTCGAACGCGACGCCCTCGGCCTCGAGCTCGCGCTTGACGCTCAGGTGATTGGAGAACGAGCCGTTGTGGACCAGGCACTGGTCGGGGCCGACGGCGAACGGGTGCGAACCCGCTGCGGTGACAGCGGATTCGGTGGCCATCCGGGTGTGCGCGACGCCCTGCCAGCCGGATGTCTGCGGCAGTCCGAACCGGTGCGCGAGATCGACGGGGTCGCCCATGCCCTTGAGCACCGCGACGTCGTCGCCGAACCCGATGAGGATGGCGCCGGGGGCCTCACCCAGTGCCGCGTCGGCCAGTGCCGAGGCCGGAACCGGCGCGTGCAGCACCGCGTTCGGTCCGGCGCCGATGCCGACGACCGTGGTGCCGAGCGCGCTCCCGACCGCGGCGGCCAACGCCTCCGCACTGACGCCGGCGTCGAGCAGGGTCACGGTCGCGTGCCCGGGCGGCGACCACGTGGGGTCACCGTAGATGGCCATCCCGGCCGAGTCCGGCCCGCGGTCCACCATCTGGCCCAGCATCCCCGTGAGTAGCTCACCGAGTTTCGGGTACAGCGAGGACTCCCGCAGATGGAGCCCGACGATTCCGCACATATGTTGTCTCCCTTGGATGTCAGATGCTGGCGGTGGTCAGAACGCGGTCAGGTAGCTGTCCACTTCCCACGGCGTCACCGTGTTGTGCCAGTCGAAGAACTCGTCACGCTTGAGGGCAGTGAAGTAGTCGGCGACACCCGCCCCGGCCGCGTCCAGCGCGCCGGTCACGACGATGTCCGCGGCGAGGGCGTCCATCGCGTGCAGCAGCGTCATCGGCAGGACGTCGGCGCCGGAGCCGCTCCCCGCCGTGCCGGGGTCGATGCCGCTCCCCGCCGTGCCGGGGTCGATGCCACTGCCCGGCTCGCCGGGGTCGATGCCGCGGCGGATCCCGTCGAGCCCGGCCGCGACGGTCGCGGCGGACGCGAGGTACGGGTTGGCGGAGCCGTCGCCGCCGCGCAGCTCCACCCGGTTGCCGTCGGGCACGCGCAGGTAGTGGGTGCGGTCGTTGCCGCCGTACGTGGGCCGCCGTGGCGACCACGTCGCGCCGCTGCTGGTGGACAGCGCACCGGTCCGCTTGTAGGAGTTCACCGTCGGCGCCAGCACGCCCTGCAGCGCGCAGGCGTGGTCGAGGAGACCGCCGATGAACGAGTACGCGGTGCTCGACAGGCCCAGGCCGCGGGGGTCGGCGGCGTCCGGGAACACCGGGGAGCCGTCGCGCCACAGCGACAGGTGCATGTGCATGCCGCTGCCGGTGCGGTCGGCGAACGGTTTGGGCATGAACGTCGCCGTCATGCCGCGCTGTTCGGCAAGCACCGAGATGAGGTAGCGCAGGGTCATGACGCGGTCGGCGGTGGTGAGGGCGTCGGCGTACTGGAAGTTCTGTTCGAACTGGCCGTTGCCGTCCTCGTGGTCGTTGGCGTAGTTGCCCCAGCCCAGCTGGTTCATCGCGGCCGAGATCGCGGTGAGGTGTTCGTACATGCGGGTGACGTCGCGGGCGTCGTAGCAGGGTCGGCGGGAGGTGTCGAGGGCGTCGGCGGTGCGCAGCACCCCGTGCTCGTCGCGGTCGACGAGGAAGTATTCGATCTCGGTGCCGATCTTGACGTCCAGGCCCAGTTCGGCGGCCTGCGCGAGCACCTTTCGCAGAATCACCCGCGGCGCGAACGGCCAGGGGGTGCCCTCGACGTGCGGGTCGCAGTGCACCAGCGCGAGACCGGGCCGGACGAACGGGATCGGGGTGAAGGACGTGAGGTCGGGGATCGCGACCAGATCGGGGTCTCGTGGCTGCTGGCCCATCGCCGCGGCGGCGTAGCCGGCGAATCCGACGCCGTCGTGCTGGAGTTCTTCGGCCGCTTCGACCGGGACGAGCTTGGCGCACGGCTTGCCGGTGAGGTTGGTGAACACCGCGAGGATGAAGCGGGTGTCGGTGGCCCGGGCCAGCGCGGCGAGGTCGGAGTGCGCGGGGGCGTCCGGTGTCGCGGTGGCCGGCAGGCGCATCACGGTCAGATCGGCGGGGTCGAGCGCCATGTGGACTCCTCGGGATTCGACGACGAGTGTTTCATTAGGTGAATCGGTGTCGCATGTCAGGAAACACGCCGTCGATGACGGCCACGTTACGGGTGAGTGAGGTTGTCGTGACGGCCGGGCCGGGCGGCGCGTACGGGGATGGTGGGCTGGGAACTGTTGTGACGAAGGAGGATTCGGTTACAAGGATTAACCGGCACGTAATCGCTTCCGGGTTTCATCTCATTACTGTGCGTTTCACGCCAGCGATCGGCGCCCCTACTGTCGCCGCACCACGAGGAGCAGACATGTCCGACACCGCCACCACGCCCGCGTTCCGGGTCACCCCGGACTTCTGGAAGTCGCTGCCGCAGATGCCCCGGACGGAGTTCCCCGGCACCGAGGGCTACATCGCCGACGTCTACCCCAACCCCGGCGGGTCGGCGATGGCCGCCGGCTACTTCGAGCTGGTCCACACCGACGCGCCGCTCGACTACGTCTACGAGTACGACGAGATGAAGGTGGTGCTCGACGGCCGGTTCCGGCTCGAGAACCTCGACACCGGCCAGGTGGAGGAGGCGGGGCCACGCGATGCGATCTTCTTCCCGGCGGGCTCCCGGATCCGGTTCACCACCCCCGACCGCGCACTGGCGTTCTACGTCGGCCTGCGCTCGTTCGCACCCTAGGCGCGACATGAGTGTCTGCATGGAAACCACCAGCGTGCCGCGGTGGGGCATCGAGGCGCGGGCCCTCACCGACGCCGGGCGCACCGTCACGGTCCTGTCGTTCGGCGGGGCCGCCGAGGCGCGGGCGCGGGTGCTCGTCGCGGGCTTCGCCGGACGGCGCGTCAGCTGGCTGCGAATGCCGCCCGGGTGGACGGCGGGCGCCGAGGCCGTCCTGGGTCGCGAGTTGGCGGCGGCCCGCGTCGGATGGCGCCTGGTCCTGGTCGGCGACGAGGTGACGGTGCTGCAGGCGCGGGCGCTGGCCACCGCCGCCGGCGCGCTGGACCAGGAGATCCTCTCCGACGTGGTCGGAACCGACCTGCGGCGCGTGTACTGCGCGCACTGCCATCAGGTGCACGCCACGGACTCGGCGCCGGGCGAGCGCTGCACGTGCCTCACCTGCGGCGCCACGCTCGTCGTCTACCACCACGTCTCGCGCCGTCACGGCGCCTATCTCGGATACATGTGCGATGCGGAGGAACGCCCTTGACGATGCTCGTAGTCGGCTCGCTCGCCGACCTCACCGACGACGTCCGGCACCTGCGTCTCGTCGACCCCGCCGGCGCGGCGCTGCCGTCGTACGCTCCCGGCAGTCACGTCGTCCTCGCGTGCGGCTTCGGGGCGGACGGACGTCCGCGGCGGAACTCGTACTCGCTCACCGGGTCCGGGGTGGAGCCCGGCGCCTACTCGATCTCGGTTCGCCGTGACGACGCCGGCCGCGGCGGGTCGCTGTATATCCACGCCCTGAGTCTCGGCGAGAGCGTCGAGGTGAGTCGTCCGCGCAGCGCGTTCGCGCCGGTGTCGACCGCCCGGCATCACGTGCTGGTCGCGGGCGGGATCGGGGTCACGCCGATCCTCTCGCACGCCCGGGCGGCCGCGCGGTGGGGACGCTCGTTCGAGGTGCACTACGTGTTCCGGGACGGCGACGGTCCACACCTCGACGATCTCGGCAGGCTGTGCGGCAACCGTTTACGGGCCTATCGGGGCGCGGACGAGCTGTGGTCGGCGCTGGGGCCCGCCCTGCTCGACCGCCCGCTCGGCACCCACCTCTACACGTGCGGTCCCGCGCCGCTGATCGACGAGGTGAGCCGTCGAGCGCGCGCCGCGGGCTGGCCGCCGCAACGAATCCATCACGAACACTTCGGGATCGTCGACCTGGATCCGGGAACGGCCTTCACCGTCCGGTTGCGGCGCACCGGCGTCGACGTCGACGTGCCGTCCGGGACGAGCATGCTCGACGCGCTGGAACGGCGCGGGGTGGCGGTGCCGAGCCTGTGCCGTCAGGGTGTGTGCGGCGAATGCCGTGTCCCGGTTGCCGCGGGTGCCGTCGCACACCGCGATCTCTATCTGACCGACGACGAGAAGGCTGCGGGTGACTGTGTGATGCCGTGTGTGTCCCGTGCCGGAGGACCCCGATTGGAGCTGGAACTGTGAGTACCGCAATGGATTCCCGAGTGCCGCCGCGGGTGGCCGCCTTCCCGTTCCCGTTCCCCCGCGACACCTACCGCTACAGCACCAACGTCGAGCCCGCCGGCGGCCGCGCGGTGACCGCCGCGGGTGGCTGGGGCGAGCACGTCGTCGACGTCGACGAGCGCTATCTGACCGAACTCGCCGAACGCGACCGCATCCTGGCGGCGGATCCCACCCGGTTCCAGGCGTTGCCGCACATGGAGATCGCGCAGTGGGACGCGATGCTCACGATCATGCGGTCGCTGGCGGCGTCGTATCCGAGGGTGATGTCGCTCGAGCGTGACGGCGGGATCTGGCGGTGGACCAACCACGCCCTCGACCTCGAGCAGGCGTTCGTGCACGGGGAACGGGCGACGCTGCCGGAGCCGCCGCTGCGGTTCATCGGCCGGCAGATCCAGGAGGACGTCGTGCTGCTCGACCAGCGCGAGGGGCAGCTGTGGGGCGACGCGGGCCTGGTGACGTTCGCGGCCGACTGGTCGCTACGGTTCGACGTCGGCATGAGCTTCCTGCAGATCCACGGCCCCGTCCCACGGATCCACGCCGAGGGCGTGGTCACGCGAGCGCAGAGCTTCCTGATGCGGCTCGAGACGGGACAGCAGTTCCGGCGGACCAACTGGACGCTCACGGTCGACGGCCGGCTCGACACCTCCACCGAGACGTACCCGGAGTGGGGGCGGGACCGGCGGACGCTCGCGGACGGTCCGCTCGCAGAGGTGGGGGAGCGGCTGCACCTGCGGGTGGAGGTGCAGCACCTGATCCGCCTCGGCGCCTCGGGCGCGATCATGTTCCTGGTCCGCACCCACATGCTGCCGTTCACCGACATCGTGCTGGTCCCCGAGTGGGCGCAGCGGGTGCACGCCGTCCTGTCCGAGCTGCCCGACGACATGGCCGAGTACAAGGGCATCACCCGGATCCGGCAGCCCGGCATCGACTGGCTGGCCCGCTACGGCGTCCGATTCGGGAGCTGAAGGGACCGTTCGTACGCTGCGCGCGCACGAACGGACCCTTCAGCCAGGGGCGGCGGTTACGATCGGCCACATGGCCATCCTGCATGCCGCACAGCTGTCGCCCTCCAAGCCCGAACTGATCGCAGCCTGGATGCCGGCGGCGCCCTACTACTCGGGCGGGACGCCCACGCTCACGCCGGTCGGTGCGTACCGCTTCGACGATCCCGCCGGCGAGGTCGGCATCGAGACGCACCTGGTGCGCGACGCCGACGGCACGATCTACCAGGTGCCCCTGACCTACCGCTCGGCGCCGCTCGCGGGGGCACGGTTGGCGGGCGAGATGGAGCACTCGGTGCTCGGGCACCGCTACGTGTACGACGCCACCACCGACCCCGTCTACGTGCAGCAGTTACTCGCGACGATCTACGGCGGTGGCCGTGAGGTGGAACAGTACGTCGAGGTCGAGGGCTCCGAGCCGAGGCTGATCGACAACACCGCCTACGCGTCGGGCAGCGGTGTGACCGGCGCCCCGACGCCCACCGTCACCGGTGTCGGCGTCGCCGCGGACGGCCCGGACACCGTGATCAGTGCGGGTGGGACCACCGTCGTGGTGCACCACCGCCCGCTCGATGTCGAGCCGGGCGGGCCGGTCCTGCAGGGCGAATGGGACGGCGGCCGAGGAGTTTTCGCGTCGGTGCGCTGACACCGGCTCCCCCCCCCGGATAGCAGAATGTCACATACGTTCAGTTGGACTGAACGTATGTGACATTCGGTCACGCGAGGGGCGGTCAGTTGCCCCGCGCGATCCACTCCTCGAGGTGCGGCGACTCGGTGCCGAGGGTGGTGCCGTCGCCGTGCCCGGTGTGCACGCGGGTCTCGGCGGGCAGCGCGAACAGCTTGTCGCGGATCGACCCGATGATCGTCGGGAAGTCCGAGAACGAGCGGCCGGTGGCGCCCGGACCCCCGGAGAACAGGGTGTCGCCGGAGAACAGCTCGCCGGCCTCGGGCAGGTACAGGCACGTCGAGCCGGGAGAGTGGCCCGGGGTGTGGATGGCCTGGATTTCGGTGCCCGCCACGGCGATCCGCTGACCGTCCTCGAGCGCCTGGTGTCGGACACCCGGGTGGGTCATCTGCCACAGGACGTCGTCGGCCGGGTTCAGCAGGATCGGCGCGTCCAGCTTCTCGGCCAGCTCCGGTGCGACGGTGACGTGGTCGTTGTGACCGTGCGTGCACACGATCCCGACCACCTTGCGGCCGCCGACGGCGTCGATGATCGGCTGCGCGGTGTGCGCGGCGTCGATCACCACCACCTCGTCGTCGTCACCGACGAGCCAGATGTTGTTGTCGACATCCCAGGTGCCGCCGTCGAGTTCGAACGTTCCCGACGTGACGACGCGGTCGACGCGCAACGCGCCGCTCACAGGACCACCACCGAGCGCAGCACCTCGCCGCGGTGCATCGTCTCGAACGCCTGCTCGACGTCCTCGAGCTTGATCCGCTCGGTCACGAACTTCTCGAGCGGCAGGCGACCCTGCTGGTACAGGTCGACGAGCATCGGGAAGTCGCGCTCGGGCAGGCAGTCGCCGTACCACGACGACTTGAGCGAGCCGCCGCGCGAGAAGAAGTCGACCAGCGGCATCTCGAGCGTCATGTCCGGGGTGGGCACGCCGACGAGGACGACGGTGCCGGCGAGATCGCGCGCGTAGAACGCCTGCTTCCAGGTCTCGGGGCGGCCGACGGCGTCGACCACGACGTCGGTGCCGAAGCCGTCGGTGAGTTCCTGGATCGCCTCGACGACGTCGTCGACCTTCGACACGTCGACGGTGTGGGTGGCGCCGAGTTCGACGGCCCACTCGAGCTTCTTGGCATCACGGTCGATCGCGATGATCTTGTTCGCGCCGGCCAGACGCGACCCCATGATCGCGGCGTCGCCGACGCCGCCGCAGCCGATCACGGCCACCGAGTCGCCGCGGGTGACGTTGCCGGTGTTCATGGCGGCACCCATGCCGGCCATGACGCCGCAGCCGAGCAGGCCGACGACGGCCGGATCGGCGGTGGGATCGACCTTGGTGCACTGCCCGGCATGGACGAGGGTCTTGTCGGCGAACGCACCGATGCCCAGGGCCGGCGTCAGTTCGGTGCCGTCCTCGAGGGTCATCTTCTGCTTGGCGTTGTGCGTGTCGAAACAGTACTGCGGGCGACCGCGCTTGCAGGCACGGCACTTTCCGCACACCGCACGCCAGTTGAGTACGACGAAGTCGCCGACCTCGACGGTGTCGACACCCTCGCCGACGGCCTCGACGATGCCCGCCGCCTCGTGTCCGAGGAGGAACGGGAACTCGTCGTTGATGCCGCCGTCACGGTAGGTGAGGTCGGTGTGGCACACGCCGCACGCCGCGATCGCGACGACGGCCTCGCCCGGTCCGGGATCCGGAATCGTGATGTTCACGAGTTCGACGGGCGCATCCTTCGAGCGGGCGATGACGCCCCGTACCTGCTGCGGCATGGTTTCTCCACTCCATTCGGTCGACGTGAACACGGGCGCACACATGGTGGGGTGCGCATCCCACTACGAGGCTAGTCATGAGCGGGCGGCCCCGGGACTGGTCGAGCGGAGGGGTGAACCTGGCCGAACGGTCAGGTCGGTCAGGGGATCGGCCGAATACCGGCCTCGCCACCGAGGGCGGCGGCCTCGGCCCTGGTTGCGACGTCGAGCTTGCGCAGAACGCCCGCGACGTGGAACTTCACCGTGCTCTCGCTGACGCCGAGCCGATCGGCGATGACCCGGTTGCGACGTCCCGCCACCAGGTGCCCCAGTACCTCGAGTTCGCGGGGGCCGAGGTCGGTGAGCGCATGGTGCGCGGTGGGTGCCGTCGGCGCGTGCAGCGGCAGTGCCGCGACCACCCGCGAACCCCAGCCGGGCGTCGACTCGATCTCCACGGTCCCGCCCAGGGTTTCGACGCGGGGACGCAGTTGCCTGTCCAGGTCTGCGATGTCGGCCAGGCCGTGGCCGTCGTCGCGGATGTCCACCACCAGTTCGGTCTCCGGGCAGGTCCAGGCGACCCGGATCCGGCCGACGTCTCCCTGCGCGGACAACGCGAGTACCGCGCCGCGGACGACGGCGCGGGCCGCGTGGGCCACCTCGCCGGGGACGGCGCATCCGGCCACCGGCGGCTCCACCAGGTCCAGGTCGAGGTTCCGGTGGCGCAGTAGTCCGCGCAGTTCACCGCGGAGGCGGGCGAACGCGGTGACGACGGATTCCTCGGCGAACTCCCGGTGCGTGTCCACCGAGGTCCGCAGACCGATCAGGGCCGCCGACGCCGTTTCGCGCGCCGCCGCGCGGGCGCGGGTGTCGTCGAGGTCGTTGGACCGCAGCGTCGAGAGCAGCGTCTCGAGCGTGGTCGCGTGCACCTCGGTGAGTTCGGCGATGGTGCGGGCCCGCTCGGCGGAGGCCGCCCGGGACTCGGCGAGGTAGGCGGGGCTGGCGCCCTGCACCTGCAACTGGATACCGGTCGCGACCAGCCCGAACATGGCTCGGACGGACTCGAGTGGCACCGTCCGGGACAGGGGGCCGCGCGGAACCACGACCAGCAGGGTGTCGGTGTGGTCGAGGATCGCGTACACGTCGCGGGAGCTCCCCGCGATGGTTGCGCGGCCGCGGTGGATCTGACCGTGTTCGAGATCGGCTCGCAGGGAATCCAATTCGGCGATCGTCACCCGATCGACGATGTTCGGGTCGCCGGCAATCTTGCGGGGACGGCCCGTGCACTCGCGCGTGAAGATCACCAGGGCCGTGTGGGGAACCGTCTCGGTGAGCAGCGTCGAGAACCGGCGTCCGATGTCGGAGAGCCGCCCCACCAGAACATCGCGCAGGCCGTCCAGCAGGGTTTCGGTTCCGGTCTCGCTCACCTGGCCACGATATCGGGACGGCGGGTGGGCCGAACCGACCCACCCGCCGCTGTCCCCACCAGGGTGGGTCAGGAACCGAAGGGCCATTGCAGCGAGCCGAACGACGGCAGCTCGAGCGATCCGAGGACGGTGCCGACCGTGACCGGAAGAATCCCGCCCGCGGCCAAGGACACGGCGGCGCTGAGCGATGCCTTCACTCCCGTCTCGGTGAGCGTGCTGGGCACGGTGACCGCCACTGTGGTCGCCACGTCCGGCGTCGTGGCGGTGATGGTGCCGGAGTGCCGTTGATCGAGAACCGAACGGTGCCACCGGAAACGTGGTTTCAGGGAATCGGGTTGAGTGGCCTGATTGATCGGTACTGGTGTGGCTACCGACGTGTCGAGTCGGTCGGGCCTCGGCCCGATCAGTCCAGTCTCGAAATACTGGACTGATCGATGCTGGAGGAGGGCTCGGGGCGCGGTTCGTCGGGTCGCCGAGCTTCGGCGGTGTCGAGGATGCCTGCCAAAGGTGCTGCGGGGCGGAACTGTTCGGGCCGAAACGGGCCCCTCTCGTGCTCCCCGGGTGCGTACCGGTAGACGAACGCGGCCAGGGCAGCGATGCAGAGGAAGGTGATCAGAGTGCTCATGAGCACGATTCTGGGAAGAAGTGGCGTTGAAATGAACGGCCAGTATGCGAATACTGGACCGCATGATGATGCATGCACTCGGTGCCCGGGCGGTGGCGCGCGACCTCGGCGCCTGGCAGGACGAGTCCGGACGGCGCACGTCGCGCCCCGCGTACCGGGCCCTGGCCGACGGCATCCGACTGCTCGTGCACGACGGTCGCGTTCCGTTGGGGACGGCGCTGCCGAGCGAACGTGAATTCGCGTCGGAGTTGAACGTGAGTCGCACGACGATCACCACGGCGTACGCGGTGCTGCGCGACGAGGGCTATCTGGTGAGCCGGCAGGGATCGCGCAGCACCGTGACCCTGCCGGCCGCCGTCGACTCGGACCGGAGGAGGGTCCACGCCCATCTGCCGGTGCCCGAGGGTGTCGGGGTGGACCTCAGCTACGCCGCCATGGTGGCTCCGGCGGAGGAGATCAGTGAGGCTTACAGCGCTGCGCTGCAGTCTCTTCCGCCGTTCCTCGAGACTCACGGCATGGAGCCGGTGGGGATAACGGTGCTGCGGGAGGCGGTCGCGGCACGCTACCGCGCCCGGGGCCTCGACACCGACGTCTCACAGATCATGATCACCTCGGGTGCCCAGCACGCCCTGCGGCTCCTGCTGGGCGTCCTCACCGCTCCGGGGGAGCGGGTGCTGGTCGACCATCCGACGTACCCCAATGCGCTCGAGGCGATCCGGCGGGTGGGTGCACGCCCGGTTCCGGTGCCGGTGCGACCGGAGGGAGGTGCGGCCCGCGCCTGGGATCTGGGCGGGATCCGAAGCGCCGCACGGCAGACCGCCGCCCGGATGGCGTACCTGCTGCCGGACTTCCACAATCCGACAGGCCTGTGTCTGGACGCGCCGGGCCGGGCCGAACTGGCCCGGATCGCCCACGAGACCCGGATGACCCTCGTCGTCGACGAGACGATGGTCGACGTCTGGCTGGATGCGCCACCGCCACCCCCGGTCGCGTCGTTCGCGCGCGGCGCCGGGGACTCCGACGTCGTGACGGTCGGCTCCGTCTCCAAATCGCACTGGGGCGGATTGCGGGTCGGCTGGATCCGGGCCAATCCGGAACTCATCACGCGCCTGGTGGGTTCGCGGTCTGCGCTGGATCTGGGAACCCCGGTCATGGACCAGTTGGCCGCCGTGCGCCTGCTCCAACGGGGCGACGCCCCGATCGAGGTCCGCCGGGAACAGTTGCGCACACAGCGCGCCGCACTGCTCGACGAGCTGTCGGCCCGCCTACCGGACTGGGTTCCCACGGTCGGCACCGGGGGGATGTCGCTGTGGCTGCGGATGCCCGAACCGGTATCGACGGCGCTGGCCGCGACCGCGCCGAGCCATGGTGTGATCCTGGCGGCCGGAACGCGTTTCGGTGTAGAGGGCGCGTTCGAACGGTTCGTCCGGCTGCCCTACGCGCGACCGGTCGACGAACTCCGGCGCGCGGTGGCCGGCGTCGCGGCGGCCTACGACGCGCTCGGCGTGGCGCGCGAGCCCGCCGAGCCCGCGCTGGTGGTGTGAACGAGTCGCCGCACCCGTAACGGCGGATCACCCGCTCGGCGCGTCCTCCTTCCGCCAGGATGATCCGCATGCGTGAGATCACCCTCGACCTCGATGCGGTACGCCTTCAAGCCCTGACCTGGGGACCGGAGACCGGGCGGCTGGCAGTGCTGCTGCACGGCTTCCCGGACACCGCGCACACCTGGCGGCACCTGGGGCCCGCGCTGGCGGACGAGGGCTGGCGAGTGGTCGCGCCGTTCACCCGCGGGTACGCACCGTCGGCGGTGCCGGAGGACCACAGCGGTCATGTCGCCGCACTGATGGACGACGCCGTCGCGATCCACGCACGACTGGGCGGCGGGTCCGACGCCGTGCTGGTGGGACACGACTGGGGCGCCACCACTGCGAACGCTCTGGCCGCCCACGCCGAGAACCCGTTCGTCGCGGTGGCGTCGCTCTCGGTCCCGCCGTTCGCGGCCCTGCGGACGCCGGCGGCGGTCCGCGTGCTGCCCCGCCAACTGTGCAACAGTTGGTACGTCCTGTTCAACCAGCTCCCGCTGCTGCCCGAACGCCACGCGGAACGGCTGGTTCGCCGGCTGTGGGCCGACTGGTCACCCGGGTACGACGCCGGTGAGGACCTGCCGGCCGTGCTGGAGGCGATCGCCGATTCGGCGCACCGCCGTGCTGTATTCGGCTACTACCGGAACATGCTCCGGCCGTTCCCGCGTCCGCCCGCGCGTTACCGGCGCTGGGCCGGAGCCGAGATGCGGCTGCCGGCGGTCCCGACGCTCTATCTCCACGGCGGCGGCGACGGCTGCCTCGATCCGCGGCTCGCCGTCCTGGTGGGGCCCGGACTCCCGCCGGGCAGCGAGACCCACGTGATCGAAGGGGCGGGCCACTTCCTCCAACTCGAGCAGCCGGCGGCGGTCAACGCCCGGATCGTGGAGTTCCTCGCCGGGCACTGACGGCGACGCTCGGCTGGGGCCTCCCCGCCGAGCGTCGCGTGCAGACTGCCGTGGAGCGGCTCAGCGCCAGAGCGTGTCGACGTCGGTCGCGCTGTGGGCGGGCGGCTCGGGCGTGCGGTTGGGCGTGCGCGAGAAGCGCGGCGCCGGGGCGTGCTGCGGCACGCCCTCGATCTCGATGATCCCGCCGCGCGCCGCGACGTGCGGATCCTGCGGGGCCTCGGCGAACGTGAGCACCGGGGTGGTGCAGGCGTCGGTGCCGTCGAAGATCTTGGTCCATTCGTCGCGGGACTTCGACAGGAACCGGTCGGTGAGGATCTGGCGCAGTTCGGGCCAGCGGGCGGCGTCGTTCTGGCCCGGCAGCTCCGCGGGATCCAGTTCGAGGCCCTTCAACAGCACGGCATAGAACTGCGGCTCGATCGCGCCGACGGCCATGTACTTGCCGTCGGAGGTCTCGTAGGTGTCGTAGTACGGGGCGCCACCGTCGAGCATGTTCACCCCACGCTCGTCCGACCACATGCCGATGCGGCGGAAGTTCCAGATGATGTGCGACAGCGCGAGCGTGCCGTCGACCATCGCGGCATCGACGACCTGGCCCTTGCCCGAGGTCTGCCGCTCGATGATCGCCGCGAGGATGCCGAACAGCAGGAACATCGAGCCACCGCCGAAGTCGCCCACCATGTTCAGCGGCGGCACCGGACGCTCGCCCTTGCGGCCGATCGCATGCAGGACGCCGGTCAGCGAGATGTAGTTGATGTCGTGACCCGCGGAGTGGGCGAGCGGTCCGTCCTGCCCCCAGCCGGTCATGCGGCCGTAGACGACGCGGGGGCAGCGCGCGAGCACCACGTCGGGACCGAGACCCATGCGTTCCATCACGCCGGGGCGGAAGCCCTCGATCAGGATGTCGGCGCGACCGAGCAAGTCGAGGACCTTCTCGACGTCGGTGGGGTTCTTCAGGTCGGCCTCGACGACCCGGCGGTTGCGCGCGGTCTGATCCCCGACCGTGCCCTCGGGCGGGATCTGCCCGGCACGCTGCACGCGCACCACGTCCGCACCCAGATCGGCCAACAGTGTCGCGGCGTGCGGACCCGGTCCGATTCCGGCGAACTCGACGACGCGGATCCCGGTCAGCGGGCCCTTACGCTCGGTCCCTGCAGCAGTCACGGCATACCTCTTTCTGGATGGTCGACCTCATTTCCTGTGACGGTAACCCCTGCGGATGCGACTTTGTGTCGCGGGTCACGGGAAACCGGCCACTTGTCTCCGGCACTGATCGGGGCGCACAGTGGATGGCATGGCCTTCCCCGGAGAACTCGTCGCGTTCCTGGCCAGCACCGACCTGGACGTCTCGTCGATGTTCTACGTCGACACGCTGGGCCTGGCCGTCACCGAGCGCACGCCGTTCGCGCTCGTCGTCGACGGCGGTGGCGGCACCGAACTGCGCATCACCCTCGTCCAGTCGAAGGCCGACACCGGGTACACGGTGTTGGGGTGGCGCACGAAGGATCTGTCGGCGACGGTCGACGACCTGCGGGCCAGAGGCGTCGACTTCCTGCGCTACCAGGGGATGGACCAGGACGAGCACGACGCGTGGACGGCGCCCGACGGCACCCGGGTCGCGTGGTTCCACGATCCGCACGCCAACGTGCTCTCGATCCACCAGCCGCCGGCCTGATCCGGTGGGATTCGCCCTGGCCGCGGGTGCGCGGCTGCACTACGAGGTGCACGGAGACGGCGAGCCGCTGGTGCTGTTGCACGGCAACAGCGAGAACCTCGGCTATTTCGCCGGGCAGGTTCCCGCGTTCGCCGCGACCTACCGTGTGCTCGCGCTCGACACCCGCGCGCACGGTGAATCGACCCGGGGCGACGGCCCACTGGACTTCGAGCGCTTCGCCGACGACGTGTGCGCGGTCCTCGACGCGACCGGTGTCGAGAGTGCGCACGTCCTGGGCTACAGCGACGGCGGCAACACCGCCCTCACGCTCGCGCTGCGGCACCCGGCGCGGGTGCGATCGCTGATCGTCAACGCCGCCAACCTCGATCCGGCCGGACTGGGGCCGATGTTCCGGATTCCCGCGACGGCGGCCTGGATGCTCGGCGGTCTGGTGGCGCCGCTGTCGCGAGGCCTCGCGCGGAGACGCGAAATGCTGGGCCTGATGGTGCGGCATCCCCACATCGCGCCGGCCGCGCTCGCCGCGATCGACGTTCCGACGCTGGTGATCGTGGGGGAGCGCGACGTGATCCCCCGGCGCCACACCGACCTGATCACGCGCTCGATCCCGGGTGCCGAACTGGTGGTCCTCCCCGGCGCGGGCCACGCGTCCGCCGAGGAGCGACCCGATCTGTTCAACGCCGCGGTGCTGGACTTCCTGGCCCGCGTGGAGGCGCGCGGCTAGAGGATCTGCGCCGAGACGAACCCGGCGAGCAGCACCGCGAACGCGCCGATCTCGCCGACGACCAGTGCGATCATCGCCACACGCAGTGCCGCGTCGGGGCGCTCGAACTGGTTGGTGGTGTCGCGGCGGGCGCCGTGCACGATGTAGCTGCCGATGGCCGCGACGAAGAAGAACACCAGGATCCCCGCGCACGTCGCATTCGCCGCCGTCGGCCAGCCGCTGAGCTCGACGAACGCCGAAACGAGAAGCGTCGCAAACGAGTACAGGAGCGCCGAGCGGTGCGCGATGTCGACGTACGGGTGCGCGAGATGATTCGGCGACGTATGCATCTGGTGGTACTTCCACACTCCGAGGAGCAGGGCCAGCAGGAAGATGAGCCCCGCCGCGAGCAGTGTCAGGCGGGTGTCGAGGCCGAGTTCCATCGCGACAGTATGACCTGCGGCAACCGCATATAGTCCGACGCATGCGCCCCGACACTTCCGCTGACATTCCCACCCGGATCGGTACCCCGCTGAGCCCGAGCGCCACCCGCGTGATGCTGCTGGGCTCCGGCGAACTCGGCAAGGAGGTGATCATCGCCCTGCAGCGCCTGGGCGTCGAGGTGATCGCCGTCGATCGCTACGCCGACGCCCCCGGTCACCAGGTGGCGCACCGCGCGCACACCGTCGACATGGGCGACCGCGAACAACTGCTGCGCGTCATCGAGGACGAGCGCCCGCACTTCGTGGTGCCCGAGATCGAGGCCATCGCCACCGAGGCCCTCGCCGAGGTGGAGGAGCGCGGACTGGCCGTCGTCATCCCCACCGCGCGGGCGACGCAGCTGACGATGAACCGGGAAGGCATCCGCCGTCTCGCCGCCGAGGAGCTGGGCCTGCCGACGTCGCCGTACGCGTTCGCCGATTCGCTGGACGAGGTGCGTGCCGCCGCCGAGCAGATCGGGTTCCCTTGCGTCATCAAGCCGGTGATGTCGTCGTCCGGCAAGGGGCAGTCCGTCGCGCGCAGTGCGGACGATCTCGAAAGCTCTTGGGAATACGCGCTTTCCGGCGGACGGGTCAACAAGGGGCGGGTGATCGTCGAGGGCTTCGTCGACTTCGACTACGAGATCACCCAGCTCACCGTCCGCGCCGTGGACGGCACGCACTTCTGCGAGCCGATCGGCCACCTGCAGGACGCCGGCGACTACATCGAGTCGTGGCAGCCGCAGGCGATGACCCCAGCCGCGCTCGCCGCTGCACGTGACGTCGCGGAGAAGGTGACCACCGCGCTGGGCGGACGTGGCATCTTCGGCGTCGAACTGTTCGTCAAGGGCGACGCCGTCTACTTCTCCGAGGTGAGCCCCCGCCCGCACGACACCGGACTGGTGACGCTGCGCTCGCAGCGGTTCTCGGAGTTCGAGTTGCACGCCCGCGCGATCCTCGGCCTGCCCGTCGACACGACGTTGGCTGCCCCCGGCGCGTCCGCGGTGATCTACGGCGGCGTCGAGTCGGTCGGTGTCGCGTTCGAAGGCGTCGCCGACGCCCTGGCGGTGCCGGAGACCGATCTGCGCCTGTTCGGCAAGCCCGAGGCGTTCGCGCGTCGTCGCATGGGCGTCGCGGTGTCCACCGGGCCGGATGTCGAGACGGCCCGCGAACGGGCCCGCGAGGCGGCGTCCCGGGTGCGCGTCGTCGTGCCGGAGTGACGTGAGCGCCGGGGTCGAGGTTCTGCTCGGCCTGGTGATGCTCGTCGGGTTGGTCGGCGTCGTGGTGCCGATCCTGCCCGGCACGCTGCTGATCGCCGGTGCGCTGCTGGTGTGGGCGATCGTCGACGCCAGCGCTGCCGGGTGGGGCGTCTTCGTGGCCGGGGCCGCGCTGATGGTGGGCGCGGGGATCATCAAGTACACGTGGCCCGGACGCCGGATGCGCGACGCCGGCGTCCCCAACCGCTCGGTGATGTTCGGCGGGTTGGTCGGGATCGTCGGCTTCTTCGTGGTGCCGGTGGTGGGACTGCTGCTCGGGTTCCTGCTCGGCACGTACGCGGCCGAGGCGGCCCGGCACCGCACGCACCGCGACGCGTGGGCCTCGACCGTGCACGCCACCAAGGCCGTCGGACTGTCGATCCTGGTCGAACTGTTCGGCGCGCTCCTCGCGGTAGGCCTGTGGCTGGGCGCGGTGCTGTTCGTCTGACCGCCCGGTCGGGCCAGTCACAAGTCGAGTTCGCGGGCGAGCAACGCGGCCTGGACCCGCGACGCCAATCCGAGCTTGCAGAGTACCCGCGACACGTGCGTCTTGATCGTGGGAGCTCCCACCCCCAGTTCCCGGGATAACCCGGCGTTGGACAGGCCCTGCCCCAGCAGTCGCAGCACCTCGAGCTCCCGGTCGGTCAGGTCGGCGAGTGCCGTCGGTGGGGTGCGGCGTGCGGGGACTCGAACGAACTGGTCGATCAACGCGGACGCAGCACGCGGAGCCAGCACGGACTCTCCGGCCGCGACCGTGCGCACCGCAGCGGTCAGTTCATCCGCAGTCGCGGTTTTCACGAGGAACCCCGACGCGCCGGCGCGCAGCGCCCCGAACACGTACTCGTCGAGGTCGAACGTGGTGAGTACGACCACCCGACTGTCGGTGGTGTCGGTAATCGCACGCGTGGCCGTGATGCCGTCCGTGCCGGGCATCCGCACGTCCATCAGGACGACGTCCGGGCGATGGGTGCGGGCGAGGGTCACCGCCGATGTACCCGAATCCGCCTCGGCCACCACGTCGATGTCCGGTTGGCCATCGAGGATCATCGCGAGTCCCGCGCGGATGGCCGCGTGATCGTCTGCCAGCACCACGCGGATCGGCAGTCCATCGCGCTCGTTCATTCGGACGCTCCTCGTGACTCGAGCGGCAGCACCGAATCGACGATCCAGCCGTCCTGTGTCGCGCCGGCGTGGAGTCGGCCACCCAGCAACTGGGCGCGTTCTGTCATGTTGCGCAGTCCCTGTCCTCCGGACGCAGCGGAGGGCTCGTCGCCCGGGCCGCGTGGTATCGGGTTGTGCACGCGCAGCCGAACGGCATCGGCATCCTGCTGGATCGTGATCGAGATCTTCTGACGGGGAGCATGTTTGACCGCATTGGTGATCGATTCTTGCGCTATTCGGTACGTGGCGTGGTCCACGACGCTGGTCAACGTATCGGGATTCGTCGCGACGCTGGCTTCCACGGCGCTTCCGGCCGCGCGCGCACCGACGATCAGCATGTCGAGGTCGCTCAGGCGTAGCGGGGCGCCAGGATCATCCGGATCGCTCTCGGCGCGGAGTAGATCGATCATCGAGCGCATCTCGTCAAGCGCGGCGACGCTCCCCGCCCGGATGGCGGTCAGGACGTTGTCGAGAGTTGGATCGGTCCCGGTCGTCCCTCGAGACAGCGCGGCCGCCGATTGAATCGCGATCGCCGACAGGTGACTCGCGATCACGTCGTGCAGATCCCGAGCCATGCGATTCCGTTCGTGGGCGACCGCGGCCGCCCGGTCCGCCTCCGCGAGGGCCCGCATCGACTCTGCCCGTGCCCGTTCGGCGGCCGCGACCTCCTGGTGACGACGGATCGCGAGCGCCCACCACACGGGGGTCGTGAAGAACAGTGCGAGGACGATCCCCGCCGCCGCGGCCGCACGGCCGTCCTGCCATCCGACGTAGGCGGCAGCAGTGAGGACGACGACCGCCGCCCCGGTGGAGTAGCAGACCGCCCGGCTGACGCGGGGCCGCCCGTACAACACCGCGGCGTAGACGAGATCGGAGAGAACCAGCCACACGGGGACGGTGGGTCCGAGTGCGAGGTCGATGGCGGTCAGGACCGCCCCCACGGTCAGGGCGGCGGCCGGGTACGTGCTGCGGAAGGTGTCCGCAGCGGCGATCGCGACGAGCAGCGCGACCCGAACACCGGCGGGGGTGCTGCTCGGCCCGGTGCCGAGTTGAAATGCGCCGACGGCATACAGGACCAACCCGATGACGAGCATCCCGCCCGCGATCAGGATGTCATCACGGCGGCGTGACCGGGCGGTGTTCACGTGCCGGCGCATCCGCAGGCCGCCCCGCGACGGTTGCAACGGATACGCCATCACTCCATCACAGCACAGTGGACAGCCGGACCTGTCATACCAAGTGATGACGTCGCAGCCGCCCGGCGGCCGATGTGTCACTCCGCAGGGGGCCAGCAGTATTCGTGGCATGCGGTTACGACTTGCGGCAATGTTTGGAGTGTTCCTGATCGTCGCCGGGGCGGCGTTGTGGTTGTTCGCACGCGACGCGGAGTTCTTCTGGTTCCGGGGCGGACCGCTCGGCGTAGCACTCGTGGCGGTCGGGGTGATCGACGTCGTCAGCGCGCGTAGGACCGACACCAGTGGCCGTTGACGTGAACGTGGTGCTGCTGGCGTCGCTGGCAGGCCTTGCGCTCGTGGACAGTACGAGCATCGGAACGCTGGTACTGCCGGTGTGGATGCTGCTCGCGCCCGGGCGCCCACCCGTCGGTCGCATCGTCCGCTACCTGATCGTCATCGCCGTGTTCTACCTCGTCATCGGCGCGGCCCTCCTTACCGCGGGGCGGATGGGCCTCGACGTCGGAGGCCGGATGTTGGATTCGCCTGTGGCAAAGGCGGTCCAGTTGGCCGTCGGCGCGGCATTGTTCGTGCTGAGCTTCCGCTTCGACTCGAAGAAGCGCCGCGAACGTGGCGAGTCGAGTCGGGTCATCCGCTGGCGCGATCGGGCCCTCTCGGCGGGCGGGTCGGGTGGTGTCACCACACTGGCCCTCTCGGCGGGAACGCTGGAGCTGGTCACGATGATCCCCTACCTCGCGGCCATCGCGCTGATCGTCTCCGTGGGAGCGCCCGCTGCTCTGTCGATCCCCCTGCTGGCCGCCTACTGTCTGGTGATGATCGTCCCGGCCGTGACCCTGCTGGGGCTGCGGATATTGGTCGGGCAGCGCGCCGACGGCGTCCTGCACCGGATCGACGACTTCTTCACTCGCAACGCGGACAGCGCCGTGGGTTGGGCGTTGGGAATCGCGGGCTTTCTGCTCGCGATGGACGCCGCGAGCGCCCTGTTCGCGCTATGAGTCGTCGTCGCGCCCAGGATCGGTCATTGCCGAGAAGGTCCGCCCGGGCAGCGGTACCACTCTCGCGCGTTGCCGCCGAGGACGGCCTCGAGGTCGTCCCCGACGGCGTCGGCGATGACGTCGACGTCGGCGGCCTCGAACGCGCGGCGGGCACGGGTGCCGGGCAGGTCGGTGCCGAACATGAGGGCCTTCGGGTTGACGGCGTGGATCTGCCGGATGACGCTGCCGACGTCGTCGATCGAGGTCCGCCCGAAGCCGGTGGCCTTCACCTTGGCGCCCCGGTCGACGAGGTTGAGCAGGTACCGCAGCCCGCGCGTCGACATGCCCAGGTGGTCGATGCTGACTGCGGGCAGCTTCGCGAACACCGGTTCGAGCGACAGCAGCAGCGTCGCGTCCACGTAGAACTCGGCGTGCCAGCCCACCAGTTCGTACGCCCGCAGGGCCTGCGTCGTGAGGACCTGGACGTCGGTGGCGCTGCGCCGCAGATTGAAGCGCACCCCGCGGACCCCGGCGCGGTCGAGCGCGAGGATGTCGTCGTCGGTGGCGTCGGGGTCGAGGTGCGTGACCCCCACCCAGCCCTCGCCGAGTTCCTCGAGCGCGGCCAGCAGGCCAGGCCCACCGAGCGTGCCCTGGTACGACGCGGTCACCACCGCACCACCGTCGACGCCGAAGCCCGCCATGCGGCGGCGGTAGTCGTCGATCGTGAACGGATCGGGCAGATACCCGTTGTTCTCCACCAGCGGGAACCGCGGATCGATGATGTGCACGTGCGCGTCAAACACGTGTTCATCATGCCTCCCGAAACAGCTGAAGGGGCCCTTCACGCGCTGACGGCGCGTGAAGGGCCCCTTCAGCCGGGTGACGGAGTGCGTCAGGCCTTGTGCGGCTCGCTGGCGCGCAGCATGTCCTCGCGCTCGACGACCTTGACGCGTTCGCGGCCCTCGGGCTCACCGAGGGAACGCTCGTGGGCGTCGAGGCGGTACCAGCCCTGCCACGTGGTGTACGGAACACCCTTGCCCTCGAGGAACTCGATGATCGCGTCCTCGCCCGGCTCGGCGGCACCCGCGAAGTTCGGGGAGTCCTCGAGCAGGCATGCGATGGTCTCGTTCGCGTCGCCCTTGGTGTGGCCGATCAGGCCGACCGGGCCACGCTTGATCCAGCCGGTGACGTAGGTGGCGTCCATGAAGCGTGACGCGCCGTCCGCAGTGTCGTCCGCGAGGACACGCCCAGCCTCGTTGGGGACGGTGCCGGCCTGCTCGTCGAACGGCAGCTTGGCGATGTTCTGCGACAGGTAGCCGACGGCGCGGTACACGGCCTGGACGTCCCAGTCGTTGAACTTGCCGGTACCGCGGACGTTTCCGGTGCCGTCCAGTTCGGTGCGCTCGGTGCGCAGGCCGACGACCTTGCCGTCCTCGCCGAGAACCTCGTGCGGCGACTCGAAGAAGTGCAGGAACAGCTTGTGCGGGCGATCGCCCTGGTCACGGATGGCCCAGTCCTGCAGCGTGTTCGCGACCATGTCGACCTGCTTGGAGCCGCGACGCGCAGCCTCGGAGCCCTCGTCGTAGTCGATGTCCTCGGGGTCGACGATGACCTCGATGGTGGGGGAGTGGTCCAGCTCGCGCAGCTCGAGCGGCGTGAACTTGGCCTGCGCCGGGCCGCGACGGCCGAACACGTGGACCTCGACGGCCTTGTTGTTCTTGAGGCCCTCGTACACGTTCGCGGGGATCTCGGTGGGCAGCAGTTCATCGCCGGTCTTCGCCAGGACGCGGGCGATGTCGAGCGCGACGTTGCCGACGCCCAGCACGGCAACCTTCTCGGCCTCGAGCGGCCACGTGCGCGGGACGTCCGGGTGGCCGTCGTACCAGGAGACGAAGTCGGCGGCGCCGTAGCTGCCCTCCAGGTCGATGCCCGGGATGTTCAGGGCGCGGTCGGCGTTGGCGCCGGTCGAGAAGATCACGGCGTCGTAGTAGCGGCGCAGATCGTCGAGGGTGATGTCGTTGCCGTAGTCGATGTTGCCCAGCAGACGCACAGCGTCCTTGTCCAGCACCTTGTGCAGGGCGGTGATGATGCCCTTGATGCGCGGGTGGTCCGGCGCGACGCCGTATCGGATGAGGCCGAAGGGCGCCGGCATCCGCTCGAACAGGTCGATGCTCACCTCGGTGTCGGACTTCATGAGCGCATCGGCGGCATAGATTCCGGCCGGGCCGGCACCGACGATGGCCACGCGCAGTGGACGAGTCTGGTCAGTCATCTGAGGCGAACTACCTTTTCGATTGGACGGACGTGCTGGTGGTTGTGCGACAGCCGTGTGTGAAGCTCCAGCTTAAACTAAGCCCTACCTAACACGCGGTGCTGTCGGACTGTCGCGGGCGGTGGATTCCCCCGAACCCACCGTCCCCCGCCTTCATGCTAGAACTCGCACGGCGACCGCACCCGATACTCCCGGTGTGTTCTACCCCCGGGTAGTACGCCGTTGTTTGGGAGGTCACAAACAGCGATTGTGCCTTGGACTGTTCGCGACCCGGTTGGAGAGGACCCGGGCAGTCAGGGGAAAATCGCAGGTATGACCGATCAGCAGGAGCCCCTCGACGACCCCTCGCGCACGACGGCGAAGCCCTTCATTCTCGCCGTGTCAATAGTGGCGATCTTGATGATCGGAATTATCGTCTCCGCGCTGCTGCGACCGGCCGAGGAGAGTCGATCCGATGCCGATCGGATCAACGCGTCCGTCAGTGATTTCGTCCGCGCGAGCAACAACGACGATGCGGACGCGATCGACCACATGGTGTGCCAGGGATTTGCCGAGGAACGCTCCCCGATCGCCGGCCGTGAGGGCGAGATCAAGATCGAAGAAGTCACCAATGCGGCCGTGAACGGCACCGCCGCCACCGCGGACGTTCGGATCGACGCGGGCGACGGCAAGGGCGCCGCCACCTCGACGTGGCAGTTCGTCCACGGCGACGGCATCTGGCTCGTCTGTAACTGACCCGCCGCACCTGCACAGTTCTCGCGTTCTCGACCCTCCGCGTGCTACGCCCCACCGGGCACTGTGGAAAGCTGGGACGGTGAGCTACGCAGGTGACATAACGCCGCAGCAAGCCTGGGAGCTGCTGCGCGAGCATCCGGAAGCCGTGCTCGTGGATGTGCGGACCGACGCCGAATGGCGATACGTCGGGTTGCCCGACACGTCGTCGATCGACCGCCGGACCGTGCTCATCGAATGGGTGAGCTATCCCACGGGTGCGCGCAACGAGTCCTTCGTCGACCAGTTGGTCGAGGCGGGCATCGTCGGTGGCGCCGACGCGGAAGCAGCGCGTCCGGTGATTTTCCTGTGTCGCTCCGGGCAACGCTCCATCGGTGCGGCCGAGGCCGCGACCGCCGTCGGTATCGGACCGTCGTACAACGTGCTCGACGGGTTCGAGGGCGGGCTCGGGTCCGACAACCGTCGCGGCACCACCGGCTGGCGCGCCGTGGGCCTGCCGTGGAGGCAGTCGTGAGCGCCATCCCGCAGGGCGGGTCCTTCCGCAAGACGTTGCCCGACTCCGTGCGTCCGGCCACCCTCGGTGTCCGCGGCGGCACGATGCGGTCCGGCTTCGAGGAGACGTCCGAGGCGATCTACCTCAACTCCGGCTTCGTCTACGAGTCCGCCGAGGCGGCCGAGCAGGCGTTCACCGGCGAGGTCGACCACTTCGTGTACTCCCGTTACGGCAACCCCACCGTGAAGATGTTCGAGGAGCGGCTGCGTCTGCTCGACGGCGCCGAGGGCTGCTACGCCACCGCGTCGGGCATGTCCGCGGTGTTCACCGCGCTGGCCGCGCTGCTCGGCAAGGGCGACCGGCTGGTGGCCGCACGCAGCCTGTTCGGCTCGTGCTTCGTGGTGTGCAACGAGATCCTGCCCCGCTGGGGCGTGGAGACCGTGTTCGTCGACGGCGAGGACCTCGACCAGTGGGAGCAGGCGCTGTCGGTGCCCACCACGGCCGTGTTCTTCGAGACGCCGTCCAACCCGATGCAGACCCTCGTGGACGTCCGCAAGGTGTCGGAGATGGCGCACGCCGCCGGTGCCAAGGTGGTGCTCGACAACGTCTTCGCGACCCCGCTGCTGCAGCGCAGCCTGGATCTCGGCGCCGACGTGATCGTGTACTCGGGCACCAAGCACATCGACGGCCAGGGGCGTGTCCTCGGCGGCGCGATCCTGGGTCCCAAGGACTACATCGACGGCCCGGTGCAGCAGCTGATCCGGCACACCGGTCCGGCGCTGAGCCCGTTCAACGCGCACACCCTGCTCAAGGGTCTCGAGACGATGCCGCTGCGCGTGAACCACTCGGTGGACAGCGCCCTGCGTATCGCGCAGTTCCTCGAGGCCGAGGACGCGATCCGTTGGGTCAAGTACCCGTACCTCGAATCGCACCCGCAGCACGAGCTCGCGAAGTCGCAGATGAGCGGTGGCGGCACGGTCGTCACGTTCGAGCTGGACTCGGCCGAGGGCGAGGGGAAGAAGCGTGCCTTCGAGCTGCTGAACAAGCTGCAGGTCATCGACATCTCCAACAACCTCGGTGACTCCAAGTCGCTCATCACCCACCCGGCCACCACCACGCACCGCGCGATGGGACCGGAGGGGCGCGCCGCGATCGGCCTGTCCGACGGCGTCGTGCGCCTGTCGGTCGGCCTGGAGGATCCCGAGGATCTGCTGGAGGATCTGGCGCAGGCACTGCGCTGACGCTCGCTGTGTAGTGGCCGAATGTCACACACGTTCGGTCCGACTGAACGCATGTGACATTCGGCCGGAGCGCGAACGGGAGGGGTTGGGTCATCGACGTCGTACTGCTGGGCACCGGCAGCGCCGACGGGTGGCCCAACCCCTTCTGCGTGTGCGCGTCCTGCCGCACCGCCGCCGCGCGCGGCGAGATCCGCGGTCAGACGGCCGCCCTCGTCGACGGCACGATCCTGCTCGACTGCGGACCGGAGATCCCGCGGGCCGCGGTGCACGCCGGACGTTCCCTCGCCGGCGTCCGCCACATCCTGTTCACCCACGCGCACCCCGACCATGTCGGTCCGGCGGCGCTGCTGTTCCGCGCGTGGGTGCGGCGGGACGAACCCCTCGACGTGATCGGGCCGCCCGAGGCGCTGGACCTGTGCCGCGACTGGGTGGGCCCCGACGACCCGGTGCGGTTCGTCCCGGTTGCCGCCGGTGACCGAATCGACCTGGACGGCTACACGATTCGCGTGCTCGAGGCCGCACACACCGCGATACGTGACGGCGACAGCGTGCTCTACGACGTCGCCGCCCCGGAGGGCGCGCGGATGCTGTGGGCCACCGACACCGGGCCGCTGCCATCGTCGACGCTGGACGCCGTCCAGGATGCGGGATACGACGCGGTGTTCCTCGAGGAGACCTTCGGGACCCGCACCGACCTCTGCGCCGGACACCACGACCTGACGACGTTCCCGCGCACGCTGGCCGCACTGCGCGAATCCGGCGCGATCACCGACGCCACCGACGTGGTGGCCGTGCACCTGAGCCACTACAACCCGCCCACCCCGGAACTGACGGAGCGCCTGGCGCCGTGGGGTGCCCGGGTGGTGGACGACGGGGCGACGGTGACCGTAGGGGCGCAGACGGTGACCGAGACGCCGGGGCTCCGGCGCACCCTCGTCCTCGGCGGCGCCCGCGCCGGCAAGTCCACGTACGCCGAGGCGCTGCTGACGGTGCATCCGCGGGTCACGTACCTGGCGACCGGCGGGGTGCACGAGGGAGATCGGGAGTGGGCGGAGCGGATCGCCCTGCACCGGGCCCGACGCCCGGCGGGGTGGACCACCGTCGAGACGGCGGACGCGTCCGCGGTGCTGCGGTCCGCCCGCGAACCCGTCCTGCTGGACTGCCTCGGCACCTGGCTCACCGGACGCCTCGATCACCACGGCGTCTGGACGGGTGGCGATTGGGCCGCGGTGGATGCCGATGTGAGCGATCTGCTGGACGCGATGCGTTCGGTGACGGTGCCGGTCGTGGTGGTCAGCAACGAGGTGGGCAGCGGTGTGGTGCCGCCGACGTCGGCGGGTCGACGGTTCCGGGACCTGCTGGGGCGGGTGAACTCGGCGGTCGCGGGTGAGTCGGAGAGCGTCGTGCTGGTGGTTGCGGGCGTGGCGACACCGCTGCGCTGAGCGCCCACTCCGGGCCTCTGCGCACGGGAACCCGCGCCGGCGCTCGAGGAATGGGCGCTGACGCCGAATCATTCCTGCGGGAGTCGGCGGCGGCCTAGGCTGTCAGGTGGGGCCGCGGCGGGGGTGTCCGGTTCGAGGTGTTCATGACATCGGTACAGGGTCAATGTGATTCGGCGTTCTCGGCTGTCCGCGATGTCTTCGAGGACAGCTTCGCGGACGGCACGAACCTGGGTGCCGCGGTCGCCGTCTACGCCGACGGCCGACCCGTGGTGGACCTGTGGGGCGGCGTGGCGGACCGGCGCACCGGACGGGCGTGGGCCTGGGACACCCCGTGCGTGGTGTTCTCCTGCACCAAGGCCGTGACCGCGGCGGCGGCGCTGCTGCTCACCGAACGCGGTTACGTGACGGTGGACGCGCCGGTCGCGCAGTGGTGGCCGGAGTTCGCGCAGAACGGCAAGGGCGGCGTCACCGTCGAACATCTGCTCACACACCAGGCCGGACTGCCGGCGTTCGACGAACAGGTGTCGGTGGCACAGGCGGCCGAGCCGGCGGCGATGGCGGAGCGGCTCGCACGGCAGGCCCCGGAGTGGGAACCCGGCACCGATCACGGCTACCACGCCCTGACCTTCGGGTGGCTGGTCGGCGAACTGGTCCGGCGGCACACCGGGAAGACGGTGGGACAGTTCGTCCACGAGGAGTTCGGCACCGACCTGTGGATCGGGGCGCCGGCGGGGACGATCGCCCGCTCGGCCCGGATCAGCGTCCCGCGCCGCGGGGAGCCGTCGTCGCCGCTGACGGACGTCGCGACGCAGACACGGATCGACTCGGCCTACGCCGAGCCCGGCTCGCCGATCTTCCGGGCCACCACGAATCCGGTTGCGTCGTACAACGATCCGGCAGTGCTCGGCGGCGGATGGCCGGCCGCCGGGATGGTGACGACGGCCCGCGCGCTGGCCCGGTTCTATCGCGACCTCGTGCACGGCGTGTCGTTGAGCCATGAGACGCTGGACGACGCGCTGCGCGAACGGGTCCGCGGCCCGGACCGGGTGCTGCTCACCGACAGCGCGTACGGCCTCGGCTTCATGCGTCCGGCGCAGAGTTTCGAGCTACCCGAGGTGGCTCGTGACACCGCGTTCGGTCACCCGGGCGCGGGCGGGGCCGTCGGCCTCGGCGACCCCGACCACGGACTGACGGTCGCGTTCGTGCCGAACCTCAAGCGCGACTACTTCGCCGGTGACCGTCGCGCGTACCGGCTGATCGAGGCCGCGTACGCCTCGATCGCGTGAAACATTCTCTTTCAGAACGGGTTCGCGGTTCGCCCCACCAGATCGGCCACGGATTCGAGGACGAGTGTCGGACGGTACGGGAACGTCTCGACGGTTGCGCGGGTGGAGATTCCGGTGAGCACCAGGATGGTCTGCAGCCCGGCCTCGAGCCCGGACACGACGTCGGTGTCCATCCGGTCGCCGATCATCAGCGTGTTCTCCGAGTGCGCCCCGATCGCGCGCAGCGCCGACCGCATCATCAGTGGATTCGGCTTGCCCACGTAGTACGGCTCACGGCCGGTCGCGCGGGTGATCAGGGCCGCGACCGAACCGGTCGCCGGCAGCGACCCGTCGCGGGACGGGCCGGTGGCGTCCGGGTTGGTGGCGATGAACCGCGCGCCGCGCTCGACGAGACGGATCGCGGTGGTGATCGCCTCGAACGAGTACGTGCGGGTCTCACCGAGCACCACGTAGTCCGGGTCGTTGTCGGTGAGCACGTAGCCGATCTCGTGCAGCGCCGTCGTGAGGCCGGATTCGCCCACCACGTAAGCACTTCCGCCGGGACGCTGGTTCTTCAGGAACGTCGCGGTGGCCAGCGCGGAGGTCCAGATCGACTTCTCCGGGATGTCCAGGCCGCTGCGCAGCAGGCGTGCCCGCAGATCCCGCGGCGTCCGGATCGAGTTGTTGGTCAGGACGATGAACGGCGTTCCCGCCTCCTGCAGTTCGGCGAGGAAGGCGTCGGCGCCGGGAATCATGTGTTCCTCGTGGACGAGCACGCCGTCCATGTCCATGAGATAGGTCCAACCGGGGTTCCGCTCGTCGGTACTCACACCACCAGTATCCGTCATGCCCCGATCGCCGGTCCGAGCACCGCCCACGAGTCCTGCATCTCGGCCTCGAACACACCCCAGGTGTGGCTGCCCACGTCCCGGTAGACGACGGTCGCAGGGATCCCGAGCGACCGCAGGCGGGCGTCCATCACCAGGGTGCAGCGCATCGTGACCGACTCCAGCAGACCGCCCACAACGCCCTGCGGGATGGCGATCAGCGGGTCGAGGCGGTCGATGGCGCCGGGCATACCGGACGCGGCGGACAGGTACAACACCTTGCCGCGCAACCTTTCTGCCTGCACCACCGGGTCGTGCTCGATCCACTGCGGCCCGCCGACGGGACCCCACATGTTGTTGACGTTGCCGCCGCCACGCAGTTCGACCATGGAGCGGACCATCGCCTGCCCGTTGAAGTCGCTGGTTCCCGCGCACCCGCTGTACGAGCCGACGGCGCGGTAGACGTCGGGTGCCTGGATCGCGAGGTCGAGCACCGGGCCCGCTGCCATCGACACCCCGCCGAGGGCGTTGACGCCGGTGGTACCGAACTGACGATCGATCACCGTCGGTAGTTCCCGGGTGAGGAAGGTCTGCCACTTGTTGCGGCCCAGCACCGGATCGTCGTCGGCCCAGTCGGTGTACATGGAGAACTTGCCGCCCACCGGCAGCACCACGTTGACGTGCTTGTCGGCGAAGAACTGCGTCACGTCGGTGTTGTTGTACCAGGAGACGCCGTCCTCGCCGCCGGTGATGCCCGTGAGCAGGTAGAACGTGGGTGCCGGCCCGCCACCGACGGGATGGATGACGTCGCTCGAAACCACTCGGTCCATCGACGGCGAGTACACCGAGATGCGGGTGACGCCGTCGCTCACCTGGACCGTCCCCGCCACGTACGCGACGCCCGACGGAGCGGCCCGCGCGGTGAGCGCCCCGCCGAGCAGGGAGACCACCAGCACTCCGACGAGAGTGATCGAGTGGAGGAACCAGTGCTGTGCACCGGCGCTCGCCCCAGAGCTTCTCATCGCGCACCTCCGGCCGAATCGGCCTGAATTGCTTTCTGGCTGAATGAAGCTCACGCCAGCATATCCGCGGGAGTCGTGCCGGGGTGGCGCTTCCGGACGGCGTCGGACCCGGGAGCGTGCATTTTCCGCCCGATCGGTCTTGGATGTTCGGTATGGACGGCAACCGAACTCCCGATCCGGTCCGCGTCGCGGCCGGATCCGTCGCATTCCTCGGCGACGCTCTGCGCTTCGCGGCGGGCACCACGCTGGATCTCGCGCGCCGCGTGCCCGGGTTGGAGGCCGGTCTGGCCGCGCTCGAGTCGCGCGGCGCCGAGACGCTGCGGGCGGCGGACGAGCTCTCCGACCGCGTGCTGCGGGTCGTGGTGCGCCGAGTGGTGGCGGCCGCGCTGGCGGAGGTGGACATCACGGCCGTCGTCCGCGACCACGTCGACCTCGACACCATCGCGGAAGGCATCGACATCGAACGGATCGTCGACCGCGTGGATGTCGACGCCATCGCAGCGCGGGTGGACATCGCGCCGATTCTGGACCGGGTCGACGTCGACGACGTCGCCGCGCGCGTCGACATCGACCGGATCATCGACCGGGTGGACGTGGATGCGATCGCGGCGCGGGTGGACGTGGATGCGATCGCCGCGAAGGTGGACGTGGACGCGGTGATCGAACGGGTCGATCTGGTGGATCTGTCCAACAGCGTGATCGACGGCGTCGACCTGCCGCGGATCATCCGCGAGTCGACCGGGTCGATGTCGACCGAGGCGGTCCGCGGTGCGCGCAGTCAGGGCATGCAGGCGGACGACGCGGTTGCGGGCTTCGTCGGCCGACTGTTCGGCCGGGGCGAGTCGGATGTGCAGGATCCCGGCACCGGTGGTGATCGGTGACCGGCACCGTCCGCGAGGATCCGCCGCACCGCCCAGCCGGCATCGTCACCCGCGGTCTGGCGGCGGTGATCGACATCGGCATCGTGCTGACCATGCTGGTCGGCGTCTATCTGGCCCTGATGTTCGCGCGATTGTTGTTCTCGCCGCAGGATTTTCGCTTTCCGGAGGTTCGGGCGATCCTGTCGGTGACGACGTTCCTGGCGCTGTCGGTGCTGTACCTGACGGCGTTCTGGGCCACGAGCGGTCGAACGGTCGGGGCCGTCGTGATGGGTCTGCGGATGGTCAGCCGCAACGGCCGCCTCGTGCGCTGGCCACGGTGCGCCGCCCGCGCGGTGCTGTGCGTGCTGTTCGGGTTCGGGCTGCTGTGGGTGGCGATCGACCCGAGACGCCGCTCCCTGCAGGACATCGTCCTGCGCACGTCGGTGGTCTACGACTGGCGCGCCGACCCCACGATCGTCGAACACCGCGCCCTGCGCGACTGAGACGGGGGTTACTCCGCGTCGGTTGGTCGGGGCATACTCGAACCCAATCGAATCAGGTAGACGATCGGAGAACCGGTGGTACAGGGACTGAAGTTGGGTTTGAAGGCGTCCGCGGAGCAGTTCGGGCCGCGTGACCTGGTGGAACTGGGCGTGATGGCCGAGGGACACGGCCTCGACAGTGTCACCGTCAGCGACCACTTCCAGCCGTGGCGGCACAACGGCGGCCACGCACCGTTCTCGATCGCCTGGATGACGGCGGTCGGCGAGCGCACCCAGCGCCTGCAGCTCGGCACCTCGGTGATGACGCCGACGTTCCGCTACAACCCGGCCGTCGTGGCGCAGGCGTTCGCGACGATGGGCTGCCTGTACCCGGGACGCGTCATGCTCGGTGTCGGCACCGGTGAGGCGCTCAACGAGATCGCGACCGGCTTCAAGGGCGAATGGCCCGAGTTCAAGGAGCGTTTCGCGCGCCTGCGCGAGTCGGTGCAGCTGATGCGCGACCTGTGGACCGGCGACCGGGTCGACTTCGAGGGCGAGTACTACAGCACCAAGGGCGCCTCGATCTACGACGTTCCCGAGGGCGGCATCCCGGTGTACGTGGCGGCCGGTGGCCCCGTCGTGGCGCGCTACGCGGGCCGCGCGGGCGACGGCTTCATCTGCACGTCCGGCAAGGGCATGGACCTGTACACCGAGAAGCTGATCCCCGCGGTGAAGGAGGGGGCCGAAAAGGCGGCCCGCAACTTCGCGGACATCGACCGGATGATCGAGATCAAGATCTCGTACGACACCGACGCCGACGCCGCGCTCGAGAACACCCGGTTCTGGGCGCCGCTGTCGCTGACGGCGGAGCAGAAGCACTCCATCGACGATCCGATCGAGATGGAGGCGGCCGCCGACGCGCTGCCCATCGAGCAGGTCGCCAAGCGGTGGATCGTGGCGTCGGATCCGGACGAGGCTGTCGCGCAGATCAAGCCGTACATCGATGCCGGCCTCAACCACCTGGTGTTCCACGCGCCCGGTCACGACCAGAAGCGGTTCCTGGACCTCTTCGAGCGCGACCTCGCCCCGCGCCTGCGCGCCCTGGCGTGACGGGCGCCGACGCCGGTTCGCTCGGGGCCGGCATCTAGGCTCGTTCCCATGGAAGCCAGCGAGGAAGTCCGGGCCGCGGCACGCCGAATCGGTGACGTATTCGGCGTGCCGCCGCAGGTGTTGCGGTTCCGGGCGGCGGTGGACCCGGACGGAGACGGCGAGGAACCGCCCGAGGTGTCGATCGCGGTCGGCGACGGATGCCCCGCCCCGGGGTACGCGTCCTACGCGACTCTCGACATGGAGAGGTTCCCGACGAACGTCACCACCGAGGACGGCCGCCCGATTCGCACCGAGCTGATCACCGTCGGACGTGCCGACTATCGGCTCCTGTCCGACGTCCTCGCCCAGTGCGCGTTCCAGATCGCGTCCGGATCATTGCACGTCACCCCGAACACCATCGTTCCCAACGCCGTTCATGCGGCGGATCCGGACCGTTCCACCCGGCACGTGTTGCTGGTCGTCCCGTTCATCTGGTCGGCGCTCGAGATCCTCGTCGAACGAGACGAGGATGTGACCACATGGTTGCAGGCGGTGCCGATCACCGACGCCGAGTTGCAGTTCGCCTCCCGGTTGGGCGCCGACGAACTGTTCACACGACTCGAATCGGCGGGCGCCGACGTGTCCGACATCGACCGCCCCTCGGTGGTCTGACCCCCGCTGGCCGAATGTCACATACGTCCAGTCCAACTGAACGCATGTGACATTCGGCCACAGCGGCGGCGACGGTCAGCGGCGGGTGAGGGCGAACATCCGCAGGTTCCGGTCGGTGCGGCCCTGGTAGACGGCGTACGCGCCGGCCAGTTCGACGAACTGCTTGTACAGCCGGTCCTTCTCCTCGCCGTCGACCTGCTCCGCGAGGACGGGGATGTCGCGTCCGGCCATCGTCACGCTCGCCTCGGGCTGCGCGAGCAGGTTCGACGTCCACGCCGGGTGGTGCGCCTGCCCGAAGTTGCTGCCCACGACCACCAGACGGTCGCCGTCACGGATGTACAGCAGCGGGCTGGTGCGGCGCTGCCCGGACTTGCGTCCGACCGTGTTGAGCAGGACCGTCGGCGCGCCGATGGGGCCGAGGATCGTGTAGCGGCCCTTGCTGCGCAGGAGCAGTCGACGGTCCACCCCGGCGAGCCGGCGGATGGTCCACGACCCCAGCCCGGTCGCCGCGAACGCGGTGCCCGGCCCGCGCAGGATGCTGTTCTCCGAACCCCACCGGACGTCCGGGAATGACGATTCGCTCATGGGCGCCGATTATGCGCGATCGTCACTAGGCTGTCGCTCATGGCTGATTCGGGCACCGTGTCGAGCGTCTACATTGCCTCGCCGGAGGGCGATACCGGGAAGTCCACGGTCGCGTTGGGCGTGCTGCACATGCTGTGCGCGTCCACCGCGCGAGTGGGGGTGTTCCGGCCGATCGCGCGCGGCACCGACGAGACCGACCACATTCACGAACTGCTCGTCGAGCACACCACCGCGGACCTGAGCTACGAGCAGTGCCTGGGCGTGACGTACGAGCAGGTGCACGCCGACCCGGACGGCGCCCTCAGTGAGATCGTCTCCCGCTACCACCAGGTGGCCGAGCAGTGCGACGCAGTCGTGATCGTCGGCAGCGACTACACCGACGTCGCGAGCCCCAGCGAGCTCGGCTACAACGCGCGGATCGCGGCCAACCTCGAGGCGCCGGTGCTGCTGACGTTGCGCGGGGCCCGCCGCACGCCGCACGAGGTGGCGCAGCTCGCGAACCTGTGCACCGCCGAGCTGGCGACCCAGCACGCGCATCTCGTCGCGATAGTCGTCAACCGCTGCGATCCCGATCGGCTCGAGGAGTACGCGGCCGCGCCGGACGCGGCCGGGGTGCCGGTGTGGAGCCTGCCGGAGATTCCGCTGCTGGTCGCCCCGACGATGGCCGAACTGCTCGACGCCATCGACGGCGAGCTGTACAGCGGTGACACCGCGCTCCTACAGCGTGAGGCGCTGCGGGTGATGGTAGGCGGCATGACTGCCGAGCACATCCTCGAGCGGCTGTCCGAGGGCACCGTCGTCATCGCGCCGGGCGACAGGTCCGACGTGCTGCTCGCTCTCGTCAATGCCCATGATGCACAGGGGTTTCCGTCGCTGGCCGGAATCATCATGAACGGCGGGATCGCGCCGCATCCCGCCGTGGCGAAGCTGATCGACGGACTGAACCCACGGCTGCCGATCCTCACCACCACGATGGGCACGTTCGACACCGCGAGCACCGCGGCGCAGACCCGCGGCCGGGTCGGGGTCGCCTCGCTGCGCAAGGTCGACACCGCACTGAGCCTGATGGAGCGGCGGGTGGACTCGCGGACCCTGACGGATCTCCTGAAGCTCGAGATCCCATCGGTGATGACCCCGCAGATGTTCGAGTACCAGTTGATCGACCGCGCTCGTGCCGACCGCAAGCACATCGTTCTGCCCGAGGGCGACGACGATCGGATCCTGCGCGCCGCGGGCAGGCTGCTGCGCCGGCAGGTGGTGGATCTGACGATCCTCGGTGACGAGGCGAAGGTGCGTGGGCGGGCCGCCGAGCTGGGTGTGGACCTGTCGTCGGCCACCGTCCTGGACCCGCACACTTCCGAGTACGTCTCCGCGTTCGCGGCCGAGTACGCCCGGCTGCGGGCGCACCGCGGCATGACGATCGAACGGGCCCGGGAGATCATGGCCGACATCTCGTACTTCGGAACGATGATGGTGCACAAGGGGATTGCCGACGGGATGGTGTCCGGTGCGGCGCACACGACGGCGCACACGATTCGGCCGTCGCTCGAGATCATCAAGACCCAGCCAGGGGTGTCGACTGTGTCGAGCGTGTTCCTGATGTGCCTGTCGGACCGGGTCCTGGCGTACGGGGACTGCGCGGTGGTGCCGGATCCGACAGCCGAGCAGCTGGCCGACATCGCGATCTCGTCGGCCGACACGGCCGCCCGATTCGGGATCGAGTCGCGCGTCGCGATGCTGTCGTATTCGACGGGAGAATCCGGTACGGGCATCGGCGTGGACAAGGTGCGTACCGCGACCGCCCTAGTGCGCGAGCGGCGCCCCGACCTGCCGGTGGAAGGCCCCATTCAGTACGACGCCGCGGTGGAGCCCACGGTCGCGAGCGCGAAGCTGCCCGGTTCGGCGGTGGCGGGCCGGGCCACGGTGTTCGTCTTCCCGGACCTCAACACCGGCAACAACACGTACAAGGCGGTGCAACGCAGCGCGGGCGCCGTCGCGGTGGGGCCGGTCCTGCAGGGTCTGAACAAGCCGGTGAACGATCTGTCCCGCGGCGCGCTGGTCCAGGACATCGTCAACACCGTCGCGATCACGGCGATCCAGGCGCAGGGGGTGTCGTCGTGACCGAACGTATTGTGCTGGTGATCAATTCGGGGTCGTCGTCGATCAAGTTCCAACTGGTCCACCCGGTGGCGGGTGATGCTGTGGGCTCGGGTCTGGTGGAGCGGATCGGGGAGCCGGTGGGACGGATCGTCTACCGCCACCCGGGCGGCGTGATCGAACGCGTGCTCTACATTCCAGATCATGCGGCGGGCCTGCGCGCTGCCGAAGAGGTGATCGCCGAGACCGGCCCGCCGCTGCGCGAGCGCGGCATCGTCGCCGTCGGTCACCGGGTGGTCCACGGCGGCGCGGTGTTCCACGAGCCCGTCCTGATCGACGACGCGGTTCTGAAGGAGTTGCGGCGGCTGTCGCCCCTCGCGCCGCTGCACAATCCGCCGAACGTGGTCGGGATCGAGGTGGCGCGCAAGCTGTTGCCGGACGTCCCGCACGTCGCGGTGTTCGATACCGCGTTCTTCCACACGCTGCCCGACGCGGCCGCGACGTATGCGATCGACGCGGAGGTGGCGCGCGCGAATCGAGTGAGGCGCTACGGGTTCCACGGAACCTCGCACGAGTACGTGAGCGGGCGGGCGGCGGCGTTCGTCGGCCGCGACGACGCGGAGCTGAACCAGATCGTCCTGCACCTCGGCAACGGGGCGTCGGCGTCCGCGATCCGCGGAGGGCGTGCGATCGACACGTCGATGGGCATGACACCGCTCGAGGGTCTGGTGATGGGCACCCGCAGCGGCGACCTGGATCCCGGCGTCATCCTGCATCTGGCCCGCAACGCCGGGATGAAGGTGGACGAGATCGACGACCTGCTCAACCGGCACTCGGGGCTCAAGGGCCTGTGCGGTGTGAACGACTTTCGCGCGTTGCTGGGGCTCGTCGCCGACGGGGACGGGGCCGCGAAGCTCGCCTACGACGTGTACGTGCACCGGCTGCGCCGCTACATCGGCGCGTACCTCGTCGAACTCGGCGGCGTCGACGTCATCACGTTCACCGGTGGGGTGGGGGAGAACAACGTCGACGTCCGGCGCGACGCCCTTGCGGGTCTCGACCGTCTCGGTATCGTGGTCGACGAGACCCTCAACCAGTCGCCCGATCGGGGCGAGCGCCGCATCAGCACAGAGGGTTCCTCGGTCGAGGTGCTCGTCGTTCCCACCAACGAGGAGCTCGCGATTGCACGGAAGGCGATCGCGTTGACCTGAATCGGGAAGATCGGTGTCCGTCGGCGGGAACTGTCGGGACCTTCGACCCTCGTGGCGGAACCCTCGGACGTCCGACTATGTCCGGTATGGTTGCCAACCCCGAGATCGACACAGCTCCACCACGCACGCTGACACCGTCGCGGCCGACGACGGCAGGTCGTGCGGCAACAGGTTCCAAGGGGTCGTTCATCTACAAGATGATCACGACCACCGATCCCAAGGTGCTCGGGATCATGTACCTCGTCACCGCGTTCGCGTTCTTCCTCATCGGTGGCCTCATGGCGCTGCTGATGCGGAGCGAGTTGGCGATCCCGGGTCTGCAGTTCCTGTCGAACGAGCAGTTCAACCAGCTGTTCACGATGCACGGCACGATCATGCTGCTGCTGTACGCGACCCCGGTCGTGTTCGGCTTCGCCAACTACATCGTTCCGCTGCAGATCGGCGCGCCGGATGTCAGCTTCCCGCGCCTGAACGCGCTGAGCTACTGGTTCTACCTGTTCGGTGGCCTGATCGCGACGGCCGGTTTCATCACCCCGGGTGGTGCCGCCGACTTCGGCTGGACGGCCTACGTGCCGCTGTCGAATGCGGTGCACACACCGGGGGTCGGCGCGGACCTGTGGATCATCGGATTGGCGCTCGGTGGTGTCGGCACCATCCTCGGTGGCGTCAACTTCATCACCACCATCGTGTGCCTGCGTGCCCCCGGTATGACCATGTTCCGGATGCCGATCTTCACGTGGAACATCCTCATCACGTCGCTGCTGATCCTGCTGGTGTTCCCGCTGCTCGCTGCCGCGCTGATCGGTCTGTGGGTGGATCGTCACCTCGGTGCGCACCTGTTCGACCCGGCGACCGGCGGAGTGATGTTGTGGCAGCACCTGTTCTGGTTCTTCGGTCACCCCGAGGTGTACGTGATCGCGCTGCCGTTCTTCGGCATCGTCTCGGAGATCTTCCCGGTCTTCTCGCGTAAGCCGATCTTCGGTTACAGCGGCCTGGTGTACGCGACCATGGGCATCGCGGCCCTGTCGATCGCGGTGTGGGCGCACCACATGTACGCCACCGGTGCGGTGCTGCTGCCGTTCTTCTCCTTCATGACGTTCCTCATCGCGGTCCCGACCGGTGTGAAGTTCTTCAACTGGATCGGCACCATGTGGCGTGGACAGCTCACGTTCGAGTCGCCGATGCTGTTCTCGGTCGGCTTCCTCGTGACCTTCCTCTTCGGCGGCCTGTCGGGCGTCCTGCTGGCGAGCCCGCCGCTCGACTTCCACGTCACCGACACGTATTTCGTCGTCGCGCACTTCCACTACGTGCTCTTCGGCACCATCGTGTTCGCGACCTATGCCGGCATCTACTTCTGGTTCCCGAAGATGACCGGCCGCATGATGGACGAGCGCCTCGCGAAGTGGCACTTCTGGACCACGCTGGTCGGCTTTCACCTCACCTTCCTGGTCCAGCACTGGCTCGGTGCGTCGGGCATGCCGCGTCGCTACGCGGACTACCTGCCCACCGACGGCTTCACCACGCTGAACACGATCTCGACGGTCGGCTCGTTCATCCTCGGTGCCTCGACGCTGCCGTTCCTGTGGAACGTCTTCAAGAGCTACCGCTACGGGCAGATAGTCACCGTCGACGACCCGTGGGGCTACGGCAACTCGCTCGAGTGGGCCACCACCTGCCCGCCGCCGCGCCACAACTTCACCGAGCTGCCCCGGATCCGTTCGGAGCGTCCGGCGTTCGAGCTGCACTACCCGCACATGGTCGACCGCATGCGCGACGAGGCCCACGTGGGACTGGGGCACGGCAAGGACAAGAACGCGGACACGGTCGCCGAACTGCAGCACGAGGCGAGGGTCTGACGGTGGACGACGGCACGAGGTACCGCAACTGGATGGTCGAGCCGGCTCCGGCCGAGACGCGGCCCGAACCGCGCCGACTGCTGGCACCGCTGCTCACCGTGGTGCTGGCGCTGGCGACTCCGCTCGTCCTGCCGATCCCCGTCGCCGTCGTCCTCGTCCTCGCGGCGCTGTCCTGGTTCGGTGCGCGAATCCAGGAGTCCGGCAGTTCGAGCCGGGCCGACGGGGCGCTCAGAACAGGCTTCGCGGACGGACGGCGTTCGCAAGATCCACGAGCGTATAGCGGTGAGTGGGCGTAGGCGCACTGCGCGCCATCGCTCGCAGTGAGGACTCCGTCCCCGCGCGCAGGCCGCGTTCGGTGAAGGGAACACCGAGCAGCGGCTCGCGCGCGGTGGTGGGGGTGTGCCCCTCGAGGAGCCATTGGAGCGCGGTGCCGAGCACCACGGTCCGCATCTGCGGCCCGCGGCTCTCGGCCCGCGGCAGGGCCTGCACGCGCCGAGCCGATTCTCGCAACGTGGCTTCGGTGATCTTGCGGATCGGCCGCACCGCGAGGTACGTCAGGACCGCCGTCATCCGGGCGAGGCCGTAGCTGCGCGAGCCGGTCGGCACCTGGTCGAGGGCGGTGACCGCGCCGTGGACGTCGCCGTCGGCGGCGCGGCGTCGGGCCGATCCGAAGGCGGCACTGACGACGTTGCGATCGATCCGCCACACCGTCTCGTAGTAGGAGACGGCCGGAATCCGCCAGCGGTCGACTCCCTCCTCGTCGCTGTGATCGAGCAGCAGCTCGGCGGTCGCACCGAGGGCGAGTTTGGGCGCCACCTCGCCGGGCAGTGCCGAGTACACGGCGTCGAAAGATGCGTAGGCGGAGGTCAGTTCGTTCGACAACAACGACGCGAGCCCTCGGTACCACTCGATGCGCCAGTCGTGCGGGTGCGTCAGGGCCAGCGGCCGCAGCAGTTGCCGGGCCCGGCTCGCCTCGCCGAGATCGAGGTACGAGCGCACCTCCGCGAGCGGCAGTTCCACCGACTTCAGCACCTCGCCGGAGCGGCCTTCCCGGGCCCGATCGAGGACGTCCAGCATCAACTGCGGATCGCTGTGCGCCGCGGCGTTGACCAGTGCGGCACCGGGATCGTCGGAGTCCACCAGCGGCACCGCGAGAGCCTGGGCAACCTTGTGGGCGTCGAGTTTTCGTGCGCGCTCGACGCCGTCGACGAACACGTCGGTCTGTTCCACGAACCCGTCCGCGCCGAACGTCGCGCGTTGGCGGCTGAAGACGGTGGACAGGGCGGGATGCTCCTGGTCGTCCTGGCGGGAGACGATCTCTCGCAGGACCCCGGTGAGCTGAGCGGACAACTCGCGGGCGGAACCGAATCGACGGTCCGGGTCGGGATCGATCGCGCGCAGCAGCAGCCGTCGGTACGAGTCGTACTCGGCGAGCAGCGGGGCCCGCTCGGGGGACGGCAGTCCGTCCACGTAGCGGCCGTTCTCGGACGGCAGATCGAGCGTGAGTGCGGCGAGAGTGCGGCCGACGGTGTAGATGTCGGACGCGACGGTGGGCCCGGTCTCGGTGATCTCGGGTGCCTGGAAACCGGGGGTGCCGTACAGGTAGCCGTAGCTCTCGAGGGGTGCGACGGCGCCCAGGTCGATCAGCTTGACCTGTTCGTCGGTGACCATGACGTTGTCTGGCTTGAGGTCGTTGTACGCCAGGCCGATGGAGTGCAGGTACTCGAGGGCAGGCAGGATCTCGAGGATGTACGCGACGGCCTGATCGACGGGCAACCGGTCGGGTCGCCGGTAGGTGGACAGGATGTCGCGCAACGAGTTACCGCCCACGTACTCCATCACCAGGTATCCGGCCGGCGGGGAGCCTTCCTTCTGGAATTCGACGAAGTTGTAGATCTTGACGATGCTCGGGTGCTCCACCTCGGCGAGGAACTGTCGTTCGGATGCGGCGACGGCGCGGGACTCGGCGTCGCCGAGTTGGAGAAGACCCTTGAGGACCACCCACCGGTCGTCGACGTTGCGGTCGATCGCGAGGTAGATCCACCCGAGGCCGCCGTGGGCGATACACCCCTGCACCTCGTACTGGCCGGCGATCACCATGCCGGGGGCGAGTAGTGGCGCGAACTCGAAGCGGGACCCGCAGTTGGCGCAGATACCGGACGTCGGGCCCGGTTCGCCGTCGGTGGACCGTCCCACCGGCTTGTTGCATTTCCAGCAGAACCGTTTGCGCTCCGGGACGTGCGGATCGGTGAGGACTGCGGACGCGGGACCGCGCAGCGGGACCGGTGGCACCTCCACCAGTCCGTCTCCGAGTCGACGTCGTGAGACCGTCCGGGTGCGTTGCGTGCGGGCCCGGCGCCCGGTGGTGGGTGCGCTCTCCTGGGTCGACATCGGCTCGTCCGCGTGCTGTGTGGCGCGCGTCTGCGCGATCTCGCCCGTGTCGACCGTATGCTCTTCTGCCGCATCCTTTCCCGCCATCTATCCTCCGTTCTCGCTGCCTCGTCAGTCCCGGTAGGTGGGGGGTGGTGGTCCCGGTGAGGGGCCCAGTCCGGAGAGCCATCTCTGATAGATCCTCTCCCACGTGCCGTCGTTGCGGATCCTTTCCAGTGTGCCGTTGACGAATCGCACCAGATCATCATTGCCCTTGGTGATTCCGATGCCGTAGGGTTCCGGCCCCAGACTCGGTCCGACCATCCGCAGATACGGATCCTGCGTCGACATCCCGGCCAGCAGCGTGTCGTCGGTGCTGATCGCGTCGACCTGGCGTTGCTGCAGCATCACCAGGCAGTCCGACCACGTCGGGACCGTGACGACGGTGGCGTCGGGTTGCGCCCGGACGATGCGTTCGAGGGAGCGGGTGCCGGCGACCGCGCACACCCGTTTGCCGGCGAGGTCCGCGACGTCGGTGACGGGGGAGCCCGCCATCACCAGGATCCGCTGCTGCGCTTGGTAGTACACCGTGGAGAAGTCCACCCGCTGCCGCCGGTCGCACGTGATGCTCATCGTCCGGGCGACGATATCGACTCTCGAATCCTTCAGGGCCTGTTCACGTTCGGATGAGGTGAGGATGCGGAACTCCACCTTGTCGGGGCTGCCCAGCAGGTCGCGGGCGATCTCCCGAGCGACGTCGACGTCGAAGCCCTCGATGTCCCCGGTCGCGGGATTGCGGAAGCTCATCAGGTTGCTGCCGGTGTCCAGCCCGACGACGAGCCGACCGCGTTCGCGGATGGCGTCGAGCGACGCGCTGGGCGGTATCTCGCCGGCCGGGAACGGTCGCAGGCTGGCGGTCGGGTCTCCGCAGTCCACCGGCGGTGTCGGGGTCGGCGCCGAGGTCACGATCGACGCCCCCTCCGGTAGCGGCGCAACGCTGTACGTCTCGGTGGGCGGGAGGGTGTACGGGTCGGGTGGCGTCGAGCACCCGGCGGCGATCGCGGCCACCACCCCGACGACCACGACGGTTGTCGCAAGGTGCCGAAGCGGCATCACTGGTATTCCCGCAGGCGGGGCCACAGGCCCACCGGTATACCGATGGCCGCGACCACCGTGAGCACCAGCGCGCCGGGCCCGAGAGCCGACAGCACCGTCGACGAACGGGAGATGTCGCCTCTCAGTTCGGCGCGGGCGGCCTCGGCGCCGTCCGACAGAGCGGCGTCGACGATGTCGAACTGCGAGGCCGCCGTCGCGGGATCGGTACCGACCGTCGTCATGGCGGCGGCCGTCCAGTCGCCCACCGTGAGCGCGTCGATCATGCGTTGGTGCGACGCGGTCCAGCCGTCCAGCGCCTGCACCGCCCGGTCGGCGTCGTCGCGTCCGACGTCCACCGAGTAGTTGTCCAGCAGATTGCGCAGTTGGTCGGTGTCGTCGACGAACACCTGCGCGTGCTCGGCCTTCTCGTCGCGGCGGACCAGTTGCAGGATCTCCTGGGTGCGGGCCTGCTGCGCGAGGATGCGCGCCGCCGCGAACGTCGAGAGCGGCTCGGAGCCCTGCCGGACCGCTTCGTGCGCCGACACCGCGGAGATGATCCCCGCGACCAGCATCCACACCAGCAGCGCAGCCATGGCCGTGGTCGTCAACAGGAGCCCGGCGTTGAACGTGCGCCTGGTCCGCCTCGACAGCACCACCTGCGTCGCCACCAGCGCGGCCAGCAATGCCACGAGCAGCCCGATCGCGAACCACGGCGGGCGGGCGAACCCGGACTGCGGCGCCAGCGATGCGGCCGCACGTTCGGTGTGCAGGGCCTGTGCCAACGGCAGCAGGTCCGTCTGCATCAGCGCCGACGCCTCCGCCAGGTACGCGGTGCCGACCGGGTTGCCGGCGCGGTTGTTGGTGCGTGCGGTCTCGACCAGCCCCGTGTACACCGGGAGCTTCGTCGCGATCTCGGTGAGCAGCCGTCGGCCCTGGTCGTCGCCCGGCAGCCCGTCCGACGTCGCGACCAACTCCGCGGCCGCGGTCCCGATGGCCTGCGAATAGCGGTCCCTGTCCTCGCTCGGTTCCACGCCACCGGACAGGAAGGCGGTGGCCGCGGCGGCATCGGCGACCGACAGCGACGCGTACAGGTTCTGTGACGATCGGGCCAGCGGCTCGGTGGTGGACAACAGGGTGTCGATGTCCTGCTTGCGCTCGCCGGCCACCATGGAGGCGATCAGACCCGCCGCCACGGTGCCGAGCAGCAGTGCGACGCCGACGGCGAGCAGGCGGGCGGGTGTCGATCGCAGCAGGTCACGCGCGGCGTGTGGGCGCACGTGGACGCGGGCGGCGCGGTTCGGCGGCGCGTCCTCCCACCTCGCGTCCGCCGCGTGCGTCGACTCCGTCGTCGTCTCCGGCACTGCCACGGCTCATACCTCGGTTCGCCGTCCGTTTGGTTCGCCGTTCCGTAGTGCCGAGCATATAAGCAGCACCGGCAGGTTGTTCCGCCGATTCGTGATGCGGCGGGGAATACTGTGGGGACAGGTGAGCGGCTCGGCGGACAGGGCAGGTGAGAGGCACTCCATGCGCGGTGACGGAGACGGTTGGGCGACGACCCCCGACGGGGTACGGCATTGGGGCCGGCACGGTGCGGCGGGGCTGTTGCTGCGTGCCCCGTTGGCCGACGGTTCGGCCGGGGTGCTGTTGCAACACCGTGCCGCGTGGAGTCACCAGGGCGGGACGTGGGCGCTGCCGGGCGGCGCGCGGGACAGCCACGAGACTACGATCCACGCCGCGGTGCGCGAGGCGCAGGAGGAGACCGGTATCGACGTCGGTGCGGTCCATGTGCGCACCGAGCGGGTGACGGCGAGTGTCGCCGGCGGCTGGACGTACACGACGGTGATCGCCGACGCCGACAAGACGCTGGCACTGGTCCCGAACGGGGAGAGCACCGAGCTGCGCTGGGTGCCCGAGGCCCAGGTGGAGCACATGCCGCTGCATCCGGGTTTCGCCACCGCGTGGCCGGGCCTGCGGACCACCGAGGTGCGGGTGCTGCTCGACACCGCGAACGTGCTCGGATCCCGGCCCACCGGTTGGTGGCGCGATCGGCCGGGCGCCACGACGGAGTTGCTGGACCGGATCGCCCAGGTCCTGCCCCGCACGATCGAACTGCCCGACGGCGGATTCGGGTGGCTGCCGCGCATCGAGGCGGTGCTCGAGGGGCAGGCCCGCGCCGCCGGCTACGTCGACACGCGGATCCCGGTGCACACCGCCGCCGGCAGCGGCGACGACGAACTGGCGCGGCTCGCGGCCGGCGGCGGGGCACTCACCGCCGTCGTGACCGCCGACCGCGGACTGCGCGACCGGCTGCCCGAGTCGGTGCTCGCACTGTCGCCGTCGGCCGTGCTGAACTGGCTGGACTGACGGCCGGCCGCGGCCCGGCCTGCCTCAGCCGCGGTCGAGCACGAAACGGCGGCCGTGGATCTCCGTCGGACGGATCTCGACGAAGTTGTACTTCGCGGTCGGCACCCACGACTGCAGAGCGAACTCCTCGGCGGCGTTGATCTCGTCGAACCGCACGAGGGTGCGCGCGATGCCGTGGACCACGATGCTCCACGCCGACGTCGCGTCGGCGTGATCGACCTGGAACGTGGTCATCGGCTTGAGTGTGAGCTCGGTGAGCTTGTCGCCCTCGGCGGTACGGAAGTAGATCTTGCCGTCGTGCACCACGTAGTTGACCGGGTAAACATCCGGCCGGTCGTCGGTGACGAGGATGAGCCGACCGAGGCGTTCGGTGGACAACAGGTCCAGCGCGTCCTGTTCGGTGAGAGCGGCGACGGGGTTTGTCCGGTCCTGCATGTCTGCTCCGATCCTCGGTGAGCCTTCACCCTCGACTCTGCCCGCTGCGGCACGCTCGTGCCACCAGGTCCGGGTGTGAGCTGTGCATCACCGTGAGGTGTCCAGAATGCGGCGCAGCTGTCGCGCCTGGGCGGCGAGTTCGCCGTCGGTGGTGAACAGTTCGGTTTCGTCGACGCACTCGTCGGATGTCCACCACACCGTGCGGTGGCGCAGTCGATGCCACGGTCCGGTGGCAGACCCGGCGGCGGGAGCGAAGTGCGCCGTCAACTCGACGGTCGGGATCGGTGCCGGCGCAGTGCGTATCGCGAACAGTCCCGGAGGAAGCGCGTCGAGCAGGATCGCGGCGCGCTCGACACCGGTGAACTCCAACCCCGGGCGCAGCCGGATCCACACGTCGAACTCCGGGTCCGGTCCGCCCGCGAAGGGACGTGCGGCGTTGATCGGACGGATGTCGAGGTGCTGCGAGAAAGGCACGAAGTCGATCGGGATATCCAGTCCCGCAAGACTGTCCGGGTCGACGGCCGTCTCTATCGACGGTGCGTGCCGGGCGGCAGCAGCACCTCGCGACAGACGGACCAGTGCCGTCGCGGCGGTGCCGGCGCGCACCTGCACGCCCGGTGACCGGCCTGCCGGTCCTCGCTGCACCGTCATGTCGATCGGGCCGGGGCGCACCGGGGCGTAGAAGTGCGCGGTGGCGGCGGCGGGGACGGCGCCGGTCTCGACGGAAGCGGCCCGCAGCATCGCCGCGAGCACCATGCCGCCGTGGATGCCGTCGAAAGCGCGCCAGGTGTCGTCGAATCGGGTGGGGAAAGGATCGAAGGTCGTGGTCATGACGAGAACTCCTGTGCGGTAACGGTTTGCGGGGGAATCTGTGCGGTCGGCCGGGGCGACATCGCGAGCGCGGTGACGGCCCCGAGCGCGGCGAGGGCGGCGATGGTCCACCACGCGGCGGTGAAGTCGGACGCCGCGAGAACGGCGACGAGGATCGCGATACCCAGGACGCTGCCGAGTTGGCGGCTGGTATTGACGACCGCGCTGCCGGTGGCGCCCTGGGCGGGCGGCAGCGTCGCGGTGGCGGTCGAGAGAATCGTCGGCAGGGCGAGTCCGACACCGGCGCCGGCGATCAGCCACCCGGGAAGCAGGCCCGTCGCGTAGTTCGGTTCGGTGTGGACGCTCGCGAGGATGAGCACGGTGCCGGCGCCCCACAGTGCACTGCCGAGACCGGCGACGACGCCGGATGGCAGGCGCCGGCCGAGGACCTGGCCGACGATCGCGAAGACCGGGACCAGCAGCGGGCCGGGCGCCACCGCGAGACCGGTGCGCAGTGCCGAGTAGCCCCACTCGGTCTGCATCCACAGGATGTTCGCGAGCAGGCCGGCGGCGAACGACGCGCTGAACGCGACCGCGGTGACGTTGGACCACGCGAACGGGCGCACCCGCAGCAACGCCGGGTCGACCAACGGATTGCGGTGACGCACCGTGCGCCGAGCGAACCAGGCCAGCGCGAGGACTCCGACGGCGGCGGCGACCAGGGTGCCGGCGTGCGTCCATCCCCAGTCGGGGCCCTGTACCAACGCCAGCGACACCGCGCCGAGACCGGCCGCGAGCAGACCCGCGCCGGGAAGGTCGACATCGGTGGGGTGCGGATCGCGGGACTCGGGCACGATGCGCGCGGCCGCCCACAGCAGCACCACGCCGATCGGCACGTTGATCAGGAAGATCCAGCGCCACGACGCGGACACCAGCAGTCCGCCGAGTACGGGGCCGAGGGCCGACGCGGCGGCGCCGGTCGCGGCCCACAGGCGCACCCCGAGCGCGCGTCGGGCATCGGGCAGGGCCGCGATGAGCAGGCCCAGGCTGGCAGGGGTGAGCGCGGCGGCGCCCGCGGCCTGCGCCAGGCGGAACAGGACGAGCAGCCACAGTGACGGGGCGAGGGCGCACGCGGCGCTCGCGATCGTGAACAGCGCCAGGCCTGCCAGGAACGCGCGTCGGCGTCCGACGCGGTCGGCCCAGCGGCCGGCCGGGATCAGCAGGGCCGCGTAGACGATCGCGTAGGCGCTGAGGACCCAGCTGAGCTGGGAGAGCGATGTGCCGGCGAAGTCGGTGGCGATGTCGTCGAGGGCGACGTTGACGACGAACAGGTCCAGGGCCGCGACGAACGGCGCCCCGGACAGGATGGCGATGAGCGCACCCGGATTCTGACTTTTGTTTTGCATAGTCAGGGAGTGTGGACCCTGGCTATGGATTTAGCAAGCCAGGGGGTAATCTGGGTGCATGGAGACGGCACGGCTCGACGGGTTTCTCGCGGACCGCGACGCGTGGCGGGCCACGCAGTGTTCGATCGCGAAGGCGATGGACGTGATCGGTACGCGCTCGGCGATGCTGATCTTGCGCGAGGCGTACTACGGCACAACCCGTTTCGACCACTTCGCGGAACGTGTCGGGATCACCGAGGCGGTGGCGGCCGCACGGTTGCGGGAACTCACCGCCGAGGGACTGTTCGAGCGGCAGCCCTACAAGGAGCCGGGGCAGCGCACCCGGCACGAGTACGTCCTGACCGAGAAGGGGCGGGATGTGCTGCCCGCTGTGCTGGCGCTGATGCAGTGGGGGGACAAGTACCTGCAGGGCGAGCGCGGTGGGCCGCTGGACCTCGCGGACGACACCTCCGGCGAACCCGTCCACGTCGAGGTGCGCAGCGAATCCGGGCGTCGGGTCCCACTGGGCGAGCTGCGGGTGGTCCCGAACGTCACCGCCGAACAGGCGCGGAGGGCGATGGAACGGGACAGGGAGCGGTAGGGCGGGGCGTCAGCCCTCGGCCTTCTTCTCTTCCCGCCGGTTGCGGAGGAAGACCAGCGGCAGAACGAGCGTGGCGAGGGCGGTCACCAGCCACACGACGAGCGTCGCGAGAACCCACGTGCGCCAACCGGAGATCGACAGGCCGCCGAAGGCGGACGCGATCACCAGGGCGACGAAGGTCGACACCAGTCCGATCCCGCCCAGGAATGCGGGTGCATTCTTGGCCGCGATCTTCGTGATGAACGGTGACAGCACGCTCTGCGCGATCGCGAAGAGCACGACGGCGGTCACGAACCCGGCGGCGCTGACCGACACCTCGGGCAGCAACCACACGGCGGCCAGGATCCCGACCGCGGCCGAGCCCAGGAAGAACGCACACCTGATCAGAAGGCGAATCATGTTCCGGCCCTTTCGTGTAGTTCGGGCGAGTGTATCGATCAGCGGCGCCGTGCGGCGGGTAACGTGGCCGAACGTCCGTGGCGACCTCTCAGGGGAGGGGGGTGGCCGGTAAGAACGGATGCGGGATCGAGACGCTTCATTGCTTAGGCTTGGTATGTAGATCAATCCGGGCAGATCGGTGAGGGGGCCAGGCGGGTGTTGCGGAGAATGTGGCCCGAGGCAGGTGAACTACCGCGTCGGCGGGGCCATCTCGCGGTGCTCGTCCTGTGGGCGATCGCGTCGGTGGTGTTGGTGTTCACGACCGTGCGTCCGTGGATGCCGACGATCGGAATCTTCGCCGGCGGAGCCGACCTGGACGTTTACCGCGACGGCGCGCGGCACGTCATGGAGGATCTGCCGCTCTACACCGAACCGGTGATCCACGGCCTGCTCTACACGTACACGCCGTTCTCGACGCTGATGTTCATCCCGTTCGGACTGTTGCCGGGCGGGATCGACAAGTACATCTGGATGGGGGCCAACCTAGTCCTGCTGGTTGCCATCGTCGCGCTGTGCTGGCGGATGCTCGGGTATCGGATCACGCCGTACCTGGTGGGTGTCTCGGCGCTGCTGGCGGTGGCGTGTACGTTCCTCGAACCGGTCCGCACGACCCTGTTCTACGGCCAGATCAACCTGGTCCTGATGGCACTGGTGCTGTGGGACGTCTCGCGCGGCGAGAACAGCAAGCTCAAGGGCGTCGGTGTCGGTATCGCCGCCGGGATCAAGCTGACGCCGGCGTACTTCGTCCTCTACTACCTGGTGCTGCGGCAGTGGCGGGCCGCGGCCGTGGCCGTGGGGACCATCGCGGCCACCATCGGCGTGAGTTGGCTGGTGCTCCCGAACGATTCGTGGCAGTACTGGACCAAGACGTTCTTCGAGTCCACCCGCATCGCGCAGGACGAGCACCCGTCGAACCAGTCGATCCGCGGCGTGATCGCGCACCTGACCGGGAAGCCCGCGCCGACGGTGCTGTGGGTGGTGCTCGCGGCGATCGTCGTGGTGGTCAGCATGTGGATCGTGCTGCGTCTGCACCGCGGCGGCGAGCATCTCCTCGCGGTCACGGTCGCGGGGCTGAGCGCCGCGGCAGTCTCGCCGTTCTCGTGGAGCCACCACTGGGTGTGGTTCGTGCCGCTGCTCGTCTACATCGTGCACCGGGCACTGACGAACTGGTGGTGGTGGCTCGCGGCGCTCGTGATCGCGGTCGCGACCGGGGCCTGGCCCTACCGGTGGGACGAGTACGTCGTGGTGGTGGGGCTGTTCCTGTTCCCGCCGTGGTGGACCGTCGCCGACGTCCTGATGAACATCTACATCCTCCTCTACGTCGGAGTGTTGATCGGGGCCGGCATCGTCGCGGCCCGATGCACACCCGACGGAGTGCACGACCATGTACCGGCCGCCGATGCGAACCGGACATAGTGTCACCATGTCGGGCATGCGTATTCGACATGTGATCGCCCTCGTCCCCGCCGCACTGCTGCTCCTGACGGGTTGCAGTGACAGCGAGGAGACCTCCGCGTCCGGCCCGTCGGCGACCACCTCCGTGCAGGGGACGGCCGCTCAGGACGACTCTGCCGCGCTCGACGCCGCGGTCAAGGAGATGTGCAGCCAGGTGACCGCCTTCCTCGACAGTTCCGAGGCCCAGGCGAAGGGGACGGGCGAGTCGTTCGACCGTGCGGCCCAGGGGCAGGCGTTCCTCGATCAGCTGAAGGCGAACTCGGCCGTCTGGGTCGCCTCCTACAACATGCAGGCCGAAGCGGTGGGCGCGCCGCCGCTCGACCCGAGTACCGCCACCTGGGAGGACATGCCCGAGGCGAGCCGCGCAATGATCGAGGACTCGGTCGACGGGGCCGTCTCCGGAACCTGCTGACCGAGGCGCCGAGCGGTGGTCAGCCGCGCAGCGCGTCGGACAGCGCCCGCGCGGCGGCCTCCGGGTCGTCGGCGGCAGTGATGGCGCGCACGACGACGATCCGGGTGGCGCCGGCTTCGAGGATCTGCGGCAGCCGCTCCTGGTCGACGCCGCCGATGGCGAACCACGGCCGCGTCGGAGCGGCGTCGGCGGTGCTGCGGACCAGTTCGATGCCGGACGCCGTCCGGCCCGGCTTGGTGGGGGTGGCCCACACCGGCCCGGTGCAGAAGTAGTCGACGTCCTCTTCGATCGCGGCGAGGCTGGCCTGCGCGCGGTTGTTGGTGGAGCGTCCGATCACGACGTCGGGGCCGACGATCCGGCGCGCGTAGTGCACCGGCAGGTCGTTCTGGCCCAGGTGCAGGACGTCGGCGCCCGCGGCGAGCGCGAGGTCGGCGCGGTCGTTGACGGCGAGCAGCGCGCCGTGCCGGCGGGCCGCGGCACCGATCACCGCGAGCGCGGCCAGCTCCTCCTTGACCTCCATCGGCCCGAGTTCGCGTTCGCCCGCCGAGCCCTTGTCGCGGAGCTGGACGATGTCGACGCCGCCGGCGAGTGCCGCTTCGACGAAGTGGGCCAGATCGCCCTTGTCGCGGCGGGCGTCGGTGCAGAGATAGAGGCGCGCGTCTGCGAGTCGCTCGCGGGGCGTCAGGCGCTTGACGGACTGGGAGGCATGCACACCTGGAACGGTAGTCTCTAATGCGGACGAATCAACACGGGAGTCCCAGGAGCGCAGACTGTGCGCGGGGCTGAGAGGGGGCCTGCCGGCCCCGACCGTCATACCTGACCCGGATCATGCCGGCGCAGGGAGTGAGGTGGAGAAAAGTTGACCCGATCGGTTTCCGTCGTGGGTGGCGGTGTCATCGGCCTGTCGATCGCCTGGCGTGCGGCGCAGCGCGGCTGGACGGTGAAGCTGTACGACCCGGCACCGGGAAGCGGTGCGTCGTGGGTGGCCGGCGGCATGCTGGCCCCGCTGTCGGAGGGCTGGCCCGGTGAGGAGAAGGCGCTGGCGCTGGGGGCGTCGTCGCTGCAGCGGTGGCCGGACTTCGGCGCCGAACTGGAAGCCGTCGCGGGGGTGACACTGTTCACGTCCGACGACTCGCTGACCGTCGCGCTGGACGCCGCCGACGCCGCGGACCTGCACACCATCGCCGAGTGGGTGGCAACGCAGGGGCACGAGCTGAAGATCTTGAACCGCGCGCAGATCCGGGAGTTGGAGCCGTCGCTGGGCCGCGGCATCCGCCTGGCGCTGCAGGCGCCCACCGAGTTGGCCGTCGACAACCGGCTACTGGTGCAGGCGCTGCGGACGGCCGCCGTCGCGGCCGGTGTGGAGCTGATCGAGCAGTCGGTGACCGACCTGGAAACGCTCACCACCGATCAGGTGGTGCTGTCGGCGGGATCGAACTCGGCGCAGCTGTGGCCGGATCTGCCGGTGCGTCCGGTGAAGGGCGAGATCCTGCGTCTTCGGTCCCGGCCGGGCGTGACGCCGGCGCCCCGGCGCACCATCCGCGGCAGTGTGCACGGCCGGCCGTCGTACCTGGTGCCGCGCGCCGACGGCATCGTCGTCGGTGCGACGCAGTACGAGTCGGGCCACGACACCCAGGTCACCGTCGCCGGGGTGCGGGACCTCATCGCCGATGCGGAGGCACTGATGCCCGCGATCGGCGAGTACGAGCTGTACGAGGCGAAAGCCGGTCTGCGCCCGATGAGTCCGGACAACATGCCGATCATCGGCCGCGTCTCGGATCGGGTGGTGCTCGCGACCGGGCACGGGCGCAACGGCATCCTGATGACCCCGGTCACCGCGGACGCGACCGTCGCGATTCTCGACGGCAACCCCCTGGCGGAGGCGGAAAGTGCCGCCGCCGAACGATTTTCACAGCAGACGTATGAGCGGGCATGAGTGAGGTTTGGATGAGTGAGTTGATCGGTATCACCGTCAACGGTGAGGACCACGAATTCGACGGGCCGCTGACGGTGGCCGAGTTGCTGGATCGGCTGGAACTGCCGCAGCGCGGCATCGCGGTCGCGGTGGACGGTGCGGTGTTCCCGCGCGGCCGGTGGACCGAGTCGGTGGGCCGCGGCTGGGAGATCGAGATCCTCACGGCGGTGCAGGGTGGCTGAGATGGGCAAGCTGACGATCGCCGACCGCACGTTCGGCTCCCGCCTGATCATGGGCACCGGCGGCGCCGCGAACCTCGCGGTGCTCGAGGAGGCGTTGGTGGCGTCGGGCACGGAACTGACCACCGTCGCGATGCGCCGCGTCGATGCCGCGGGCGGCACCGGGGTGCTGGACCTGCTGCGCCGCCTCGACATCGCGCTACTGCCGAACACCGCCGGCTGCCGCGGCGCGGCCGAGGCCGTGCTCACCGCGCAGCTCGCGCGCGAGGCGCTCGAGACCGATTGGGTGAAGCTCGAGGTGATCGCCGACGAGCGCACACTGCTGCCCGACGCTATCGAGTTGGTCAGCGCGGCAGAGCAATTGGTGGACGATGGCTTCACCGTGCTGCCGTACACCACGGACGACCCGGTGCTCGCGAAGCGCCTCGAGGACGTGGGCTGTGCCGCGGTGATGCCGCTGGGCTCGCCGATCGGCACCGGTCTGGGCATCTCGAACCCGCACAACATCGAGATGATCGTCGATGCCGCGAACGTGCCGGTGATCCTGGACGCCGGCATCGGCACCGCGAGCGACGCGGTGCTCGCGATGGAGCTGGGCTGTGACGCGGTGCTGCTCGCGACGGCCGTCACGCGCGCGAAGGACCCGGCGCTGATGGCGTCGGCGATGCGCGGCGCGGTCACCGCCGGCTACGAGGCCCGGCACGCCGGCCGCATTCCGAAGCGGTTCTGGGCGCAGGCGTCGTCGCCGATGTAGGGAGACACGCGGATCACGGATTGGTCGAAATACCTGGCCGAACGCGCGCGGGCGACATAGGCTCGGCAGCGACTGCTCCGTTGGTTCCAGTGCCGGGATAGGACATGCCATGTCGACGCTGAATGCAGATCTTCTTCAACTCCTCCGTTCGGATGTCGTGGCGTGGAACGCCCGACGTGACAAAATGCCCGACGCTCCGGACCTTCACGGGATGGACCTGTCGGGTGCCGACCTCGCCGGTGCCAACCTGACGGGCGCCAACATGGCGGGTATCGACCTGTCGGGAGCGGACCTCACGTCCGCGGAACTCGGCGGCGCCAACCTGACGGGAGCCAATCTCGCCGGCGCCGTCGCCGCGGACGCCGACTTCAGCAAGGCGTATCTGACGAACGCCAACCTGTCGGGTGCGGTGCTGACGCTCTCGTTCCTCACGTCGACGTACCTGGCGCACGCGATCCTCGCCGGGGCGGACCTCTCGGGCGCGTACATGACGGGGGCGCACCTCGAGGACGCCGACCTGACGGGAGCCAGATTGGCGGGCGCGTACCTCGCGCACGCGGATCTGACCGGCGCGGTGCTCGCCACGGCCGACGTGAGTGGCGCAGATCTCACCGACGTGACGATGCCGGACGGCGCCGTCCGGGCCTGATCCGGGTGGTCCCCGACTCTGTCTCAGGGTTCGTGTCATCCCTGGGTATGACACGGATGTAGACCTGCGACCGATGCGCGGAGGTCCCCTCATCGGGCATTGTGGTCCCCATGATTGAAGTGAGGGGACTGACGAAGACCTACGGGTCGACGAAAGCGGTGGACGATCTCACGTTCTCCGTGAAGCCGGGCATCGTCACCGGCTTCCTCGGCCCGAACGGTGCCGGCAAGTCGACGACCATGCGGATGATCCTGGGCCTCGACACGCCGACGTCGGGCACCGCACTGATCGAGGGGGTGCCGTACCACCAGCTGAAGCAGCCGCTGCGCACCGTCGGCGCGCTGCTCGACGCCAAGTGGGTGCACCCCAACCGGTCGGCCAAGGCACACCTGCAGTGGATGGCGGCGGCCAACTCGCTGCCCGCGTCGCGCGTCGACGAGGTGCTGCGCCTGGTGGGCCTGAGCGAGGTCGCGAACAAGAAGGCCGGCGGATTCTCGCTCGGCATGTCGCAGCGGCTCGGCCTGGCCGGCGCGCTGCTGGGCGACCCGAAGGTGCTGCTGTTCGACGAGCCGGTCAACGGTCTCGACCCCGAGGGCATCGTGTGGATCCGCAAGTTCATGCAGAGCCTCGCGGCGGAGGGGCGCACCGTTCTGGTGTCGAGCCACCTGCTGTCCGAGATGTCGCTCACCGCAGAGCATCTGGTGGTGATCGGCCGCGGACGGCTGATCGCGGACACCAGCGTCCGGGACTTCGTCGACCGCTCGTCGGATGCGTCCGTGCGGGTGCGCAGCCCGCAGCTCGACGCGCTGCGCAGCCTGCTCACCGCGCAGGGGTTCGCGGTCCGCGAGGACGCCGGTCTCGATCACCAGCCGGCACTGCTGGTGTCGGGCGTCAAGACCGACGACATCGGTGTGCTCGCCGGCTCCAACGGAATCGTCCTGCACGAGCTGTCGTCTCAGCAGGGCTCGCTCGAGGACGCGTTCATGAAGCTCACCGGTGACGACGTGCAGTACCACGCTCAGGTCGCCGGACAGCCCGTCGACGCTGCGCAGAACATGGGAGGTGCGCTCCGATGAGCGTGTTGAATGCAGAACGCATCAAGCTGACGACCACGAAGTCACCGATGTGGTGCAGCCTCATCGCGGTCGTCGTCAGTGTCGGGTTCGCGGCCATCATGGGCACGGCGTACAAGTCGCTGGTCTCGTCGGGCGACACGTCGATGGGCGAGTTCACGGTCGCGTACACGCAGGCCGGCGCTGCCCAGTTCGGCGCCATGCTGGTGATGATCATGGCGGCGCTCGCGGTCACCACCGAGTACCGCTTCGGTGTCATCCGCACCACGTTCCAGGCGATCCCTAACCGGACGCAGGTGATCGGTGGCAAGGCGCTGCTGCTGGCGATCGTCGCCGCGGTACTGGGTCTGATCATCTCGCTGGTGTCGTTCTACCTGGGACAGGCGACCTCGGGCGTGAGCCTGTCGATCGGTTCGGGTGACAACGCCCGCGAACTGTTCGGCATCCCGATCTACTACGCGCTGTTGGCGGTGCTCGCGGTCGGCGTGGGCACATTGATCCGTCAGTCGGCGGGTGCCATCTCGCTGCTGCTGCTGTGGCCGCTGGTGATCGAGAGCCTCGCGACCATGATCCCCAAGGTCGGCAAGTACATCGGCGAGTTCGGCCCGTTCAACAACATCTCCTACTTCCTCGGAAGCGGTGCCAACTTCGACTTCCACTGGGGTCCGTGGGGTGCACTGCTCTACTTCGCGGCGTTCGTCGCGATCGTGTTCGGCGCGGCCCTGTTCCTGGTGAACAAGCGCGACGCCTGACCGTTCCCGCCTACGAGGAGGGTCCCGCACCGATACCGGTGCGGGACCCTCCTCGCGTTCAGCGGCACGGGGCTGCCGCGGCGGTTACGCTTCGCCGCATGCGAATGAGGGCGGCGTTCGTGACGGGCCTGGCCGGTGTGCTGATGCTGTCGGGGTGCAGCGATCCCGACGACCTGAGCCCTCCGATCGACGGCCCCGGGCTGGCGGCAGCGATCGACACCGACGCGGTGATCGGCGACCTCGAACAGCTCGAGCTCATCGCCACCGAGAACGGCGGCAACCGCGCGGCCGGCACACCCGGCTACGACGCGAGCGTCGACTACGTGGTGGGGCAGCTCGAGCAGGCCGGATTAGATGTGGAGACATCGGAATTCGACGTCGACATCTTTCAGGTGACCACGCAGACACTGCAGGTGTCGGGCCGGGACGTGCCGGTGAAGGCGCTGACGTACTCGCCGGCCACCCCGCCCGGGGGACTGCAGGCCCGGCTGGTGCCGGTGCCGTCGGACGACACCCCGGGCTGTGAGGCCACCGACTACGACGGCCTCGATGTCACGGGCGCGGTGGCGCTGGTGGATCGCGGGTCGTGCCCGTTCGCGCAGAAGCAGCAGGTGGCGGCCGATCGGGGTGCGGCGGCGATCCTGGTGGTCAACAACGAGGACGGCCCGCTGACCGGTGGCACGTTGGGCGACAAGGACGCCGCGCGGATCCCCGCCGGTGGCATCGACAAGGCCGACGGGGCGGCAGTGCGTCAGGGCGGCGACGCGACGCTGACGATCGACGCCACCGTCGAATCCTCCAAGTCCCGCAACGTGATTGCGCAGACGAAGACCGGCGCCGACGACAACGTCGTCATGGTGGGGGCGCACCTGGACAGCGTCCGGGAGGGGCCGGGTGTCAACGACAACGGTTCGGGCGTCGCGGCGCTGCTCGAGACGGCGCGGCAGCTCGGCGCGACGCCGAACGTCGACAACGCGGTGCGGTTCGCGTTCTGGGGCGGTGAGGAGATCGGACTGCTCGGCTCGGAGGCGTACGTGAACGGTCTCGACGCCGCCGCACGCGGCGACATCGCGATGTACTTGAACTTCGACATGGTCGGCTCGCACAATGCCGGCTACCTCGCGTACGACGGCGACAACTCCGACAAGGCGGGCGAGGGCCCGGGGCCGGAGGGGTCGGCGGGCATCGAGCGCACGTTCGACGCGATCCTGCTGCAACTGGGCATCTCGCCGGACGGCACCGACTTCGACGGCCGCTCCGACTACGGGCCGTTCATCGCTGTCGGAATCCCGGCGGGCGGGTTGTTCACGGGCGCCGACGAGAACAAGACCACAACTCAGGCCGAGAAGTGGGGCGGTGAGGCCGACACTATGTTCGACCCGAACTACCATACGTCACAGGACACGCTCGCGAACGTCGATCGTCGGGCGCTGGCCCTCAACGCCGAGGCCGTGGGGTACGGCGTCGGGCACTACGCACAGTCGATCGACGGTCCGAACGGGGTGCCGGCGGCCGGTGACGCGCGGACGGCGGCCCGTGCCGATGCCGGGAAGTAGGCGCCGAAAGCGGCGTCACGCGGCAGTTCTGCGAGATGACCGGCCCGCGATTATTCTTGCCGGGGTGAGTGACGACCCGCAGGGAGACGGCGCCACACCGGAACCGGTCGAGACCGATTCCGGCGCCGTGAGTGGGCATGCCAACGTGACGGGCTCGGTCGCGAAATGGGTCCGTGACGCCGACCGGCAGCCCCAGCTGGTCGATGCCGTCCGGCGGATCCGGCAGGCGCTTCCCGGGGATCCCGCGTTCGGTGATCCGCTGTCGACGGCCGGTCCGGGCGGGGCCCGGGCGGCGGCCCGCATGATCGACACCGGGCCGGGTGCGTCCCGCGAGGTGAGCATGGCGGCACTCCAGGTGCTGCAGGCGATGCTCGAGAAGGCATGGGGCGGTCCGGCGAACGGCGAGGTCACGATCGTCTTCACGGATCTGGTGGGGTTCTCGAGCTGGTCGCTGGGCGCCGGTGACGGCGCCACCCTGGGTCTGCTGCGGGAAGTGGCGGCGACGGTGGAGCCGCCGATGATCGAACGCGGCGGCCAGGTGGTCAAGCGGCTCGGCGACGGGCTGATGGTGGTGTTCGACCATCCGGACAAGGCGATGGAGGCGGTGTTCGCGGCCCGCGCGGCGCTCGCGACGCTGGACCACCACGGTTACCGCCCGCGCATGCGCGTCGGCCTGCACACCGGGCTGCCGCAGCCCATCGGCGCGGACTGGTTCGGCGTGGACGTCAATGTCGCAGCCCGGATGATGGAGCTCGGCGGCAACGGGAACGTCGTGATGTCCGGAAACACGTACGACGCGATCGGGGAGGAGCGGCTCGCCGAGCTGGGCCTGGTGGCCAAGCGGTACCGCCGCGGTCTGCTGGCGGCGCCGCAGCGTGGGGTGCCGGAGGACCTGCGGGTGTTCGTGCTGCGACCGGCGCCCGCACCGCGGTGACGCCGCAGCCGGACGATTCCGACGAGTTCGGGAAACGGTTGCCGCCCCCGTCACCCGGCGCGCACACTGAGGACGTGGCCGAGTCCGAGCATCCACAGCGAACACCCTTCTACGGGGTGCTGATGATCATCGCGGCGTTAGCGGCGGCGATCGCGGTGAGCTACTACGGGCCCACGTGGTTCCGGATTGCCGTCTACATCCTCGCGGTGCCGGTGGTGGCGGTCGGTTTCGTCATGACTTTGCGCGACTATTCGCGCTGATCAGGCGTTTTCTGGATCCAGTCGCCACAGCGGCGAGACCGGACCGTGTCCGGCGCCGAGGTCGTACGACGCCTCGAGGCACTTGGTGACCCACTCCTTGCCGAATGCGACCGCGTCGGGCATCGCGTAGCCGTTGGCGAGCGCGCACGCGACGGCCGCGGCGAGGGTGTCGCCGCCACCGTGGTCGTTGCCGGTATCGATCCGCGGGCTGGTGAACTCGTGGAAGGTGTCGCCGTCGAACAGCAGGTCGGTGCTCGACGTCGACGAGCGCAGGTGCCCGCCCTTGACCATCGACCACTGCGCGCCGAGCGCGTGCAGGGCCTCGGCGGCGCGGCGGGCGCTGGCGTCGTCGACCACCTCGATGCCGGTGATGAGGCGCACCTCGTCGAGATTCGGTGTCACGAGCGACGCGATGGGGATGAGGGTGTTGCGGACGGCGTCGAGCGCCTCGGCGTGCAGCAGCGGATCGCCGTGCATGGACGCGCACACCGGGTCCACCACCAGCGGGATGGAGCCGTCGCGGCCGATGCCGACCTCGGCGCACACCTGCGCGACGGCCTCGATGATCGCGGTGGACGCGAGCATGCCGGTCTTGGCGGCGGAGACGCCGATGTCCTCGACGACGCAGCGCACCTGCGCGGCCACCGTCTCGGGCGGGATCTCGTGAAATCCGCTGACGCCCACCGAGTTCTGCACCGTGACCGCGGCGACCGCGACGCACGCGTGTACCCCGCACATCGCCATGGTGCGCGAATCGGCCTGGATGCCCGCGCCGCCGCCGGAGTCGGTGCCGGCGATGGTGAGGGCGCGGATCGGGGTCTGGCCGGTCGGCGTCAGGGGCAGGTAGTTCACGGCCTCGAGCCTACCCATGTGACCGGGTGCGACGGACGGTGGTGTGAGGGGCGCGGTGAAGCTCGAGTGCTGGGACGTCCACGACGTGACTCGTCCCGGTGCCGGAGGGATGCCGGCACCGGGACGAGGTCAGCGGTGGATCAGATGATGCGGGTGGATCAGGGTTCGACCAGCTCCCAGCCGGCCACGTTGTAGACGGCGCTCGTGGTGGACAGGGAGTTGCCCGTACCAGCGGAGGGCAGACCCGCCCGCAGGTTGACGGCCCAGTTCAGCGAGCCGAGCGGTCCGCAACCGGTGGCGCCGGGAACGGCGAAGTCGGTGATGGTTTCGGCGGGGATTTGGGGTCGCTCGGGTCAGGCTCAAAAATGAACTGCAGTACAACTATTGGAGCGGATCGGCATACGTGTGTGCCCGGGCGAATCGGTCCGTGCCGGCCACGGCCAGGTCTGTCATGCCCGGATCGCCGGAGAAGTGGCCGGCCTCGTCCACGAGATGCAACTCGGCATCGGGCCACGCTGCGGCCAGCGCGCGGACGCTGTCCGCGGGGCAGCTGATATCGCGCATGCCGTGCACCAGGACGCCGGGGATGCCGTGCAGTCGGTGCGCGTCGCGCAGGATCTGCCCGTCGGGGAGAAACGCCGCATTGCTCCAGTAGTGGGTGACCAGGCGCGCGAAGCACATTCGGAACGTCGGGTCGTCGTAGCGCGGGTCGGCGCGGTGCTCGGGACGCACCCGCACATGGGCATCCTCCCACGCGCACCAGTCCCGTGCCGCCTGCTCGCGCACGGCCGGATCGGAGCTCTCGAGCAGCCGGCTGTAGGCGGCGGCGAGGTCGCCGTCACGCCACTCGGCGGGCACGCCGTCGCGATAGCGCGCCCACTGCTCCGGAAAGTGCACGCCTACACCGCGGGTGACCCATTCGACCTCCGTGTGCGAGGTGGTGGCGACGGCACCGAGGACGATCGCACGGACATGTCCGGGGTGACTCTGGGCGTACGTCAATCCCAGCGTCGAACCCCACGACCAGCCGAACACCAGCCAGCGGTCGATGCCGAGGTGGGTCCGCAACCGCTCGATATCGGCGATCAGATGCTGGGTCGTGTTGCCGTGCAGACTCGTTGCGGGGTCGCTCGCGTGCGGAAGGCTGCGGCCGCAACCTCGCTGGTCGAACAACACGATCCGGTAGGCCGACGGATCGAAGAAGCGCCGCCACCCCGGTGCACATCCCGAACCGGGGCCGCCGTGCAGGACCACCGCCGGAATGCCGTCCGGATTGCCGCAGCACTCCCAGTAGATCCGGTTGCCGTCACCGACCTCGAGCATGCCGTGCACGTACGGTTCGATCCGTGGATACAGGGCCGTCATGCCTCTGAAGGTACAGGGCCACTGCGTGTTCGGGACTCCGTGTTTCTTCAGGCGCCGTAGAGGGCACGCTCGAGAGCCGTGGTCGCGAGTAGCAGTGCGGTCCGCGCGGCGTGGGTGTCGGCGAGGGCGTTGAGCATCATGAAGTCGTGGATCATCCCCTGGAACCGCACCGCGGTCACCGGGACGCCCGCGGCGCGTAGCTTGTTCGCGTACGCCTCGCCCTCGTCGCGCAGCACGTCGGCCTCGCCGTTGATCACCAGAGCCGGGGGCAGCCCCGCCAACTGCTCGGTGGTGGCCCGCAGCGGCGAGCAGGTGATCTCGGCCCGATGCGCCGGGTCGGTGGTGTACTGATCCCAGAACCAGCGCATCGCCTCCACGGTGAGGAAGTAGCCGTGCGCGAACTGGCGGTACGAGTCGGTGTCGAACTCGGCGTTGGTGACCGGATAGAACAGCACCTGGTGGCGGAACTGCGGGCCGCCGCGCTGCTTGGCCAGCAGCGTCAGCGCGATCGTCATGTTCCCACCCACGCTGTCGCCGGCCACCGCGATCCGCGTCGGGTCCAGGTCGGCGTCCGTGCCGTGGTCCGCGATCCAGATCGAGGTGGCGTAGAGCTCCTCGATCGCCGTCGGATACTTCGCCTCCGGTGAGCGGGTGAAACTCGGAAACACCACGGCTGCATTGGATCCCACGGCCAGCTCGCGGATCAGCCGGTCGTAGATGTCGGCATCGCCGAACACCCACCCGGCCCCGTGGTTGTACTGGATCACCGGCAGCGGGCCGGCCGCGGCGCGCGGGCGCACGATCCGGATCGGGATCTGCCCGGACGGACCGCCGTCCACCACCCGGTCCTCGATCTCCACGGACGGCTTGGCGATGTCGCCGGACTGCACCTCGTCGAACTGGGCCCGGCCCTCCTCGACCGGGAGCTCGTACAGGAACGGGGGTTCGGCGGTGGCGTCGGCGAACTCCTGCGCGGCGGGTTCGAGGACCGGTTCGAGCGGCATCGGAACATCCCTTCCGGCGTGCAACGCGGTGTCCCTCGATTGTCTGCCCGGGCGCACCGGCGGCCAACGGCATTTGCCGGGAATCCGATCGCAAAACATTCGGTCAAACGCCTGACAGGTGGGCCCGGCCGCCTGTACTAATAGTGGCGTGGATCACATTATTGCACCGAAAGCGTCCCGAGGAGGTGTCGTGTTCGCGGATTCGCCCCGTGCCGACGTGACCGACAATGCCGACCAGAACCGTTTCGAGCTGTGGCTCAACGGGGATCTGGTGGGAATCGTCGGCTACTACGACACCTCGCCGGTCGCCAAGAAACGCGCCGGCGGACGCCGCGCCATCTCCCCGGTCGTGTCGTTCATGCACACCGTCGTCGTGGAGGACTTCGGTCACCGCGGCCTCGCCGCCGTCATGGTCCGGCGCGCGCTCGACCAGGCGCGGAACTACGGCTGGCAGGTCCGGCCGGTGTGCACGTACGTGCAGAGGTTCGTCGAGGCCAACCCCGAGTATCGGGACCTCATGGTTCCGCTCGACTCGATCTCCCTCAACTGATCGACCTCCGGCCACGGCGCGGTCAAGGAACTGCATCGAACCGCCACACCCGTCCCGAAACGGACCCGGTGCCGGCGGTTCGGCCGGTTTCATGGGGAACGTGAACACCGAATCCCCACGAACTGCGGGTGCCGTCGCCGACGCCGTCCGCATCGTCGACAGCCCGCCACACGAGCGCTACGAGCTGTGGGTGCGCGACGACCTCGTCGGCATCCTCGGCTATCACCGCGACAGTGCCGGGCCGTCCGGTGACGTGCTCACCCTGCTGCACACCGTCGTCCGAGAGGATCGAAGCGGTCGCGGCTGGGCGGCGGTACTGGTGCGGGCCGTGCTCGACCGGGCCCGCAGTGAGGGCACCCGGATCCGACCGGTGTGCACCTACGTCACGCGGTTCCTCGGCACCCACACCGAGTACCTGGACCTGCTCGACGAGCGGCCAGCCTGATCAGTCCAGGTCGACCACGACCGGCGCGTGATCGCTCGCGCCCTTGCCCTTGCGCTCGTCCCGATCGATGTGCGCGCCGGTGACCCGCGCCGCGAACGCCGGCGAACCCAGCACGTAGTCGATGCGCATGCCCTGACGCTTCGGGAACCGCAACTGCGTGTAATCCCAGTACGTGTAGACGCCCGGACCGGGCGCGTGCGGGCGCACCACATCCGCGAACCCGGCCTCGTCGAACGCGTCGAACGCGTCCCGCTCCGGCTGCGACGTGTGCGTCTTGCCCTCGAAGAACGCCGGGTCCCACACGTCCTCGTCGGTGGGCGCGACATTCCAGTCGCCGACCAGGGCGATCTGCGCGTCCGGGTTGCCGGCCAGCCAGCCTTCCGCGTCCGCGCGCAGCTTCGCCAGCCACTCCAGCTTGTAGACGTAGTGCGGATCCGTCAGCTCACGGCCGTTGGGCACGTACAGGCTCCACACCCGCACCCCGCCCACCGTCGCACCGATCGCGCGCGCCTCCTGCGCGGCCTCCGCCTCCGGATCCTTGTTGAACCCGGGCTGGTCCGCGAACCCGATCTGCACGTCCTCGAGCCCGATGCGCGACGCGATCGCGACGCCGTTCCACTGGCTCAACCCGACGTGCGCCACCTCGTAGCCGGCCTCGGTGAACCGCTCGTACGGGAACTGCTCGTCCTTGCACTTGGTTTCCTGCATCGCCAACACGTCGGTGTCGGTGCGGGCCAGCCAGTCCACGATCCGGTCGGTTCGGGCACGGACCGAGTTCACATTCCACGTCGCGAGTCGCACACCCGTGAGGGTAGTCAGCTGCCCCGACAGTCGTCGGACCCGGTCCCGGACCGGCGCACCGGCTTGGGGCCGAGGGCCTTCAGGCGCACCACATCGCCCCGATCCACCTCGACGACCCGGTCGTCGGCGGTGCGGACCACCACCGTCGGCTCGAGCTGCTCGAGGGTGCCGATCACGTCGGTGAGCGGGTGGGTGCCACCGGGTGGCAGGCGATACCGCACCACCACCCGGCCTCCGAGCGTCGGCTGACCCCGAGGTGGGTCAGTCCTCGTCATCGTCCTCGTCGTGACCGAACGGGTCGTCCACCGTGCCCGGCGTCCAGCTCAGGTCCGGCACACCCCAGCCCGCGCGCTTGATCGTCTTCTTCGCGGCCCGGGCGTTGCGGCCGATCAGCACGTCCACGTACAGGAAGCCGTCCAGGTGTCCGGTCTCGTGCTGCAGCATGCGCGCGAAGAAACCGTGGCCCTCGATCTCGATGGGGTTGCCCTCGGCGTCCGTGCCGGTGACCTTCGCCCAGTCGGCGCGGCCCGTCGGGAACTGCTCGCCGGGCACCGACAGACAGCCCTCGACGTCGTCGTCCTCGTCCGGCATGGTCTCCGGAATCTCCGACGTCTCGAGCACCGGGTTGATCACCTCGCCGCGGCGGCGGATCGCCTTGCCGGTCGCGTCGACGTCGGGGCAGTCGTAGACGAACAGGCGCAGAGGCACACCCACCTGGTTCGCGGCCAGGCCGACGCCGTTGGCGGCGTCCATCGTGTCGTACATGTCGCCGATGAGTTCGGCGAGTTCGGCCGGCGACTGGGTCACCGGCTTGGTCGGCTCGTGCAGTACCGGGTCGCCGACGATCCGGATCGGAAGAATTGCCATGGTCACCAAGGATAATGGGCGTGCGAATAGCGGCGCGCCCCGGCGGAACCCGGCCGCCGCCGCCGCGATCGTGGTTCAATGACCAGGAAGAACATCGGTGTAATTCGTGATCGGGGGGTCGTTCGGCCGAGCGCCCGAACACGACGTTCGGCCTGATCCGATCGGGCCCACCAGGGGGCACGAGGTTCGCCGAGGCCGGGCGAGACAGCAGTCGAGGAGTGAGATGGACGGCGCAGCAGCCCGGAACCAGTCTGAACGCAGCGACGGCGCGTCGAGCAACGAGGTCGGCGAGGACGGCCTCACCCGACGCGAGCACGACATTCTCTCCTTCGAGCGGCAGTGGTGGAAGTACGCCGGCGCCAAAGAAGAAGCCATCAAGGAGCTCTTCTCCATGTCGGCCACTCGCTACTACCAGGTGCTCAACGCGCTCGTCGATCGTCCCGAGGCTCTCGCGGCCGACCCGATGCTGGTCAAGCGCCTGCGTCGCCTGCGGGCCAGCCGACAGAAGGCCCGCGCCGCCCGCCGCCTGGGCTTCGACATCTCCACGTAAGCCGCCATTCAACCCCCGGTCGTCGTCACCTCGTTACGAGAACAGTCCGACGTGCCGATTAAGGTCGGAACAGTGACCACCCCGAACCCAGAGTCGTCAGGCCCCCCGCTGCGAGCCCTCGCGATGGTGCTGATCGCCCTCGCGATCCTCTTCGCCGGGCTGGGCGCCGCCTCCCTGGGTGGCTCGGACTCCGACGAGGCCGCACCCGAGACCGCGGCCACCACGACCTCTGCGCCCGCCGCGGCCCCCGCCGCCGCGCGCACCACCACCGCCGCGCCCCCCACCACCTCGGCGGCCGAGGCCACGACGACGACGGCCACCAGTTCCGCGCCGTCCGGGTCCGCCACCACCTCCGCGTCGGCCGCCACGTCCGCCCGCGTCGACAAGTCGATTCCGGTGCGGGTGTTCAACAACAGCACCGTCTCCGGTCTCGCCGGCCAGACCGCGAGCGAACTCACATCGAGCGGCTGGAACGTCTCCGAGACCGGCAACTACAGCTACGGCCTGATCCAGAACACCACCGTCTACTACGGCGACACCGCCGCCGAGAAGCAGGCCGCACAGGCCATCGCGGCGGAACTGGGTGTCACCGCGGAACCGCGTTTCGCCGGCATCTCCAGCGCCTCGCCCGGCGTGATCGTGATCGTCACCTCCAACTAGCCCGCGAAAACCCGCTGGTTATGATCATCGGCAGATTTCAACCATCTCGAAGGAGCGGTTCGATGGCCTCGCATTCCACCCGTCGCAAGTCCTGGCGCGTCGTGACCCCGTTGGTCGCGATCGCCGCTCTGGGGCTGACCGCGTGCTCCAACAACGAGGAGCCCACCGACGTCCCCGGCACCACCCCGCCGGTGTGGACCGGTTCCGCTGCCCCCAGCGGCTCGCACGCCGAGAGCGGCTCCGAGAACACCTCCGGCCCCGCCGTGTCCGACACCGTCTCGGTGCAGCTCAAGGACGCGAAGGGCACCTCGGTCGGCACCGCCACCCTCGCGGAGACCGCCGGCTACGTCGAGATCACCGTCGACGCGCAGGGCCTCGAGCCCGGCTTCCACGGCCTGCACGTGCACTCGGTCGGCAAGTGCGAGCCCAACTCCGTCGCCCCCACCGGCGGCGAGCCCGGCAACTTCCTGTCCGCCGGCGGCCACTTCCAGGTCGAGGGCCACACCGGGCACCCGGCCAGCGGCGATCTCACCTCCCTCGAGGTCCGCGAGGACGGCAAGGGCTACCTCGTCACCACCACCAACGCCTTCACCCTCGCGGACCTGAAGAACGGCGGCAAGGGCACCGCGCTGATGATCCACGCGGGCGCCGACAACTTCGCCAACATCCCCACCCGCTACACGCTGCCCGACAACGCTCCGGTGCCGGACCAGGCCACCCTGGCGACCGGCGACGCCGGCGGCCGCGTCGCCTGCGGCGTCATCGGCGGCTGATCACGTCCGACCGACGCGAGAACTGACAACGGCGGGGCCATCACGGCCCCGCCGTTTCGCGTCCTGCGGGCGCTCGGACGCTGTGGTTGGATCGGTGATGTGGGAGTCCCTTTCGCCGGTTCGCCGCGTCCGACCCTCGGGGTGGAATGGGAAATCGCGCTGGTCGACCGGACCACTCGCGATCTGTCCAACACCGCCGCAGCCGTCCTCGACGGCGTCGGTGAACTCGCCGAGAAACCTCGGGTCACCAAGGAGTTGCTGCGCAACACCGTCGAGTTCGTGACCGGCATCTGCGACAACGTCGGCGAGGCCATGGACGACCTGTCCGAGACCATGTCGCTGGTGCGCCGGGCCGCTGATCCGCTCGGGGTCGACCTGATGTGCGCAGGCACCCATCCGTTCGCACAGTGGTCCACGCAGTTGCTCACCCGCACCCCCCACTACGACGAGCTGATCGAACGCACGCAGTGGTGGGGCCGGCAGATGCTCATCTGGGGTGTGCACGTGCACGTCGGGATCTCGACGAAGGAGAAGGTTTTCCCCATCCTCAACGCGCTGCTGCTGAAATATCCTCACCTGCTTGCTCTTTCGTCGTCGTCGCCGATGTGGACCGGCGTCGACACCGGCTACGCCAGCAACCGCGCGCTGATGTTCCAGCAGCTGCCCACCGCCGGCCTGCCGTTCCAGTTCGACGACTGGACGCAGTTCGAGGGCTACGTCCACGACCAGCTCACCACCGGCGTCATCGAGAACCTCGGCGGCCTGCACTGGGACATCCGGCCCGCGCCGCGCTGGGGCACCATCGAGGTCCGCGTGTGCGACGGCGTCTCCTCCCGCACCGAACTGAGCGCCCTCGTCGCGCTCATCCACTGCCTCATCGTCGATCTCGACACCCGTCTCGAGGCGGGGGAGACGCTGCCGTCGATGCCGCCGTGGCACGTGCAGGAGAACAAGTGGCGCGCAGCCCGATACGGCCTCGACGCCGAAGTGATCCTCGGCGCCGACAACCGTGAACGGCTCGTCACCGACGACCTCGACGACCTGCTCGAGCAACTCACCCCCACCGCGGTGAGGCTCGGCTGCGCCGACGAACTGGCCCGCGTCGCCGACATCCCGCGCCGCGGGGCGTCGTACCAGCGGCAGCGCAAGGTGGCCGCCGCGACCGGTGGCGACCTGCGCGCCGTGGTCCGCTCGCTCGTCGAGGAACTGGACACGTAAGCGCGAATTCACCCGCCGTTTACTATGAACGGCGTGTTAGTGGACGGTGGCGCGCGGACGGAGCCGAGACGGCTCGACGGACGAACCCGAAGTCTCCTGCTCGGCGGCGTCGTTGCGGCAGGTCTCGCCATCCTGATCGCGCTGCAGATCTTCGCGTCGTCACGCGGCTTCGAGGGGCCGCTGACGAGCCTCTTCAACGATTTTGCGGGCACCCCCAAGTCGGCGTCCGTGCCGTGGGCCGGGCTCGCCCTCGCGATGGTGGGGCTGACCAACCGGCAGCGGGTGCTGGCGCTGTCGAGCGCCGTGGCTCTCGACGTCGTGATCGCCGCGATCCGCTACCTCGCCGGCGGGCCCCTCACCGTCGGCAACGGCGCGGTGATCGTGCTGACCGCGATCGGCGTGTACGCCGGTGCGAAGTGGCAGGGCGAACAGCGCCGCAGCGCTCTCATGGGCGTCGGCCTCGGCGCACTGCTGATCGTCGCCACCAAGTTCGGCGACGTGTGGCTGCACATCACCATCCTCGCCGGACCTCAGGTCCTCGACCAGTACGTCCAGCTCGCCGACCACGCCCTCGGCAACCCGTCCTGGGTGATGGGTGAGGTGGTCGACGCCCTCGGCTCCGTCGGCTACGGCGTCCTGCACTGGGTGTACATCGAACTGCCCGTCGCCGCGATCGTCGTCGCGCTGTACCAGCTGCGCAAGGGCTGGCCGTCACACCACCTGGTCCGGACGTTCCTGCTGATCGGACTCGTCGGGCCGGTCTTCTACATCCTGTTCCCCGTCGTCGGACCGATCTTCGCGTTCGGCGCCGACGGCAACGGCTTCCAGGTCGGCGATTTCTGGCCGTCCGTCGTCCCGTTCGACCTGACGCCGTCGGCGATGCCGTTCGACGACGCCACCCCGCGCAACTGCATGCCCAGCCTGCACACCGCGTGGGCGCTCGCCATCTTCCTGCACTCCCGGCAGGGCCCGTGGTGGCTGCGCTGGGGCGGCATGTTCTGGCTGCTGTGCACCCTCACCGCGACCCTCGGCTTCGGCTACCACTACGGCGTCGACCTCATCGCCGGCGCCGTCCTGACCCTCACCCTCGAATCCGCGCTGCGCGCCCCCGAACGCGGCTGGGGCTGGTTCCGGCTGCGGCTCGTCGCGTCCGGCGCCGTCCTGATCGCCGCCCTGCTGCTCAGCTACCGATTCCTGGCCGTGGAGATCGCGGAGTACCCGGCCGTCTCGGCGCCGCTGCTCCTCGGCGTCCCCGCGCTCTTCGCCTACGGCTACTGGCGCACGTTCTACCGGGACCCCTCCTCCCCGCGTTCTGCGCACTTGTCGCTGTCGGAGGACGGCCCGTCCGCGCGATAAGTGCGCAAAACGCGAGCTAGCGGAAGGTGCCCGGATCCTCGTCGCGGTTGATCAGCAGCCCGTCGCGCCCGCGCTGTTCGCGGTAGGCGACACGGCCGACACTGTGCGCGATCACCGGGGCCGTCAGCAGCGTGAACAGGCCGATGAGCACGAGCATCCAGATGTCGACGTTGCCGTGCAGCCGGATCACCGCGCCGACGAGCACCAGCACCAGGCCGACGACCTGCGGTTTGGTGGCCGCGTGCATGCGGGAGAGGGTGTCGGGGAAGCGGACGATGCCGATCGCGGCGGTGAGCGCCAGGAACGATCCGGTGAGGATGCAGATCGCCGCGAGGACGTCGAGGAAGGTGTTCACGAGTCGTCACTCACCCGGAATCGGGCCACGCTGACCGAGCCGACGAAGCCGACCAGGGCGAGCGCGACGATGGCGGGCACGATCGTGGTGTCGCCGCTGTAGGCCGCCCACACCGACAGCCCGCAGATCGCGGTGGCGATGAGGGTGTCCATCGCGACCAGGCGGTCGAGGCTGCCGGGCCCGGCGAGCAGTCGGTAGGTGGTGAGCAACGCCGCCACCACCAGCATCACTCCGGCGATGATCATCACGGCTGTCATGCTCGATCCTCCCTGCCCTCTTCGTGGTACTCGTAGTCCCGCAGGTGCCACGGAGCCGGCTGCCATTCCGAATCACGCTCGAACGACGCGATGAACAACCGCTCGAGCTCCCGCACCGATCGGTAGAACTGGTCGACGGCCTTGGTGGTGCCGACGTCGAGCACGTGCACGTACACCGCGCGCCGGGCCTGGTCCACCTCGAGCACCATCGTGCCGGGGATCAGGTTGAGCACGTCGACGCACAGCGTCAGCACCAGGTCGGACTTGATGCCGAGCTTGCAGCGCAGCACGCCGGTCACCGGCGGCGGCCCCGGCCGGATCGCCAGCCATGCCACCTGCGCGCTCGACTGCGCGGCATAGAAGATGATCATCCAGACCAGCTTGATCATCGACAGCAGATGCACCCGGCCCTCGACGGGTACCCGGGGAAGCGGCAGCAGCCACATGATCAGCAGCCCCACCACGAGCCCGCCGAGCACGTTCGCGATGCTGAACGTGCCCCACAGCAGGATCCACACCACCGTCAGCCACGCGAGGACGCCGACGCGGAGTACGCGTTCGCGGGTCATCGGTCACCTCCCTCGCCCAGTACGGCGGTGATGTAGACATCCCGATTCTGCAGGTCCTGCGCCGCGCGGTCACTGATCCCGATCATCGGGCCGGCGAAGAGCGTCAGCGCCAGACCGACGCAGACCAGTCCGATCGTCGGCACCAGCATGAACACCGGCATCCGGCCCACGTCCTCGCGGTCGACGAACGCGATGTCCTCCTCGGACTCGTCGATCAGTGCCGACGGGCTCACGTCGGCGAGCTCGCCCTCGGGGGCGTCGGCGCGGGCCCGCCAGAACGCCTTGGTCCACACGCGGCCCACGACGTACAGCGTCAGGAGGCTGGTGACCGTGCCACCGGCGACCAGCAGCCACGACAGCACACTCGGGTGCGCGACACCGGCCTGCAGCAGCGCGATCTTGCCGATGAACCCGGAGAACGGCGGGATGCCGCCGAGGTTCAGCGCCGGCACCAGGAACACGATCGCGAGCACCGGGCTGGCGGCGGCGAGACCGCCGAGGCGGCGCAGCGACGACGACCCGGCCTGTCGTTCGATCAGACCCACCACCAGGAACAGCGTGGTCTGCACGATGATGTGGTGCGCCACGTAGTACACCGCCCCGGACAGACCCGACTGGGTGGACAGCGCGACACCGAAGATCATGTAACCGATGTGGCTGACCAGGGTGAACGAGAGCAGACGTTTGATGTCGCTCTGCGCGATGGCGCCGAGGATGCCGACGATCATCGTCAACAGGCCGCACACCATCAGGACCTTGTCGAGCTCGCCCTGCGGGAACAGCAGCGTGTGCGCGCGGATGATCGCGTACACACCGACCTTGGTGAGCAGGCCCGCGAACACCGCGGTGACCGGGGCCGGGGCGGTGGGGTAGGAGTCGGGCAGCCACGTCGACAGCGGGAACACCGCCGCCTTGATGCCGAACGCCACCAGCAGCACACCGAAGATCGCCATCCGGGTGCCGGCGGGGATGTCGTCGAACCGCAACGCCATCTGCGCGAGGTTGAGGGTGCCCGTCGCGGCGTACGCGAACGCGATACCGCACAGGAAGATCAGCGACGACACCATCGACACCATGACGTACGAGACGCCCGCCCGGACGCGGTCGGCGCTGGCACCGAGCGTCAGCAGCACGAAACTCGCGGCCAGCAGCACCTCGAATCCGACGTACAGATTGAACAGGTCGCCCGCGAGGAACGCGTTGCACACACCGGCCGTCAGCGCCAGGTACGTGGGCAGGAAGATCGACACCGGCTGGTGTTCGTGCCCGTCCCGGATGCCCTGACCGATCGAATAGATCATGACGGCGAGCAGCACGATCGACGACACCAGCAGCATCAGCGCCGACAACCGGTCCACGACCAGCGTGATACCGATCGGGGTGTCCCAGCCGCCCACCTGGATCGCGGTGGTGCCGTGCCGGTCGGCGAGATACAGCAGCATCGCCGAGACGCCGGTGACCGCGGTGAGCGCGGCCAGGGTGACCCAGCGCTGCGCGGTGGGCCGGCGGCCGAGGATGAGCGTGACCGCCGCGGCGATCATCGGGATGAGGACCGGCAGTGGGGCGAGGGTGCCGATGAGTGCGGGGGAGAGCGTCATCGCCGACCTCCCGGCGTCTCGGCGTCCACGGTCTCGGCGTCGCCGTCCCCTTCGAGAAGGTCCTCGAACGACTCGTAGTCCTCGGGATCCTCGAGCTGGTCGACGGGGATCGGGTTGCCTTCCGAGTCGAAGGCGTCGCCGCTCTTGCTGGGCGCGCCGGTGATCGGGTCGTCGGAGCGGTCGCGGTCCGGCGCCTCGGCCGGGGTGCGCCGCTTGGAGACCTTGGTGTCCTCGGGGTCGTCCTCGACCCGGTCCGCGGTATTGATCTTGAACGATCGGTAGGCGAGGGCCAGCACGAACGCGGCGATGCCCATCGTGATGACGATCGCGGTCAGGATCATCGCCTGCGCCAGCGGGTCGGCCATCTCCTCGTGCACCGACTCGCGACCCACGATCGGCGGGTTGCCGGAGCGTCCGCCGACCGTGAGGATCAGCAGGTTGACGGCGTTGCCGACCAGCAGCAGACCCAGCAGCATCCGCATGATGCTGCGTTCGATCAGCAGGTACACACCGGCGGCGGTCAGCACGCCGATGACGATCAGGGTGGCGAGGTCGGCGCTCATCGGGCGTTCACCTCGACCTGTGCGTCGAGTCGGGCTCCGAGGCTGCGGAGCACGTCGAGCACGAGACCCACCACGATCAGGTACACCCCCAGGTCGAAGAACAGTGCGGTGACGATTTTGATGTGGCCGAGCAGCGGCAGCGTCACCTCGAACACTGCCGACGACAGCGGCGGCGCGCCCAGGAACAGCGACGTCAGCGCGGTACCGGCGGCGAGCGCGAGGCCCAGGCCGAGGATCTTGCCGGCGTCGATGGGCATGGTCTCACCGAGTTCGTAGCGGCCGCCGGCGAGATAACGCAGCACCAGCGCCAGGCCCGCGGTCAGACCGCCCGCGAACCCGCCGCCGGGGGCGTTGTGGCCGGAGAAGAAGAAGTACACCGACAGCACCATGATCGTCGGGAAGATCAGGCGCGTGGTCACCTCGAGCACCAGCGAACGGTGTCGCGGATCGATGAGGTCGCCGCCGCGCAGCCACGTCGTCTCCGTGCTCGCCGACGCGGCGTCGAGCACGATGGACGGGGCGTCGGCGACCCGCGGTGCGGTACCGAACCGGCGGTGCCGGAACACCAGGCTCGCGACGCCGGTTGCCGCGACCAGCAGCACCGAGATCTCGCCCAGGGTGTCCCACGCGCGGATGTCGACGAGCAGCACGTTGACCACGTTGCGGCCGTTGCCGAGCAGGTACGCGGCGTCGGGCAGTTGGTGGTAGATCGGCACCGAATTCCGGGCGTTCATCGCGTACGCGGCGATGGTGGTGACCGCGGCGCCGACGCCCACCGCGAGGATCGCGCGCGGCAGCTTGAAGCCGATGGCCTGCCGCTCGTCCACCTCGGCGGGCAGCTTGCGCAGCACCAGCACGAAGATCACCAGGGTGAGGGTCTCGACGAGGAACTGGGTGAGCGCGAGGTCGGGGGCGCCGTGCAGCGCGAAGATGACGCCGCAGCCGTAGCCGCTGAGCCCGACGAGGATCACCGCGGCCAGGCGGTTGCGCAGCACGGTGGCGGCCAGCGCGGCCGCCATCATCATCAGGCCGACGGTGAGCTGCAGCGGCGATTCCCACAGCCGGATGTCCGCCCACACATCGGTGCGCAGGGCCAGCAGGATCACCGGCAGCAGCACCAGCGTCGCGAGGATCGTCGACTGCGTCAGCGGCAGCGAACCGCGCTGGGTGAAACCGGTCAGACGCATCGACAGCGTGTCCATGCCACGCAGGGTGGCGTCGTACACGCGGTCGGCGTTGCCGAGCGGCGGATGCTGGAACCGCAGCCGCGCGACGGCCCAGCGGTGCGCCACGAACAGCAGGGCACCGACCACGATCACGACACACGTCAGCAGCAGCGGCAGGTTGAAGCCGTGCCACAGCGCGAGGTGGTAGTCGGCGTGCGGGCCGGCGGGCAGCGTCGTCGAGTACGGCGTGAGCAGCTTCTCGAGCTGCGGCGACAGCGGACCGGCGGCCAGACCCGCGACCGCGAGCAGCGCGGGCGGCGCCAGGAACAGGGCGCCCGGGGCGTGCATGTTCGCGACCGCGGCGCTGGGCTTGCGCAGCCGCTTGCGACCGAACGCGCCCCACACGAATCGGATGCTGTACGCGACGGTGAGGATCGAGCCGAGCACCATCGCGACCACGATCGTGGTGCTTGCCCACGGCTCGAGCACGCTCGCGTCGAGGATCGATTCGAGGGCGGCTTCCTTGCCGACGAAGCCGAGGAACGGTGGCAGGCCGGCCATCGACGCCGCCGCCAGCGCCGCGATCGTCGCCAGCCACGGCGCGCTGGGGCCGAGCCGGGCGAGCTTGCGGATGTCGCGGGTGCCGGTGGTGTGGTCGATGATGCCGACCACCATGAACAGTGCGGCCTTGAACATCGCGTGCGCGACGACCATCGTCATGCCGGCCAGCGCGGCGTCGCGGGAGCCGACGCCGACGAGCACCATGAGGAAGCCGAGCTGGCTGACGGTGCCGAACGCGAGCACGAGTTTGAGGTCGAACGAGCGGAGCGCGCGCCAGCCGGCGAGCAGCATCGACGCCAGCCCGAGCGTGATGATCGTGACCCGCCACGGCGGCGAGTCCGCGTAGCCGGGGGCCAGGCGGGCCACCAGGTAGATGCCGGCCTTGACCATCGCGGCCGCGTGCAAGTACCCGCTGACCGGGGTGGGTGCGGCCATCGCACCGGGCAGCCAGAAGTGCAGCGGCAAGATCGCCGACTTCGACAGCGCGCCGATCAGCACCAGCACGATCGCGACGCTCGCAAGCCAGCCGCTCGCCGGGTTCGCGACCACGTCGGACAGGTTGTAGCTGCCCACCTGCTGGCCGAGCATGATGATGCCGACCAGCATCGCCAGTCCGCCCGCCGTGGTCACCAGCAGCGCCTGGGTCGCCGCGCGGCGACTGGTGGCGCGCTCGGCGTAGTGGCCGACGAGCAGGAACGACAGGACCGTCGTCAGTTCCCAGAACGTGTAGAGGATCAGCATGTTGTCGCTGGTCACGAGGCCGAACATGGCGCCGGCGAAGGCGACCATCTCCGCGGCGAAGATGCCGAGGCGGGGTTCGTCGTCCTTGAAGTACCGCGCGCAGTAGACCAGGATCAGTGCGCCGACACCCAGGACCAGCACCGACATGATGGCGGCCAGCGAATCGAACCGCATGTCGATGTCCATGGACAGGCCGGGCGCCCACTGGATGTGCAGGGACTGCTCGGTGCCCCAGTTCGCGATGACCCAGCCGAGGCTCGCGAGCGGTACCAGCGCGAGCGGGAAGAACGCGTTGCGTCCTATTGATCGCACGACGAGCGGAGCCAGAACGGCGGCTATCGCGTGGGCGATCAATACGACTAGCAAATGGCACTCCGTCGGGTTGTCGGGCGGCGGGGTGACGAATCGGTAGAACCGAGAGTCGGGTAGACCGTTCGCTTAGCTAGCGAAGGGGACTACGGGGTCTATCTTACTAAGTGTCCAAATCGAAGTTTCAATCGGTACAAAGCGGACAAACCGTGGTAGATGGGTGGTCGAACCCAGACGGGGGTACGTTGCGACAGGTGTCCGACGAGAACCCCACCGTGATCCGAACCGCCGCTCTCGCGCATATCCGGGACCGCCGCATGCTGCAGGCCAGATCCGCCGGCAAGACCGCCTTCTACATGGCCGGCGGCAAGATCGACCCGGGTGAGACCCCGGAACAGGCCCTGCACCGGGAGGTCCGTGAGGAACTCGACGCGGGGATCGTGGACGGGACGCTCATTCGGTTGGGTGTGTTCGAGGCGGAGGCCTTCGGGCACCAGCCCGGTACCCGCCTGCACATGACGTGCTTCCTCGCCGACCTCGCCGACGAGCCGCAGGCCACCAGCGAGGTCGCCGAGATCCGCTGGTTCACGGAGGCCGAGTACGCCGCGATGCCCGAGACCGCGCCCGGTTCACGGCTCGTCTTCGCGCGGCTCCGGGAACTGGACCTGGTCGACTAGTCGTGCCCGGAGTCCCCGAATCGCGAGCGCGCAGAACACCACGACCAGCAGCAGCGCGACGCCGGCGCCGCGGTCGAAAGTGACGTTCGACGGCCACGGATCGCTGTCGACGAAAATCTCGATTGCCTCCGACGTGGACAACCCGTTGGGCATGTTGAACGGGACGTCCGGCAGCGGCTCGTAGCTTCCGCTGTAGACCACGAACGAGGTCGTGACGCCCACCAGCGTCGTGAACACCAGCGACAGCAGCGGCACGACCAGGCCCAGCGCGGCGACGGCTCCGCCGTCGGGCAGGGTCGAGCCGAGGGCGAGTCCGATCCCGACACCGAGGACCGCGAGTTCGACGAGGAACCACGCTCGGCTGTCGGTCGCCGTCGGGTCGACGGCGGTCCACAGCGGGATCACCGCGAGCAGGCATAGGCCGATCAGCGGCGACGGTCGGCGCAGCGCGATCGCGACGCCCGCGGCCACCGCCGTGACTCCGACGGCTACTGGCAGCCAGGGCTGCAGCCGGAGATGATCGTCGGCGAGGAGCGTCGTGACCATCGGTGCGGTCGCCGCGACGGCGGTGGCGGCGAGCAGGAACGGCGAGTCGAGGCGCCGCGCCCAGAACTCGGTGAGCGCGACGACCAGCACGAGGCACAGCCCGACGACGATCCACAGCCGGAACCGTGACCCGCTCTGGCCGTCGATCCACGCGCTGAGGAGGCGGTGCCCGACGGCGAGCGTCGACACCGCCGCGATCGCCTCGCGCACAGTCCCGGCGTCGGCGCGTGCGGGTGTGTCGGTGTCGACCGCCGCGCACACGGCCGCGAGGACGATCGCGGGAACCAGCACCCACCAGAACGGCTCGCCGAGCATCGACGTGCTCGGTGTCCAGTCGGAGTGCGCGGTGTGGGCGACGACGAACGTCGCGGCGACGGCGATCGTGAGGGCAAGCCGGGGGAGGGCCCGCGACCACGCCGCGGCCACGACGGCACCCAGCAGGACGCCGCCGGCCACGCACTTGGTGTAGTACAGCACCGTCAGCTGGTCGAGATCGCTCACGCCCGACACCGCCAGGCGCGCCGCGATCAGGACAGCCGTCGCCACGACCGCCGTGATCCACGGGGGTCGAGCCGAACCGGCGCGCTGGAGCGCCCCGTACGCGAGTACGGCGACGACGCAGCCGACGGCGACACCGGTCGGCAGGGCGGCGTTCCAGTCGTCCAACTGGCGCTCGGACGCACTGAACAGCGGTCCCCACTGGGGGCGGCTGATGAGGACGAACGTCCCCAGCACTCCCGCGAACGCGGTGGCGACGGCCGTCAGCGACAAGCGGGCGTTCGTGGTCATCGGCCCGACGTTACCTGCAGCTCAGCGGTTCTCGGTGCAGGCCTTCGGGTGCCCACCCGGTCCGGCGGCGACCGCCTCGTGGACTGACGCGCGGCGTCATTCCGCTCGGGAGGCGGGACGGGTGCGCAGCCTGCGGATCGCGACGGCGCAGTAGAGCACGACGATCAGGAGCGCGACTCCGGCGAGGTGGCTGACGGGCGCGTAGGGCTCGACGGCTCCGAACAGGCCGCCCTCGGTGTGCGGGGGCCGTTCGTGCGTGCCGCTGTAGATCGCGATCGCGCCGTCGGACTGTGCGACGTACGTGAACACCAGCGACAGGAGCGGCACCGCGAGACCGAGCGATGCGAGGGCACCGTCGTCGGGCAGGGTCGAGCCGAGGGTGAGGCCGATGCCGAGTCCGAGAACCGCAAGTCGTGCCAGGAGCCAGGCGCGGCCGTCGCCGACGTCCGGATCGATCGCGGTCGAGAGCGGGATCAGCGCGAGCAGCGCGAACCCGAGTGGGGGCGACGAACGTCGCACCGCGACCGCCAACCCGCCGGCTACCGCTGCGACGCCGACCGAGACCATCAGCCACGGTTCGAGCGTGAACTGTCGAGCAATCTGCGGTGTGACCAGCGCGGCGGCCGCGGCCACCGCGGTCGCCGCGAGCAGGAACGGGCTGTCGACGCGTCGTGCCCAGAATTCGGTGAGGGCCGTCACCAGCACGAGGCAGACACCGATGAAGACCCACACCAGCAGTTCGGAGTTGGTGGTCTGACCGTCGATCCATGCCCCGAGCGTTCGGTGGGCGAACGCGAGGGTGGTGGCGGCGGCGATCGCCTGGATCATGATCCGGTCGGTCCCGGCGGTCGTTACGTGGGCCGTATCGATCACCACGCACACCGCGGCGAGGACGAGCGCCGGGATGAGCAACCACCAGAACGGCGGACCCAGTGTCGACACGCTGGGTTCATTGGTGGCGTGCGCGGTGTGTGCGACGACGAGTGTCGAGGCGACCGCGGTGGCGAGGACGAATCGTGCGAAGGGGCGCATCCACACTGCGGCGACGGCCGCACCGAGCAGCAGCCCAGCGGCTACGCACTTGGCGTAGTGCAGGGTCGTCACCTCGACCAACCCGCGTACGCCCGGGACCGCGATCCGGGCCGCGATCAGCATGCTCGCTGCTACGACGGCCGCGGCCCAGGCCGGCCGCAGCGAATGCGCGCGTCGCAGGGCCACGTATGCCGGTACCGCGAGGGCCGCGCCGATCACGGATCCGGTGGGCAGGGCGTCGAGCCACCACTCCAGCTGGCGGCCGGTCACGTTGATCGTCCCGCGCCACTCGGGCGGGTTTGCGAGCACGAACGTGGCCAGGGTGCCCGCGAACCATGCGGCTACGGCGGGCACCCACACGCGGACGGTCGGGGCCACGCCTCGACGCTAGCCCCTCACCGGTTCTCCGCGTAGGCCTTGAGGTGCGCGACCTGATCGGGATCGAGGGACGGCCGCACCTTCTCCCGCGCCGCCGCGACGTCGTCGGCGGTCACGTCGGCGGCATCGACACTGCGTCGCATGGCCGCGAGGGCGGCCTCGCGCAGTAGCGCCGCACAGTCGGCGGCCGAGTAGCCGTCGAGGTCCTGTGCCAGCGCGTCCAGGTCGACATCGTCCGCGAGCGGCACCGACTTGCCCGACGTCCGCAGAATCTCCTTGCGCGCGTCCGCGTCCGGCGGCGGCACGAACACCAGCCGCTCGAGCCGGCCGGGGCGAAGCAGGGCGGGGTCGATCAGGTCGGGACGGTTGGTGGCACCGAGCACCACGACGTCGCGGAGCGGTTCGACGCCGTCGAGTTCGGTGAGCAGCGCGGCCACGACCCGGTCGGAGACACCCGAGTCGGAACTCTGCCCGCGGCGTGGGGCGAGGGCGTCCACCTCGTCGAGGAAGATCAGCGACGGCGCCGAATCGCGTGCGCGCTGGAACAATTCGCGCACCGCCTTCTCCGACGAGCCCACCCACTTGTCCATCAGCTCGGCGCCCTTGACGGCGTGAACGCTGAGTTGACCCGAACTGGCAAGGGCGCGAACGAGATACGTCTTGCCGCAGCCGGGCGGCCCGTACAGCAGGACGCCGCGCGGCGGGTCGACGCCCAGGCGTGCGAACGAATCCGGGTGCTGCAGCGGCCACAGCACAGCCTCGGTGAGGGCCTGCTTGGTCTCGACCATGTCGCCGACGTCGTCGAGGGTGACGCTGCCGATCGCGAGTTCCTCGGTGCCCGAGCGCGACAGCGGCCGGATCACCTCGAGGGCGCCCACCAGGTCGTCCTGCGTCAGCCGGGGCTCGGCCTTGGCGCTGCTCGCCCGCGACGCCGCGCGCAGTGCCGCCTCCCGACACAGGGCGGCCAGATCCGCGACGACGAAACCTGGAGTGCGTGATGCTATCTCGGTGAGATCGAGATCGGCGGTGGGAACCTTGCGGAGCAGCAGTTCCAGCAGTTGCCGGCGCCCGGCACCGTCGGGCAGTGACAGCGACAGCTCGCGGTCGCACAGGTCCGGTCCGCGCAGTCGGTCGTCGAGGCTCTCGGGGTGTGCGGTGGTGGCGACGAACGCGACCGACTCGGTGTCGACGGCGCGGCGCAGTTGGTCGATGATCATCGTCGAGACCGGTTCGCGCACGGCGGGCAGCAGCGCATCGATGTCGGTGATGAGCAGCACGCCACCGGACCGGACGGTGTCGACTGCCGCCGTGACCTGCTGGAGCCGCGACTGCGCTTCGGCCGCACCGGCTCCCGGACCGTCGAGTTCCACGACCCGACGCGACGCCAGCACCGAGCGGGCCAACATCGACTTGCCGACCCCGGCCGGTCCGGTGACGAGGACCCCGAGGTGCGGTGAGGCGCCGAGGGTGTGGAGAAGTTCGGGCTCGTCGAGTGCGAGTCCCAGCCACTCGGTGAGCTTCGCGGCCTGGGCGTGGGCGCCCACCAGGTCCTCGACGGGGACCGTCGAGCCGGTCCGCGGTTCGGTGACGGTCGGCGCCGCGGTCGGCGTGCCCGAGACCGGCGCCGGTGTCGCGTCCGGCACCCCGGAGCCCCAGCTCACCGCCGAATTCGGTTGCACGCTCACCGGTCCGCCCGACGGGTCGACGCCGGTGACCGTCAGCAGCTCCGACGTCCACGTCACCGCGAACGTGCGCGACAGCGCCTGTGTCGCCGACGCGGTGCTGGTGCCGGGGCCCAGGTCGCGCGGCAGCAGCGACACGGCGTCACCCACGGTGAGGACCTTGCCGAGCAGCGCCTGTCGCAGTGTGGTGTCGGAGACGGAATGCTGCGCCATCGAGGAACCGCTGACGGTGACCGTCCGTGCGCCGTACACCGTGACGGGGGTGACCACCACCGTCGCGTTCTCGCGTAGCCCGACGTTGGAGAGCGTGACGTCGTCGAGTAACGCGGTGCCGGTGGGTGTTCCGGCCGGTGCTCGTCCCGCGACCGCGGCCGTGCGCCGGGCCCCGACGAGGGCGATCGCGTCCCACTCCCGCAGCCCCAGCGCCGCGAGGGCCTCGGGGTGCAGTCGCACCACACCGCGTCGGGCGTCCGCGGCGGACGTGTTGAGTCGGACCGTGAGCGTCAGTTCGGGGGAGGTCACGTCTGCCAGCCTAGTGCGGCCCGACGCGTCCCCTCCCTCCCCGCGATTTGCGCACTTATCGGTGCCGGCGGGGCCCCGGGAACACCGATAAGTGCGCGAATCGCGGGACGGCGGTTGTGGATAAGTCGGTGCGAGGACGGATTCGGGCCCGGTCGGTCCGGCAGGGTGTCCGAACATGAGGAGACCGGAACTGCCCGAGGTGTTCCTGGGTGTGGACGCGGTCCGCGACGGGGCACTGACGGCGATGGAGCTTCGCGGCCCGCGCGTGCGGCGGCTGTTTCGCGGCGTGTACTGCCCGAGCGTCGTCCGCGACAGCCACGAGCTCCGGTGCCGGGCGGCCGCGCTCACCGGGGAGGGGGCGCTGGTGCTGACCGGACGGTCCGCTGCGGTCGTGCGGGGCGTGCCGCTCGCCTCGACGTGGGACCCGGTGGAGGTGATCGCGCTGCCGGGGCACCGTGTCAACCGGCGTCCGGGGCTGCAGGTGCGCCGCGTCGCCATCGATCCGTCCGACCACGAACCGTGGGATCGCATCGCGATCGCCCGGCCCGAGCGGATGACGTTCGACGTCCTCGCGACCGGTGCGCTGGTCCGTGCGGTGGCGGACGCGGACCGGATCCTGGGCGCCGGGCTGACGTCCCGCACGGGCATGGAGCGCTACCTGGACGGCCGACGCGACCACGGCGTCGTCCGAGCGCGTGAGGCGCTGGCCCTCACCGACCCGCGCGCCGAGTCGCCCAAGGAATCGGAGTTGCGGGTCCGCCTGTGTCTGGCCGGTCTGACACCGACTCCGCAGGTGGAGATCCACGTCGACGGGCGGTTCGTCGCGCGTGTCGATCTCGGCTTCGAGGAGGAGCGGGTGGCCGTCGAGTACGACGGGCGCTGGCACGGTGAGAAGTTCGCCCTCGCCCGGGATCGCGACCGTCAGAACCGGCTGCGCGCGGCCGGATGGGAGATCGTGTTCGTCACCGCCGAGATGCTCGTGGATCCGGTCGCGGTCGTCGACCTCGTCGACGGCGCCCTGCGTCGTGCACGTCGGCGGCACTGACGGCCTACGTTTTGCGCACTTATCGGTCTTCCCGGGGCCTGCCCGAGACCGATAAGTGCGCAAAACGCGGAGGCGACTACCGCGGCCGGCGCAGGCCCAGGCGGGCGGCGGAGCGGCGGTTGCCGCCGGGGGCGCGGCGGATGGCGCGGCGCTCGGACGGCTTGATGTCCCAGGTTTCGGGGCGCGCGGCGACCCAGCGCTTGGACCGGACCGCGAAGGGGATGTGCACGAGGTAGACGGCGACGAGGACCATCAGCAGCATGTACGGGTAGGTGACCAGGGCGGCCGCGGCGAGGGCGACGAGCGCGAGCAGTCCGGCGGCCATGCGGCCCGGCACCGATACGGACTTCATCGCCAGGGTGGGGATGCGGCTGACGATCAGGGCCGCCGACAACAGGGTCCACACCGTGACGACACCGATCGACGACCACCAGCCGTCGCCCCACTGGATGTAGGCGGCGAGGGGGGTGAGGGCGATCAGCGCACCGGCCGGTGCGGGGACGCCGACGAAGAAGTCCTTCGTGTACGCGGGCACGGTGTCGTCGTCGAGCAGGGTGTTGAACCGTGCCAGGCGCAGCACGATGCTCACCGCGTACAGCAGCGCGATGATCCAGCCGAAGTTGTTGCCGTCGAGCAGCGTCACGTACAGCACCAGGGCGGGGGCGACGCCGAAGGAGATGGCGTCGGCCAGCGAGTCCAGTTCGGCGCCGATCTTGCTGGTGGCGTCGAGCATCCGGGCGATGCGTCCGTCGAGCGAGTCGAGGACGGCGGCCGCCCCGATCATCGCGAGCGCGGTGCCGAGTTCGCCGTCGAGCGCGAACTTGACCGCGGACAATCCGCTGCAGAGCGCGAGGATCGTGATCATGCTCGGCAGTAATCGGACCGCGTTCCGTCCGCTGGGGCGGGGCGGTCTCACGACAGTTGCGCGAGGACGGTCTCGGCGCCCACGGTGCGCTGGCCGCGCTCGACGAGCAGCGCGGTGCCGGCCGGGAAGTACGTGTCGACCCGCGAACCGAAACGGATGAGTCCGTACGTGTCGCCGATGGTGAGCTTGTCGCCTTCCTTGGCGTCGCACACGATGCGGCGGGCGAGCAGGCCGGCGATCTGCACGACGGCGACGTCGTGGCCGTCGGCGGTCCCGAGGAGCATGCTGTTGCGCTCGTTGACCTCGCTGGCGTCGGCCAGGTCCGCGGACAGGAACTGTCCGGGCTGGTGGACGACCTTCTTCACGAGTCCGGCGACGGGCGTGCGCTGGACGTGGACGTCGAGCACCGACAGGAAGATGCTGACGCGGGGCAGCGGCTGGTCACCCATGCCGAGTTCGGCGGGCGGAACCGCGCTGTCGACGAGCGCGACCTCACCGTCGGCGGGGGCGACGACGACACCGGGCCGGTTGGGCGGCACTCGGTGCGGGTGACGGAAGAACGTGGCGCACGCTGCCGCGGAGGCGAGGCCGGCGCGGCGCACCCACTTGCGGTTGCGTCCCACCGCTGCGACCGCGAGCGGGGCGAGCACGAACGGCAGGCCGGCGGGGTGCAGCGGCGGGACGGCAGCCTTGACGAGGCCGATGACGTGGCCGACGCCGGTGGGCTGGGGGGTACCAGGGGGTGTCGGTCGACGTGCCACGAGCTCCTCTTACCTGTTCGGGTGATGCGGCGTTCGCCGCACGTGCTGGTACAGGCTACGTGAGTGCCGCGAACCGGTGGGTCGCGATGTGCTAGCGGGGCCCGACGGCGATTGCCTCGGCCTCGCTCTTGATGCGCGCGAGCGTGGTGTTCATGCCGACGATCATGTCGGCCTCGAAGGCCTCCGCGCCGCCGAGGACGGTCTTGATCAGGAACTGCGACAGCTGGCTCGTGCCGGTGGGGGCTTCGCGGCGCTCGACGACGCGGGTGCCGGTCTCGGTGGCCTCGAGGGTGTACGACCAGATGGTGCGGTTCTCGGCGATCCGGAACGCGATGGCCTTGTTGGGCTCGAACCGGATGACCTTGGCGGTGGTGGGCCACACCAGGAAGCCCTTGCGGTTGAGGTTGAACGTCTTGGTGCCCTCGCGGACCTCGCCGGAGACGCGCATCTTGCAGCACTGCGGGCTCCACTCGCCCATGCGCTTCAGGTCGGAGACGATCGTCCACACGTCCTGCGGGGTGGCGGCGATCTCGATGGTTGCTTCGAGGGTGTTCGTCACGGTCCGGCTCTCCAGTTCGAATTAGGTGGTACAGGAGGTCACGCGTACCCGTGGATCCTAGGCCCTGACACCGGCGGTGTGTGCGGCAGGTCACTCACGGGCCTGGATTTCGCATCCCCGGCGCGGCCCGGCGCTCGGCCGATACCCTCGAATCCATGAGCCGTGTCGAGGGCGTCCTGTTCGACATCGACGGTGTGCTCGTCACCTCGTGGCAACCGGTGCCCGGTGCCGTCGAGGCGCTCGACGAGCTGCGTCGCCGCGGAGGTGTTCGTGCCTTCCTCACGAACACCACGTCGAGGACGTGCGACGAGATCGCGTCCGAGCTCGCGACCGCGGGGTTCGACGTGCGGCCCGACGAGATCGTGACCGCGGTCCGGCTCACGACGGAGTACCTGCGGTCGACCTATCCGGGTGCCCGCGTGATGCTGCTCAATCACGGCGACATCCGTGCCGACATGGAAGGCGTCGAGTTCGACGACGTCGATCCCGAGGTGATCGTCCTCGGCGGGGCCGGAGCCGAATTCACGCACGAGGCCCTCAGTCGGGTGCTGGACTTCATGGTCGCGGGCGTGCCGGTCGTGGCGATGCATCGCGCGCTGATGTGGTCGGAGTCCGACGGCCTGCGGCTGGACACGGGCGCGTATCTGCCGGGGCTGGAGGAGGCGTCGGGCTCGCGGATCGTGGCGGTCGGCAAGCCGTCGCTCACGGGCTTCCTCACCGCGGCGGAACTGATGGGTGCGGATCCGGCGGCGACGGTGATGGTCGGTGACGACTTCCGCGGCGACGTGCTGCCGGCGCAGCGGGTGGGCATGGCTGGGGTGTTGGTGCGGACGGGGAAGTTTCGGCAGCCGGTCCTCGATCTGGCGGTCGATCGGCCCGACCATGTGATCGATTCGGTGGCCGATCTGCCGGCGCTGCTGACCGAATTCGGGTGACGCGCCGACCTACTTCGGTTCGCTATCGAAATCCCTGGCATCCGGGACGTGAACGGGTACTGTCTCGGGCACGCCCGGCGGCACTCCCGGAGCCTGCCCGGCGCTCCCTTTTCCGTTCGTGAAGGAGTCTCGATGTCGACCGTTTCCCGCCTGCGTGCAATTTCCGATCTCGGTCGCCGGATGACCCGGGCTGCGGTGATCGCTGCAGCGGGAATCGGTGTGGCAGTGGGTGTTTCGATGATCGGCACGGGTACGGCTGCGGCGGCGCCGGTGGCATGCCTGTCGCCGGGCACGCCCAACGACATCCAGGTCTCGGACTACGCGAGCTGTGGCGCCCAGGCGTTCGAGCAGGGCGTGGCCCGCTCCGCCGCGATGGACAGCGGCACGGCGGTCTCCGTCGCGCAGGACCTCGGTTCGTCGAACAGCCTCGCGACCGGTTTCGGCACCGCGCTCAGCGCCTCGCGCGGCAACGGTCAGTCGCTTGCGCTGGCGATCGGCGGCGGCATCGCGCACTCGTGGGCCGACGACGGCTACGCGACCTTCGCGGTCGCCGGTTGGGGCTCGGGCGCGACGGCCGAACAGGGCGGCGTCAACTGCGTCGGACCGCTGTCGTTCGCGTGGAATCTGAAGACCGGCCAGACCTGCCTGGGGTAGACGCGGCGCAGGGGTGACGGGCGGGTGGTGTTCGCCGTCGGCGGAGACCTCCCCGCGACGTTGCACTCACCCCCCTCGAGTGCTAAGAATGCACTTGGCACTCGCGACTCGTGAGTGCCAGGTCGGGACGGTGAGACCGGGAACCTAGACACCCCTGGTCGTCCGTCGCGGGCACCGAGCCTGGCCGGAAGCGTAAATAGGGCGATCCGACGAGCGATCGTCCTGTGTGTCACCCCCAATCCGGAGGATCACTTCGCAATGGCCAAGATCATCGCGTTCGACGAAGAGGCACGTCGCGGCCTCGAGCGTGGCCTGAACAGCCTCGCTGACGCCGTCAAGGTGACGCTGGGACCCAAGGGTCGCAACGTCGTGCTCGAGAAGAAGTGGGGCGCCCCCACGATCACCAACGACGGTGTTTCCATCGCCAAGGAGATCGAGCTCGAGGACCCCTACGAGAAGATCGGCGCCGAGCTGGTCAAGGAGGTCGCCAAGAAGACCGACGACGTCGCTGGCGACGGCACCACCACCGCCACCGTCCTCGCTCAGGCGCTCGTCCGTGAGGGTCTGCGCAACGTCGCTGCCGGCGCCAACCCGCTGGGTCTGAAGCGCGGCATCGAGAAGGCCGTCGAGGCCGTCACCGCCAAGCTGCTCGACACCGCCAAGGAGGTCGAGACCAAGGAGCAGATCGCTGCCACCGCCGGTATCTCGGCTGGCGACTCCACCATCGGTGAGCTCATCGCCGAGGCCATGGACAAGGTCGGCAAGGAAGGCGTCATCACGGTCGAGGAGTCCAACTCCTTCGGCCTGCAGCTCGAGCTCACCGAGGGTATGCGCTTCGACAAGGGCTACATCTCGCTGTACTTCGCGACCGACGCCGAGCGTCAGGAAGCGGTCCTCGAGGATCCGTACATCCTGCTGGTCAGCTCCAAGATCTCCACGGTCAAGGACCTGCTGCCGCTGCTGGAGAAGGTCATCCAGGCCGGTAAGCCGCTGCTGATCATCGCCGAGGACGTCGAGGGCGAGGCCCTGTCGACCCTGGTCGTCAACAAGATCCGTGGCACCTTCAAGTCCGTCGCCGTCAAGGCTCCGGGCTTCGGTGACCGCCGCAAGGCGCAGCTCGCCGACATCGCCATCCTCACCGGTGGCGAGGTCGTCAGCGAAGAGGTCGGCCTGTCCCTGGAGACCGCCGGCATCGAGCTGCTGGGCCGCGCCCGCAAGGTCGTCGTCACCAAGGACGAGACCACCATCGTCGAGGGTGCCGGCGACGCCGACGCCATCGCCGGTCGCGTCAACCAGATCCGCGCCGAGATCGAGGCGTCGGATTCGGATTACGACCGCGAGAAGCTGCAGGAGCGCCTGGCCAAGCTGGCCGGTGGCGTTGCAGTCATCAAGGCCGGCGCTGCGACCGAGGTCGAGCTCAAGGAGCGCAAGCACCGCATCGAGGACGCCGTCCGCAACGCGAAGGCTGCTGTCGAGGAGGGCATCGTCGCCGGTGGTGGCGTGGCTCTGCTGCAGTCCGCTCCGGTCCTGGACGACCTGAAGCTGGAGGGCGACGAGGCCACCGGTGCCAACATCGTCAAGGTTGCCCTCGAGGCTCCGCTCAAGCAGATCGCGTTCAACGCCGGCCTCGAGCCCGGCGTCGTCGCGGAGAAGGTCCGCAACCTGCCCGCCGGCAGCGGCCTGAACGCCGCCACCGGTGAGTACGAGGACCTGCTCGCTGCGGGCATCAACGACCCGGTCAAGGTCACCCGCTCGGCGCTGCAGAACGCTGCGTCGATCGCGGCTCTGTTCCTGACCACCGAGGCTGTCGTCGCCGACAAGCCGGAGAAGGCCGCTGCTCCCATGGGCGACCCGACCGGTGGCATGGGCGGCATGGACTTCTGATCTGACGATCGGAAAGCCTGAGCTCAGGTAAGACGAAGAGGCCCGGGACACCTTCACGGTGTCCCGGGCTTCTCGCATTTCTCGATCACTCGCTCGGCATGAGCATCCACGCCGCGAGGTAGATCAGGGCGACGGTGCCGAACGAGATGAACGCGCCGACGACGGCGGCAACGCGGACGAGGTTGACGTCGATGCCGAAGTACTCGGCAACGCCGCCGCACACGCCGGAGAGCATGCGCTGGCTGCTGGAACGGACGAACTGTCGGGGCGAGTCGCTGTAGGTCATGACATCGAGTCTGGTTCGCGCAGGCGCCGGAAACCATCGGGATTCCCCCGGATCTGCACCCTGATCTTTGCTCTCGGGGTCACCCCCGGTGGGCCCGGATCGCGGCGATGACCGGTGCGAACGTGTCGGCGTGGGGTTCGTGGACGGTGAAGTGGGTGAAGCCGTAGCGGTCGCGGTTCGCCGCGACCTGCCGGGCCATCTCGTCGACGGTCCCCAGCAGGACGAACGGCGTCTCGAGGATGTCCTCCACCGCCATGACGTCACCGAACCTCCGGGCGAGTTCGGCTGCGGCCGAGGCCCGGTCGTCGGTCTCGATCACCGCCTGCACCAGGATCTGCCATTCGATCCGGGCAGCCCGGTCGCCGGCGCATCCACGCGCGTAGCGGACGCGCTCGTCGGTCTCGGCGGCGGTCGCGATCCGGAACGTGCCGGGTGGTTGCCCGGCGATCTGGAAGGCCCCGGCGACCCCGACGACGTCGGCCTGCTGCGCCGCCAGGCGCAAGACACGATCGCCGGTACCTCCGACGATCAGCGGTGGCCCGGAGCCGTCGAATCCGCGGCGCTGCACGGGCCGCAGCACGGGCATGCCGAAGTTCGCCCGCATCGCGGCCTGCTGCTCGAAGCCGTCGGACCGGAACCGGCGACGCAGTTCCTCGACCGTGCCGGCCAGCCGTTCGGTGCGGACTCCGAACGGCTCCCACGCGATGCCAGCCTCGTCGAACTCCCACTTCATGTGCCCGGCCCCGAGCCCCACCTCGAGCCGGCCACCGGTGAGGATGTCGGTGGTCGCGATCTCGCGTGCGAGCAACGTGGGATTCCAGAAGCCGACATTGAGCACGAGGGTGCCCACCCGGAGCCGGTCGGTGGCGGCAGCGGCGGCGACCAGGAGCGGGAACGGTGACGGCGCCCCCAGATGGTCCGCGGCGAAGATGGCGTCGTAGCCGTTGTGCTCGGCGCGCCGGCACGTGGCCACGAACTCGTCCCGTGAAGCGATGCCGAAGACGTTGTGCGAAAACCGAAACCCGGTCATCTCGTCAGGATGCCAGCGCGCGGTCGTTCGCGGGCCGGACCCGCGGGAGATCCGTTTGCCGGGCCCCGCGGGCCAAGGGGGCATAGGCTCGGACTCGTGGCGGAGACCGTGCCGATCCAGATGCCCGATGGGACGACGACGCCGGTGCGGCTGTTTCCCGGACCGGAGGGCGCGCCGGTGGTGGTGATCGTGCCGGGTCTCGGCATTCCCGGCGCGTTCTACGACCGGTTTGCGAATTCTCTGGTGGAGCAGGGCTTCTGCGCCGCGACGTGCGAGCTGCGGGGTCAGGGCGACAGTCGGCCGCGGCCGAGCGCGTCGAGCACGTTCGGTTACCAGGAATTGGTGGCGGTCGATCTGCCGGCGATGTTCGAGGTGGTGCGCGAGCGGTTCGACGAGAGCACGCCGTTCCTGTTGGGCCACAGCATGGGCGGGCAGCTCGGGGTGATGTATGCGGCGCGGATACGGGGACGCCTCGGCGGGCTGATCCTCGTGGCGTCCGGTTCGCCCTACTATCGGGGATTTCCCGGAACCCGGTCGCCGGGTGTGCTGCTGGGGTCGACGGCCATGTCCCTCACCGCGAGCGTGGCCGGGTTCTGGCCCGGCGACCGCTTGGACGTCGGCGGGTTCGGGCGGCAGTCGCGGGTGCTGATCTCGGACTGGTCACGCTTCGCGCGCACCGGACGAATCGAACCGTCGGGGTCGGATATCGACTACGAGGAACGTATCGGACGATTGAAGCTGCCGGTGCTGTCCATTTCGATCGAGGGTGACGAACTGGCGCCGCGCAGTTCCTCGAAGAACCTGTTGGACAAACTGTCCGGCTCCGACGTCACGACCTGGCACCAGCCGGAAGAACTGGGACATAACGGGTGGATTCGGACGCCGGACAGCACTTCCGAGCGGATCGCGCGGTGGATTCGGGATCACTCTTGATTTCACCCTCATATTTCATCCCGGGTATGTGTCAATGTGGTGCTGTTGCCGTGTCCCGACCGTTATATTGACCGCAGCGCTTTCGCTCCGGGGGCGCCACACCACAAGAACCGCAGGGAGTTTTCCATGGGCTCGACTGAGATCCTCACCGTCCTCAATGCCGTCACCTCGATCGTGAAGGCTCTGAACTCGCTCGGCACGGCCAGCTCCTCTGGCACCGGCGCCTCCGGCTCGCTCGACACCGCCTCGCTCAGCTCGCTCAGCGCCTGAGTTTCGCTCTCGAACGTCGAGAAGGCGGCGACGGTGCATACGCATCGTCGCCGCCTTCTTCGTGTTCGGAGTGTCGCGGCGGCTCAGACCCCGAGCGAGGCCGCGAGCGTCGGCCACGACTTGGGTAGTTCGTCGCGCCAGTACGCCCAGGTGTGGACTCCCACCGGGTTGTAGACGAAGGTGGCCGGGATCCCGAGGGAACGCAGCCGGTCGTCGAGTTGGTGGGTACAGAAGTTGGTGACCGCCTCGATCGGTCCGCCCTGTGTGACGAGCGGGATCAGGTCGGGGTTGCCCAGGTTCTCGTTGGGGCCGGGCAGCCCGGTGGCCGTCGAGACGTACATCGTGGTGCCACGCAGCTTCTCGGCATTGATGACGACGTCGTGCTCGGCCCACTTCGGATCGGTGAACGGGCCCCACATGTTCGTGATGTCGCCGCCGTAGCTGGAGACGACGAGCCTCATCTGGGTCTGGCCGAGATCACCGGTGGTCTCGTAGCAACCGCTGTAGGCGGCCACTCCGCGGTACAGGCCGGGCGATCGCATCGCGAGCATCATCGCGGACTGCGCACCCATCGACAGTCCGGCGATGGACTGGATGCCGTTGCCGTCGAACCGATCGTCGATCAGTGGGGGAAGTTCCTCGGTCAGGAACGTCTCCCACTTGTAGTTGCCGAGGGCGGGGTCGGGCCGGTCCCAGTCGGTGAAGTAGCTGGCGCGGCCGCCGGTGGTCAGGACGACGTTCACCGGCTTGTCCTCGAAGAACTCGACCGCGTTGCCCTGTGTGGTCCAGTTGCTCGTTCCGGGTGCGGCGGACCGTCCGTCGAGCATGTACAGGGTGGGCCGGGACGCGGAGGTATCGCGGGGCAACAGCACCTGCACCTCCTGCTCGGACTGCATCGCCGGGGAGTACACGAACACCCGCACCCAGCGATCGGTGATGTTCTCGATGCGGGTGATGTAGGCGCCGTCGGACCGATCGGCGGACGATGGATCCGTCTGCGCCGCAGCCGGATTCGGAATGCCTCCGGCCGTCGCGGTCGGCGCGACGCCCAGCAGTGCGCCCACGACCGTAGCGGTGACGAGGGCCCCTGCTCCCAGTTGCCGCAGCGACGGGCGTGTGATCGCGTCGGATCTCATGTGGCAGCTCACTTCCGGTTGTTCGATTCCGGGCGCATGGTAGCCGAGGAAGGGAAACGTTCGGAGGTCATCGGGCAAGCTTGTCCCACAGGAACGTGTACGTGAGGGCCGACTTGAATGCGGCCTGCGCGTTGTCGGCGGCGCCGCCGTGTCCGCCCTCGATGTTCTCGTAGTAGTGGACGTCGTGGCCCTCCGCCTCGAGTCGGGCCGTCATCTTGCGGGCGTGCCCGGGATGGACGCGGTCGTCGCGGGTGGAGGTGGCGATGAGGGTCGGCGGGTACGACCGGTCGGCGTCGGTGTTCTGGTACGGCGAGTAGTCGGAGATGAAGGCCCAGTCGTCCGGGTTGTCGGGGTCGCCGTACTCGGCCATCCACGACGCGCCCGCGAGCAGCAGGTGGTAGCGCTTCATGTCCAGCAGCGGCACCTGGCAGACGATGGCGCCGAACAGCTCCGGGTACTTGGTGAGCATGATGCCCATCAGTAGTCCGCCGTTGCTGCCGCCCTGCGCGCCGAGCCGGTCGGCGGTGGTGATGCCCCGAGCGACGAGGTCGCGGGCCACCGCGGCGAAGTCCTCGTGCACCTTGTGCCGGCCGTCGCGCACCGCCTGGGTGTGCCACTGCGGTCCGTACTCGCCGCCGCCGCGAATGTTCGCGACCACGTATGTCCCACCGCGCTGGAGCCACGCGGTGCCGTTGATGCCGCTGTAGCCGGGTGTCATGGAGTTCTCGAAGCCGCCGTAGCCGTACAGCAGTGTCGGGCCGGCGGGCGTCCCGTCGCGGCGCACCACGAAGTAGGGGATGCGGGTGCCGTCGGCGGACTCGGCGAAGTGCTGCGCGACAGTCAGTCCGGTGGGGTCGAAGAACGCGGGCGCCGACTTGAGAGCCTCGAGCGGGCCGCCGACGGTGCCGGAGAACAGGGTGGCGGGGGTGAGATAGCCGCTGGAGTTGAGGAAGAAGTCGTCACTCTCGCGCGGGTCGGTGTCGATGATCTCAGTGGACGTGAGCTCCGGGAGACCTTCGAGCGGGGTGTTCACCCAACCGCTCTCGCCCGGGGTGAGCACGTACACGTGCGACTGGACGTCGGAGAGCGTCACCATCAGCAGGTGGTGCCGCGTCCATGCGTACTGCTCGAGCGACGTGTGGTCGTCGGGCAGGAACAGCGTGGTGAGCTCACGCGAGCCGGCGAGATAGTCGTCGTACTTCGCGGCCAGTAGTGCGCCGGCCGGGTAGGTGACATCGCCGACGGTCCACTCGGAGCGGGTACGGATCAGCAGCCACTCCCGGTACGCCGAGATCCGCGCGTCCTCGGGGGTGTCGATGCGGACGAGGGTGTCGTCGCCGCGCACCTGGAAGCGCTGCGACGTGTAGAAGTCGATCGCCCGCTCGACGAAGCTGCGCTCGAATCCCGGCGTGCTGTCGTGCCACGCGGAGACCGCGACGTCGGACTGCTCACCCTCGAAGATCGTGACGGCGTCGGCCAGGGGGGTGCCGCGGTGCCACCGCTTCGCGAGGCGGGGGTAGCCGGAATCGGTGAGGGTTCCGTCACCGAAGTCGGTTCCGACGTAGACGCGCTCGGCGTCGATCCACCCGATGTCGGTCTTGGCCTCCTCCACCCGGAATCCGTCGGCGGTGTCGAAGGCGAGGGTGGTGAGGTCGAATTCGCGGACGACGACGGCGTCGGCGCCGCCGCGGGACAGACTGATCAGTGCCAGGTTCTGTTCGGGCCGCAGCACCTGCGCACCGGACCACACCCAGTTCTCACCCTCTCGCTCGGCGAGTTCGTCGACATCGACGAGGATCTCCCATTCCGTTGTGTCGCTGCGGTATCGGTCCATCGTCGTGCGGCGCCACAGGCCACGGACGTGTTCGGCGTCGCGCCAGAAGTTGTAGAGGTACTCGCCGCGTCGGCGGGAATACGGAATGCGCGCATCGGTGTCGAGAATTGATCGAATGTTTGATTCGAGTTGCTCGAATTCGGTGGTGCCGGAGAATTCGGCGACGGTCTTGTCGTTGTGTTCGCGGACCCACGAGAGTGCGTCGTCGCCGGTGACGTCCTCGAGCCACAGGTTGGGGTCGTCGGCCGGCTCGGGCGTGGAGGGGGAGTGCGTCATGGGTCCATTGTGATCGGTACTGCGACGTGCTCTGCGCGACGACGAGCGGTCGCTCCCGAAGTGCCTGCCACCGGCCTTGTCGGTGGACCGGTGGCGGGTCGGACGGCGGCTCGGAGCTGGTCGGATTACGACGTGACCGCAGCTGGCGGACGTCCTGGACCTGGCACGCCCGGGGGGTGACCGTGGGGGGTGAATTTTCAGACATCCTGGACGGCTGACCAGATGAGGTAACGAAAACGCGTACAGAACGATGCCTCCTAGTTTATCTTTCGATCACGGTCGAATAAAAGCGATCGTCTTCCCGGCCAGACGCCAGGAGGGGCGGCACACCACGGCCGCGCCACCGACGGAGTCGCAATGGGCGGGTTGTCTTGGGAGTTCGAACGTCCGGGGTAGCGGGGTCCTCCGGAGCCGGCGAAGTCCCAGCCCGGGCTGAACAAGATCACATGGCAATAACACCGCACGACCAAACTCCCTCGAAAGGCAGTGCAATGAACGCTGACGCCATCATCGCCGCTCTCATCGGCGTGATCGGAAACCTGATCAACTTCGGTAGCGTCACCGAGATCAGCTAGTTCGTCTCACCTGTCACAAATCCACCACGAAAGTAAGGAAACACAATGAACCTCGATGCAATCATCGCCGCCCTGATCGGTGTCATCGGCAACGTCGTCAACTTCGGTTCGGTCACCGAGCTCTCCTGATCCGGAACACGAAGTAGTAGGAAAGGCGACTGCAATGAATCTGGACGCAATCGACCTCGGCTCGCTGGCCGGGGCGGCAACGGGTTCCATGTCGGGCCTGCTCGACGTTCTCCTCAGCCTCAGCCGGGGCAGTGTCTTCGGCGGAAGCACGATCGGGGACCTCGGGAGCGCTATCTCGTTCAGCTGAGCATTCGCATCTTCGACCCCAGTCGCCACCGGCGGCTGGGGTCGCAGGTGTGTTCGGGGTCATCCCTGCAGATTGTGAACTTACTTCGGAGTAAGCACCATTCCGGGACACGGATTCGGGGCGGGACTAGGCTAGGGCCTCGTGACCTCACACTATGACGTCGTTGTCCTCGGAGCCGGTCCCGGTGGGTACGTCGCTGCTATCCGCGCGGCACAACTGGGCCTCAAGACCGCCATCATCGAAGAGAAGTACTGGGGCGGTGTCTGCCTGAACGTGGGCTGCATCCCGTCCAAGGCGCTCCTCCGCAACGCGGAGCTGGCACACATCTTCCATAACGATGCCAAGACCTTCGGCATCTCGGGAGACGTGACCTTCGACTTCGGCGCTGCGTTCGACCGCAGCCGCCAGGTCGCGGACGGCCGCGTCAAGGGCGTTCACTTCCTGATGAAGAAGAACAAGATCACCGAGTACGAGGGTCGCGGCAGCTTCACCGACGCCAAGACCATCGTGGTGAGCAAGGCCGACGGGTCCACCGACACCGTCACCTTCGACAACGTCATCATCGCCACCGGCACCAAGACCCGGCTGCTGCCGGGCACCTCGCTCAGCGAGAACGTCGTCACCTACGAAGAGCAGATCCTCACCAAGGACCTGCCGGGCTCGATCCTCATCGTCGGTGCCGGCGCCATCGGCATGGAGTTCGCCTACGTCCTGCACAACTACGGCGTCAAGGTGACCATCGTCGAGTTCCTCGACCGGGCCCTGCCCAACGAGGACGAGGACGTCTCCAAGGAGATCGCCAAGCGCTACAAGAAGTACGGGATCGACATCAAGACCTCCACCGGGGTCCAGACGATCACCGACAACGGCGCCGCCGGCGTCACCGTCACCATGGCCAAGAACGGCAGCGACCAGGTCGAGACCGTCGTCGTCGACAAGGTCCTGCAGGCCATCGGCTTCGCCCCGCAGATCGAGGGCTTCGGCCTCGAGAACACCGGCGTCCAGCTCGAGCGCGGTGCCATCGCGATCGACGAGCGCATGCGCACCAACGTCCCCGGCGTCTACGCCATCGGTGACGTCACCGCCAAGCTGCAGCTCGCGCACGTCGCCGAGGCGCAGGGCGTCGTCGCCGCCGAGACCATCGGCAACGCCGAGACGATGGAACTGGGCGACTACCGGATGATGCCGCGCGCCACGTTCTGCCAGCCGCAGGTCGCCAGCTTCGGTCTCACCGAGGCGCAGGCCAAGGCCGAGGGCTACGACGTCAAGGTCGCCACCTTCCCGTTCACCGCGAACGGCAAGGCGCACGGCCTGGCCGATCCCAACGGCTTCGTCAAGCTGATCGCCGACAAGAAGTACGGCGAGCTGCTCGGCGGCCACCTCATCGGCCCCGACGTCTCCGAGCTGCTGCCCGAGCTGACCCTGGCCCAGAAGTGGGACCTCACGGTCAACGAGCTCGCGCGCAACGTGCACACGCACCCCACGCTCAGCGAGGCGCTGCAGGAGGCCATCCACGGCCTCGCCGGCCACATGATCAACTTCTGACGGTTCACCCGCCGCAGAAGCTAGTCCGCGAGAAGCCCGCACAGGATTGTGCGGGCTTTCTTGCCCTCCGGGATCGGGAGCAGCGGGTAGACGTGGATCATCTCCGGCTCCTCGTGGAAGTCCAGTGACAGCCCGGCGCTCGCAGCGAGCGGGGCGAAGCGTCGCGCGTCGACGTTGAGGATGTCGCGGGTGCCGGTGAACAGCGTGATCGGGCCGAGCCCGGTGAGGTCCCCGCCCAGCGGGCTCACCCACGGATGCTCGCGGTCGAGGTCGCCGCGGTAGGCGTCGGCGGCAACGGTGAGCCCGCTCGGATGCAGCCACGGGTCCCGCGGCGCCACCTCGAGGATCGCCGGGTGGGCGCCGGTGGCGTCGAGCCACGGGGAGATCAGCGCGGTGTGGGCGGGGAAATCCACGCCGCGGTCGCGCAGCGCGAGGGCCACCGCCAACGTGAGTCCGCCGCCCGCCGAGTCGCCGGCCACGATCACCGGCTCGCCCCGCGCCGCGAGCAGTTCGGCCAGGTCCGCCGACGCCGACACCACGTGCTCCGCTGTCCCCCGCGGCGCGAGCGGGTAGATCGGCACCGTCACCGACGCACCCGCGGACGCCAACTGTCCCACCAGTTTCCAGTGGTGCCGGGTGATCTCCCGGATGTAGGCGCCGCCGTGCAGATACAGCACCCGCGCCGACGGCGCCCGGCCGCGCGGCGCCACCGTGAACATCGGCCAGCCCGCCATCGAGGTGGAGGCGGCGACGTCGAGTGTGCGTCCCAGCGACGACGGGGGCGCGAACGGCTTCGGCTGGGCCTGCAGCGCCGCGATCTCCCGGCGGATGTCGTCGGCGCTCGGGCGACGTCGGCCCAGCAGCGCGATCGCCAGCGGCATGGCCCTGCTGGTCAGGCTGGGCATCGGCCACCCCTTGGTCTCGAGCTCAGTGTCGTCGAATCAGCGCGCGTCGTACCGATTCTGGGCCGCGGTGATGTCCGGCAAGTGCGATTCGAGCAGATCGATGAGGCCGGTGAGGCGTTCGGCGATCTGCTCGCCCAGGGGGGTGAGGCTGTATTCGACGTTCGGGGGGATGGTTTCGCGTACCTCCCGGTGCACCAGGCCGTCGCGCTCGAGCTGTTGCAGCGTCTGCGCCAGCATCCGTTCGCTCACCCCGTCCACCCGGCGGCGCAGGGCCCCGAACCGGTACGGACCCTCCGCGAGCGCGGCCAGCGCGAGCGTTCCCCACCGCCCGGTGACGTTGAGCAGTGCGCCGCGCGAATGGCAGCCGCGCGCGAAGACGTCGGCCTCGAGGGTCGGGTCGTCGAAGGGCTGGTCGGCGGTACTCACGACGTCGAGGTTACTACCAGCCCGAACATCAGTGCTGACGTAAACGCTTGCACTTACGAAAAATAAGTGCATCATGGTGGGTGAACGAATTATTGAAGGTTCAACCCTGGGAGTTCGCATGACCATTGCCGTCACAGGCGCCACCGGACACCTCGGCCGGCTGACCATCGACGCCCTTCTGCGCCGCGGCGTCCCGGCGTCCGACGTCGTCGCCGTCGTCCGTAATCCGGCCAAGGCCGCCGAAATCGCCGGACAGGGAGTGCAGGTCCGGACCGCCGACTACGCCGACCGTGCCGCGCTCGAGACCGCACTCGCCGGCGTCGACAAGCTGCTGATGATCTCGGGCAGCGAGGTGGGCAGCCGCGTGCCTCAACACATCAACATCATCGACGCGGCGAAGGCCGCCGGTGTCGGCCTCGTCGCGTACACCTCCATCCCGGACGCGCCGAACAACACGCTCCAGCTGGCGCAGGAGCATCAGGTCACCGAGCGTCTGCTCGCCGAGTCGGGTCTGAACCACGTGCTGCTCCGCAACGGCTGGTACTGGGAGAACTACACCAACGATCTCGCCGGCACCGCCGAGCGCGGTGTCCTCGCCGGCAGCGCGGGAGACGGCCGGGTGGCGGGTGCCGCGCGTGCCGACTATGCCGACGCCGCCGCGGCCATCCTCACGTCCGACGAGAACCAGGCCGGCAAGGTGTACGAGCTGGGCGGCGACGAGCACCTGACGTATCCCGAACTGGCCCGGGCCATCTCGGACGTCACCGGCAAGCCCGTCGAGTACCGGGACCTGCCTGTGGAGCAGTACCGGGGGATCCTCGAGTCGGCCGGGCTGCCCGCACCCGTCGCGGCGGTCCTCGCCGACGCCGACGCCGGCGTCGCGACCGGTGTCCTCGATGTCACCGGCGGCGACCTGCAGCGGCTCATCGGCCGCGCCTCCACCCCGCTCGAGACCGTGCTGCGCGCGGCGCTCTGAGCCGCCCGCTCAACGGCTGAAGCGTCCCTTCACGCGCCGGCGGCGCGTGAAGGGACCCTTCAGCTTCGGGGCGGGGAGGTCAGTGCATCCCGACGGCGCCCTCGGTGGGCAGGTCGCCCTTCTTGGCGCGCACCAGGATCACGACCAGCGGGCTGATGATCGCGATCAGCACAGCGGCCCAGCCGAAGGCGTGCGCGTAGCCCGACACCTCGGTGCCGAACACCCAGTCGATCACCTTGCCGACGAAGTCCTGCGCGGGCTGCGGCAGGGCCGCGATCTGCTCGGGCGTGAGCGGCGTCGCGTTCGACAGGTCCGTCGGGATCGCGTCGGCCGGGAAGCCGGGCGGCGGAGTGGGTGCCGGGTTGTCGGCCTGGAACGCACTCTTCGCCGACGCGTACACCGTGGTGAACAGGGCCGTGCCCAGCGCGCCACCCACCTGCAGCGTCGCGTTCGCCAGGGCGCTGGCGGCACCGGCGTCGTGGTTGGGGACGCCGAGCAGCGCCAGGTTCTGCATCGGCACCATCAGCAGGCCCAGGCCGAAGCCGAAGATCGCCAGACCGGGGAACACGTGGGTCCAGTACGAGGTGTGCACCTCGATCTGGGTGAGCATCAGCAGGCCGACAGCCGCGACCAGCGGGCCGACGGTCATCAGCGGCTTGGGGCCGATGCGGGTGGTGAGCTGAGCCGCAATGGTGGACGCGATGACGATGAAGACGGCCATCGGCAGCGAGCCGACACCTGCCATCACCGGACTCAGACCCATCACGATCTGCAGGTAGAACGTGAGGTACAGCGTGCCGCCGAGGAGTGCAGACCCCACCAGCGCCGATCCGATGAACGCGGCGCCGCGGTCCCGGTGCCACGGAACACTCAGCGGCAGCAGCGGATTCGCGGTGCGCCGCTCGACCAGTACGAACGCGACGAGCGCGACCAGGCCGATGCCGATGAACAGCAGGGTCTGGGTCTCGAGCCAGCCGTGCTCGGCCTTGGTGAAGCCGTACACCAGCGAGCCCAGGCCGATCGCGACCAGGACGGTGCCCGGCAGGTCGTAGCTGGTGTCGCCGTGCGCCTTGGTCTCCTTGACGATCGGCAGCGTGACCGCGATCGCGAAGAGCGCGACGGGCACGTTCACCAGCAGGCACCAGCGCCAGTCGACGTACTGGGTGAGCACGCCGCCGAGCAGCAGGCCGATCGCGGCGCCGCCGCCGGAGATGGCACCGAACACCGCGAACGCCTTGGCGCGTTCCTTCTCCCCGACGAACGTCGTGGTGAGGATCGCCAGCGCGGCCGGCGCGAGGAGAGCCGCGAAGACTCCCTGACCGGCGCGCGCGGCGAACAGCTGCATCCCGTTCTGCGCGAAACCGCCGACGGCCGACGCCACCGCGAAGCCGGCCATGCCGACCATGAACGAACGCTTGCGACCCCAGTAGTCGGCGATGCGTCCGCCGAGGAGCAGCAGCGCGCCGAACGCGAGCGCGTAGCCGGTGACGACCCACTGCCGGTCGAGGTTGCTGATGCCCAGTTCCTTCTGGGCGTCGGGCAGTGCGATGCTGACGATCGTGCCGTCGAGGACGACGGTCAGCTGCGCCAGCGCGACGATGCACAGCACGAGCCAACGGCGCTCGTGATTGGGGTTGTCAGTCGGATTGCTGCTGAGGGGTGCGTCGGGACTCGAGGTCACCTGGACGTCTTGGGACATGCGGTTCCTACCGGATCGGGGCACGGACGACTGTCACGGCCGAACGGGGCGACGTTACCGGCGTCCGCGGGCCGGCGGCAATCGAGTTCGCGACCATCGTCGGAATCATCACAACGAGAGGTCAGCGGCTTGCCGCGGCCGCGGATCTGTGAGCCCGACGGGAGTTTCGTCCGCCGGTCGCAGTCGCGATCGGTACCGTCGGCCACCATGAGCGAACAGCGTGAACGAATGCTGCGGGGAGACCTGTACCGGGACAACGACATCGACCTGGTCGAGAGCCGCAAGTCCTGTCAACGACTCCTCGATCGGTTCAACGCGACCCTGGCGGACGACGACGTGGTGCGTCGTGACCTGTTGGACGAGCTCCTCGGGGGACTGGGCGAGGGATCGTGGATCATGCCGCGGTTCCAGTGCGACTACGGGACCTACATCCGCATCGGATCGAACAGCTTCCTCAACTACGACGCGATTCTGATGGACTGCGCACCGATCACGATCGGCGACGACGTCTCGATCGGTCCCCGCGCGCAGCTCCTGACCGCGCTGCACCCGATGGCCGACCATGAGGCGCGTCGACAGCGTTGGGAGACCGCGGCACCCATCACGATCGGCAACAACGTCTGGATGGGAGGCGGTGTCATCGTGTGTCCCGGTGTGACGATCGGCGACAACACGGTGATCGGCGCCGGGAGTGTCGTGACCAAGGACGTGCCGGCACACGTCTTCGCCGCCGGGAACCCCTGTCGAGTCGTACGGCCGCTGCCGTAGGGCGGACGCTAGTTCTGCAGTCGCAGATCGAGTGCGTCGAGCAACTGTGGTGGCACGGTCAGCTCCGGGGGCTCGTCGGCGACACCCTGCTGGGCCCGGAGGTTGGCGAACTCGTCGTTGAGCCGTTCCATCTTCACGTCGAGCCGGTGCGCGGTCTCGGCGGCCTCGGTGAGCTCGGCGAGCAGTTCGGCCGGCACCTCGCGGTTGAACTTGTAGTAGATCTTGTGCTCGAGGCTGGCCCAGAAATCCATCGCGATCGTCCGGATCTGAAGTTCGATCGGAACCGTCTGCACCCGGTCGCTCAGATACACCGGCACCTCGACGATGAGATGCAGGCTCTTGTAGCCGTTGGGCTTGGGGTTGGCGATGTAGTCCTCGACCTCGCGCACCTCGATGTCCGGCTGGCTCGTGATCATGTCGGCGATCCGGTAGGTGTCGGAGATGAAGCTGCACGTGATCCGCACCCCCGCGATGTCGAGGATGTTCGCGCGGACGTCGTCGAGGGTGAGCGGGCACTCGATGCGCTGCGCCTTGCGGATGATGCTCTCCGGCGTCTTGACGCGGGACGTGACGTGCTCGATGGGGTTGTATCGATTGATGTGGGTGAACTCGTCCTCGAGAACCTTGACCCTCGTCATCAGCTGAGCGATACCGAATCGGTACGACATCATGAAGCGGGAGAAATCGGTCCGTAGTTGCTCAGGGTCCACGGACACCAGTGTGCCACCGGTCGGGTGGTCAGAAGTCTGGTTGGATCCGCAGGGCGTCGATCGTGGTGGCCAGGCCGTCGTACTGCGTCACGAGCAGACAGAACTCGACGAGCCGGCGGTCGTCGAGGTGCGCGGCCAGCGCCGCCCAGGTCGGCTCGTCCAGGTTCCTGCTGGTCAGGAGCTGATCTGTGGCCGCGAGCATTGCTCGGTACCGCGGCGACCAGTCCGGGTCGGTGGGGCCGACGAGGATGCGGTCGAGGATCTGCGGGGTGATCCCGGCCTTGCGGCCGAGCCGGATGTGGTGATCCATCTCGTACCGGGACTCCCGCAGGTGTGCGACGCGCAGCACCACCAACTCGATCTCGAACCGCGACAGTTTGGTGCCGGGCAGCAGCATCAGGACACCCGAGTAGTGCAGCCAGCCGCGGAACAGCCCGCCGGTTCGGCCGAGGGTGCTGAAGAGCTTGGCGTCCTTCGTGCCGGAGCCGAGCGACAGGACTCGCCACACCGCCCAGTTGGCCGGCCCGAGTTCCCGGAACCGTCCCGGCGGTACCCGCGGTGCGGTGTTCTTGCCCGTCTTCTCGTCGTATGCGGTCACTCGGCCTCCCCGGCTCGGTCCGGTAGTTCGGTGGTCAGCCGTGCGTGCTCGGTGCGGGCCACGTCCAGGGCCTGCGCGATCCGCGGCTGGGGGCGCAGTTCGATCAATCTCTGGACGAGCATACGAAGCCGCATCGTCGTCGCCACCCAACGCGGCGCGTAGACGCGGCGGCGACGCCCGGCGATGCCGCGCTCGAACGCGTCGACCGCCACCGACAGAGGCACCACGCGGGTGAACGGACCCAGCTGTCCGACGCTGCGGGCGGCCTCGGTGCCGAACCCGATCGCCGTCATGTCGGTGTCGATCTCGGCGAGATACGCGACGCCGACCCGCATCCCGAGGTGTCGCGTCTCGATCCGCAGCGTGTTGCCGAGCGCCTCCACCGCCGCCTTCGAGGCCGCGTACGCGCCCATCATCGGCAGTTGCACGCCGGCGGCGGCGGACGCGACCAACAGGGCATACCCGCCGGGATGCGCGACGTGCGGGCCGGCGGCACGCACCGTGTTGTACGCGCCCAGCAGATTGACCTCGACGGTCCGGTCCATGACGGCGGGATCGCCGCCGAGCAGGGGGAGTTGCGCCGCGACACCGGCGTTGACGACGACGACGTCCAGTCCGCCCAGCTCGTCGACGAGCGCGGCGACGGACGCCTCCATCTGCTCGCGGTCGCGGACGTCGCAGACCCGCCACGGCGCCCCGCCGCACATGGTCGCGACCTGTTCGAGGAGTTCGGGTTCCAGGCCCAGGAGTGCGACGCGGGCGCCGCGCCCGTGCAGCCGCCGGGCCAGGGACGCCCCGATGCCGCGGGCCGCGCCGGTGATGAGCACCCGACGACCCGTCAGCTGCTCTTCCAGTCCCCGCCGCTCACCTGCACTGATCATCGTGACCGCCCAACCCCACCCTCGGTTACTGCTCGGTAGGAAAAAGCTAACATCGCCGGTCGGATCTGTTCGGCAATACGACCGGCCGTGTACCATACCGGCGTCAAGCAAGCGTTCGATCGGTGTCGGATGAAGACTGCATCCGTGCCGCGAAGAGGGGAGACGTCAGGTGGCATCGACCCGACGGGAAGAGATTCTGTTCCACGCGGCGAAGCTGTTCAGCGAGCGTGGCGTCGCGGGAACCACCGTACGGGACATCGCCGACGAGGTCGGCATCCTCTCCGGCAGCCTCTACCACTACTTCGGCTCCAAGGACGCGATCGTCTTCGAGATCGTGATCGCGTTCGTCGACGACCTCAACGAACGCTACGAGGCGGCGATGGTTCCAGGCGAGACCGGACGTGAGCGCCTCGACCACATGGTCGCGGTCTCGTTCGAGGCCGCCGCCGACCACCCGTTCGCCACGGAGATCTACCAGAACGAGAGCGCGCTGTCGTCGCAGCCGGCGGACAGTCCGATCTCCACCGCGGTGCGCCGCGCCCACAACTACTGGGCCGAGGCCATCGCGTTCGGCGTGGAGTCCGGGGAGTTCCGCACCGACATCGACCCCCGGCATTTCCATCGCATGCTCCGCGAATCCGTGTGGTCCACGGTGCGATTCAACCGCGCCTCGCTGGCGCAGGATGCCGAGCGGTTGCGCCACGACCTGATCGCGGTGTTCCTCGACGGCTTCGCCGCCGGCGGGCCCGCCGGTTCGGCGTCGGCCAAGGCCGCCCCGGGCCCGGTCCGCTCGTCGGAGGTTGCGGAGCGGGCTGCGGTGGCCTCGGCGGGGGCTGCGGGCACCGCGGCCGCCGTCGATGCGGTGGATGCGGTGGATGCGGTGAACGTCTCGGAGCTGGCCGACCTGCAGCGCGACGTCGACGAGCTCAAGGAAGCGATCCGCGAACTGCGTCTGCTGCGGGGCAACTGACCTCGGTCTCCATCAGGGGGATCTCCCCGCATTGACTTCCGAATGTGACCCGGGGCATACTTCTGCCCCGAATCGTCAATCAAGCACTTGCTTGATTGACCAAACGCTTGAAGGTCTGGCGGGCGAGACGGGAGTCGGTTGTGAGAATCGGAAGGGTCGTCGCGTTGGCGGTGGCCGCCGCAGTGGGAACGCTGGGCGTGGCGGGGTGCGCGTCCGCGGGTGAGATGTCGCCCGACGAGATCGTGATCGGCCTCGACGAGGATTCGACGGGTCCGGGTGCGTCGTACAGCACCATCGCCGGCAGCACGGTCCGGCTCACCGTCGACCTCATCAATGCCGCAGGCGGCATCAACGGCAAGCCGGTCCGGCTGGTGGTCGAGAACGACGAGTCCAGCCCCACCAAGACGCCGTCGATCATCCGCAAGCTGGTCGACCAGGGCGCGAGCGCGGTGCTCCTCGCCACCGGCTCCGGCTCGGTGATCCAGGCCAAGTCGGTGCTGCAGCAGTCCGAGATCCCGGCCATCGCGCCCGTCGTCCTGTCCGACGCGTTCGCGAACGCGCCGGACAACGGCTACGCGTTCATGATCCCGAACTCCCTCAAGCAGTACGCCGAGGTGTACTGCGGCGCGTTCGAGAAGATGGGCTACAAGACGCTCGGCATCCTCGGCGACGCCAGCGCCTCGATCGACGGCATCATCAAGACGCTGCGGCCCGCGCTCGAGAAGTGCGCCGACGTCACCGCCGTCGAGAAGGCGCCGGTCGACGCCGCCGACCTCACCGCACAAGCCTCGCGCGTGACCGGGACCAAGCCCGACGCGATCCTCGTCGCCAGCATCGGCGGGCACTTCGAGATCCTCGCGCACAACACGCTCGCGAAGATCTATCCGCAGGCGCAGCGCTTCTCGCTCGCGTCGATCGGCAACCAGCCCAAGTCGTGGGCGCTGGCCGACCCCGGTGCGCTCACTGGCATGGTCTACATGGGCAGCCTCAGCGAGAACAACACGCGCACAGCCGCGTTCACCGAGCAGGTGCGCAGGGTCAAGGGCGCCGACTATCAGCTCACCGCGTACGACGCACAGGCGTACGACGCCGTGATGATGCTCAAGAGCGCGTTCGAGATCGCCGGCGACCACACCGACCGCAACAAGGTGCGCGACGCACTGCAGCAGGTGTCGGGGATCCCCGCGACGTTCGGCCAGGAGGGCCTGACGCTGTCGTACAGCCCCGACGACCACCTCGCGCCCGACAGCCTGTGCGGCCTGGTGCTCGTCGAGTTCGGGCCCGACAACAAGCCCGACGGGCCGTGGGCGTCCTACCAGCCTCCGTGTGGCTGACGAAGGAGACACAAGCATGACTGACGCACAACTCTGGCTCGCCGCTCTCGAGATCGGCGCGTTCTTCTCACTCATCGCCCTGGGTATGTATCTCGTGGTGGTGGGGGCGGACTTCTTCAACTTCGCGATGGGCCCGTACGCGATGGCCGCCGCCATGGCCTGCAGCTTCGTGGTGGTCGACTACGGTGTCCCGCTGTGGCTCGCGCTGCTGCTCGGCCTCGCAGTCGGCATGGCGCTGTCGGTGATCACCGAGAAGCTCGTGGTCCAGCAGGTCCAGAAGCGGTCCGGCCGAGGTGAACTGCCCGCACTGGTCGCTGTCACCGCGGTGCTGTTCGCGGTGCAGCAGCTGGCCGGCACCATCTTCGGCCGCACCCCGCTGCCGGGGCAGAAGCTCTTCGACTTCCAGGCCGTCACCGTCGCCGGCGCCACCGTCGACGGCTCGTCGATCGTGCTGATCGCCGGCACCGCGATCGTGTTCGTCGCGGTCGGTGTGTGGCTGCAGACCTCGCAGACCGGACGGCTGCTGCGCGCGGTGGGCGACAACCCGGAGGCGGCTCGCGTGCTGGGGCTGCCGGTCAACCGGGTGCGTCTGGTGGCGTTCACCGTCGCGGGCCTGATCGCTGCGATCGCCGGACTGTTGTTCGCGTCCAAGGCCGGTGTGCAGTTCACCAGCGGTCTGTCGTGGACGCTGACGGCGTTCATCGCCCTGGTGATCGGCGGTACGGGCCGCAGTTGGGCGCCGCTGATCGGCGGCATCCTGCTGGGCTTCGTCCAGGTGTTCGCGCCGTACTACTTCGGTGCCAGCGCCGCACAGACCGCGATCCTGCTGATCGCGTTGGTGTTCTTCGCCTTCCGGCCGGAGGGCATGCTCTCGAGGAAGGTGCGCGTCTGATGCTGACCGACACGTCACGGAGGTCGGAATCGGCCGCGTCGGCCCGATCCGCGCGGACCAACCGCTCACTGAAGAACATTGCCGTCGAAGTGGGCATCACCCTCGCGGTGGTCGCCGGCGTCCTGCTGTGGATGGGCCCGAGCCTGTACCGGCAGGACCTCGTGTTCCTCGCCGCGACGTACTCGCTGATCGCACTGGGCATGTACATCCCGTTCGTGATGGCCGGCTCGCTGTCGATGGCCTACAGCGCGTACGCCGCGATCGGCGCGTACGCCGTCGCGCTGATCTCGGTGAAGACCGGGCTGTCGATGTGGTGGGGCTGGGTGATCGGGTCCCTGGTGGCCGCGGTGGTCGCGGTGATCCTGGCGCTCGCGACGCAGAAGCTGTCCGGCTTCTACCTCGCCGCCGTGACGCTGCTGTTCGGAATCGCGTTCGAGCACTGGCTGATCGACGGGCCCAGCTTCACCGGCGGCTCCGCCGGCATCTCGGGTGTCGAGGCGGTCACCCTGTTCGGCTGGCAGCCGCCGCGGTACACCCTGGTGGTGCTCGCGATCCTGTTCGTATGCGCGATCGCGGTGATCGTCGACCGACTTCGCAAGTCGGTGTGGGGTCTGACGCTGCGCGCGGCGCGCGACAACAAGAACGCCGCGCGCTCGTCCGGCGTCAATCCGGCACACCTGACGGTGATCGCGCTGGCGATCGGTGCCGCCATCGCGTCGACCGGCGGCTCGCTGTTCACCGTCTCGGTGCAGGCGGTCACGCCCGAGACGTTCACGCTGAGCATCGTGTTCCTCGCGATCTTCATGCCGATCATCGGCGGTCGCAACAGCGCGTGGGGTGCCCCGCTCGGTGCGCTGATCGTGGTGATCGTGACCCTCAACATGCCCGGCTACCAGGGCAGTGGCGAGCTGCTGCTGGCAATCGCGGTGCTGCTGATCCTCGTCATCGCCCCCGGCGGCGTGATCGGTTGGGTCTCCGCTGCATTCGGTCGTCTCACCGGTTCCACGAAGTCCGGCTCGGTCGAGGAAGGAAGTGATCGCTCATGACCGGCAGCGCGCTGCTCGAGGTCTCCGGGCTCACCAAGAACTACGGCGGCGTCCGCGCCGTCGACAACGTCTCGTTCACCGTCGCGCCCGGTGAGGTCGTCGGACTCGTCGGCCCCAACGGCGCCGGCAAGACCACGCTGGTGGACTGCATCTGCGGCACGCAGAGGGCCGACGCCGGCACCGTCACGCTGGCAGGTCGGACGCTGACCGGTGCCAGTGAGAAGCGGGCGCGGCAGGGACTGTCGCGCACCTTCCAGCACCCGCAGTTGGCCCTGGAGTTGAGCGCGGTCGAGAACATCGTGCCCGCGCTGTACGGGCGGCGGATGCGCACGCCGCTGCACTCGCTGTGGTGGGCGCTCAAGGGTCCGTTCGAGAACTGGGACGCCACCGCCGACCGTGCCCGCGCCGTTGCGCACGAATACGCGATCGACGACACCACCAGTGCGTGCGGCGAACTGAGCCTGGGCGGCCAGCGTCTGGTCGAGGTGGCACGCGCGATGGCGACCGACCCGCAGGTCCTGCTGCTCGACGAGCCGTTCGCGGGTGCAGACCACACCGGTATCGCCGCGATCGCCGGCGCGGTGCGCAAGATCCAGGCGCAGGGCCGCGGCGTGGTGCTGGTCGACCACAACGTCGATCTCATCGCCGAACTCGCGACCACCGTCGTGCTGCTGGACTTCGGCTCGGTCGCCTTCCACGGCGCACCCGCCGAATGTCTCGCGAGCGACGCGATGCGTGAGGTGTACTTCGGGGCAGGAGAGGAAAACTCATGACCACGCTCGACGTGAAGGACCTGCGGGTCCGGTACGGGTCGGCCGTCGCGGTCGACGGCGTCTCGTTCACGGCCACGCCCGGCACGGTGACCGCGATCGTCGGACCCAACGGTGCCGGCAAGTCCAGCCTGTTCGGGGCCGTCTACGGCTCGGTGCGCGGGACCGGCGAGGTGTCGGTGGACGGTCGTCGGGTCGACTCGATGTCGGCGCTGCAGCGGGTGCGGGAGGGCTTCGCGTACGTCCCGCAGGGCCGGCAGCTGTTCATGAAGATGTCGGTGCTCGAGAACCTCCAGGTGGGCGCCGACCTGCAGGGCCTGAAGAAGGACGCGATCGAGTCGGCGTTCGAGCGGTTCCCGGTGCTGCGCGAACGTGCGCGCAGCTACGCGGGTGTGCTCAGCGGCGGCGAGCAGCAGATGCTGGTGCTCGGCCGGGCACTGCTGTCGACGCCGAAGGTCCTGCTGCTCGACGAGATGATGACCGGTCTCGCTCCGAAGATCGTCGCCGAACTGCGTGCGCTCGTCGGCGATCTCGCCGCGGAGGGCGTCACGGTGCTGGTCGCCGAGCCCGCGCTCGCCGCGCTCGAGTCGGTGGTGCAGCGCGGCTACGTGATGCAGCGCGGCCGGATCATCGACACCCGGTCCGATGCCGACTCGCTCGACGCCGCCTACAAGCAGTCGATGGGCCTCCTGGAAACGACGGTGGGAAAGTGAGTCCGATGGGGAACATCACCACGACACTCGACATCGCGGTCGGCGACTTCGCCACCGCTCCCGAGAAGTTCGCCGACCTCAGCGTCAGTGAGCTCGTGCGGCACTGGGCGCTCACCATCCCCGACCACCTCGCGTTCATTACACCCGACGCCCGCATCTCGTGGGCCAGCTACGACGCGACGGCCGACCGGATCGCGTCCGCGCTGGCGGCGCTGGCCGACCGTGACGGCGACGGCGAACCCGGCGCGGTCGCGCTGTACCTGCCCGACACCATGGTGTTCCACGCCGCGCTGTGCGCCGCGTACCGGACCGGCCGGATCGCCGTGGGCATCGGATCGCGTTCGGGGATCAAGGAAGTGGCGCACCTGACGACCCGCGCCGACTGCCGGGTCCTCGTCACCGCGCGCACGATGCGCGGCCAGGACATCGCCCCGCTCGTCACCGAACTGCGCGAGCGCACCGGCGGGCCCGAGTATGTCGTCTACGTCGACGATCTGGGATCGGTGGTGGTCGAGGACGCCGCCGGGCGCCCGATCGCGGTGGGCGAACGCCGGTTCGACGCCACCAGTCCGCGTTTCGGCATCCGGGACGTGTCGATGCTCAACTCCACGTCCGGCACGACCGGTCTGCCCAAGCTGGTGACGCAGACCGAACACCGCTGGATCGCGTTCTCGGAGGTGGCGGGGCGCGCCGGCAACATCACCGGCGACGACGTCTTCTTCGGGGCGGTCCCGGCGCCGTTCGGATTCGGACTGTGGACGTCGCACTTCCTGCCGACGCTGCTCGGCGCACCCAACGTGGTGCTCGAACGGTTCAACGCGGACACCATGATCGACCTGCTCGAGCGGGAACGGGTGACCGTCTTGAACTGTGTCAGTACGCAGTTCAAGATGCTGCTGCGCTCCGACCGCGGCCGCGAGGCGGACCTGAGCGCACTGCGGGCGATGTTCACCGGCGGTGAGGCGGTGCCGTACTCGGAGGCCCTCGCGTTCGAGGAGCGCACCGGGGCGGCGGTACTGCAGTTCTACGGCTCCAACGAGACCGGCGCGGTGAGCGTCACCACCGTCGACGACGACGCCGACACCCGCCTGCGCACCTGCGGGCACCTGCTTGCCAACATGCAGGTGCGGGTGTTCGACGACGCCGGCGTCGAGGTGCTGGGCGACGAGCGACGCGGCCAGCCCGGCGTGAACGGTCCGCTCATGTGCCACGGCTACTGGGACGACGACGCGGCCAACACCGAGCTGTACACCGACGACGGCTGGATGCTGCTGGGCGACATCGTCGAGATCGATGCCACCGGACGGGTCCGGGTCGTGGGTCGCAAGGCGGACATCATCATCCGCGGCGGCAAGAACATCTCGGCGGTCGAGGTCGAGGAGTTCGTGCGCGCCCACCCGGCGATCGTGATGGTGGCCGTGGTCGGTGTGCACGACGCGCTGTTCGGCGAGAAGGTGTGTGCCGTGGTGGTCACCGCCGACGGCAGCGCGCTCGCCGCGACCGAGCTGTCGTCCTGGCTCGCCGAGCAGGGCGTGACCCGCGAGTACATCCCCGAGCACGTCGTCACCGTCGACCATCTCCCCTTGGCGCCCGGCGGAAAGGTCGCCAAGGGGGAGGTCAAGGTGCTGGCCGAGGAGCAGCTCAGCCGATGACGGCCAGCGGTGTCCCGGGCGCCACCTTGGCGCCCGGCACCGTGAGCACCTGCAGGACGGTGCCCGACCCGGGGCAGGGGACCGGCATCTCCAGCTTCATCGCTTCGAGGATCACCGCCGGCTGACCGGCCGAGACCTGCTGTCCGGGTGACAGTTCCACCCGCCAAACGTTGCCGACCATCGGCGCCTCCACCACCACCGCACCCGGTGGGACGTCGACGGTGGCCGGTTCCGGCGCGGGCGCCGGCGCGGTCTCGGTCCGGTCGAACTCGCCGGCCGCGTGCCACGCACGCTTCTCCGTCTCGAAGGCCGCGCTCTGCCGCGCCTCGAACTGCGCGATCGAGTCGGCGTTCGCCTCCAGGAATCGCAGATGGTCGGCGAGCGCGAACGTGCCCTCGCTGATGTCGGCGTCGAACCGGCCCGCTCGCGACTCGGCCCGGGCCTCCGTGAGCTGTTCGGATGTGACCGGCTCCCACACGATCCGGTCGAAGAACCGGAACAGCCACGGCTTGCCCGCCTCGAACGGCGCGCGCTGCCGGTAGCCCGACCAGATCGGGACGGTCCGCCCGATGAGCTGATAGCCGCCGGGCGACTCCATGCCGTACACGCACAGATACTTGCCGCCGATGCCCACCGCGTCCGACGGCGTCCACGTGCGGGCCGGGTTGTACTTGGTGGTCACCAGGCGGTGCCGTGGATCGAGCGGGACCGCCAGCGGGGCACCGAGATACACGTCGCCGAGGCCGAGTATCAGGTACTCGGCGTCGAACACGGCGTCGCGCACGGCGTCGACGCTGTCGAGTCCGTTGATCCGCCGGATGAACTCGGTGTTCGACGGCAACCACGGAGCGCTCTCACGCACCCCGCTGCGGTAGCGGTCGAGGGCCTCGGCGATGGAAGGGTCGTCGAACGACAACGGCAGTCGCACCGTCCTGCTCGGGACCACCAGGTCGTGCGTCGCGGGCAGTTGCTCCTCGAGTTCCCGGAGCAGCCCGAGGACCCGGTACTGCGGCAGCACATCGGGATCGAAGTGCAGGTGCAGCGACCGCACGCCCGGGGTGACGTCGATCAGGCCCGACACCTTCAGCTGCGCCAGCGCCTCCGACAGCGCGTGCACCCGCATCCGCAGTCCCAGGTCGAGCGTCATCGGGCCGTACTCGACGAGGATGTTGTCGTCGCCGCCCCGCAGATACGCCACGGCAGGGCGATCCTCGCCCTCCGGCGCGCGACCGAGGACGCCGCCGTCGCCGCGCGAGATACGCACGGCGGGAACATCCTTCGACCGATCCGCATCCGACCGCCGCAGCGCATCGGCGGCCTCGTCGGGTACCGGCACGAAGCGCACCGCGTCGCCCGGCCGGATCTGGCCCATCTTCCAGCGGTGCGCGCTCACCACGGTGAGCGGGCACGCGAACCCGCCGAGACTGGGTCCGTCCGGGCCCAGCAGGATCGGGGTGTCGCCCGAGACGTTGAGGGCGCCGACGCTGTACGGGTTGTCGTGGAGGTTCGACGGGTGCAGCCCGGCCTCGCCGCCGTCGGGGCGCGACCACGTGGGCTTGGGGCCGTCGAGACGGATACCGGTGCGGTTCGCGTGACTCGCGACGGTCCAGGTGGTCCCGTAGAACTGGGTCATGTCCGCGTCGGTGAAGTACGACGGCGACGGCTGCGGCCCCTCGGTGACCGCGAGGTGCCACGTGTGGGCGAACTCGGGGCGGGAGTCGGACGGTACCGGTGCCGGGTCGGCGAGGACATCGGTGGCATCGAGGATGCCCAGCACGTCCCCGGTCGCGACGGCCTTGCCGGTGATGCCGCCGAACCCGCCGAGCGTGAACGTCGAGGCGCTGCCGTGGAACAGCGGGGCGTCCAGGCCACCGCGCACCGCGAGGTAGGTGCGCAGGCCGGTTTCCGCGGGCGAGCCGATGTCGAGCGTCGCGCCCGCCGTGATCGTCACGGGCTCCCACATCGGCACGGCAAGCCCGTCGACGGTCACCGGGACGTCGGCGCCGGTGACACACACCGTCGCCGGAGCGGAGAACACCAGACGCGGACCCCGCAGCGTGCACTCGAGGCCCGGCGCGCCGACCGGATTGCCGACCGCGGTGTTGGCGAGCCGCAGCGACAGGTCGTCCATCGGACCCGACGGCGGAATACCGACCTCCCACAGGCCGATCCGGCCCGGCAGGTCCTGCACGGTGGTCATCGTCCCGGCGCGCAGCACGTCGATGCGCGGCCCGGTCGACGGCAGGTCCGCGAGGGATGCGGTGGTGTACTCGGTGACCGGCCCCGCACAGACGTGGCGCAGTTGCGGCAGATTGGTCTGCACGCCGTACAGATGGGTCTCGGTCAACGCGGCGCCCAGGTTCGCGAAGGCGTCCTCGCGGGTGGCTCCCCGGGTGACGATCTTCGCGATCATCGGGTCGTAGTGCGCGCTCACCTCGGTGCCGGTGTCGACCCACGTCTCGATCCGCGCGGCGGCGGGGAACCGGACGGCGGTGAGCGTGCCGGCGCTCGGGCGGTAGTCGTGACCGGGATCCTCGGCGTACACGCGGGCCTCGACGGCGTGCCCGGTGACTGCGGGGCCCGAGTCGGGCAGGCCGTCGAGCATCCGGGTGTCGCCGGCCGCCAGCCGCAGCATCCACTCCACCAGGTCGATGCCGGTGACCTCCTCGGTGACCGGGTGTTCCACCTGTAGACGGGTGTTCATCTCCAGGAACGATGCCTCGCCGCGGTCCACGTCGTACACGAACTCGACGGTGCCCGCGGACCGGTAGTGCACCGACGACGCGAGCTCGCGCGACGAGCGCAGCAGGTGGTCCACCACGGGATCGGGCAGGCCCGACGCCGGCGCCTCCTCGACCACCTTCTGGTGGCGTCGCTGCAGCGAGCAGTCGCGGGTGCCGAGGCTCAGCGTGCGGCCGCCGCCGTCGCCGAACACCTGGACCTCGACGTGCCGGGCACGGGCGACGAAGCGCTCCAGGAACACTCCCGACGACGAGAAGTTCGCCGCGGCCAGGCGCTGCACCGTCTCGTACGCCCCGCGGAGTGCGGCCGGGGTGAAACACGCCTGCATTCCGATGCCGCCGCCCCCGCCGACGGCCTTGAGCATCACCGGGTATCCGATGCGGTCGGCCTCGGCCAGTGCGTCGTCCATCGTCGCGAGCAGTCCACTGCCCGGCACCAGGGGGACGCCCACGGCCCGCGCCGCCTCCCGGGCGGTGTGCTTGTTGCCGAACACCCGCAACTGCTCCGGGGTGGGGCCGACGAATGCGATTCCGGCCTGTTCGGCGGCGGCCGCGAATTCGGCGTTCTCCGAGAGGAACCCGTAGCCGGGGTGGATGGCGCCGGCGCCGCTCGCGAGCGCGGCGTCGATCACCAGATCGGTGCGCAGGTAGGACTCCGCGGCGGGTGCCGGGCCGAGTCGGACGGCGGCGTCGGCCATCTCGACGTGCATCGCGGACGCATCGGCGTCGGAGTACACGGCCACGGTCTTGAGGCCGAGCGTGCGTGCGGATCGCATGATGCGGCACGCGATCTCGCCGCGGTTGGCGACGAGAAGGGTGTCGAAGCCGTGGGACACGGGAGGGCTCCTTCGATCGGTTCGGGAGAGTGGCTCCGGGTGGGCTCGTCAGATAGCCATGGCGGTGCGCACGACGGATTCGGCGCCGGCACCGCCGACGCCGGTGGAGGTGATGCGGCCGGACTCGAGGATGTAGTAGCGCTCGGCGGACTGCAGCGCGAACCCGATGTGCTGCTCCACCAGCAGGACTCCGAGGTTGCCCCGCCGGGTGAGTTCGACGATCGCGGCCTCGATCTCGGCGACCACCGACGGCTGGATGCCCTCGGTCGGCTCGTCGAGCACCAGCACCCGCGGCTCGGTGATGAGGGACCGGGCGATCGCGAGCTGCTGTCGCTGGCCGCCGGACAGCAGACCGGCCCGGCGGCCCAGGAGCGATTCGAGCGCCGGGAACAGCGCGAGCTGCTCGTCGATCAGGGTCTTGCCCCGTTTGCGGCCGTCCGCCACCACCTGCAGGTTCTCCGCGCACGTGAGCTCTCCGAACGACTGCTGGCCCTGCGGGACGTAGGCGAGCCCGCGCGCCACCCGGGCGCTCGGACGCAGCCTCGTGATGTCCTCGCCGTCCAGCAGGACCTTGCCCGACGCGATCTTCGCGAGCCCGACGGCGGCCCGCAGCAGCGTCGTCTTGCCGGCGCCGTTGTGCCCCATCACGGCGGCCACGCCGTCGGCGGGCACCGACACCGAGGCGCCGAGGATGATCTCGGTGCGGCCGTACCCGGTGTGGATGTCGATGAGCTCCAGCATGATCAGGCCTCCTCGAGGACACTCGCGGCAGCGGACGCGGTTTGGGCTGCGGCAGCGGTGGTACCCAGGTACACCTGCTGCACCATGGGATCGGCCTGGATCTCCTCGACGCTGCCGTCGGCGATCACCTTGCCTCGGGCCAGCACCGTTACCGATGTCGCGAACGCCCGCATGAAGTCCATGTCGTGCTCGACGACCACGACGGTCCGTTCACCGCCGATGCGGCGCAGCAGATTTCCGGTCTCCTCACGCTCGTCGTGGCTCATTCCGGCGACCGGTTCGTCGAGCAGCAGCACGTCGGCGTCCTGCACCAGCAGCATGCCGATCTCGAGCCACTGCTTCTGGCCGTGCGCGAGGATCCCGGCCTTGCGGTCACGCAGCTGGGTCAGGCCGATCGTCTCGAGAGCCTCCTCGATCTGCGGCAGGACGGACTTGCGGCGGCGCAGCAGCGTCAGCGCCGAACGTCCGGCCCCGGCGGCGATGTCGAGGTTCTGCAGCACCGTGAGTTCCTCGAACACCGATGCTGTCTGGAAGGTTCGGCCCACTCCCAGCCGTGCGATCTTGTGCACCTTCTGCCCGAGCAACTCGACGCCGGACTTGGTGACCGAACCGGAGGCCGGGACCAGCCCGGTGACGGCGTCGACCAGGGTGGTCTTGCCGGCACCGTTGGGGCCGATGAGGAAGCGCAGATCACCCTGCAGGAGGGTGAGATCCACGCCGTCGACGGCGGTGAACCCGTCGAACGTGACCCGCAGGTCGCGGATCTCGAGGTACTGGCTGGACATTCCGGCGTTGCCGCCGAGTGCCGGCTGGTGGCGGGTGAGGTTCATCGCGCGGCCTCCATCTCGCGGGCGGGTTCGGATTCGGGGTCCGGTGGCGGTGTGGTGACGAGGGTGCGGCGCCGCAGCAACGTCGCGATACCGGCGATCCCGGCGGGGAAGAAGCCGATCACGACGATGAACAGCAGGCCCTGCGCGTACGTCCATGCCGACGGGAAGTTCTCGGACAGCGTCGTCTGGGCCCACGCGACGCCGATCGCGCCGAGCACCGGGCCGAGCAGCGTGGTGCGACCGCCGATCGCGACGCCGATGAGGAACGCGATCGAGGGCACGATGCCGACATCAGCGGGGGAGATGATGCCGACGATCGGCACGAACAGCGCGCCGGCGATACCTGCGAAGAACGCGGCGACCGTGTACGCGACGACCTTGATGTTGGCGGGGTCGTAGCCGAGGAACCGGACCCGCTCCTCCTGGTCGCGGACGGCGACCAGCAGTTCGCCGTAGCGCGAGTTCATCAGCTGCCGGGTGAGGGCGACCACCGCCAGGAGCACGGCGGCCGCGATGAAGAACAGCATCCGCTTGTTCGCCGGATCGGCCAGATTGAAGCCGAAGAACGTGCGGAAACGGTTGAGTCCGTTGGAACCGCCGATCGACTGCTGTCCGATCAGCAGGATCGCGAACGCCGCCGCGAGGGCCTGCGACAGGATCGCGAAGTACGCACCCTTGACCCGGCGCTTGAACACCCCGATCCCCAGCAGGAACGCGACCAGGGCGGGGACGACGAGGATCGCGGCGATGGTGGTGAGCGGCGACGTGAACGGCAGCCAGTAGCCGGGCAGTTCGCGGATGCCCGCGATCTGCATGAAGTCCGGTACCGCATCGCCGCGCAGTTCGGCGTCGGCGATCTTGAGGTGCATCGCCATGATGTACGCACCGAGACCGAAGAACACGCCCTGTCCCAGGGTGAGCATTCCGCCACGGCCCCAAGCCAATCCGATTCCGACCGCGACGATCGCGAAGCACAGGAACTTGGCCAGCAGGTTGAGCCTGAAGTCGGAGAGCAGGGCCGGCGCGACGGCGAACAGTGCCACCGCCGCGACGGCGAACCCTGCCCAGGCCCGATAACGACTGAGCACGGTCATACGAGGCTCCTAGTCTTGGCCACGAACAGCCCCTGCGGGCGGACCTGCAGGAAGATGACGATGAGCACGAACACGATCACCTTCGCGATCGACGCGGTGGTGGAGTATTCGATGAACGAGTTGAGGATGCCCAGCACGAACGCCGCGACCACCGCGCCCGCGATCCGGCCGAGCCCGCCGATCACGACCACGAGGAACGCGTCGATCAGGTACGACTGGCCGATGGTCGGGCTCGTGGAGCCGATGAGCGTCAACGCCACACCGGCGACGCCGGCCAGGCCGGAGCCGATGAAGAAGGTCGTGACATCGGTTCGGCGTGAGGAGATTCCGCTGGTCTCCGCGAGGTCGCGGTTCTGAACCACCGCGCGGATCCGCCGCCCCATCGACGTCTTCGCCAACGCGAACGACAGGACCGCGACCGCGACGATCGCGAGGACCAGGATGAAGATGCGGGTCTTGGGTACCACCGCCCCGAGGATCTCGACGCCACCGGACAGCCACGACGGCGCCACCACATTGACGGCGGGGGCGCCGAAGATGTCCCGCGCCAGTTGCTGCAACACCAGCCCGACGCCGAACGTCACCAGCAGCGTGTCCAGTGGACGGTGGTACATCCGCCGGATCAGCGTGGCCTCGAGCAGGACACCCATCAGGCCGCCCACCACGAAGCCGACCGCCAGCGAGATCAGCAGTGAGGCTCCGGCGCTCGAAATGACCTGCTGCACCACGTAAGCGGTGTAAGAGCCGGCCATGATGAACTCGCCGTGGGCCATATTGATCACGCCCATCTGGCCGAACGTCAGCGACAGCCCCAGTGCCGCCAGTAGCAGGATCGACCCGATACTCAGGCCGGTGAACAGCTGCCCGATAACGACATCCATCGGTGCCCGCCCTCCCTCGTCGTCGTTGTACGTTGCGAGCTAGCTACCGGCGCCGGACAGGCTCTTCGCCCAGTCGTAGTTCGCGAGGTACGGGTCGGGCTGGATCGGGCCGTCGGACTCCCAGACGGTGTAGATCAGACCGTCGTCGCGGATCTCGCCGATGCGGGCGGTCTTGGTGATGTGATGGTTGTCGCCGTCGATGGTGACGAGACCCTCGGGCGCCTGGAAGGTGACGCCGTCAGCGGCGGCCTGGACGTCGGCCACACCGAACGAATTCGCCTTCTCCACGGTGTTCTTCCACAGGTACACCGACGTGTAGGCCGCCTCCATCGGATCGGACGTCGGCTTGTTCGCGCCGTACTTGGCCTTGTAGGCGTCGACGAACTTCTTGTTCTCCGGCGAGTCCACCGTCTGGTAGTAGTTCCACGCCGTCAGCTGGCCCTCGACGTTCGCGACGCCGATGCCGCCCACTTCCTCCTCGGCGATGGACACCGAGACCACCGGCATGTCAGCGGCTTTCAGGCCCACATTGGAGTACTCGCGGAAGAACGCGACGTTGGAGTCGCCGTTGAGGGTGTTGAACACTGCGTCGGCGTTCGCGGTGCGGACCTTGTTGACGATGGTGGAGAAGTCGGTGGAGCCGAGCGGGGTGTAGTCCTCGCCCTTGATCTCGATGCCGTTGGCCGCGGCGTGGGCCTTGATGATGCGATTCGCGGTCTGCGGGAACACGTAGTCGCTGCCCACGAGGTAGAGGGACTTGACGCCCTTCTCCTTCAGGTAGTCCAGCGCCGGCACGATCTGCTGGTTGGTGGTGGCGCCGGTGTAGAAGATGTTGGGGGAGTCCTCGAGGCCCTCGTACTGGACGGGGTAGTAGAGCAGCGCGTTGTTGTCCTCGAACACCGGCAGCATCGCCTTGCGGCTCGACGACGTCCAACCGCCGAAAACCGCTGCGACACAGTCGCTGATGATGAGCTTCTCGGCCTTCTCGGCGAACACGGTCGGCTCCGACGCGCCGTCCTCGGCGACGATCTGGATCTTCTTGCCCAGTACGCCGCCGGCGTTGTTGATCTCCTCCACGGCGAGGGCGATCGAGTCGCGGACAGTGACCTCGCTGATCGCCATGGTGCCCGACAGTGAATTCAGCGACCCGACCTTGACCGTGTTGCCGGAGGTGTCCACGCAGGAGGCCGCGGAGGTGCTGCCGCCGGCGGAGGTGTCCGACGCCTTGCTGCCACAGCCGGTCAGAACCAGACCGAACGCCGCGAGTGCAGCGGGGGCGGCGAGGGTGCGCTTGGAGAACGTAGGCATGAACGAGCCTTTCCGTCGATGATGTGACGCCGAGCTGTCCCGAAGAAGTGCGAATACAACGCTGTATCCGTGATCGCACACGGTATGCGGAAGTTATTGCGCCGGAATGTCTGTCGGTGACGAGTTCGTGTCGGTTGTTACACCCGCATGAACAGCTGCTCACACGGCCTGACGGAAGCGGCCGTGCTGCCGGGAAGTGCGCTGGTAGATCAGCGAATCGTGTACGGCGACACCGAGCTACGGTGCTCGTTGATGTCGAGATCCTTGCCGAGCGGAGGGAACGCCCGCTGCGGGCAGTTCATCCGCTCGCACACGCGGCAGCCCGCGCCGATCGGTGTCGCGGTTTCGCCACCGAGGTCGAGGCCGTCCGCGTAGACGACGCGCGGCGCGTGCCGCAGTTCGCAGCCGAGGCCGATCGCGAACGTCTTGCCCGGCTGGCCGTAGCGCGACGCGCGACGCTCCACCGTGCGTGCCACCCACAGGTAGTTGCGGCCGTCGGGCATCTGGGCGATCTGCGTCATGATCTTGCCGGGATACGCGAAGGTCTCGTACACGTTCCACAGCGGGCACGTGCCGCCACTGGAGGAGAAGTGGAAACCGGTGGCGGACTGGCGCTTCGACATGTTTCCGGCGCGATCCACCCGGACGAACGACCAGGGCACCCCACGCTGCTTGGGTCGCTGCAGCGTCGACAGGCGGTGGCAGATCGTCTCGTAGCTGATCGCGTAGAACGCCGACAGCCGCTCGATGTCGTAGCGGAAGTCCTCCGCGATCTCGTGGAACTGGCCGTACGGCAGTACCGTCGCGGCCGCGAAGTAGTTCGCCAGGCCCAGCATCGCGAGCGAGCGGGCCTCGTCGGAGGTGAAGTTGCCCTCGTCCACCAGCTTGCGCAGCAGGTCGCCGCACTCGAGATACGCGAGTTCGGTCGCGAACTTGAACACCTGCTGCCCGCCCGACAGGGCGGGGGAGATCTCGAGCAGCCGGGTCTCGGGGTCGTACCGGTGCAGCACGTTCTCGCCGAGATCGATGCGGCGCACGATCTGGACGTCGTGGATGTTCTCGAGCCGGCGGGCGATGCCCTCGGCGATGTCGCCGCGGTGGAACCGCATCCGGGCGGTCAGCTCCTCGGCCGCGGTGTCGAGGTCGTGGATGTAGTTCTGCCGTTGGTAGAAGTAGTCGCGCACCTCCTCGTGCGGCATCGTGATCGAGCCGCTGCCGCTACCGTCGCTGTACCGGTCCTCGGTCGCCGCGGCCAGCTGCGCGGTGGTGTTGCGGTATCGGCGGTGCATGTTGACCATCGCCTTCGCCAGGCCCGGGTGCGACGAGACCATCTCCGCGATCTCCTGCGCGTCCGCGTCGATGCCCATGTCGTCATCGAGCGCCACCTCCCGCAGCTCGGCGATCAGACGGGTGTCGTCCTGCGACGAGAAGAACGTGGTGTCGACCCCGAACACCTCACTGATCCGCAGCAGCACCGGCACCGTCAGCGGGCGGACGTCGTGCTCGATCTGGTTGAGGTAGCTGGCCGAGATGTCCAGGGTCTTCGCGAGCGCGGCTTGGCTGAGCCCGCGCTCGGTCCGGAGCTGTCGCAGACGGGCGCCGACGAAGGTCTTGGACATGACGCCAGGGTACGAGCGTGCTGCTAATCGTGCAAAGGGTTGGGTTAGCAGTGCCGGATTCCGGTCGCCGACCCGGTGCACGTTCGGTCGGTTCTTGGCTGAATCGCACATTCGCGAGAAGCTGACGCCATGAGTGGGGTGGGAGCGATCATTCTGGGTGTCGGCGTCGGGATCGCGGCGTGGTCGGTATTCGCGGGCCTGACGTGTGTGGGGGCGCGTCGCCGGGGTGCTCGGTGGCCGATGGCGGTGCTGAGCGGCGCACTCTTCCTGGCAGCGTGGGTGGTTTGGTACATACGCGACGAACATCCGTTCGGGGCGGCCGGCGGAGTTGAGGATCGACCCGATTCGATTCCGCGAGACGGCTCGATCGATCTGGGTCTGGCAGGTCGGCGGCTGGTAAGAGTCGAGCGAGTAGAGGCCGATGCCGATCTCACACTCGAGTTCTCCGGCGGCGATCGCGTGGCGATCGGCCCCGGGAACATCGCACCGGGCTCTGCCCCGGTACCGGGACTGATCGGGGAGCGCTGCGCCGCGGCGACGTGCACGGAGGAGGGCTCGTTGGAGATCCGGTTCACCAATGACGGTCGGATCCGGGTGTCCCACGACGACGATGTGGAGGCGTGGGAGTTGAGCGGAGCAGACGGTCGACGGGTGATCTCGCTACCCGGCGGAGGCGTGGCGCGGTGGTCGCCGCGGTGAGATCGCGCGACGCCGTGGTCGCGACAGTCGACAGACCGTTTATGACGTTTCAGGAACAAGTCTTGACATCTCGGTGATCCTGGAAAATGCTGGGCGACAGCCAAATGCACGTTTTCGTAAAGCATTGGTTGCGAGGCAGTTTGGGTCGCGCGGCGAGGGCCTGCACGTCCCGAGCGGAACGATGTGGACGCCTGCCGCACGACGGGCGTCGCCGGCTCACGTTCGCCCCCGTTGAACAGGGCGTGTGCTGCTCCCTGTCCGGAGGCCGAGGTTCCACAGATGCGGGACCGCCACTCGACCAGGTTCGTCTGAGGTCACGATGATCTTTACCTCGAAGCGCCGTTCGCCGAGCGGGCTCGCCCAGCCGACGCTCCTTGCCCCGCCGTTCTGCGAGGACGACATCACGCCGACAGACTCTGCGGCGGGAGCGGGCGACGAGGCGGGGGAGCTCATCGCGGCGTCGGTGACGGCCCGCTGGCTCGTTCTGACCACTGACATCAACCGGCGTTTCGCACGGGCGCTGCTGCCCGAGCCGTTGATCGTCCCGGAGCGGCCTCGGATCGCGGTGTGGATCGTCGATCCGCTGTCCACCGATTCGAACGACGTCGAGGACCCGTTCGGTCGTCTGTTCGCCGGGCTGTCGTGCAGCTGTCTCCACCCCGGGAGCCGGGAGGGGAGCGCCTACACGTCCGACATCCTCGCCGGCACGCCGATCGAGGATCAGGCGGGCCAGGACATCTTCCGGCTGCCGAGCATTCCGCAGGCCCAACTCGAGCTCGTCAACGGTGTCGGCGGGATGGGTTTCGCGATCGCTCCGGCTGACGGCGGCGGCCGAGGAATCGTCGGCACCGTCGATCTCGCCGACTGCGGATCGCAGAGGACGCAGTTGACGCCCGATTGGCTCGCCCACCAGAGCTGGAACGAACAGTTGATTCTGCGGAACGCCGCGGCCTCCGGCGCCGACACGGCGGATACCGGCGAACTCGTCCACACCCGGTGGAAGGTGACCCGCCTGTCGCCGATCGTGTCGGGGTCGGCCGTCATCGAATGTGCCGAGTTCGGACCCCACGCCTACGAGATGACGCCGTCGGCGAGGCCGCTCGACGCCCGCTACGGCTTCGCAAGAGTTGCGATCGTCGGCGGCGAACCGGGTCGCTAGGGCCTCGAGGGCTCCCCACTGGCCCCACCGACCCCACGGACCCCCTCGGAAAGTATCTGTAACCCTCGTTTTCGATCGTTCCGACGTACGGAACATCTTCGCAACCCTGTGATTGCCCTCACAGGATCCTTCGCAACCCGGCCGGGGACGTCCGTCTGTGTCGGTGCCCACGTGTCCGATTTCACGTTCCGCTTGCCGCCGGGAATCGCCGGCGAACCCCGAGGTAGATGCCTACTTGCGGGTAACTTTCGGTACCTACTCGGCGGTAACCCAAGCAACTGCTTGGCTCTGCAAAAATTAGCAAGCTTTGCAGATTGAAATGAAAAGCTAGCGAAGATTGGCATTAGCAACAGGTAGACGGCGGTTTTCGTCTGTGCCATTGTCGGTTTGTACATCCGAACGGCCTGGCAACGATGTGAAGCAGTACATCCGTACCGGGCAAAGCAGCAGAGAAGAAGTGGAGCTTTCGATGTCGACGACCGGTACTCCGAAGACCGCCGAGCAGATCCAGCAGGACTGGGACACCAACCCGCGCTGGAAGGGCGTCACCCGCAACTACACCGCGGAGCAGGTCGTCAAGCTCCAGGGCACCGTGGTCGAAGAGGCCACCCTCGCCCGCCGCGGCTCCGAGATCCTCTGGGATCTCGTGAACAACGAGGACTACATCAACTCGCTGGGCGCCCTCACCGGCAACCAGGCGGTCCAGCAGGTCCGTGCGGGCCTCAAGGCCATCTACCTCTCCGGGTGGCAGGTCGCCGGCGACGCGAACCTCTCCGGCCACACCTACCCGGACCAGAGCCTGTACCCGGCCAACTCCGTGCCGCAGGTCGTCCGCCGCATCAACAACGCGCTGCTGCGCGCCGACGAGATCGCCAAGGTCGAGGGTGACACCTCGGTCGACAACTGGCTCGCTCCGATCGTCGCGGACGGCGAGGCCGGCTTCGGTGGCGCGCTCAACGTCTACGAGCTGCAGAAGGCCATGATCGCGGCCGGTGTCGCCGGTTCGCACTGGGAGGACCAGCTCGCGTCGGAGAAGAAGTGCGGCCACCTCGGTGGCAAGGTGCTCATCCCCACCCAGCAGCACATCCGCACCCTGACCTCGGCTCGTCTCGCGGCCGACGTCGCCGACGTCCCGACGGTCGTCATCGCCCGCACCGACGCCGAGGCCGCCACGCTGCTGACCTCCGACGTCGACGAGCGTGACCGCGAGTTCCTCGACGGCACCCGCACGGCCGAGGGCTTCTACGGCGTCAAGAACGGCATCGAGCCCTGCATCGCTCGCGCCAAGGCCTACGCCCCGTACTCCGACCTCATCTGGATGGAGACCGGTGTGCCGGACCTCGAGGTCGCGAAGAAGTTCGCCGAGGCCGTCCGCAGCGAGTTCCCGGACCAGCTGCTCGCCTACAACTGCTCGCCGTCTTTCAACTGGAAGGCGCACCTGGACGACTCGACCATCGCGAAGTTCCAGAAGGAGCTCGGCGCGATGGGCTTCAAGTTCCAGTTCATCACGCTGGCCGGCTTCCACTCGCTCAACTACGGCATGTTCGACCTGGCTCACGGCTACGCCCGCGAGGGCATGACCGCCTTCGTCGACCTGCAGGAGCGCGAGTTCAAGGCTGCCGAGGAGCGCGGCTTCACCGCCATCAAGCACCAGCGTGAGGTCGGCGCCGGCTACTTCGACAGCATCGCCACCACGGTCGACCCGAACACCTCCACGGCTGCCCTGAAGGGCTCCACCGAAGAGGGCCAGTTCCACTAGGCCCTCGCCCCGAGGGAGGGATCGGCGGGGTGTCCTCCACGCTGATCCCTCCCGAGGGACCCGACCTCCACTATCCGAAAAGGAGCTGACGTGACCAGCGAAAAGATTCAGCGCGTCGGCGTGATCGGCGCCGGCATCATGGGTTCCGGAATCGCCGAGGTGTGCGCCCGTGCACACGTCGACGTGCTGGTGTTCGAGCAGACCCGCGAACTCGCGGCGGCAGGACGCTCGCGCATCCTGCGCTCGCTCGATCGCGGAGTGAGCAGTGGCAAGATCACCGAGCGGGAGCGGGAGCAGGCCGCCTGGCGGCTGCGCTTCACCTCCGATCTCGGCGACTTCGCCGACCGGCAGCTCGTAGTGGAGGCCGTCGTCGAGGACGAGAAGATCAAGAGTGAGATCTTCACCGAACTCGACTCGATCGTGACGGACCCGGACGCGGTGCTCGCGTCGAACACGTCGTCCATCCCGATCATGAAGCTGGGTATCGCCACCAAGGCGCCGGAGCGTGTGATCGGCATGCACTTCTTCAACCCGGTGCCCGTCCTTCCGCTCGTCGAGCTGGTCACCACGCTCAAGACCAGCCCCGCGGTGTCGGAGCGAGCGGAGGCGTTCGCGAGTGAGCTGCTCGGCAAGCAGGTCGTGCGTTCGGCGGACCGTTCCGGTTTCGTCGTCAACGCCCTGCTGGTGCCGTACCTGCTCTCCGCGATCCGCATGGTGGAGTCCGGCTTCGCCACCAAGGAAGACGTCGACAAGGCGATGGTGCTCGGATGTGCGCACCCGATGGGTCCGCTCGCGCTGACCGATCTGGTGGGACTTGACACCGTCAAGTCGATCGCCGACTCGATGTACGAGGAGTTCAAGGAGCCGCTGTACTCGGCCCCGCCACTGCTGCTGCGGATGGTCGAGGCAGGGCTCGTCGGCAAGAAGTCGGGTGCCGGCTTCTACGAATACGCCGACAACGGCCGTGTCACCAAAAAGGCAAGCTAGACAGCACTTTACGGCAACACCAGCCCGCTCCTCGGCGCCCGTGCGCCTTCTCCGCACTCTCGGCAGCGGAAAAGGCGTACGGGCGCAAGGTGCTTGAAGGGAAAGGTCGATCCGCATGTCCGCCGCAAACACCGCCGGGTACGGATCCAGCGTCCTCGGATACCCCCGCATCGGGCCCCGTCGCGAGCTCAAGCGGGCCCTCGAGGCCTACTGGCACGGGACCGGCACCAAGGCCGAACTCGTCTCCGTCGCACAGGAACTGCAGGAGCAGACGTGGAGCGAGCTGGCCGCCACCGGGCTGACGCAGGTTCCCGGCAACACGTTCTCGTACTACGACCACGTGCTCGACAACGCGCTGCTGTTCGGTGCGGTCCCGGAGCGTTTCGCCCCGCTGCAGGGTGAGCTCGACCCACTCGACTTCTACTTCACGATGGCTCGCGGCCGGCCCGACTTCCCGCCGCTCGAGCTGGTGCGCTTCTTCGGCACCAACTACCACTACCGTCAGCCCGAGCTGGACGAGCGCACCACCTTCGAACTGCATTCGGAGACGCTGTTCGACGAGTTCGAGCGGGCCAAGGCGCTCGGTATCGAGCTGCGACCGGTGGTTCTCGGGCCGATCTCGCTGCTGCTGCTGTCGAAGATCGCACCCGGATCCACCCAGGAGGGGTTCACGACCCTCGATCTGCTCGATCAGCTCCTGCCGCAGTACGAGAAGCTGTTCGCGCAGCTCGCCAAGGCCGGTGCCACGTGCATCCAGCTCGACGAGCCGTGCTTCACCGAGGACCGGTCCCCCGAGGAGTTGGCAGCGCTCGGCCGCACGTACGAGACGCTCGCACACGCCCCGCTGCGTCCGCGCATCCTCGTCACCGGACCGTACGGACACCTCGGCGACGCGCTGCCGATCCTGGCTGCCACCCCCGTCGAGGCGCTCGGCCTGGACCTGATCAACGGCCGCATCACCGCCGAGGAACTCGCGAAGATCCCCGGCATCAGGCGCAAGCGGATCTACGCCGGCATCGTCGACGGCCGCAACGTGTGGCGCGTCGACCGGTTCAACACCCTGACCTACCTCAACCAGATCAAGGACGTCGTCCCGGATCTGGTCGTGTCGACGTCGTGCTCGCTGCTGCACGTCCCGTACGACGTGCTCATGGAGTACGACATGCCCGGTGACGTCGCCGACCGCCTCGCCTTCGCGAAGCAGAAGGTCGGCGAGGTGGTCTCGCTCGCGAAGGCGCTCACCGAGGGTCCGTCGGACCGTTGGCGCAAGAAGCCGACGTCGGTGCACTTCAAGCAGAAGCACGACGTCCGGGCGCGGGTCAATGCGATCACGTCCGCGCACCGCGTCCGCGCACCATACGAGGAGCGTCGCGTCGCGCAGCAGGCCCGGCTGAACCTGCCGTCGGTGCCGGCGACCACACTGGGCTCGTTCCCGCAGACCGATGCGATCCGTCAGGCCCGCTACGACCTGGGCCAGGGGCGTCTCGGCTGGGACGAGTACTACAAGCGCATCCAGGACGAGATCGCCCGCACCATCGCGTTGCAGGAGGACATCGGCCTGGACGTGTTCGTGCACGGCGAGCACGAGCGCAACGACATGATCCAGTACTTCGCGGAGTTGCTCGACGGCTACGCGTTCACCCACAACGGCTGGGTGCAGGCGTACGGTTCGCGGTGCACGCGCCCGCCGGTGCTGTACGGCGACGTCCGGCGGCCCGAGCCGATGACGGTGGAGTGGATCTCGTACGCGCAGTCGCTCACCGACAAGCCGGTCAAGGGCATGCTCACCGGTCCGGTCACGATGCTGGCGCGCTCGTTCGTGCGCCAGGACCAGCCGCTGCACGAGACCGCGGACCAGTTGGCGCTCGCGATCCGGGACGAGATCGCCGACCTCGAGGCCGCGGGCATCGCGATCATCCAGGTCGACGAGCCGGCCATCCGGGAACTGTTGCCGCTGCGGGAAACCGGGCGCAAGGAGTACCTGGACTGGGCGGTCGACGCGTTCCGTCTCGCGACGGGCGGTGCCAAGCCGGAAACGCAGATCCACACGCACCTGACGTACTCGGGCCAGCGGTCGGTGGTCGACGCGATCGAGCGACTCGACGCCGACGTCACCGCGATCGTCGCGACGCGTTCGATCGGCTGGGTACTCGACGCGATCAAGGAGAAGGCGCTCACGCACGGCGTCGGACCCGGTGTGTACGAGAGCCGTTCGGCGCGGATCCCCGACATCGACGAACTCGACGCCCTGCTCACCGAGGCCGCCGAATCGGTGGACCTCGACCGGCTGTGGGCGAACCCCGACGGCGGGCTCAAGACCCGCCACTACTGGCAGCTCGAGCCGTCGCTGCGCAACCTGGTTGCGGCGGCCCGGCGCTTGCGGCGGCGTGCCGCGCAGGGGTAGGCGCGCCGATCGAGCAGTGCACCGGGACCGGACCGTCTGCGGGTCCGGTCCCGGTGCGCTGTCTTCTCTGCGGTGACGCTGCGGCTAGGACCCGGCGCTGCTGGATGACCCGGCGCTGCCGGATGACCCGGAACTACCGAGTGACCCGGTGCTGCCCGACGATCCCGTGCTGATCGGCCCGTCCGGCACCTCGGCCCCCGGCGACCCGGGCCGGTGGACCTTCACGGTCACCGGTCCACTGCCGTCGGCGGCGACGGTGACGATGCGGGCACCGGCCGCGGACGTCACGTGTCCGCCGTCCACCTGCACCTCGTAGCCGTCGGGGTAGTGCAGGTCGGAGACGTAGATCTCGGTGGGCCGCGTCGCCACCCGCGGCGTGTACCGGTAGGCGAAGTCGCCGTTGTCGGCGTCGAAGATCATCCGACCGGGATCGCCCGCCGTGGCCTGCGGGTAGGTCCGAACGAGCTGCCGGCCGACGTCGCCGAGGAACGGGTCGGTGACGTTGTTCGACCCGAAATGCCAGTACTGCCAGCCGATGAAGCGTTCGTCGGCGCGCGCGAGGGTGTTCCGGAGGACGGTCGCGTCGCCGTCGCCGAACTCGGTGACCACGGTCGGGATGTCGGCGCGCGCAGTGATCGCGTCGATGTGGGACCACGTGAGGTCCTGTTGTGGGACGCAGAGGCTGCGCAGGGCCTCGGGCAGCCCGAGATAGATGGCAAGTTGGCTGGGGATGCAGTAGTCGTGCGGCGCGAAGACGATGTCCGGATCACTCAGGGCCGGGGTCCTGGGTGGGTTGGCGAGATTGGACGGCATCATCTGGTTCCACGTGACGTTCGGCTCCCAGTACACGGGGATCGTCGGATTCTCGGCGCGGACGGCATCCGTCAGCTTCTGCATCGCGCCCTGGTACTTGCGGTCGAAGTCGGGGCACCCGTTGGGGAAGCAGGTCAGGAACGGCGAGCCGGGCCAGGGTTCGTTCATGAGTTCTATGCCCATCACGCCCGGTTTGCCCTCCACTCGCGCGGCCAGTGCGCCGAGCGCGGTGCCGAGATAGTCGAGCGCGCCGTGCGTGTTGTTCCAGACCTCGTCCCAGCCGGCATTCATGCTCGGCATCACGTAGTACAGCGGGAAGCCGGGATTCGGTTCCCATGCCTCCGGCCGCGACTCGATCGCCCACGCGGGGAATCCGTTGCCGCCCCACGGCTTCGAGAGCCCGTCCTGATGATTGTCGAGCAGAACGTGGATGCCGCGCGCGGTGAGTGCGTCGACCACTCCGGTGATCCGGTCGAGGTAGGCGTCGTCGATCTGCCCCCGGGCGGGCATGAGCGCGTCGAATGAGGTCCCGAGCCTTACCGTGTTGAAGCCGTGCTCGACGAGCATGTCCACGTCTCGGGACGTGAGGGTCTCACCCGGCGGCAGGTACGGGGCATCCTTGTCGACGTTGTTGACACCGTGCAGCAGCACCGTCCGGCCGTAGCCGTCGACGAGTTGCGTCCCCTCGGCGTGCAATGCGGTCGCGGGCGTGGACGGTGGTTGCGCGGCGGCCGTGCCGCCCGTGGTGAGGAAGAGCGCGGACGCCGCGATGACCGCTGCGAACGCTGAGCCAGGTTTACACATTCGATCCCTCGGTTCACGTTGGGTGAGAAACTCTCGGGCAAGATGTGGACAACTGTTCAGTTGTGGCGATGCTAGAGCGGCGGAAGTCGCGTGCGGGGCGTTTCGGTGGAATTGGTCCCGGGGTATCGGCGCAGGTCAGTGGATTTCCGGCGGCGCCCGTTGTGTGTCACTCCCCGATGACGGGTAGGCATGTACGCATGCTTACCGTCTCCGCCTACGCCGCGAACTCTGCCGACGCGCCCCTCGAGAAGACCACCATCGAACGTCGTGACGTCGGTCCGCACGACGTCCTCATCGAGATCAAGTACGCGGGTATCTGTCACTCGGACATCCACACCGCGCGCAACGAGTGGGGTGCGACCAGCTATCCCGTCGTGCCGGGCCACGAGATCGCCGGCATCGTCACCGAGGTCGGATCCGAGGTGACCCGGCACGCCGTCGGTGACCGCGTCGGCGTCGGCTGCTTCGTCGACTCGTGCCGCGCCTGCGCCAGCTGTGAGGCCGGTGAGGAGCAGTACTGCGAGAACGGCGTCGTCGACACCTACAACACCGTCGGTCGTGACGGAAAGCGCACGGCCGGTGGATATTCCACGCACGTCGTCGTGAACGAAGAGTTCGTTCTGTCGATCCCCGACGGCCTCGCGCTCGATGTCGCGGCACCGCTGCTGTGCGCCGGCATCACGCTGTACTCGCCGCTCGCCCACTGGGGTGCCGGCCCGGGTAAGAAGGTCGCGATCGTCGGCCTGGGCGGTCTCGGCCACATCGGCGTCAAGATCGCGCACGCGATGGGCGCCGAGGTGACCGTGCTCAGTCAGTCGCTGAGCAAGAAGGACGACGGCGTGCGCTTCGGCGCCGACCACTACTACGCGACTGCGGAGAAGGAGACCTTCAAGACGCTGCGCGGCCGGTTCGACCTGATCCTCAACACCGTGTCGGTGAACCTCGACATGGACCGGTACCTGTCGATGCTCGCGGTCGACGGCACCCTCGTCGAGCTGGGGCTGCCCGAGAATCCGATCAGCGTCCGCGGATTCTCGCTGCTCAAGAACCGGCGCAGCCTCGCGGGCTCGCTCGTCGGCGGCATCCCGCAGACGCAGGAGATGCTCGACTTCTGCGCCGCGCACGGCATCGGTGCGGAGATCGAGGTGATCCCGGCCGAGAAGATCAACGAGGCCTACGACCGCGTCGTCGCCAGCGATGTGCGATACCGGTTCGTGATCGACGCGGCCACTTTCTGATATTTGCCGTACCTGTTGCCCCTCCTCGATGCGGCGTAGTTTCGTGTCACAGGCCTCGAAGCCCGACATCGAGGAGGGAGCATCAAATGACTCTGAACGACTTCGCAGGGTGGGCCGGATACGCACTGGCCCTGGTCGGCATCGCCACGCTCGGACTGTTCCTCGTTGCCGCAGGCGGCGGATTCGCGGGATGGGCCCTGATCGCCGGGCTGGTCAGCTTCCTGTGCCTGGCCGGATCGGCATTGATCTTCGGCGGGGTCACCCACCACGACCACAAGGTGCACCACAGCACGCCGCACATGCTGTAGACGGTCGTCAGGAGCGCGCCAGGCGCTCCTTCTCGACGTCGATGTCGAACTCGGCCTCGGGCCAGTCCAGGTCGAGCCGGGACAGTGCGTCGATCAACAGTTCCGTCACCGCAATTCTGCTGTACCACTTGCGATCACATGGCACGACGTACCACGGTGCGTACTCGGTGGACGTCTTGTCCAGCATCGCCTGATATGCCTGCTGGTACTGCGGCCACAGCGCACGCTCGGTGACGTCGCCCGGGTTGTACTTCCAGTACTTGTCGCGACGCTCCAGGCGCTCGGCGAGTCGCGCCTTCTGCTCGTCGAGCGAGACGAACATCGCGACCTTCACCAACGTCGTGCCGCTGTAGACCAGTTCGCGCTCGAACTGGTTGATCTCGTCGTAGCGTCCGCGCCACACCTCCGGTGGCACGAGGTCGTGGACACGAACCACCAGGACGTCCTCGTAGTGGGACCGGTCGAACACCCCCAACTGGCCGCCGCGGGGGAGGGCCTTGTTGATCCGCCACAGGTAGTGGTGGCGCTTCTCCTCCGGCGTCGGCACCCCGAACGCGGCATGGTCGACGCCCTGCGGATCGACATGGCCGATGACGTGCCGGACCATGCCGCCCTTGCCCGCGGTGTCCATGCCCTGCAGGATCAGCAGCACCGAACGCTTGTCTCCTAAGCGGCCGTTGGCGTACAGCTTCTCCTGCAGCGCCGACAGCGCCGCGCCGCGTTCCTCGAGCATCCGCTCGCCGTCGGCCTTGTTGCCAGTGAAGCCCGGGGTGGTCTTGGCGTCGATCTTCGCGACCTTCGTGTGCGGTCCGGCGCGAAGCGCCTCGGCCGCCGGTGTGGTCCACAGTGCGCTCTGCGAGTCCGCTCCCATGAATCCGAACTGTGCCACAGGCAGGGGTGTGCGGCTCACGCTTCGACGAGGTTGATCTCGCGCACGGCCCATCGGCCCTCGGTGTGGGCCAGGGTGGTCACCGAACCGTTGAGGATCCGCGGTGCCGGGGCCGGCATCAGGGCGGTGAGCGTCGCACGGATGAGCGCGCCGTGCGCAACGACGATCACCGGCTCGCCCCGCTGCGTGCGCGCGATCGCGTCGAGCGCGGACAGGCCTCGGGCGGTGAGCGACTCCGTCGACTCCTGGCCGGGGAACACGCCGTCCGGCCACGCTCTCAGCGCCTGCTCCCGGGTGAGGCCCTCGGCGAGACCGTAGGTTCGCTCGACGAGGAGTTCGCTCGTTTCGGCCCGTCCCAGCCCGAGTTCGAGCCCGATGATCGCGGCGGTCTCGGCCGCCCGGCGCAGGGGCGACGCGAGTATCGCGCCCCAACCGTCGGCGCCGAGCACGCGCGCGGCGGAGCGTGCCTGCTGCCGGCCGACATCGTCGAGTGGGACATTGCTCGACCCCTGCAGTCTGTCGGTGCGGTTCCAGTCCGTGCGGCCGTGCCGCACCAGCGCGACGGCGGTGCCGCTCATCCCGAGACCTTCAGAGCGTCGGCGCACGACATGTCGGTGGGGCGCTCGCCGTCGACCTCCGACGGTGCCGGGTAGAACAACGCGCGTCGTACCGCGAGCGACACCCGATCGCCCACCGCCGGCCGGATACCCCGGACCGAGCAACGGAAGTCCTTGCCGTGCTGGGTGACGATGACATCGGAGCTGTCCCGCCCGAACAGTGAGGACATCACGATGCCCGCGCCGTCCGTGGTTGCGGGGGTGAGATCGATGTCGCCGGGTAGGACGGCAAGGGTGCCGCGCCCGGGAGTTGTGGGCCCGAGTCTGGTGAGATCCACCCGGAACGGGAACTCGTCGGCGTCGAAGCATCCGTCGCCGACCCGTCCGTCGACGAGGTTGGCGTCGGACAGGAAACGCGCGACGAACGTCGAGGCCGGCTGCGAGACCAACTCCTCGGGTGTCCCGACCTGCGCGATGGCGCCACCGTCGAGGACGACGACTCGATCGGCGAGCGCCAGGGCCTCGGCGCGGTCGTGGGTCACGTGCACGACCGTGAGCGAGGCCGCCCGGGTCAGGGTCCGCAGCTCCAGTCGAAGGCGGTCCCGCAGCGGCTCGTCCAGCGCCGACAGTGCCTCGTCGAGCAGCAGGGCGTGAGGCTCGGACGCCAGCGCCCGCGCGAGTGCCACCCGCTGCCGCTGTCCACCGGAAAGTGTTGCCGGATTACGATTCTCGTATCCGGAGAGTCCCACCATGTCCAGCACGCCCGCCACCTTCCGGGACCGGTCGGACCGCGGCACGCCGGCCATCTCGAGAGGGTAGGAGACGTTGCGGCCGACGCTGCGGTGCGGCCAGATCGCGTGCTGCTGGAAGACCATGCCCAGCCCACGTCCTTCCGGGGGCACCGAACGACCGGCGCCGGCGACGACCTGCGAACCCAATCGCACCGTGCCTGCAGTGGGACGGAGGAATCCGGCGATCGTCCGCAACAGCGTGGTCTTTCCGGAGCCGGACGGCCCGACCAGCGCGACGAACTCGCCGTCCTCGACGTCGAGGTCGACGCCGCGCAGTCCTACGGTGCCGTTCGGGTACGCCAGTTCGACGCCCTTCAGTGAGATCGCGGACATGGTTGTGGGGCCTCCGTTTTCGTCGGTCGGGGTCAGTGGGAATGGCGGGTGGACGCCGCGATACCGAGGGCCGCGGTACCGACGGCCACCACGATCAGGGACAGCGCGGACGCGGCGTTGTAGTCGCCGGCCTGCTGCAGGTTGAAGATCGACACTCCGAGTGTCTGGGTTCCTGGCGCGACGAGCAGGACCGACATGGTGAGTTCACGGACCGCGGTCAACGCCACCAGGACGCCACCGGTCATCGCGGCCGGCACCGCCATCTTCCACGGCACGTCGTGCAGCGCCCGCACCTGGGATGCCCCCGAGATCCGGGCGGCCTCCTCCAGCGCGGTGGGGGTCGACGTCAACGGCCCCCGGACCGCCTGGACCACGATCGCGACGAACGCTGTCACGTAGGCGCACAGGATCACCCAGACGGTGTCGAAGAGGCCGGTGTAGCGGCCGATGATCAGCCAGCCGACCGCGATGACGAGTCCCGGCATAGCCTGCGGCAGCATCACGACGAGGTCGAGGCCGACGTTGCTCCGGTTGCGGGTCCGCGTCGTGAGCACTCCGACGGCCAGTCCGGCGACCGCGCACACGACACCCGCTCCCACTGCCAGCATCACCGAGTTCTGCACCCCTACCAACGTTCCCGGCGCGGTGACGGCGTTGACGAGGTTGTCGATCGTGAGGTTGTCCCAGGTCAGTGGGACTCCCGGTGCGGGCAGGAGGGCCTGGGTCGCGAGCGCCGCGATCGGCAGCAGTGTCAGGGCGAGGCCCGCCACCCACACGGCGACGGTGGTCGGGATCCGGGCGGCGCCCAACGGCAGCAACTGTCCCTCGGTCACGGGGCCGTCGAGCTGTTGCGCGCGCCGCGAGAGCAGGCGGTCGATGCAGACGGCAGCGGCGGCGAGCACGAGCAGCGCGATCCCGATGGTCGACACCACCTCGAGGGGACTGTCGACGGTGCCGGACTGGATGTAGCGGTACACCATCGTCGAGAGGGTGACATAGCGCTCGGGCAGGCCGACGAGGGCCGGGATGCCGAAATCGGCCAGGTTCGACACGGCGGTGAGGGTGAACGCCGCGAGAAGCGCGGGGCGGAGCAACGGCAGCGTCACCGTGAGCGCTGCCCGCCACGGCGAGGCGCCGGCGATGCGGGCGGCCTGCTCGAGGTCGCCCGGCACCTTGCGCAGCGCCGCGGAAATGATCAGGTAGGCCATGGGATACGAGTGCACGGTCAGCAGGAACACCACCCCGTCGCCGCCGTAGATGTTCCACAGCGGACCACCGAACGCACCGGTCCACAACTTGTTGATCGTGCCACTGGGCCCGAACAGGCCGGTCCACGCGATCGCACCCACGAAGGGAGGAATGAGCAACGGGCTCAACAGGATCAGGCGCAGCACCCGGCGGCCGGGCAGGTCCGTGCGATCCAGCGACAGTGCCATCGCCGTCGCGACCAGCACGGCGAGCACCGCAGAGAGGCCGGCGGAAACGACACTGTTGCGGGCCGCGGTGACGATGCCGCCGTCGACGAGTTCACCGACGTGGTTGCCGCCGAGACCGAGAGCGACGACAGCGACGAGCGGCGCAACGATGAGGGCGCCCGCGAACAGCCACAGGACTATCCGCGGTACCGTCGTCGAATCGAACCGTTGCCCGGGACGGGTCCGGGCAACGGCATTGGTCGAACTACTTGACGAGGGCATTGAACTTCTTGACGGCGTCGGCCTGGATCTCGGTGATCTGCTGCAGGTTCGGGGTCAGCAGCGTGAGGCTGTCCAGGCTCGGAGCGTTCGCGGGCGTGCCGACGTCACCGCGGACCGGCAGGTACTGCTGGGAGACGGCGAGTTCCTGGCCCTTCTTGCCGACCAGGAAGTCCACGAACTTTTTCGCCGCGGCCGCGTTGTCGGAGTCCTTGAAGATGCCGGCCGGCTGCGTGATGTACGGGACACCGTCGGTGGGGTAGGACACAGCGATGGGGGAGCCCTTCGCCGCGAGTTCACGCACCAGGTAGTCGACGACGACACCGATCGGTTGGGTGCCGGCCGCGACGGCCTGAGCCACCGGGCCGTTGCTCTCGGCCACCACCGGATCGTTGGCGGTGAGGCCCTCGATCCAGGCCTCGCCGAGGGAGTCGGTGCTCATCCAGACCGCGGTGTTGAACGCCGCGGCTCCCGAGACGTCCGGATTGGGGAGAGTGATCTTGCCGGCGTACTGCGGATCGGCCAGCTCCTTCCACGAGGTGGGTGGGGCGGACACCGCACCGGTGTTGTACGCGATCACCGTCGGAATGATGCGGGTACCCACGTAGAAGCCGTCGGGATCGACGACGTTCGGGTCGAGCGACGACGCGTCCGCCGGTGTGTACTGCAGCAGAAGGTCGTCCTTCTTGAACCCCTCGAAGGTGGGGGCGTCGGCGGCGAGGAGCACGTCCGCGCCGATCTTGCCGGTGGCGCGTTCGGACGAGATCCGGGCGTTCAGGTCGCCCGTCCCGGCGCGGTAGATCTGGACGTCGATGCCCGGGTTCTCCTCTTCGAACGCCGCGGCGATCGCGTCGATCTTGGCCTGAGGCTCGGAAGTGTAGACAGTGAGCGATCCACTGCCCGAACCGGACTCGGACGGCGCGGCGGCGGGCGCCTCGGGCTCCGAGCAGGCGGCGACGGAGGCGACGGTCGCACCGAGGGCGACGCCGGCGAGAACTTTACGAAGACGGGTCATTTCGAACTCCTGATCGGCTGTTTCTGGAACGGTGGGTCGTAGGGCAGTGCAGCGGGAACGGGGCGACGGCGACGCTCGGGGACGACGGTCGTTCCGGGTGCGGCCCGGAACAGCACGTCCGGGTCGGTCAGGGGAATCGGCACGCAACTCGAACCCTGGTCGTCGAGACGCAGAACCGAGAACGACGGCGAGTCCAGGCCGACCACCGTGCCTGCGCTGGCGCCGGTGTCCTGCAGGTAGGCCAGGGAACCTCCCACCCAGACCGGGATGTCGCCGAGGGCCCCGCTCATCGGGTGGTGGAAGTGCCCGGCGAGGATCACCCGGACGTCGGTGCCGCGCAGGGCGCATGCGAGTCGCTCGGGTGCGGCGAGTTCGCGGCCCACGAGCGCGGCCGCGGCGGCCCGGATCGGGGGATGGTGCATCGCGAGGACCGTCCCCGCGGCAGTGGGTTCAGCGAGAGTGGCGACGAGCCAGTCGATCTCGCTGTCCGGAAGCGACCCGGTGCTGGTGTCGAGACCCACGATTCGATATCCGCGGGCCTCGACGACGCGGTCGGCGCCGAACGTGGCTGCGAACAGATCGGGGTGATCGTGGTTTCCGGGTACCGGCAGGACCGGGCAGCCGAGTCGTGCGCGCATGTCCTCGACGGCCTCGGCCAGTCGTGGATAGGCGTCGAATTCTCCTGACTGACAGAGATCTCCGGTGATCACGACCGCGTCGGGCCGAAGAGCCGAGCCCAGGACGGTGTCCGTCACCTGCCGGAGACGGTCGGTGCCGTCGACGCGCCGGTACAGCGCACCGCTCGCGGTCGCGTGTACGTCGGAGACGTGAAGCACGGTCAGCCGTTGCCCGCCGCACAGGCGATCCCGCAGCGCCGCGAGATCGGTGTCCGTGAAGCCGTGGGCGCGCAGGTAGTCGTCCACCGAGCCGTACACGTCGCGGAGTTCGGCCAGCGCGCGTTCGAGTGCGGGGGCAGGTGACTCGAGATGCAGTTCCAGGCTCTGCTGCCGTTCGTGCTCGTCGAGTTCCCGCTGCGCCAGCAACTGCCGCGCGGCCTTCTCGCGGTGCGGACGAACCTGGTTGCCGGACAACGCGTAATCGGCGAGGACGTCCGCCTCGGGTGAGCCGACCGCGGTGAGAGCGACGGCCACCACCAGACCGGTGCGATCCTTGCCGGCCGTGCAGTGGACCAGAACGGGCCCGGGTGACTGGGCGATCGCCCGCAGCGCGTCGACGATCCGGTGACCGCGGTCGTGGAGAAGTCCGCGATACACCGAATCGATGTCCCCGTGCGACGGGGCGCCGAACGCCGGGTCGTACAACGGGATCCCGACGACGTTCCAGGACCGTGCGGTCGAGCTCGGGTTCTTCTCGGATTCGTCACGCAGATCCACGACGGTGCGGATGCCCGTCGACAGCAGGGCGTCCACGCCGGCCGGCTCGAGTCGGTCGAGCGCTGCGGAGCGGAAAAGCCTGCCGGATCCCACCGGGCCGCAAGCGGCGTCGCGCACGTTGTACGTGCCCGGCGCATCGATCGGAATCAATGTCCACCCTTCCTCTTTCATCGCTCCAACAGGTTTGGAACGACGTTTCACGGAAGGTGATGTTGGTCGGCGGGGCTGAACGCTCGACGCGCGTCGTGCGACGAGACGGAGTCGGCTCGATTAACAATGGGCCGCGGCCCCCGTCACGCCGACGGCAGATCTTCGCTCAGTGCGTCGGCGACCACCTCACGCGCCGCGGAGTCCAGTGGCCTCGACTCGGGGTGGCACAGGATCGCGCGGTGCAGCGCGTACAGGATGACGGACTGGCTGATCCGGCTGGCGAACGAATCGGCGTCGTTCTCGCGCAGACCGGCTCCGGCCCATAGGACGGGGTCGGCGAGACGTGTCAAGGGGGAATGCGCGTAGCTGGTCACCGCGATCACCGTCGCGCCGCGGTCGGCTGCCGCCGTGCAGGCCCGCAGCGTGTGCGTGTTCGCGCCGGAGTAGCTCACCGCGAGGCAGGTGTCACCGGCCGCGAGGAGTCGAGCCGAGAACTGTTGGGCCAGAATGTCGACGGGTGCCTCGACACTGCGACCCGCGGTGACGAAGCGCAGTGCCGCGTCCTGGATGGGAGGGGAGGAGAACCCGTTTCCGAGCATGAGAACCCGGTCGGCGCGAATCAGCGACGTGACGGCCCGGTCGAAGGCGTCGCCGTCGACGTTCGCGCGAGTTGCCACCAGAGCGTCGCTCGCCGCCGAGAAGGCCTCGTCCAACGGTGTCGACGGAGTCCCCGACTCGCTGGACGACACCCGCGCCAGTTCGAGGCGCAGGTGCTGGAATCCGCGGAACCCCAGACGCTGACACCCGCGGATCACCGTCGCCGGCGACGTCCCCGACAGCGCGGCCAACTCGGCTGTCGACATGTCCACCACGGCCTGCGGTCGGGACAGGATCGCCCGGGCCACGAGTTGCTCGCGCGGGCCGAGGGTCGTCAGACCTGCCCGGATCCGTGCGAGGGTGGGACTCTGCGGCGTCTCCACGCCACCCGACATGTGTTGCAGCATTGGGCCTCCCGTGTGTCCGGCTGCGAGCGACTGGTCACGCTAGTGGACGCCGTGGGGCCGCGGAGCAGCGGTGGACGGACTTCACAGGAAGGCAATCTTCCGTTCGTGCTACGTTCGTCCGCCGGGACGCGTCAGAGGGTGAGTCTCCACTGCTCCTCGGCCGCACCGAGTTCGGTGGCCGCCGGATCGTCGTACACCCACTCCCGGCCGATGCGGTGCCAGTTGGCGCTCGCGTCGAGTTGGCCCAGAACCCCGAACGTGAGGAAATCGGCCCGCCTCGAGAACAGATGCTCGGGAGGCAGGCTCTGGGTCTTCATGCCCGAGAACTCCGACGCGCGCGGGTCGATCGCCAGCAGGAAGCCCGTGCTCGCCATTTCCGGGGTGATCGCGATGTCGGCGTCCACCAGGTTCCATTCCGCGGCGGCGTAGACGTAGTCGAGGCACTCGTCCGGCGTCACCTCCGCCGCAGGAGAGATGACACCGCGCTGCACCATCAGCGCGTGCAGGTCGTCCTTGCGGCCCTCGGTCGCCGCGCGCAGGCAGCTCTTCTCGAACTCGACGTGCTCGGCGTCCATGCTGTTGAACAGTCCGAAGTCCACGAACCCCACACGGCCGTCGTCCCCGAGCAGCACGTTTCCGGGATGCGGGTCTCCGCAGAACTCGTGATAGCGGTACAGCGAACCGATGTAGAAGCGAAAGATGATCTCGCCGATCCGGTTTCGCTCCCGCTGGGGGAGTTCGCGGATGCCGGCGAAACCGGTGCCGCCGAAGAACTCGCTCACCAGCACGCGGTGGGTGCTCAGCTCCGGAATGCTGTCCGGGACCGCGATGAAGGGGTGGTTCGCGTACAACTGCGCGATCTTGCGCTGGGTGAGTGCCTCGCGCTCGTAGTCCAGCTCGCCCTCGAAATTGAGGCGCAACTCGTTCAGCAGCGCGGGCGTCGACAACGTCGGAACCGTCGACTTCCAGATCTTGAGGAACATCGTGAGGTTCTTCATGTCGGCGCGGATCGCGGCGTCGATGCCCGGGTACTGCACCTTGACCGCGACGTCGCGGCCGTCGTGCAGCCGGGCCCGGTAGACCTGACCGATCGACGCGGCGGCCACCGCCTCGGGGTCGAACTCCGCGAAGACGTCGCCGAGGGGGCGTCCGTAGTCGGCCTCGATCACATCGCGCATCGTCTCGAACGACGTCGTCGGCGCCTGATCCCGCAGTGCCGCGAGCTTGCGCTGGAACTCCTCCCGGTGCTCCTCGGGAACGAGGTCGAGATCGAGGATCGACAGCATCTGTCCCAGCTTCATCGCCACGCCCTTCATGCTCCCGAGGACCGTGACGAGCTGGTCGGCGGCGGCGATCGCGGACTTCTCCGCCAGGCGCGCGCGGACCTCCTCGGACCGGCCGACCATCGACACCCGGGTGCCGGCGCTACGGATGGCGCGACCGGCGGCGACCTGGCCTAACTTCGATCCCCGCACGAGGCGGGACGTGGGAACCTTGTCGGCCAACGAAGACCTCCGGATGCGAGAAGCGACGGCGGAAGGGGTGCCTCGGCGGGTGCTGTGCCTGCGTGCAACAGGTCACACTAGAGCAGCCCCTCGGTGTCCTCCATGACGGGGAAAGGGGGCCGGGTCAGCCCGTCGACCATGTGGCTGCCCCACAGGTCCAGGTCGCTGACCGCGGCCACGCCGGTGCCCTCCGCGGTGCCGATCGTCAATTCCGTCCCGGCGGGCACGGCGACGTCGCCACCGAGCGCGGCCGTCAGTTCGCGGACGCGCCCGCGCCACACGAACCGACCGCTGATGGGCTCGAAGTTGCCCGAGAGTTCGACGTCGACGATGACGGGACGATGCCCGCCGACGGTGACCTGGGCGGGGCCCCGGTAGCCGGCCGGTTCGTCGTCGTGGTGCTCGTCGCGCGGGTCGGTGAAGTCGGTCACACCGCCAGAATACTTGTTACCGGCGGTAACACAAGATCTGATCAGTCGGTCTGGTCCGGCTTCTCGCGTAGCGGATGCGGCACCGACTTGAACCGCGCCGGCGACCCGTTGGACGCCGCGATGCCCGCGATGCCGCCCCACGTCATCATCACCAGGTAGTCGATGAGGTCGTCCGTCGACATCGACTTGTTCGAGATCCACCAGTGCGTCGCCAGCTGGACCGCACCCACCACGCCGTACGCCCACGGCACGGATCCGCCGGAGTCCATGTCCATGCTCCGCAGCCGCTCGCCGAGCACCGTCGCGAGCAGCTCCGCGATCATCCGCTCGGAGTCGGCGACCACATCGCGATTGGGCCCCGAGCTGTTGGCCATCACGTACAGATAGACGTCCGGGTCCGCCGCGACCGTCTCGACGTAGGCCGAGATCGCGACACGAGTGAGGTCGTACTCGTCGAGATCCTCGCCGATCGCCTCGTACATGCGCGGCGCGAGAATCGTCTCGACGTATCGCATCATGGTCGCGCTGGTGAGGTCGTTCTTGTCGGTGAAGTAGCGGTACAGCACCGTCTTGGAGACGCCGATCTCCGACGCGATGTCGTCCATGCCGATGTCGCGGCCCCGGGAGCGGATGGCCGCGATCGTGCCGTCCACGAGTTCCTCGCGGCGCGCGATCTTGTGTTCGCGCCAACGACGCTTGCGCCCGTCGGGCTTCTCGCTCTTGCCGGTCGTCTCGGATTCGGTTGTCTGTAGATCTGCGGTTTGCTTCGGCACTGGGTTTCGCCACATCCGTTCGGGGTTGATCCAGAAGGTCAGCTTAATGTGCCGACAGGTAGGAGTGACGTCTATCTCCGCGGTGTGATCACGGATTTCGGCACAATGACGAGTGTGCAGCCCGTGCAGCCCGTGCAGTCGCCCCCGGCCCCGCTTCCGTCCGAGAAGCGGCCGCGGCCGGTGCCGTCATCCGCGTCCACGTTCGCCGGCGTCTTCGACGACGACGCCAAACGTCGCGACCTCCGGAAGATGAAGGCGATCGCGACCGGATTCCTGGTGTTCGCGACCGTCGTCTACCTCTTCTGCCGATGGCAGGAGTCCCGCGGTGCGGGCGCGTGGGTCGGGTACGTCAGGGCGGCGTCCGAGGCCGGTATGGTCGGCGCGCTCGCCGACTGGTTCGCGGTGACCGCGCTGTTCCGGCATCCGCTGGGGCTGAAGATCCCGCACACCGCGATCATCAAACGGAAGAAGGATCAGCTGGGGGAGAGCCTCAGCAACTTCGTCGGCGACAACTTCCTGGCCCCCGAGGTGGTGTCGGCGAAGGTCGAGAACGCGCAGATCCCGCTGCGGGTCGGCACGTGGATGGCCGAGCCCGCGCACGCACAGCGCGTCGCGGCCGAAACCGCGACCCTGCTGCGCGGCGTGGTCGAGGTCCTCAACGACGACGACGTCACCGCGATCATCGACAACACCATCGTCCGACGGATCGCCGAGCCCGACTGGGGGCCGCCGATCGGCAAGGTCCTCGCCGAGCTGCTGCGCGAGAACCGGCAGATGCCGCTGCTGGACCTGCTGGCCGAGCGCGCGCACCAGTGGGCGTTGAACAGCCAGGAGACGATCGACCGCATCATCAGCCGGGATTCGCCGTCGTGGTCGCCCAAGTTCGTCGACGCGATGCTCGGCGAGAAGATCTACCGCGAGCTCGTCGAGTTCACGTGGAAGGTCCGGTCCAACCCCGAACACGAGGTGCGGCTGGCGGCCAACCGCTTCCTGATCGACTTCGCGGACGACCTCCAGAACGACCCGGCCACGATCGCGAAGGCCGAGTCGATCAAGGCCGAGATCATGGGCCGCGAGGAGATCACCGGACTCGCCGCCGCGACATGGCGGGTCGCCAAGCGGCTCATCATGGAATCCGTCGACGACCCCGACAGCACGCTGCGCCGCAAGGTCGCCGAGAACGTCGCGAGCCTGGGTGAGCGCCTCCGGGACGACGCCACGCTGCGCGCCAAGGTCGACGGCTGGTTGCTCTCCGGCACCCGGTACGTCGCCGAGAACTACACCGACGAGATCACCGCGATCATCACCGAGACCGTGCAGCGGTGGGATGCCGAGGAGGCGAGCCGCAAGATCGAGCTGCAGGTCGGTCGGGATCTGCAGTTCATCCGCATCAACGGCACCGTGGTCGGTGCCCTCGCGGGCCTGGCGATCTACACGATCTCGCAGCTCATGTTCGGCTGATCGGGGCCGCTCTCCGGCACACCTCGAGGCAAGTGCTAGCAAAGTGCTTGCAATTGTTAGCACCCTGTTCTACCGTGGGGTTTGCGCACAGAACAGGGAGTACTGATGGCCGACGAGCCCGACGACATGAGTGGTGCCGCGCGAGTCGTGAGCAACGCTGCTCAGGACATCGGCAGCTTCATCCGTTCACAGCGGGAAGCGGCGCAGGTGTCCTTACGTCAGCTCGCACAACTCGCCGGCGTCAGCAATCCCTATCTGAGTCAGATCGAACGCGGACTGCGAAAGCCGTCCGCCGACGTCCTCGCTCAGATCGCGAAGGGTTTGCGGGTGTCGTCCGAGGTCCTGTACATGCAGGCCGGATTCCTCGAACAACGCCCACACAGCCCGGTCCGGGACGCGCTACTGGCCGACGGTGCCATCACCGAGCGGCAGAAGCAGGTGCTCCTCGAGATCTACGAGTCGTTCTGTCGCGAGAACGACCCGAAACAGTCCGAATCCGCCGATCAGGCTCCGGGGGGTGTGGCCGACTCGGACGACGAAGAGCACGAGATCGCAGATCCACTCGACAGGAGATCCGAGAATGACTGATCCGAAGATCATCGAAAACGTGAAGACCCCGTTCTACGCCGCCGTCGGTACCGGTGACCTCGTGGTCCAGGCCGTCGCCGACGTCGTGTCCCAGGTGCGCTCGCGCGCCGAGAACACCAACACCGACATGTCCGAGCGCATCGAGGAGGCCCGCGAGCGCTGGGCCAACCTGCCCGGCGAGGTGTCCGAGGGCGTCGAGCAGCTGCGCGAGCGGCTCGCCGCGCTGCCGTCCGAGCTGCCCGAGGAGCTCGCCGAGCTGCGCGAGCGCTTCACCGCCGACGAGCTGCGCAAGGTCGCCGAGGCGTACCTGAAGGTGGCGTCCGACCTATACGTCTCCCTGGCCGAGCGCGGCGAGGAGACTGTCGACCGCATCCGCAAGCAGCCGGCCGTCGAGGAGCAGCTGGGGCGCGCCGAGGCCGTCTTCGGCGACGCCGTCGAACTGACCGAGGAAGCACTCGGCACCGTGGCTCGTCAGACCCGCGAACTCGGAGAGCAGGCCGCCAAGCTCGCCGGTCGCGCGGCCGGCCGCATCAGCGACGCCGCCGACGAGGCTGCCGTGGTGCTGTCGGAGACCAGCGACAGCGTCGCGGAACGCCTGTCCGAGACCGGCGACTCGGTCGCCAGCCGCGTCGTGGGCGCCGGTGAGCGTGCGGAGGCCACGTCGGAGGCTGCCGCCGGGCGGGTCGAGGCCGCAGCACCGAAGGCCACCCCGGCCCCCGCGAAGAAGGCCACGCCCGCACCCGCGGCGAAGAAGGCTGCGCCGGCCAAGGCTGCGGCTCCCAAGCCTGCCCCTGCCAAGACCACCCCGGCTGCCGCCGCGAAGAAGGCCCCGGCCGCCAAGAAGGCTCCGACGAAGAAGACCACGGACTGATATTTCTCCGGGGGTCGTCGCGCCCTCCGGACTCTCGCAACGAACCCGGGGCGCCTCTGTCGAGGCGCCCCGGGTTCGTCGTCAACGCAGGCCGAGGAGCGGGCGGGTGAGACGTTCGACCAGCGTCGGGTTCTTCTTCCGGGACCGGGCTTCCTTCAGCGCGCGCCGATAGCGCCAGAAATCGACCTGCATCGTGTGGCGCTCGGACCGGACGTATCGGTGCGCGAGCGCGGCCTGATCGGTAGCGATCCAGTCCCGCATCTCGGCGTCGGACGGGAGCTGCGAGGCTCCCGTGATCAGATCGCCCACCCAGTCCGACTGGAGCTCTACCAGCGAAATGTTCGATCCCACCGTCTGGATGAAGCCGATGAAGAACAGGCCGGGCCGATCCGGCGTCAGCACCCGTTGATACAGCGGCATCGAGTTTCCGGCGGGGTCGTACACGTCCGGGGCGAGGAACGGCAACGACACCCGGTAACCGGTCGCGTACACGACGACGTCGACGTGCTCGCGACTGCCGTCGACGAAACGAACGCTGTCGCCGTCGAGACGGTCGACGTCGGGCTTGATCGTGATGTCGCCGTGCCCGACCCGGTCGTACAGCTCCGAGGACACCGTGGGGTGCGCGCTCAGTAGCCGGTGGTCCGGCTTCGGGAGCCCGCGGTCCTGCGGCCGGCCGGTGCTGAGCCGGATGAGCATCTCGTAGAGCTTGCGTTCCACGGGAAAGGGGATGTACGCGAAGAGCGGGGACGTGAACTGGTCGATGGGCCGACCGAAGGCGTACTTCGGGATCACATGAACCCCGTGCCGCGTCGACAGGTACACGTTGCGGGCCACCCGCGACGCCTCGCACGAGATGTCCATCCCTGAGTTGCCGACGCCGACGACGAGGACGTCCCTGCCCTCGAACATCGACGGTTCCACGTACTCGTGCGCGTGCAGGGACCGGCCCGAGAACGAGCCGGCGAACTGCGGTTGCTTGGGCACACCGTGGTGTCCGGTCGCCACCAACACGGAGCGGTAGGTGCGGGTCCGACCGCCGTCGGTCGTGACCGCCCACCCCTGACGGCCAGGGAGTCCGTCACCGGGCAGCGGTTCGATCCGCGTCACCGGCGATCGGAACGTGATGCGCTCCACGAGTCCGTTGTCCTCGGCGAACTTCTGGAAGTACTGCGCCATCAGGGTGTGGTGCGGGAAGTCGGGCCAGTGCTCGGGCATCGGGTACGACGGGTACTGGGTCAGCGGCCGCGAACTGTTGAGGTGCAGGGTCTCGTACGCCGCCGAGCCGTCGTTGTCGTTGTCGATGCGCCACAGGCCGCCGACCATCGACCCCTTCTCGAACCAGTCGAATGTGATGCCTCGGTCGGCCATCGCCTTGCCTGCGGCCAGGCCCGCGGGACCCGCCCCGACGACGCAGGCGTCCGCGTCGAAGGTCTGTGCGGAGTTGTCGGTGGCCGCGCTGCGTGGAGTGGGTGCCATGACGCCTGCCGATCCTGTTGGTCGCGCCGGTACCCATCAGTGTGTCATGTGCCACAGCATCCGGCGGGCGCCTTCGTCATCGGCCGGCCGTCTCCCGCGATTTCGTACCTCACGGTGCGGAGGACGGCGCGGCGACGGCTCCGTAGAATGGAATCGTGACTATCGCTGGCGGTCTCATCGGGCTGATCCTGTTCGCGCTGAAGCTGGTTGCCTTGGCCGGGGCTGCTTTCGCGATTTTTCATGCGGCGCGGCAGCGCAAGGACGCGTTCACTGCGGTGGACAAGTTGAGTAAGCCGATCTGGCTCGGCATCCTGGTGGCCGCCCTGCTCGTGGTGTTCCTGTTCGGCCCGGTCAACATGCTCGGACTCATCGGAGTGGTCGCCATCTGCGTGTACCTCGTCGACGTCCGCCCGCGGGTCGACGACATCCAGCGTGGACCTCGCTGGTAGCCGTCCGCTCCCGCTCCAACCATCTGTTGACGATAAGTTACAGATAAACCTTGACAATGCTCATTGTGACAGTGTTATCGTCGATTCGTGCCCGGATGCGGGCGTGTCCCGCCTCTTTTCCCAGCGTATGACCTGCGTGAACGCGACGAGTGCGAACGCCGGCCCGAGCAGGAGTTGACGATGTCGATCACTCATCACCGGGAGTCCACCGAAGCCCGGCAGTCTCGTCACATGCGGGTGGGGGATCGGCAGGACACCGCGGCGCGACTGCTCGCGTCGGCCGCGCGCAAGTCGTACGATCCGCTCGTCGAGGTCGACTGGCAAGCGCCCGTCCCCGAGGATCTCTACGGCATGACCCCCGAGTGGTGCAGCCTGTACGGCACCGAATTGTGGGAGCGGATGACCGAGGAGCAGCGGATCACCCTCACCCAGCACGAGGCGGCGAGCGTCGCCGGCACCGGGATCTGGTTCGAGATGATCCTCATGCAGATGCTGCTGCGTGACATCTACTCGCACGATCCGTCCACCCCGCACGTGCAGTTCGCGCTCAACGAGATCGCCGACGAGTGCCGCCACTCCACGATGTTCGCGCGCTCGGCGCAGCGTTTCGGTATCCCGTCGTACCGGCCGAAGCGGTGGATCCTCAACTCCGCCCGGCTGTTCAAGTCGACGGCCTCGGGATCACTCGCCTACGGCGGCACGCTGTTCGCCGAGGAGATCCTCGACATGATGCAGCGCGACTTCATGAAGGACGAGCGGGTGCAGCCGATCACGCGGACCGTGAGCAAGATTCATGTGCTCGAGGAGGCCCGGCACATCAAGTTCGCGCGCGAGGAGACCGTCCGACGAGTCAGGACGTTGTCGCGTCCCAAGCGCGCCTATCAGCGTCTGGTGCTGGGTGTCACCGCGTACTTCATCGTCACGTGCCTCGTGAACGAGCAGGTCTACGCGGCGGCCGGACTCGACGTCGACGAAGCCGAGCTGGCGGCGAGGAACAACGCGCACTACCACGAGATGATCCGCGAGGGTTCCCGCAAGACCGTCGAGTTCCTCGACGAGTGCGGGCTGATCGGCGGACCGTCGAAGGCGCTGCTGCGCCGGGCGCACGTCATCTAGTGCCCACGCTCACCGCGATAGAATTTCCCACACCGTCGACCGCGCCGGAACCGCTGACGCCGTCGCGGTCCCAGTGGGGAAGGCGGAACATGAAGGAATACCGCATCGACGACCTCGCTCGCGAGGCCGGTGTCAGCGTGCGGAATGTGCGGGTCTACCAGGATCGTGGTCTGCTGCCGCCGCCGCGCAAGGAGGGGCGCGCCGGTTGGTACAACGAGTCGCACCTGGCGCGGCTCAATCTCATCAGCCGGATGCTCGACCGTGGATACACGTTCGCCACCATCAGCGAACTGCTCACCGCCGCCCAGTACGGACTGCAGGTCCGCGACGTTCTCGAGACCGACGACCCGGGCGGACGGTGGAAGAAGTACCGTCGAGCCGCGAAACTGACGATGTCGGAACTGCGCCGGATGTTCGGCGAGCAGACCACCGAGGCCAACATCGCGCTCGGCACCCAGTTGGGTGTCCTCGCGAAGGCCGGCAAGGACTACTCCGTCGCCAACCCGCGGCTCATGGAGGCCGCCCAGGTCCTCGTCGACGCCGGGGTCCCACTCGCCGACATTCTCGAGCAGACCGAGGCGGTCCGCCGCGATCTCGGTGATGTCGCGGCCCGGTTCGTCGAACTGGTCTCCGACCGGTACCTCGCCCCCGAGGGCGGCACGCTCGACCTCGACCCGGCAACGGTCTCGGAGGTTGCGGCCCTGGTGAACCAGGTGCGCCCGCTCGCGCACGACGCGGTGCACGCGCTGTTCGCCGAGGCGATGGAGGAACAGATCTCGAAGGCGCTCGCGAAAGCCGCGAGTCAGCTCGAACAGGTTGCGCCCGAGTCGGACTCGACGCGCGCCGGCTAGAGGAACAGGGGAGTGGAAGTGGCTGCACGGAAGTCGCACAAGGCGCTGTGGACGTCGATCGGTGCCGTGGGAGCGGTAGCACTCGCGGGTGGTGCCGTGGTTGCGGCGCGGGCGCGGAACGCGTCGGCGACGGCAGATCCCGGAGACGAGGCAGCGCTGTTCGCCACTCCGGGGATCGAACCGGAGATCATCCCGGTCACCAGTGCCGACGGCACCGAGCTGCACGTGCGGGCCTACGGATCGCCCGACGCCGATCCGATCGTGCTCAGCCACGGCTGGACGTGTTCGTCCGACTTCTGGAATCCGCAGATCAACGCGCTGGCCGAGAAGTACCGCGTCATCGCCTACGACCAGCGCGGTCACGGCCGCAGTGACATCGGTCGGATTCCGCTGAGCCCCGACGTCCTCGCCGACGACCTGGCCGCCGTCCTCGCCGCCACGGTGCGCGACGGACGCAAGGCCGAGATCGTCGGGCACAGCATGGGTGGCATGAGCATCGTCGCATGGGCCGGCAAGTACCCCGAGCAGGTGGATCGGTACGCCAGTTCCGTGCTGCTGGCCAGCACCGGCACCGACAGCCTGGTCGCCGAGACCACGGTCATCCCACTGCCGCAACGCTTTCCGCGGATGCCGGTGCCCGTGGGCCGGGCGGTCCTCGGATCGGCCATGCCGATGCCGGCGTCCCCGATGACCACGCGCGCGATCAAGTACGTCGCGATGGCGCCCGGCGCGACACCCGCCGAGGTGGCGTTCTGCGAACGCATCGTCACCGGGTGTCATCCCCGCACCCGCGGTGGATGGGGCGCGGCGCTGAGCACCCTCGACATCAAGGACGGCCTGAAGAACCTGACGGTGCCGACCACGGTCATGGTCGGCACCGCGGACCGGCTCACACCGCCGTCACACGCCCGCCGCCTGGCGCAGGCCCTCGACGACGCCGAGCACCTCGACCGGCTGATCGTGCTCGAGGGCATCGGTCACATGACGTCGGTCGAGGCCGTCGCCGACTTCAACGCCGAGGTCGAGCGCCTGCGCAGCTCGAACTGACTGCGGCGTCAACCGACGTCCGTCAGCTGAAGACGACGGTCTTGCGGCCGTGCACCTGGACGCGGTCCTCCAGGTGCCACCGCAGGCCGCGGGCGAGGACCAGCTTCTCGATGTCGCGGCCCTGACGCACCATGTCCGCCACCTCGTCGGTGTGATCGACGCGGATGACGTCCTGCTCGATGATCGGGCCGGCGTCGAGCTCTGCCGTCACGTAGTGGCACGTGGCGCCGATCAGCTTGACGCCGCGCGTGAACGCCTGGTGGTACGGGCGGGCGCCGACGAACGACGGCAGGAAGCTGTGATGGATGTTGATCGCGCGGCCGGCCCAGTGCTCGCACAGCTCCGCGGGCAGCACCTGCATGAATCGGGCCAACACCACCGCGTGCGGGTCGTGCTCGTCGACCAGCTTGCGCACCTGCTCGAACGCGGGACCGCGCTCGGCCGGATCCTTCGGGAACGACACGTAGTGGAAGTCGACGCCGTGGCGCTTGGTGACCCGCTCGAGGTCCGGGTGGTTGCCGATCACAGCAGCGATCTCGCACTGCAGCTCACCGGCGGCGACGCGGCCGAGGATGTCGTGCAGGCAGTGGCCCTCCTTGCTGACCAGCAGCACGACGCGCTTGCGCTCGCCGGTGTCGGTGAGCGTCCACTCGGTCTCGGGACCCAGCTCGGCGGCCACCGCCGCGAACTTCTCGCGCATCTCCTCGAGGCTCAGGCTGATCGACGACGCACGCACCGCCTGCCGGGTGAAGAACCAACCGGTATCGGCGTCCGCGTGGTATGCGGCCTCGACGATCCAGCCGCCGATCTCGGCGAGGAACGCGGAGATGCGGGCCACGATGCCGGTGCGGTCGGGGCAACCCAGAGACAAGACGTAACGACGGTCGTCGGTCGAGGCAGCTGAACTCATGGGCCCAGTCTCTCAGGTCAGGGAAACCCGACGACCTTCGCCGTACCGACCAGCGTCGTGGCGTCCACGGTGTGCAGTTCGCGGTCGGTGATCAGGTTCATGAACTCGCGTCGCACCCGGTCGACCACGTCGGGCGCCAGGCCGGTGAGCGTTGCGCGTAACCCGCTGCCCAGCACGAAGTTCCAACAGAACTCCTCGGTCGCCGGGATCAGGTTCGACAGTGCGCGCACCTCGACCGCCTCGGTTCCGGCGTCGGTGAGCCACGCGCCCAGCTTGTCGGTGCTGTCGATCCGCTGCGCCGGCTCCATCTCGGTGGTGCGGTCGGGGAGCGGCTCGGGCAGGTGCCGTCCGAGCGCGTCGAGGAACGTCGTCGCGTACTCGCGCAGCGCGGTGTCCTGCCAGGCCGTGACGCCGACGGTGCCCCCGGGACGCACCAGACCGCACAGCCGTGCGAACGCCTGATCCATCTCGGGCAGGAAGAACACCGCGTACGAGCTGAGCAGGGCGTCGTAGCCGACGTCGGGGACGGTGCTCGGCGGCTCCCACGTGGTGGCGTCGGCGCACACGAACTCGATGTTGAGCAGCGCCCGGTCCGACGCCTTCACCCGGCCGCGCTCGAGCATCTCGTCGGAGAGGTCGACCGCGTGGACCAGCCCGGTGGGGCCGACGGCGAGGGCCGCGGGCAGCGCGGAGGCACCGGTGCCGCTACCGACGTCGAGGACCGTGTCACCCGGACTCAGTCGGGCCTGGAACACCAGCGCCTGCCCCGCCGGACCCCACACATCGGGGGCCACCAGGTCGAAGTCGGCGGCGGCCGCGTCGAACGTCGCGGCTATCTCCTCGGCGTGCGTGCCTGCCATACGACCGATGCTAACGAGCTGTGCCAAGCTTCGAGGCATGTCCGACATCGCGCTCAGCCGGTCCCGAGTCGCCGCCATGGTCGACCACACGCTGCTCAAACCGGAGGCGTCCGACGCCGATGTCCGGGCGCTGGTCGCGGAAGCCCGCGAACTGGGCGCGTACGCGGTGTGTGTGTCGCCGTCGATGCTGCCGCTGCGGACCGAGGGCGCGGGTGGACCGGCGGTCGCGACCGTCGTCGGATTCCCTTCCGGTAAGCATCATTCGCTGGTCAAGGGCGCCGAGGCGCGCCTCGCGGTCGAACAGGGCGCCGCAGAGGTCGACATGGTGATCGACATCGGGGCCGCCGTCGCCGGCGAGTACAACGCGGTCCTCGCGGACATCCTCACCGTTCGTGAGGCGATCGGCCCGGGACCCGTGCTGAAGGTGATCATCGAGTCGGCCGCCCTGTCGGACGAGGCGATCGTCGAAAGCTGCCGGGCCGCCCAGATGGCGGGCGCCGACTTCGTCAAGACGTCCACCGGATTCCACCCCGCGGGCGGTGCGAGCGTCGAGGCGGTGCGCCTGATGGCCGAGACGGTCGGAGGTCGGCTCGGCGTCAAGGCCAGCGGCGGCATCCGCACCGCCGAGGCGGCGCTGGCCATGATCGAGGCCGGCGCCACCCGGCTGGGACTGTCCGGTACCCGCGCCGTGCTCGACGGGCTGCCGGACCAGTCCTGACCGGACGTCAGAGTAGGCTGCAGCCGCTCTGCACGTTGGGGTCCTGCGGCGGCATCACGTACTGACCGCCCTCGAGGTTCAGGTCGACGGAGTTGTCCGTGACGGTCAGCGACGTGGGGGCCATGCCCAGCGGGTACTGCTGCAGGCTGTCCGTCAGGGTCTGCACGATCCCGTCGACGAGCGCCGTGGGCAGGCCGAGTCCGAGGATCTCCGCGCCTACCGTCTCGACGACGACCTCGCCGTTCTGCACCGACGGGCGCACCGTCAGGTCTGCCAGTCCCGCCGGACCGACGGCGAACTTCAGCGTCCCCGCTGTGGGATCGGAGGTCACCGAGCTGACCAGGTTGCCCAGCGATTGCGACTGCACGGTTGCCAGGATCCCAGCCGTCGACCACGTGACATCGGCGCTGGAACTGCCGATGGTGCCGCTGCTGTCGGGGGAGTCCGTGATCTTGATGTCGTTGGCGCGGGCGTGCACCTCCATCCCCTGAGCGGGGCCGAACGACGAGCCGGAGCTGTCGATCTTCACGTACGGAACGTCCTTGCCCACCATCTGCCACAGCACCGGCTTCCAGCTGAGGCTGACGTTCACGTCGGAGCCCAGCTGGCTCTGGAACTGCGACTCCATGCAACTGGTCGCGCGCTGCCTCAGGAACAGCTCACCGCCGACGAGTGCGACGACCAGCGCTGCGACCACGATCAGCGAGATCATGACCGCCTTGCGCCGCTTGGGCTTCGGGGGCGTGGGCATCTGGGGTGCGTTCACTGGTGCCGACATGAGAAGGATTCTCCCCGAAGACTCTGAACGGTTTCTGTGAATGGGGGATCGGTATGGACACCGGCTCCGCCAAAACTGTGATCCGCTGCATATCCGCGCAGTACTGTTGCTGCATGGCGGGCTGGACAGATCCGCGGCGAGAACCCACCCCTGAGGCGGGTGAGGATCTGCGTCGTCTTGCGCTCCGGCAAGCGGGGTATTTCACGACCGGGCAGGCGCTGCGTCTTGGTTGCACTGCCGAGGATATCGGCGGCCGCCTGGCCGAGGGGTCCTGGTTGCGGATCGAACGGGATCTGTTCCGGCTCGCCTCATTCCCGCGCACCGACCTCGAGGAGTACGCCAAGTGGTGTGCGTGGTTCGAGGGCGCCGCGGTGGTCTCGCATCAGAGCGCCGCAGAACTGCACGGCCTCGGCCATCTGCACCCCAGCTTCGTGCACCTGTCGACGACGGGCTCGGCACCCGCACCCACCCGCCGGCTTGCGCTGCACCGCCGGGAACTGCGACCCGAGGACACTGAACAGACCGGGACGTTCGGCATCACCACCCCGCTGTGCACCGCACTCGACCTCGCGACCGGCGGGATTGCGCAGGACCTGTTCGACGAGGTCGTCAGCGACGGCGTCGCGATCGGCCGCATCGACCCCGAACGCCTGCGCGCCGAATGCGACGGCCGGCCCGAACAGGTCGCCGAGCGGATCGAGCACGCGCTGGGGTCGTGCCGGTAGCGTCGCGGCATCGTGATCGGCGAGTTCCGTTGCGAGTCTGCATAGCTCGCGATCGGTGATGCCGGCGATCGGCGGGTGAACCGTACGCGCTACCGCCCGGGCCGGACGTAGCTCCACGGCACGGTGAGGACGCAGTCCCGCAGGCGGCGGCGCTGGGGTGCGACGGGGACGCCGAGGTCGGCGAGCAGATGCAGTGTCTCCCGCCACCGCACCCGTGGGCCGAACGGCGCCAGCCCGGCGGCGGTCGCCCAGGCGCGGTCGGCGGTGACGAGCAGGTCGTGGATGCGTTCGCCCGGGACGTTGCGGTGGATCAACGCCTTGGGCAGGCGCTCGGCGATGTCGCTGGGCCGGTCCACGCCGAACGGATCCCAGGCGAGCGTCAGCGAGCGCGGGCCGTCGCGGTCGAGCAGCACCCACGCGCAGCGGCGCCCGAGTTCGTCGCACGTGCCGTCCACGATCAGACCGCCGGGCGCGAGACCGGCGCGCAACCGGCCCCACGCCTCGTCGACGGCGTCCTCGGGGTACTGGCGCAGCACGTTGAACGCGCGGATCAGGGTGGGTCGAAGGCCGGCGAGTTCGAAGCCGCCGCGCGCGAAGCTCACGCCGTCGCGGCCCTCGACCACCCGGTCCGGGTCGATCTCGAGCCCCACGACGCGGACGTCGGGGCGCACCGTCCGCAGGCGGGACGCCATCTCGTACGTGGTGACCGGCATCGCGCCGTAGCCGAGGTCGACGATCAGCGGGTCGGGGGCGTCACGCAGCATCCTCGTGACGGCGGGGCTGTGCACGAGCCAGCGGTCGCTTCGGCGCAGCCGATTGATACCTGTGGTGCCGCGGGTGATGACGCCGACGGGTTTACCTTCACGCACGCCGGTTACTGCCGGGCGAGCCAGGTGGCCGTGACTTCGGCTTCCGTGCGGAACAGGTCGACCAGGTTCACCAGCATCAGCTGCTCGAGCTTGCCGCCGACGAACGGGATGAACACCTTCGCCTCCGACGACGTGCGCAGCGTGGACCCGGTGTCGGTGCCGAACAGTTCGATCGTGCCGGTGAGGCTGCCCGGTCCGCCCGGAATGGAGGCCTCGTAGGTGCCGGTCACGGGGTCACCGAACGGGGTGTACCGCTCCTTGCGGGTGATGATCAGGTCCTTCTTCAGCACGGTCTGCGCGATCTCCGGCAGGTCCTTGCGGGGCAGCACGTGGTGCAGCACCAGGTCGATGCCGCCGTCGTGGACCTCGTGTGAGACGAGGTTCCCTGCGTTGTCGGCGTACTTGCGCATCTCTTCCATCCGCGCTTCCCAGTAGTCCGGGTTGCCCAGCGCGGCGTACACCAGCTCGGCAGGGTGGTCGAACCTGGCGGAGTAGTCGATACGACGGGCCATGACCGGCAGATTACCGGCTGGTGCCCGGTCCGTTGGAGAAAGCGGCTACCCGGCCGAGGATGTCCACTGGCCGGTGAAGTCCTCCTCGGCGTCGAGGAGTTCGAGGATCTGACCGGCGATGACCGACTCGATCTTGCCGCCGATCAGCGGCATCTTGACCTCGACCTCACCCTCCATGACCAGCAGCGATCCACTGCCGTCCGCGGTGAGCGTCATGGTGCCGCGCAGCTGCCCGGGAGCGCCCTCGACCTCGGCGGAGAAGGTGCCCACGGCCCGGTCGCCCTGTAGTGCACCCCACGATTCGGTACGCGTGATGATCAGGTCACCGGGACGGATCTTGGTGACGACGGACGGCAGATGTTGGGCGGGGACGGCCTGCGTCATCGCCACGTCGATGGTGCCGTCACCGACGGTGACCTTGTCGAGCTTCGCGCCGGGCCCGCCCACCTGCTGCAGACGGGCATGCCAGTAGCCCTCGTCGGTGAGTGCGGCGTGCACCGTCGCGACGGGTTGGGGGTATTGCGCGGAATGCTCGATGTGTCGGGCCATGGACGGCACGCTACCGTTTCCACGTGTTGGATCCACTCATCCGGGGGCGCCTCGTCGACGCCGGCGCCCAGCTGTCCGAGCAGGTGCCGCTGTCGACCCTGACCACCCTGCGGCTCGGCGGCCCCGCCGCGGTACTGGCCGAATGCCCGTCCACCCGGACCCTCGTCGACGTCGTCCGCGCCCTCGACGACGCGCAGGTGCCGACGCTGATCCTCGGCGGCGGATCCAACCTGGTGATCGCCGACGACGGGTTCGCCGGCGTCGTGGTCCGTGTCGCCGACGCCGGGGTGGAGCTCGGTGACGAGACCGTGCTCGCGCAGGCCGGCGCCGCGTGGGACGACGTCGTCGCCAAGACCGTCGCCGCGGGCCTCGGCGGGCTCGAGTGCCTGTCCGGGATCCCCGGCTCGACCGGGGCGACCCCGGTGCAGAACGTCGGCGCGTACGGCGTCGAGGTGGGCTCGCTGCTGCGACGCGTGCAGCTGCTGGATCGCACCACCGGCGACGTGCACTGGGCGGAGCCGTCCGAGCTGGGCCTCGGGTACCGCACCAGCGTCCTCAAGCACCGCGACGACGCGCTGGTCCTGGCCGTCGAGATGACCGTCCGGCCCGACGGCTCGAGCGCACCGCTCGCGTACCGCGAACTGGCGTCGTCTCTCGGCGCCGAGGAGGGCGAGCGGCGGCCCACCGCCGAGGTGCGCGACGTGGTCCTCGGCCTGCGCCGCGGCAAGGGCATGGTGCTCGACGCCGACGACCACGACACGTGGAGCGCCGGGTCGTTCTTCACCAATCCGGTGGTCCCGGACGTGAGCCTGCCCACGATTCTCGACGCGATCCGGGCGAAGGTCGGTGCGGACGTGCGGATCCCGCAGTTCCCCGGGGAGGCCGGCACCAAGCTGACCAAGCTGTCCGCGGGTTGGCTCATCGAGCGTGCCGGGTTCGGCAAGGGCTACCCGGGTGCCGAGTCGCGGGTTCGCCTGTCCACCAAGCACACCCTGGCCCTGACGAACCGCGGGCAGGCCGTCACGGGTGACCTCGTGGACCTGGCCCGAACTGTCCGGGACGGTGTCGAGTCCGCGTTCGGGGTGCGCCTCGAACCGGAGCCCGTCACGGTGGGCGTCGTCATCTGATCGATGTCTGAGTGACGAAAGCCACTACCGTGCGGCGAGTACCGTTGAATCCGTGCATGATCAGGGGATTCGGTCAATTCGGACGCGTTTGCTGGCGGTGGTCGCCGTCCTGCTGGGTGTGACGCTGCTCGCGGGCTGCACCATCGCTACGGGTGGCGCCACGGACAGCAAGGCCGAGGCCGCCCCCGTTGCGGAGGTGGTCCAGACGCCGGCCGCCGGCGCGAAGGGCGTCAACCCCGTCGAACCGGTCTCGATCCGTGTCGACGGCGGCACGCTGCAGGGCGTCGCGCTCACCAATGCCACCGGCAAGGTGGTGCAGGGTGCGCTGAGCCCCGACGGTCAGTCGTTCACCGTGACCGAACCCCTCGGCTACGGCAGCACCTACACGTGGACTGGCACCGCAGTCGGTTCGGACGGTAAATCCGTGCCGGTCGCCGGCTCGTTCACGACCGTGGACCCGGTCACGACGACGTCGGTGCGCACCAACATCGCCGACGGTCAGGTCGTCGGCATCGGGGCCCCGATCATCCTCCAGTTCGACGGACCCATTGCGGACAAGGCCGCCGTCGAGAAGGCACTGAAGGTAACCACGAACCCGCCGACCCCCGGCGCGTGGGCGTGGCTGCCCGACGACCGTGGCGCGCGGGCGCACTGGCGGCCGGCGAACTACTGGGTACCCGGCACGACCGTCAACGTCGATGCCAATCTGTACGGCGTCGACTTCGGTGGGGGCGCCTACGGCGCGGGCGACGTGAGCCTGAACTTCTCCATCGGCCGCAGCCAGATCGTCAAGGCGAACGCCCCGAGCCATCGCATGCAGGTGGTCCGCGACGGTGTCACGATCATGGACATTCCCGTCAGTTACGGCGAGGGCAACGAGGACCGCAACGTCACCCGCAGCGGCGTCCACGTCGTCACCGAGAAGCACGAGGACTTCCTGATGTCCAACCCGCCGTACTACGAGAACGTCCGTGAGCGCTGGGCGGTGCGGATCTCCAACAACGGCGAGTTCATCCACGCGAATCCGGCCACGGTCGGGGTCCAGGGCGCATCGAACGTGACGAACGGGTGCATCAACCTGTCGCTGTCGGACGCCGAGGAGTACTTCGGCACAGCGATGTACGGCGATCCGGTGGAGGTCACCGGCACCCGCATCGACCTCTCGGCCGCGGACGGCGACGTCTACGACTGGGCGATCGACTGGCCGACGTGGCTGTCGATGTCGGCGCTCGCGTGAGTCTCGGGTGAGGCACGGCTGAGTCTCGGCTGGGCCGAACCGTCCTGACCTGTGTTGGCGGCGTGGGAAAGTCGACGGACTTCCGACGCGAGGAGATCCGCCGTGAGAATGCGCAGGATTCGGACGTTGACGGCGATGTGCGTGCTGGCACTCGCAGCGGTTCTGGCGGTGGGAGTGTCGCCGGCGACCGCCAAGCCCGTGCCGACCGTCGTGCTGGTGCACGGCGCGTTCGCGGACACCACGAGCTGGGATCCCGTCGCCGCCGAACTGCGAGGGCGCGGGTACAACGTCGTGGTGCCGTCGAATCCGCTGCGCGGACCGGCCTACGATTCGGCCGCGATCGAGAAGGCCCTCGCGGACATCCCGGGCCCGGTGCTGTTGGTCGGGCACTCGTACGGCGGTGCCGTCATCACCAACACCCATTCGCCCAACGTGGCCGGAATGGTCTACGTGGCCGGATTCATTCCGGCGCAGGGAGAACCGGCGATGGCAGCGCTCAACCCGCTCACGTTCCCCGGTAGCCAACTGGTGCCGCCGGTGCTGCAGGTGAAGGTGGTCGACGACACGACCAATCCCATCGGCAAGAACATCGACGGCTACATCGACCCGAGCCGCTTCCACGAGGCCTTCTGCCAGGATGTCTCCGACGCCACCGCAGCCGACATGATTGCCCACCAGCGGTCCATCGCACTGTCTGCGAACCTCGAGCCGACACAGGACCCGTCATGGCAGACCCTGCCGACCTGGGCGGTGATCCCCGGCCAGGACCGCGTGATCCCACCCGCGTCCGAGCGATTCATGGCCGCACGCGCGGGTGCACAGATCGCCGACATCCCCGGCGCCTCACACGCGGTGCTGGTGTCGCAGCCGGGACAGGTGTCGGACGCGATCGAGCGGGCCGCGGCGACGCTGTGAGCCTGAGCGCCCATTCCTCGGCCGATCCTGCGGATTCCCGCCCGGAACGAGAAGGAGTGGGCGCTCGTGCCGATCGCGTGGAACCGTCTCGGGTGCCGGCGCGTCTATTGTCGGTGGGCGACGTCTTCCGTGGGCGACGCTTGTGCACTCGGGGAGGGGTGACGGGGTGGGATTCGGCGAATCTGCCGGTGGTCGGACAGGGAGTGACTCGAGCTGGCGGTTCACCGGCCTCGAGTTCGAGGTCCTGTGGAGACAGTTGGGGCGGGACCGGCTGCCGTACCCGCTGCGGTTCCGGCCGACCGCGGACGACCGGGACGACCTGGATCGGCAGCGCCGCGCGGCCGCACAGTACTGGGCGCCGCGAGTCACCGAGACCCTTCACCACCACCTGACGGTGCTCGCCGAGCCCGACATCCGGCTCGAAGTGGCCGGTTTCGCCGGTGCCGGACTCGCGGCCCGGATACGCATGCACGCCGGAATTCGCGGCACCGGAGCAACACTGGCGATCCAGCTGCCGGGTGCCGACGCCGACACCGGCGGCGACGTGTTGATCCACGGGGTTCCGCCGATGCAGATCCCCCATGCCGTCGCGGCCGCCCTTCCCGCGGTCCCGGCCGGATCCCGCAGCGCACTGCGCTTCCGTCGCAGCGACCTCGATTCCGCCGGTGGTCCTCTACTCGTATCGGCCGGCGCCACCCGCCTTCGTGACGAGGCGCTGGGGCTGCTGCGGCGCCCCCGCACCGGCATCGGTGAGATCACCGCGTTTGCGGGCGTCGCATACGACGGTCGGCCCACGGCCGACGGAATCGGGCTGCACTGGCTCGACTTCGATGGCGACGGGCGCTACACGATGCGCGAAACCGGTGCCGTCGTCGTCGCACCGGCAGCCACCGTGGATCTGGCGGGAGAGATACAGCGCCTGGTGGAGGCGATCCGCACCCGCGTGCCCGTGCGCTGACGACTTCTCGGCCCGATGGAACCGATTCCCTCACGCCCGCGTCTATAGACAGCGAAGGGGAAGATCGGGAGGGACGCAATGACCGACAACGGTATTCGGGCCGACGCTCGAGACGCCGCGCGCGAGCAGTCGAGGGGTCGCAACGCCGCGCTGCAGGAGCAGATCGATGCTCTGCTCGCTGGGCTGCACGAGCAGACGGAGGCACTCGCGGTAGCGCAGGGGGCTGTCGCGAACACCACTGCCCAGGCGGAATCGCCGGACGGGCTGGTCCGGGTGACAGTCGACTCGTCCGGCGCGGTGGTGGCGGTGGACTTCGATCCGTCGACATTCACGCGAACGACGCCCGCACGGCTCGCCGATGTCGTTGCCGGCACGGCCCGGGCCGCGGTGGCCGAGGTACGCGCACGCATCGCGGAACTGATGGCGCCGGTCGCTGCACTGACCGCGAACCTCCCGGACCTGCCCGACCTGGTGGACGGGGCGCCGAGTATCCGGAACCTGGTCCCGACGGTGGCGACCGAGTTCGGCCCCGGCACCGAGCATCCGAGTACTCCGGCCCAGGACGACGACCTCCACGACTGGCGGGCACCGATCATGAGAGAGGCGCACCGTGGCTGACGAGATGCGGGTGGACCCGCAGCAGTTGCGAGGTGCCGCGCCGCACTTCGACGTCCTCGCCGACCGGCTCACCGATGCGCTGAGCGAGCTCGCCTCGACTCTCGACACGGAGGGCGCGAGCTGGGGAACGGATGCTCCCGGAACGGCATTCGCGTCCACGTACGTTCCGGGCGCCGACGGTGCCCGATCCGCGCTGCGGCACGTCGCGGAGGTGTTCGCGGGCGTCGCGGGCGGATTGCGGGACACCGCAGAGGTGTTCGAGCAGACCGATAGCGGACTCGCCGGCACGCTGGGGGGCGGTCACTGATGGGCATCGAGATCCCCGGTTCGCTGCGAACCGTCGCCTCGGTCGCGGTCGGGCAGGACTGGCCGGAGGCCGACGAGACGTCGCTGCGTCGACTGTCCGACGCGTGGGAGCTCGCCGCCGTCCGCCTCGATCGGGCCGGCGCCGACGGTGCTCGGTCCATCCAGCCGGCGTTGGACGCCCTGACCGGAGACGTGAACGACGCCGTCGCCGGTAGATGGCGCGAGGTCGGGGCCTCGGTCGAGGAACTCGCCGCCGCGTGCCGTCAACTCGCCGACTCGTGCGAGAGCACCGCCGCCGACGTCGAACACGCGAAGCTCTCGATCATCGCCGCATTGGGCCTGCTCGCGGTGGAGATCGCGTCGCTCCTCGCGGCCGCGGCCGGAACGTTCGGTGCGAGCGCGGCGGCCATCCCCGCAGCCGAGATAGCCACCCAGGTAACCGTGCGGATGATCCTGCAGGAACTCATCGGCAAACTCGGCCGCGAGATCGCGGTGGCCGTGCTCCGCGACGGGGGCCTGTCCGCCGGTATCCAGTTGATGCAGATGGCCGAGGGCAACCGGGACCGATTCGACATGGCCGCGCTCGGGAAGGACGTGTACGGAACCGTCGTGTCGACGGCGGTGTCCAGTCCGCTCGGAAGTTCGCAGGTCAACGATCTGCTCGTGGACGGGATCGCGAATGTCGCCGAGCGCAAGCTGGTCTCAGCGGGGCAGGACATGGCGGCCGGCATGATCGGTGCGCATGCCGGGGAGGATGCCAAGGCCGCACTCGGGCAGCAGCCTCCGGCCGAACCGCCCAGCGCCGCAAGCTCGTTGAATATGAACTAGGAGGTCTCGGGTGCAGACGACGCCGACGGTGGGCGTGGCTCCGGAACTGGTGATCGCGGTGTGCGTCGTCGCCGTGGTCTTCGTGGTGCTCCTCGTCCGAGAGATCCGCAGCTACACCGCGATGCAACGAAAGCATCAACGTCGGCTGTACGGCAAGGACGACGACGGCGGCCCGCAGGAGGAAGCGCCGGCCACACCGTCCTATCGGGAGTGGTGAGCGCGACCGTTCACCAGCGGTTGCGGACCTCCTCGGCGAATCCGAGGAGGTCGGTGACCTCGACCCGGCTGCCGTCGTCGAGCACGACATGCCCGGTGAACCGGCCGAACACCTGGTGCTGAATGGAGCGCAGCACCTTCAGGTCCGTCGACGCCGCCCGGTCGATGATCGGCTCGAACGTCATCTCGAAGCGCCCGTCGTTGCTGCTGAACTTCCAGGGGGCGCCGTCGAAGGTGCCCTCGGGCAGGTGGAACGTCACCCGGTCCAGCTTGTGCGCGACACCGTTCACGAACACCATGTTCTCGCTCGCCGCGGACGTGTCGCCGAACCCGTATCCGATGTTGAAGCCGAACGTGCGGTCGTCGACGACACCCGATGCGGACCCCCAGTACCAGACGTTGTCGTAGGTCCACACCCCACGACCCCAGTCGAACACACCGAAGGCGGTCTCCGGATCGAAGTCGAAAGTCTCTGTACCGACAGTGATCTCGCCACTCGCGGGCATGCAATTGATCTTCTGGTTGTAGTAGAACGCCTTGTAGTCCTTCGGGAACGGCGTCGCGATCACCATGCGGTCCATCGGCGGCTGCGTCAGATGCAGCTCGCCCCGCAGGCCGCGACCGCCGTCGAAACCGGGATGGTCGATGCTGAGCACCCGTCCGCCGTCGACGTGACGGAACGCGATCCGCATCTTCCGGCGGTCCACCACGACATCGCCGTCGTCGGCGCTCGCCGGCAGGCCCATCCGGCCCATCGGGAACGGCAGCATGACGTTCTCCGTGCACTCGCATCGGCCGCGGAAGTCGAGCCACGACACGCCCAACAGGCCCATGTAGCTGTTGTCGGCGACCGTCAGCGCCAGCCCGTAATCGGGGGTGAGGACGCAGTAGTAGTCCCACTCCTTGATCCGCCACGACGGCGCCGCGACGGCATCGCGGTCGTAGCGACGGGCCTCGGCGCTCGCCCACCCCGCCTCGGCGAGGCGCCCGCGCGCGTCGAGAAGCGGACCCGGCCGCAATCGGTGCTGCATGCCGCGAGGCTACCGGGACTAGCCGGTGGTGCGGTGGAAACGACCGGGTTCGGCCTGATCGCGCGGCTTGACGATGATCTGGTCCAGGTTCACGTGCGGCGGACGGGACGCGACGAATCCGATGATCTCGGCGATGTCCTCCGCCACCAGCGGGGTGATGCCCTCGTACACCTTCGCCGCGCGCTCGGCGTCGCCGTCGAATCGCACCAGCGAGAACTCGGTCTCCACCGCGCCCGGCGCGATCTCCGTCAGCCGCACCGGCTTGCCCAGCAACTCGCCGCGCAGGGTGCGGTGCAGGACCGCCTGCGCGTGCTTGGCCGAGGTGTAGCCCGAACCGTTGTCGTAGGCGGAGAACGCGGCCACCGACGTGATCGTGACGATCAGGCCGTCGCCCGAGTCGATCAGCTTGGGCAGCAGCGCTTTCGTGACGCGCAGCGTCCCGAGGACGTTGGTCTCCCACATCCAGCGCCAGTCGTCGAGGTCCGCCTCGAGGACCGGCGCGAGGCCCTTCGCGCCGCCGGCGTTGTTGACGAGCAGGTCGACACGGGGGAGCACCGCGCAGAATGCGTCCACCGAGTCCTCGTCGGTGACGTCCAACTCGAGTGCGGTGCCGCCGATCTCGGCGGCGATGGCCTCGAGCCGGTCCAGCCGGCGGGCGCCGAGGACGACGTGAAATCCCTGCTCGGCGAGGGTGCGGGCGGTGGCTTCCCCGATGCCGGAGCTCGCTCCGGTGACGACGGCGACGCGGGTGTCCGGTGACAGGCTCATGGCTCGATCGTAGTGCCGACACGAACCCGGGGTGGGGGACGGGCTGGGGGTATGCGCGCGCAGATGCTAGCTTGATCGTCATGTCGTCCGGTATTTCCTCCGCACCGCGGGTCACCTACGTGACCGCCGCGCTGGGGTCCCGGCTGCCGCTGGCTCGGGAACTCTGTTGTCCCTGCCGCGCTTCCCTCAGCTGACTCCGCGCTGCCGGCACCCCCGTTCGTGCTGATCGTCCGCCCCACCGGTCGGACCTGATCTCCGTCGCAGCGCGTCACCCGACCGCGTCGACAGCCGTCCCCTCCCGGGGCGGGGCAAGGACAGACTCATGCTCACTGCAGCGCCTCACGCCACCCGAACGAGACCCGTGACCGCTCGCACCACCACGTCGAGAACCCCACGTTCCGGGGCGGCCCGCCCCGCCACTCGACCTCGAATCGTGGCTCCCACCCTCGGGATCGCCGACAGCCCGGCCGCCGCGGTGTTCCGTGTCGCCGCCGGCGGCGGACCCCTGTCACGCGACGAGGCAACGCGCGCAACGGGTTCGAGCATCGCGACCGTCAACCGGCACGTGTCGGCGATGCTGGCGGTGGGACTCCTGCGCGAGCGGCCCGACCTCGCCCCGGCGGGCACCGTCGGCCGCCCCCGCATCCCGTTCGAGGTGGACCACGAGTCCTACCTCACCGTCGGCATCCACATCGGCGCCGTCGTCACCAGCGTGATCGCGTCGGACCTGCGGGGCAGGATTCTCGGCGCAGTCGAGATCCCGACGCCACGTGGGGCGTCGGGGTCGGCGCTGGCCACCATCACCGGCAGCGCACGCAGTTTCGCGGCCCGCTGGCACCGGCGGCGCCCCCTGTGGGTGGGGGTGGCACTCGGCGGTCGTGTGGACCCGGAGACCGGTGTGGTCGATCATCCCCGCCTCGGCTGGACCGACGCGCGCGTCGGTGACGTGGTCGGGGCCGGGTTCGGACTGCCCGTATCGGTCGCCGCCCACGTCGAGGCGATGGCCGCGTCCGAGTTGCTGCTGACGCCGCAGCGCGCCGACAACACCGAGGTGAGAGGTAGCGGGCTGTACTTCTATGCACGCGAAACTGTCGGTCTGGCACTGACTCTCGATGGGAAGGTGCACACCCCGAGCGCGGGACCCGGGTCGATCGCGCACCTGCCCACCGGCTCGGATGCGCAGTGCGACTGCGGGGCCACCGGGTGCCTCGAGGCCGCCGTCAGTGATCGCGGCGTGCTGCTCGCGGCCCGCCGCGCCGGTGTCCTGCCCGGCGGCGACCCGCTGCCGCCGATCGCCGCGCTGTACCGCGCGGCGCGGGCGGGTTCGGCTCCGGCGCAGGAGATCCTGACCGATCGGGCGCGGACTCTCGGCCGGGCGGTCGCGATGCTGCGTGACCTGTTCAATCCGGACCGGGTGATCCTCGGCGGGCAGGCGTTCACCGACTATCCCGAGGCCGTACCGCAGGTGGCGCAGGCTCTGTCGAGCGCCTCCCGGGTGGGCGGGTCCGACGTGCGGATCACCGGATTCGGCAATCGGGTCCAGGAGCACGCGGCCGGCGTCGTCTCGCTCAGTTCGCTGTACTCGAGTCCTCTGACGGCCATGCGGAAGGCGACCGTGCAGATCTGATCCGGACGGCCCCGACCGGTCAGTAGTACTGCGCCTGCGTGGTTCGCGCCAATCGGCTTCCTCATCGCCGCGCCTCCTCGAACCTGCCGACGAACCAGTCGACGTTCTGCATGCCCAGCAGCTCGGTGCCCACCCGCCACGGGTCTGTCAGCACGTCCGACATTCCGCAGACGCTCGGGTCGACCGTGACCTCGGTGCCGCCGGCGCGGTACGCCGCGACGAGCTGCTCGACGTCCGAATAGGGCACCAGGAAGTCGTCGCGGCACGACGTCATCAGCACCGGCGCCTTCGGGGCCTGAAGACCCAACCGGTTCTCGGCGTACGCCCGGGCGAACACCGGATTGTCGGCGGGCCGGCCGTGCGTGTACAGCGCGGACAGCGGCACGAACGGCATGAGCAGGTACGTCTGCTGGCACGTGCGGTTGAAGACGTCGGCGATCTGCCGGCCGAGCGGTGTCAGCTCCTGGTCGAGATCGATCTCGGGGTAGCGGGCCGCGTAGCCCAGCGAGTTCGCGAACACGAAGCCCGCGCCGATGCCGCCGTCGGCCTTGCGTTCGAACGTCGCGCTGTCGACCACCATCGCCTGCAGCACGGTGCCGACGACATTGAGTTCGGGTGCGTACGTCGCCTGCTTCTCGGCCGCGAACCCGGCCGCGACACCACCACCGGCGATGCCGTAGATGCCGACCGGGGTGTCGGGGGAGAAGCCGGCCGCGGGTAGCGCGAGTGCTGCCCGCAGTCCGTCGAGCGTGGCGGCGCCGGAGAACTGTCCGATCGAGAAGCCGTTGGGGGTGGGGTCGCCGTCGTTGGCGGTGTCGCTCATCATCACGGCCCAGCCGTTGCCGAACATCTGCGCGACGGGCCCGAGCGCGGAGAACAACGAGGGGTCGTCCTGGTCACCGCCGGTCCACTGGGTGCTGGGCATGCAGCCGGGGCCGAGGCTGTCGTTGGCCTCGGAGTAGCCGATGAGCTTGCGGTCCTGCGGAGCGGTGCCGTCCTCGGGGATCATCAGCATGCCCGTGCTCACGGCCGCCGACCCATCGAAATCTGTTGTGACGTACATCAGCTGGTAGCCGCGCACGTGTCCCGGCTGCACCCCGTACACCTGGACCGTCGCGGGACGCGCCTTCAGCAACGTGCCCGCGGGTGCGTCGCCGACCGGTGGCGCCTGGTACCAGGGATCGGATACGGGATGGCGGGCCTGCCACTTCTCGAACGGGGCGATCCGGCCGTCGGTGAACGTGCTGACCACGAACGGGCTGAAGACCTCGTCGAGGCCGACCGGGTTCGGTGCGGCCGCCACCGCCGGCGCACCGGCGAGCAGGGCCGCCGCGGCCACTGCAGTCGCGAGCAGCGATGTTCGAAGCTTCTTCAAGATCCCCCCAGGAGGTAATTCGGTTCGGTTTGCTACTGCTGCGTCGACCCCCGACGCCGCGATTCCGCCTGTGCCCGAGCGATCCCACCGTGCTCGAGGCCTGCCAGGCGTGACTCACCCGACCAGGCACATCGATTGTTGTGACGGACCGTTACGGATAGATTGCCGGCGAGGTGCTCCAACGCGCCCGGGATGTTCCGGCGTTGCGCCGGTAGCGGCACCGGCAGGACGTGCGCGGCGCCCAGCGGTGCGTGCCCCTCGATCTCGACGGACCAGCGACGGTTTCCGCCGCTCAGCCGCCAGGTTTCGTCACCCATCTGCGCCCGGATCGGGGAAGTGAGCGGATTGCCGAGCCACACGAGGGTCCCGTCCGGCAGCAACACGACGACGGCCGTGATCGCGGTGCCCAGCGGTCCCGCATCGACCTGGCCGCCGGCGAACGCGACGCACGCCCGCGGATCGTCGAACGCCTGGGCCTGCCCCCACCACCAGGCCGCCGGGAAACCGCCACGGCCCCAGTTCTTCTCGCAATAGACCTGGGCGCCGTCGAGGTCCCACCGCTCGTCGCCGACCACCGCCCAGCCCTCGGCGCGGCCGCCGAGCAGCCACGGATGCCAGTACTGGTTGAGCGCGGGCACGGTGTGGAACACGCTCGATCCACCCAGACGACGGCGCGGCCACGGGACGGGAGCGGTGATGCGCACGTCGAGTTGCGCGTCGGGTCCGAGGTCGACGCGGAGCCGGTCCGCGGTGCCACGGAACACGTCACCCGCGACGGCACCGAGTCGGTCGGGGTCGGCACGGCCTTCGGGATGGGCCGCGGTGCGCAGGAACCCGCCGGGGTGCGCACCGAATCCGAGCGTGGCCCAGTGCCCGTCGTCGGCGCGGTTGATCCCGGCGAGCGCAATCAGCACCCGTCCCGTCTCGCGTTGCGTGAACCGCCAGAAGTAGCCCTCCATCGCGACGTCGTGCGCGGCCAGAGGGTTTCCGAACGGCAGGTCGGCGCCGGTGCTGCGGTACCGCGCGAGGAGACCGGGCATCCCGCGATGCTAGGTCCGTGTGACCCGTCGGCGCAGGAAGTTGTCGGTATTCGACTGCAGCATCCGACTACAGCGGAAGAGCGGTCTCCGTCAGTCCGGCCGGCGCACCCCGCCTCCGGAACCACTCCTGCCCGAACGCGGCCTGCAGTTGCTCTGCCGGCATCTGCAGGAACGGGCCGAAGTCGCCGATCTGCGTCTGGTGGGCATGCATCGCGGCACGCTTGGCGTCCAGCGCCGCGGTGACGTCGACGACCGTGGTGATCTCGTCGTCGGACAGGCCGAAGGTGTCGAAGTCGGGCGGGGTCGCTTCCTCGCTCCACTCCGGGTTCGCCGCCATCATGCGCCGGATGTGATCGCGGCTGACCGCGGCCTCATAGACGTGCGGGACGTGCGCGAGCTCGGCCGCGCGCACCCCGACATGGTGGACCTGAACGTGATCGGGGTGCCCGTACCCGCCGTTGGGGTCGTAGATCGTCAACACGTCCGCGGACTCCTCAGCGAGGATCTCCGCGAGCCGCGCCGCTGCGGTGTCGACGTCGACGTTGCAGAAGGCGTCCGGATTCGCGTTCTCCGGCGTGCCCGCCATCCCCGAATCGGCGTAGTGCAGCATCACCACCCGGTGCGCGCCCAGCACACTCGTCGAGGCCTCGAGCTCCCGGCGGCGGCGCTGCGCGAGCGTCTCCCCGTCCGCGAGTAGCCCGTCGGGCACCTCGCCGAGCGCGCCGTCGGTGGCGGTGACCACGACGACTCGGTGGCCGGCGTCCGCCGCCTGCCGCATCACCCCGCCCGTCACGAACACCTCGTCGTCGGGGTGGGCATGGAAACAGACCAGAACGCTCATGCGGAGAATGCTTACACGCTGGTCGCGCTGCGGGGCAAGGGTGCGAAACTCTCCTCGGACAACTGCTTACCGGCCGTCAGGAGACACACCGGCAATGATCGGCACCTACCGGGAGATCTTCTCCGCCCGCGGTTCCGCCGCGTTCTCCGCCGCCGGGTTCGTCGCCCGCCTGCCGATCGCGATGGTGGGCATCGGCATCGTGACGATGCTGTCGCAGCTGCGCGGCGACTACGGGCTCGCCGGCGCGCTGTCCGCGGTGTTCGCGCTCGCGTACGCCGCGATCACCCCGCTCGTGTCCCGTGCCGTCGACCGCTACGGGCAGCGTCGCGTGCTGCCGGCCGCCTCGGCGATCAGCGCGTGCGCCCTGGGCGTGATGCTGCTGTGCGTGCGATTCGAGGCACCCGATTTCGTGCTGTTCCTGCTCGCGATCCCCGCCGGGTGCATGCCGACGATCGGTGCGATGGTCCGCGCCCGCTGGACCGCGCTGTACCGCGGACAGCCGCAGCTGCGCACGGCGTTCGCGTTCGAATCCGTCCTCGACGAGGTGTGTTTCGTCGCCGGCCCGGTGATCTCGGTCGGTCTGTCGGTGGCGCTGTTCCCCGAGGCCGGACCACTGCTGGCGCTGATCCTGCTGGTGATCGGCACCTTCGCCCTGGTCGCGCAGCGCGGCACCGAACCGGCGGTGCGTGACCGCAGCGAGCATGTCGACGGCTCGGTGGTCCGCAACCCGGCGATGTGGGCGCTCGTGGCGGTGATGCTCGGGATGGGCACCATCTTCGGCACCGTCGACGTCGTGAGCATCGCGTTCGCGACCGAGCGCGGCACCCCCGCCGCCGCGACCGTCGCCCTGGCGCTGTTCGCGGGCGCATCCGCAGTCGCCGGCGTGGTGTTCGGGGCGCTGCGTCCGGGTGCGGCGCTGCGCCGCCAACTGGTGTTCGCGACCGCCGCCGTCGCGGTCCTGCTGTGGCCGCTGTTGCTGGTCGATTCGATCCTCACCCTCACCGGGGCGCTCGCGCTCGCCGGCATCAGCGTCGCTCCCACCATGATCGTGGCGACGACACTCGTCGAATCGGTGGTCCCGCACGACAAGCTCACCGAGGGCATCACCTGGACCGTGACCGGACTGGGTGTCGGCGTGGCCGTCGGATCCGCGCTCGCCGGGCAGATGATCGACCATTTCGGCACCCGCGCGGGCTTCGCGGTGGCCGTCGCGTCGGGCGCCGTCGCGTTCGTCGTCGCGCTCGGTGCGTACCTCCTGCGCCGCGCGAAGTGAGCGGTCCCCTTAGGGTGACCGCATGGCCATTCGTGAAACCGTCGGCGTCGACGGCACCACCCTCGTCTATCGAACGCTCGGTAGTCCGGATGCGCGCCCGCTGGTGCTGCTGCACGGCTGGGCGCAGTCGTCGCGCTGCTGGGGCGACGATGTCCTCGCCGCGCTGTCGGCGCAGTACCGGGTGATCGCCGTCGACCTGCGTGGCCACGGCTACTCCGATGCCCCGGCCGCCGGCTACGACGACTCCGCGAACTGGGCCGGCGACGTCGACGCGGTGCTGACGGCGGAGGGCGTCACCGCGGGCGCGGTCCTGCTGGGCTGGTCGTACGGCGGCCTGGTGATCTGCGACTACCTGGCCGCGCACGGCACCGCGGCCGTCGACGGCGTGGTGTTCGTCGGCGCGATCACAAGCATCGGCCGCGGCCAGGCGGGCGGCGCGGTCGGTTCTGCGATGAAGGCCGCGATCCCCGCGGCCATGGCCGAGGATCCGGGCACCGCGATCAAGGCGCTGGGCGGCTTCGGCACCGCGCTCACCGGCCCGATCGGCGATGACGACGGCGCCAAGGGTGCGTGGTCGCAGTCACTGTTCGGCGCGAGCCTGTCCACCCCGCCTCGGGTGCGGTCGGCGCTGTTCCGGCGGTCCGTGAGCCACGACGACGTGCTGCGCGGCCTCGACGTCCCCGCGCTGGTGTTGCACGGCACCGCGGACACCGTCGTCGACGTCTCCGCAGGTGAGCACGCCGTCGCGCTGATTCCGGACGCGACCGGGTCGTACTGGGAGGGCTGCGGGCACGGTCCGTTCGTGGAGGATCCGGCTCGGTTCGTCGGCGAGGTCCGGGCGTTCTGCGACGGGATCAGCGACGGGATCGGTGCCGGAAAACCGGGAGAGGTCCCGTTCTCCGAGAGCGCATCCGGGGCAATTACCTCATGACAGAGCGACAGGGCAGTATGGACGCGTGACACCCAAGCACAGCAGCGCGGGACCCAAGCGGGTCGCCGTTCTCTCGGTACACACGTCGCCGCTGGCACAGCCTGGCACCGGCGACGCGGGCGGAATGAACGTGTACGTGCTGCAGACTGCGATCCAGCTCGCGCGTCGTGGCGTGGAGGTCGACATCTTCACACGGGCGACGTCGTCGGCCGCTCCGGTGGTGCAGGACGCCGCGCCCGGTGTCCGCGTCCGCAACGTCGCTGCCGGCCCGTACGAGGGGCTCGACAAGCACGAGCTGCCCACGCAGCTGTGCGCGTTCGCGGCGGGGGTGCTGCGCGAGGAGGTGCGGCACGAGCCCGGCTACTACGACCTGGTGCACTCGCACTACTGGCTGTCCGGGCAGGTCGGATGGCTGGCTCGCGACCGGTGGGGCGTGCCGCTGGTGCACACCGCGCACACTCTCGCGGCGGTGAAGAACGCCTCGCTCGCCGACGGCGACACCCCCGAGCCGGCGGCCCGGCAGATCGGTGAGCAGCAGGTGGTGGCGGAGGCCGACCGGCTGATCGCGAACACCGCCGACGAGGCCGCGCAGCTCGCCTCGATCTACCGGGCGTCCCCGGACAAGGTCGACGTGGTCGCCCCGGGCGCCGATTTGTCGCGCTACCGGCCCGGCGACCGCCTGGCGGCCCGCGCCGCACTCGGACTCGACCCCGCCGAGACGATCGTGACGTTCGTCGGACGCATCCAGCCGCTCAAGGCCCCCGACGTCCTGCTGCGCGCCGCCGCCGAGGTCATCGCCCGCGAGCCGGACCTGCCGCTGCGGGTACTGGTGGTGGGCGGGCCGTCCGGCACGGGCCTCGAACGCCCCGATTCGCTGATCGAACTGGCCGAGGCGCTGGGCGTCCGGGCACGCGTGACCTTCATGCCGCCGCAGCCGCCGGACCGGCTGGCCGACGTGTACCGGGCATCGAATCTGGTTGCGGTGCCTAGCTATTCGGAGTCGTTCGGTCTGGTCGCGATCGAGGCCCAGGCCTGCGGGACGCCGGTGATCGCCGCCGACGTCGGCGGTCTGGGTGTCGCGGTCCGCAACCGTGAGACCGGTCTGCTGGTCGACGGTCACCGGACCGACGACTGGGCGTCGGCGCTGCAGTCCTTGGTGACCGTGCCCGACCTGTTGGACGAGCTGGCGGCGCGCGCGCCCCGGCACGCCGAGAACTTCTCGTGGGAGCACACCGCCGATGGGCTGCTCGCGAGCTACCGCGCCGCGCGTGCGATGTACGACCGGATCGAGGGCGGCGAGTTCTCGCCGCGCAGGTCGCGCGGGCTGTGGAAACTGCGTCGGACGAGTGGGGTGCGGGCATGAGTGAACTGGAACGGACGGCGGAGATCATCGATGCCGCGCTGAAGGAGCGCGAACTCGACTACAGCCGCCAGGGCGAGAACCAGTTCATCGTGGAGTTGCCCGGCGAACACAAGCTCAAGACGACGACCCTGCTCACGGTCGGCAACCACGGCGTGCGCGTCGAGGCCTTCGTGTGCCGCAAGCCGGACGAGAACTTCGAGGGCGTCTACAAGTACCTGCTGCGCCGTAACCGCAGGCTGTACGGGGTGCACTACACGATCGACAAGATCGGCGACATCTATCTGGTGGGCCGCATCTCCTCCCATGCGGTCAACGGCGACGAGTTGGACCGCGTCCTCGGCCAGGTCCTCGAGGCCGCCGACGGCGACTTCAACGTCCTGCTCGAACTCGGGTTCGCGACCTCGATCAGGCGGGAGTGGGCCTGGCGCGTGTCGCGGGGCGAGTCGCTCGCGAACCTGCAGCCGTTCAAGCACCTCGTGGAGGAGCAGGACTCTGCCGCGAACGGTCCCGGCTGGGGCGTCGACCCCGGGTCTCGCTGACGTAGCGCGAGGCCTCCCAGCCGTTATCCGGTCGAGATTTCGTGACCCCGTTCACCGATTTCGTGTGATCTGGATCACATAACGGATATGCAACGATGCGGGTAGTCATTCCCGATTCATGGCGGTTGAACTGCCACTTTTACCAGCTCATGGACCTTTTTGCGTACGGGCGTCTCACAAAATCGACCCGTGACCTTTCCGTGATCGGTGCCTACGGTTGTAACCAGCACGAGATGAACGAACTCGAGCAAGCAACACCGAGCAAGACACGTGAGACACCGACCCGCCGCCGCTGACTCTGCCCCGCGGGATCGGAACGAAAAGACCTTCGAGGGGCAGAGGCGAGGCCATCCAGAGCCCGGATCGATCAATCGGATCGTCCGACGGCCGCCTCGCCAGCAACATGGAGAGGATCCACCCCCCAATGGCAAAGTTCAACGTCAAGCGCACCCTCGGCACCGTCGCCGCCACCGCCGCTCTCGTCGCCGCCCCGTTCGCGATGAGCGCCGGCACCGCCAACGCCGCGTCCGGCAACTGGGACGCCGTCGCGCAGTGTGAGAGCAGCGGCAACTGGGCCGCGAACACCGGCAACGGCTTCTACGGCGGCCTGCAGTTCACGCAGAGCACCTGGAACTCCTTCGGTGGTTCGGGCATGGCTCACCAGAACTCCCGCGAGGAGCAGATTCGCGTCGCCGAGAAGGTTCTGGCCGGTCAGGGCCGCGGTGCATGGCCGGTGTGCGGTCAGTACCTCTGAGCCTGACGGCTCGCCGGGGTTGATCGCCCCCCCCGAGGATCGCTGAAGGGACCCTTCGAGCGCCACGAGCGCACGAAGGGTCCCTTCGTCCGTTTTGTCGGTAGGGTCGGGTCACTTGTGACTGGCGTCACAGACGTATATGTTTCTCCTCCGGGATCGACGACGAGCACCTGATTGTCCTCGACGGGGCCGACGGCCATCCGTCGCTGCGGGACCTGCTCACCGCCGGCGCCCCACCGCCGCAGGTGTCGTTCGACCCGGCCACACACCTGGCGGTGCTGCCGTACTCGTCGGGCACCACCGGCCGGCCCAAGGGCGTCATGCTCACGCACCGGAACCTCGTGGCCAACGTGTGCCAGATCCATCCACGGATGGGCATCTCCGCCGAGGACAAGATCCTCGCGGTGCTGCCGTTCTTCCACATCTACGGCATGACCGTGCTGCTCAACGCGGCCCTGTACGAGCGCGCGAGCCTGGTCACGATGCCGAGGTTCGACCTGGTGGAGTTCCTGCGGATCGTCGCCGAACAGAAGTGCACCTACATCTTTGTCGCGCCGCCCGTGGCGGTCGCGCTCGCCAAGCATCCGCTGGTGGACCAGTACGACGTGTCGAGCGTCCACACCATCTTCTCGGGTGCCGCGCCGCTCGACGAGGAACTCGGCAAGGCCGTCGCGAACCGGCTGTCGTGCCGGGTGCGGCAGGGCTACGGCATGTCGGAGATGAGCCCGGTGTCCCACGCCATCCCGTTCGACCGCGACGACATCGTCGACGCCGACGGCTACCTGCACACCGGCGACATCGCCACGGTCGACGCCGGCGGGGTGGTCACGATCGTCGACCGGCTCAAGGAACTCATCAAGTACAAGGGCTACCAGGTGCCGCCGGCGGAACTCGAGGCCCTGCTGCTCATCCACCCGCTCATCGCGGACGCCGCGGTCATCGGGGTGCTCGACGACGAGGGCGAGGAGGTGCCCAAGGCGTTCGTCGTGCGGCAGCCCGACACGGACCTCGACGAGGACGGCGTCATCGCGTTCGTCGCCGAGCGGGTGTCCCCGCACAAGAAGGTCCGCAAGGTCGAGTTCATCGACGTGGTCCCGAAGTCTGCCGCGGGCAAGATCCGGCCGTCGGGGCGGACCACCACCGCTGCCGGTGTCCGGCCCGTCCCGTATGCCTCGGCGAAGCGGCCGTCGCCGTCGATCCGCACGTCGAACTCACCGTCGGCGCCGCGGACCATCGGTGGTGGCGGAATCGGGGCCGAGTCGACGGCTCGCGCGACGGCGAAAAGGCGTCATGCCAGGATTGACGGCATGAGTACCGGAACACTTGTGCTGCTCCGCCACGGCGAGAGCGAATGGAACGCGCTGAACCTGTTCACCGGCTGGGTGGACGTGCACCTCACCGACAAGGGCATGGCCGAGGGCAAGCGTGCCGGTGAACTGCTCGCCGAGCACAACCTGCTCCCGGACGTCCTCTACACGTCGCTGCTGCGCCGCGCGATCAGCACCGCGAACCTCGCGCTCGACGCGTGCGACCGCCACTGGATCCCTGTCGTGCGCGACTGGCGTCTCAACGAGCGCCACTACGGCGCTCTGCAGGGCAAGAACAAGGCCCAGACCAAGGCCGAGTTCGGCGAGGACCAGTTCATGCTGTGGCGTCGTAGCTACGACACCCCGCCGCCCGCGATCGAGGCCGGCAGCGAGTACAGCCAGGACCAGGACGCGCGCTACGCCGACCTGCCCGAGGTTCCGCTGACCGAGTGCCTGCTCGACGTCGTCAAGCGCCTCATCCCGTACTGGGACGAGACCATCGCGGCCGACCTGAAGGCGGGCAAGACCGTCCTGGTCACCGCGCACGGCAACTCGCTGCGCGCCCTCGTCAAGCACCTCGACGGTATCTCTGACGAGGACATCGCGGGCCTGAACATCCCCACCGGCATCCCGCTGCGCTACGACCTGGACGAGAACCTCGAGCCGCTGAACCCGGGTGGCACCTACCTCGACCCGGCCGCCGCCGCTGCCGGCGCCGCGGCCGTCGCGAACCAGGGCGCCAAGTAGCCCCTGCGTAGTCGTTTGACCGAGGCCCCCGCCACTTCCGGAACGGAAGCGGCGGGGGCCTTTAGCAAACTCCGGGTGAACGGGTCGGAAACTCCAGCTCACGGGCCTGTGACGTGCGAGAAAACCGTCACACCCGGCTTCGGCGGCCGGTCTGCCGAACGTACGATTCACGTGTGACTGTTGTTCAGGCCGTAATGCTGGCCGTCGCGACCGCCATCGCCGGTTGCATCGTAGGCGGCGTGGTGGTTCCCCGGCTCGGCTCCCGTCACGCCCGGCGACAGCAAGCCCAGGCCGGGCTGACCATGTCGCAGGTCCTCGACCTCATCGTTCTCACCTCCGAGAGCGGCATCGCCGTCGTCGACAAGTTCAACGACGTCGTGCTGTTCAACCCGCGTGCCGAGGAACTCGGGCTGGTCCGCAACCGGATGATCGACGACCGCGCGTGGGTCGCGGCCACCGAGGTGTTCGAGACCGGCGAGGCCGTCGACATGGACCTCACGACCCGCACCACCCAGCGCGGTCGCGCCAAGATGGCCGTGCGCGGCGTCGCGCGGTTGCTGAGCGAGGAGGACCGCCGCTTCGTCGTGGTGTTCGCCGACGACGACTCGGAACAGGTCCGCATGGAGGCCACCCGCCGCGACTTCGTCGCGAACGTCAGCCACGAACTCAAGACGCCGGTCGGCGCCATGGGGCTGCTCGCGGAGGCACTACTCGAGTCGGCCGACGACCCCGACTCGGTGCGCTACTTCGGGCAACGCGTCCTGAGCGAATCCGCGCGGCTCGGCAACATGGTCACCGAACTGATCGCGCTTTCGCGGCTGCAGGGCGCCGAGAAGCTGCCCGATCTCGACGTGGTCGACGTCGACGACGTCATCGCCGAGGCGCTGCGCCGGTCCACCGTCGCCGCCGAGGCCGCCGAGATCACGGTTCATACCGACGCCCCCAGCGGGCTCGAGGTGATGGGGGACCGCACCCTCCTCGTGACGGCGCTGTCCAACCTCGTCGAGAACGCCATCGCGTACTCGCCGAAGGGCACCGCGGTGTCGGTCAGCCGCTCGGTACGCGGCGACAACGTGGCTGTCTCCGTCACCGACCGCGGCATCGGCATCGCCAAGGAGGATCAGGAGCGTGTCTTCGAACGCTTCTTCCGCGTCGACAAGGCCCGCTCCCGGGCCACCGGCGGCACCGGGTTGGGGCTGGCGATCGTCAAGCACGTCGCCGCCAACCACAACGGTGCGATCGACCTGTGGAGCCGGCCCGGCACCGGATCGACCTTCACACTGCAGATTCCCGCACACTTCGAGTCCGTGCCCGCCGACGCCCTCGAGCCCGGCGACACCCGCAAACCCGCAATGATCGAGAAGAAAGCCGCGTCGTGAATCGACGCGGCACAAGTCTGGAGGCCAACCGTTGACGAGTGTGCTGATCGTGGAGGACGAGGAGTCGCTGGCCGACCCGCTGGCGTTCCTGCTGCGCAAGGAAGGCTTCGAAACCACCGTCGTCGGTGACGGGCCGTCCGCGCTGGCCGAGTTCGAGCGCTCCGGCGCCGACATCGTCCTGCTCGACGTCATGCTGCCCGGCATGAGCGGAACCGACGTGTGCAAGCAGTTGCGCGCCAAGTCGTCGGTCCCGGTCATCATGGTCACCGCCCGTGACAGCGAGATCGACAAGGTGGTCGGGCTCGAACTCGGCGCCGACGACTACGTCACCAAGCCGTACTCGGCCCGAGAGCTGATCGCCCGAATCCGGGCCGTGCTGCGCCGTGGTACCGACGCGGAGGCCGACGCCGGCCCCGACGACGGTGTGCTCGAGGCCGGTCCGGTGCGGATGGACGTCGAACGGCACCTGGTCCACGTGGCCGGTGAACCGGTGGCGTTGCCGCTCAAGGAGTTCGACCTGCTCGAATACCTGCTGCGCAATTCGGGCCGGGTCCTCACCCGCGGACAGCTGATCGACCGGGTGTGGGGCGCCGACTACGTGGGCGACACCAAGACCCTCGACGTCCACGTCAAGCGGCTGCGCGCCAAGATCGAGGCCGACCCCGGCAAGCCGCAGCACCTGGTGACGGTCCGCGGACTCGGCTACAAGCTCGAGGAGTGATCCTGCGGCCCGCATGACGGCCGAATGTCACATCCGTTCAGTGGGACTGAACCGATGTGACATTCGGCCGGAAGGCCGGTACGTGTCAGGCCTTCTTCTGCTGCGCCGCGGTGGTCGCGGGATGGATCGCGATCAGGCCCAGGCCCTCGCGACGCCGGCACAGCGACGCCAGTTCGTCGTAAGCGGCCTTGCCGAGCAGTTCGGTGAGCTCCGGTGCGTACGACTGCCACACCGGCCTGGCGCCGACGTGGGCGTCGGGGGACCCCGAGCAGTACCACGCCAGGTCCTCGCCGCCCTCGCCCCAACCGCGTCGGTCGTACTCGGTGACGGTGGTCTCGAGGATCTGCTCGCCGTCCGGCCGGTCGACCCACTCCTGGGTCCGGCGGATCGGCAGCTGCCAGCACACGTCGGGCTTCACCTCGAGCGGCTCGATGCCCTTGCGCAGCGCCATCTTGTGCAGCGCGCACCCGATGCCGCCCTCGAAGCCCGGACGGTTGAGGAAAATGCAGGCGCCCTTGTAGCGGCGGGTCCGCAGCGCCGGCTCGTCCTCGAGGTCGTCCTCCTCGACGTAACCCTTCTTGCCGAGGCCCTTCTCCATGAACTGCCAGTCCTCCGGTGTGAGCATCCTCACGGAGGCGTCGAGCTTGTCCTTGTCCTCCTGGTCGGACAGGAAGGCGCCGTGCGAGCAGCACCCGTCGTCCGGGCGGCCCGCCACCGTGCCCTGGCACGCCGGGCTGCCGAAGACGCAGGTCCAGCGGGAAAGGAGCCACGTCAGGTCGGCTTTGATGGTGTGTTCGGAGTTTTCTGGGTCGACGAACTGCACCCATTCGCGGGGGAAGTCCAGATCCACTTCTGGTGCGGGCACCAGCTTGTCGGAGCCCGTGGTGCTGCCTGCTGTCACAGTGCCCGACGGTAGACCCAGTACCGTAACCGTGTGCGCCTTGGGGTACTCGATGTCGGAAGCAACACCGTCCACCTGCTCGTGGTGGACGCTCATCGTGGTGGGCACCCCACGCCGATGAGCTCCACGAAAGCGACTCTGCGGCTTGCCGAGAACACCGACGACCGTGGAGACATCACGGCCGTCGGTGCCGACCGGTTGGTCACGACAGTCAACGATTTCGCGGGTATCGCCAGGTCGTCGGGCTGCGGTGAGCTGATGGCCTTCGCGACGTCCGCGGTGCGCGACGCCAACAACTCGGAGGCGGTCCTGTCCCGGGTGCGTGCCGAGACCGGCGTGAGCCTCGAGGTTCTCTCGGGTGTCGACGAGGCCAGGCTGACGTTCCTGGCGGTGCGGCGCTGGTACGGGTGGAGCGCCGGGCGCATCCTCAACATCGACATCGGCGGCGGCTCGCTCGAGCTGACGTGCGGCGGTGACGAAGATCCCGATACCGCGTTCTCGCTCCAGTTGGGTGCCGGACGGCTGACCCGCGACTGGCTGCAGGAGGACCCGCCCGGCAAGCGCCGCGTCGCGGTGCTGCGCGACTGGCTCGACGCCGAACTGGTCGCCCCGGCCAAGCAGCTGCGCGCGGGCGGCGAGCCCGACCGCTGCGTCGGCACGTCCAAGACGTTCCGGTCACTGGCCCGACTCACCGGTGCCGCGCCGTCCGCCGCAGGTCCGCGCGTCACACGGACGCTCACATCGAGCGGCCTGCGCCAGCTGATCGCCTTCATATCGCGGATGACCGCGTCGGACCGTGCAGAATTGGAGGGCGTGAGTTCCGACCGCTCCCAGCAGATCGTGGCCGGAGCTCTTGTTGCGGAGGCCAGCATGCGCGCGCTCGGGGTCGACACGCTCGAAATTTGCCCGTGGGCACTGCGTGAGGGTCTGATTCTTCGCAAGCTCGATACGGACATGGGTGGAGAACTGGTGGTGAGCGCTCGATGACGGAGCCCGAAGGTGACAGCCAAGCAATCTCGGTTGCGGAGCTGTTGGCCCGTAACGGCCAGCGAGTCGGTGCCGGTGGTGGCGGCCGACGACGTCGCGGCGTCAAGGGCGGCATCTCCGTCGCCGAACTGACCGGCGAGTTCCCGGCGGTCCGCAATGGGCGCACGGCCGGCGAGTCCGACGACGATCCCGAGACCCCGGCTGCTGCGCAGATCCCGGCGCCGGAGGTGCCGGCGAAGGCGACCGCGGCCCCGGAGCCGGTGAAGGCGGCCGAGACTCCGGTCCCGGCGAGGCCCGAGGCTCCTGCAGCGCCCAAGGCGGCTCGGATTGCCCCGGCCCCCACAACGCCTCGAGCCCCCAAGGCTCCCGAAGCACCCAAGGCTCCCGCGAGACCCGCTGCAACCGCCAAGGCACCGGCCCCCGCGCCGGAGTCGGATGCGACGGCCGTGTTCACCCTCGCCGACGCCGACGCGCAGGACAAGCGCGATGCCCGGGCCGATGCGAAGGCGTCCGCGAACAGCGCGGCGAAGGGAGCGGCGGCCAAGGCCGACGACGCGCCCACCGTCGTCGCGCCGGCCGTGAAGGACGACGGGCCGACCGGGAGGGGAACGAACGCCGGCTGGCGATCCGTGGCGTCGACGACGGTGGGCGCGTCGGGCCCGGCCCCCGCGCGCGGCGGGGCGCCCGAGCCCAGGCTGCTGTCGGGGCAGACCCTGGCCGGCGACCTGATGCGTCAGGGGAACGAGCGTGCCGCCGCCGAGACGGACGGCGACGTGGACTCGGACGCCGATCTCGACAACGACGAGAATCTCGGGGACTTCGGGGACTTCGGGGATCTCGAGGACCTCGACGACGAGCCCGAGGCCAGCGGAGCCAAGCAGTGGGCGGTGTTGCTCGGACAGGGCGCGGTGGCCGTCGTCGCCGGTGCTCTGATGTTCAAGGGCTTCGAGAAGCTGTGGGACATGCTGCCGATGGTGGCGCTGGTGCTCGCGGTCCTGGTGATCGTCGGCCTGGTCGCGATGGTGCGGATCCTGCGCCGGACGGACGACATCACGAGCCTGGTGATCGCGGTCGTCGCGGGTGTGTTCGTCACCCTGGGCCCACTCGCCTTCCTGCTCGGCACGAGCTGACCGGACGCCGGCGAAGGGTACGTCGTGGGGAGACCAGCAATGCCGGATCGGAAGATCCTCGTCGGGTTGTCCACGGCCTCGGTGTATCCCGAGAACACCGAGGCCGCGTTCCGGTATGCGGCCGAGGTCGGCTACGACGGCGTCGAGTTGATGGTGTGGGCCGAATCGGTCAGCCAGGACGTCTCGGCGGTCCAGCGGCTGGTCCGCAAGTACGCGGTGCCCGTTCAGGCGGTGCACGTGCCGTGCCTGCTGATCTCGCAGCGCGTGTGGGGCGCCGACCCCGTCGCGAAGTTGGACCGCTCGGTCGCGACCGCGGAGGCGCTGGGTGCGTCGAACGTGGTGGTGCACCCGCCGTTCCGGTGGCAGCGCCGCTACGCCGACGGTTTCGCCGACCAGGTGGCGGGTCTCGAGGAGAAGACCGGCGCTGTGGTGGCGGTGGAGAACATGTTCCCGATGCGCGCTGACAGCTTCTTCGGCGGCCGGGAGAAGTCGGCCCAGCGGCTGCGACGACGCGGGGGGCCGGGTGCGGCGCTGTCCGCGTTCAGCCCGTCGTACGACCCCACCGACTCCGATCACCGGCACTACACGCTGGACCTGTCCCACACCGCGACCGCGGGCATGGATGCGCTGGATCTCGCGAACCGGATGGGCAGCGGTCTGGCCCACCTGCACCTGGCCGACGGGCGCGGCGCGTCGATCGACGAGCACCTCATTCCCGGGCACGGCAGCCAGCCCTGCGTCGAGGTGTGCCGACATCTCGTCGACAGCGGGTTCGCCGGGCAGGCCGTCATCGAGATCAACACCCAGAACGCCCGCACCCGGTCCGAGCGTGCGTCGATGCTGGGGCAGGCGCTGAGCTTCGCGCGCGAACACCTGCGCCGCTGATCCCGCCCCCGGTCTACAGCGCAGAGACCCCCGCACTGATCACGGTGATCCCCGAGATCACCAGCCCGACCGCGAGACACGCGGCGCCGACCCAGATCGACGCGAGCATCGGGCCCGGTTTCGCGGGGTCGCGTCCGAGGACGGACAGGAAGAACCCGGCGGGAATGAAGATCGCCGACACCAGCACGGCGATCGCGCCGGTCGCGGCCCAGCCGGGACTCGCATCGACCACCGTGGTCAGGGTGGCGAGCACGAGACCGAGGGTGACGAGGACGCCGGCGTGGGCGTGCCCTGCCCGGAAGAAACTCTTCTGTAGGTCGTTGGCGCCCTGATGTCCGGTGAGGATGCGGAGCAGGAACGCGCCGCCGGACGCGATGCCGACCACCGTGAGCACGGTGACGCCGACGACGATCGTGAGAACGGGATCCATGGTGAGTTCCTCGTGTGCGGTAGGCTCGAACCCGAAATTGGATAGTTGAGCTATCCAGTACGAGTTCATCGTCGACCCGATGACGGTGGGTGTCAATAGTCGGCACGGGCAGGAGCGGTGGGATGCGGGTCTCCGAACTGGTCTCCGCCAGCGGCGTGCCCCTCGCGACCGTCAAGTACTACCTGCGCGAGGGCCTGCTCATGCCCGGGGAGGCGAGCAGCGCGACGCAGGCCGAGTACGGCGAGCAGCACGTGCGGCGGCTCGCGCTCATCAAGGCACTCGCCGGCGTCGGGTTGCCGCTGGGCAAGATCCGCACCGTCGTCCGCCTCGTCGACCAGCCCGCCGACACGGTCTTCGACACCGTCGGACGCGCGCTCGCCGCGCTGCCGCCGTATCCGGTCGAATCGGCCGAGCAGTCGAACGACTACCCTCGCGCGCGGGCCGTGCTCGAACGCCTCGGCCAGGTCTACGAACCCTCGTATCCCGCTGTCGCGCAACTGGACCGGGCCCTCGCGGCCGCCGAGGACGTCGGCATCCCGATGACCGACGAACGCCTCGACGCGTACGGCCGGCACATCCGCGGGATCGCCGAGGTCGACCTCGAACTGATGCCTACCGACTCCGTCGAATCCGCGGTGGAGTACGCGGTCCTCGGCACCGCGATCTACGAACCCGTCCTCGCCGCACTGCGCCGGCTCGCACATCAGGACATCGGTGCCGCGAGCTTCGCGGGCCGCACCTTCGACGACTTCACCGACCCCCACAGACAGGACGAGCAGTGACTTCCGACAACGCAGTGTCCGCCCACCCGTTCCGGGATCTGACCGCCGTCACCCCGCAGGGCGGTGGTCCCGATGGTGTCGCCGGCCGGTACGGCGCCCACATCGACCCGATCTGGACCATCGGACCCAAGGTGCACGGCGGCTGCATGATGGCGCTGTGCGCGGCCGCCGCACGGCGCGAGCTGATCCGCACGGCGCCAGGTGGGATGCCCGTCGACCCGGCCGTCCAGCCACTGGCCGTCAGCGCCAACTACCTCGCCGCCCCGGACCCGGGCGACGTCGATCTCGTCGCGACCGTGCGCAAGCGGGGACGGCAGGTCTCGCTGGTCGACGTCGAGCTGTCGCAGGCCGGTCGGCCCGCGGTGCACGCGGCGGTGACGCTGGGTGTGCCGGACGCGGGGGAGCCGCACTACGCCGAGGTGCAGTCGCTCGCGCAACTGCCGGCCGAGCCGACAACCGAGGCGCACGTGCTCTCGAAGGACCATCCGATGGCCCAGATCGTGCACGTCTCGCAGGGCTGCGATCTGCGCGTAGACGGGTCGTCGGCCCACTTCCTCAGCGGGAAGCAGGGCGAGCCGCAGGTTCGCATGTGGGCGCGGCCGTGGGCTGCCGACGAGGAGGACCCGGCCACCGCGGCGCTGTTCGCGATCATGACCGGTGACATCTGCGCGCCGGTGACGATGAACCGCGGGATGTTCGGGTGGGCGCCCACCGTCCAGCTGACGACGTACCTGCGCCGACAGCCGGCCCCCGGCTGGTTGCGGGTGATGGCGAGCTCGACGGTGCTGGGCGACACGTGGTTCGAGGAGGACCACACCGTGCTCGACTCCACCGGCGCCGTCGTGGTGCAGAGCCGTCAGCTGGCCATGATTCCCCGCTGACCGCTCACCCGGGGACTGCTTCGTCACACCGCCCGGTACCGGGGGATTGCCCCGATCTCGGGCCGTGGCAGGCTGGGCGGTATGACGAGAATTGCGGTGATCGGTGGCGGCAAGATCGGTGAGGCCCTGATCTCTGGACTATTGCAGGGTGGTCACGCCACCCGGGACCTGGTTGTCGCCGAGCAGTACGAGCCGCGTGCCCAGGAACTGGCCGCGACGTACTCGATCCGCGTCACCACGATCGAGGACGCGGCCGAGGGCGCTGACGTGATCGTCGTCGCGGTCAAGCCCACGGACGTGGACTCGGTTCTGACGGCGATGAGCAAGGTGGATCTCGACGGCGAGCAGGAGCAGCTCCTGGTCTCCCTGGCCGCGGGCATCCCCACGGCGCGGTACGAGGCGAAGCTGCCCGCCGGGTTCCCGGTCGTCCGGGTCATGCCGAACACTCCGATGCTCGTCGGGCAGGGCGCCAGCGTCATCGCGCCCGGACGCCACGTCAAGGCAGGGCATCTGGACCTGGTGCGCAGCATCCTCGCATCCGTCGGCACGGTCACGACCGTTCCGGAGTCGCAGATCGATGCAGTGACCGCGGTGTCCGGTTCCGGTCCCGCGTACTTCTTCCTGGCTGTCGAGGCGATGATCGACGCCGGTGTCGCGTTGGGCCTCACCCGCGCGACGGCGCGTGAGCTCGTGGTGCAGACGATGGTCGGCTCGGCCGCCATGCTCGACCAGTCGGGCGAGAACGCCACCGAACTGCGGGCGGCCGTCACGTCGCCGGGGGGCACCACCGCCGCGGCGGTGCGGGAACTCGAGCGGTGCGGCCTCCGGACGGCCTTCTACGAAGCCCTCGCGGCCGCTCGTGACCGCTCGGCTGAACTCGGGGTGTCGCCCGAGTAGATCGCAATTAGCGATCTTGTTTGCAACACCCGTCGCACCAATCCCTCTGGTCCCGCTAAGCTCGTGTCAGCACGTGCGTGTCTGTTCCGCCGGAGGGGAAGCCGGCGGCGCGACATGTGCCGGAGGTAAGTGGACAGATGGGATCCCCTGAAAACCCAGCAAAGCCGGCTAAGCCAGACAAGTCCGGTAAGCAAGACAGCCCCGGTAACGCAAGCCTCGCCGGGACGCAGTTCCTCACCGTCGCGGAGGTCGCGACGCTGATGAGGGTTTCGAAGATGACCGTGTATCGGCTGGTGCACAGCGGTGAACTGCCCGCAGTTCGTGTGGGGCGGTCCTTCCGCGTGCACGCCAAGGCCGTGCACGACTATCTGGAGACCTCGTATTTCGACGCCGGCTGACCTGCCGGAATCGATAGGGTGAGCCTCGGTTTTCGTCGAGCTCACCCGCCCCGGTACGATCGTGAGTCGTCGTACCAGCCAGCCGGTGTCGTCAGGCGCTGGGGTCGTGAAAGCGACCAGTGGCAACGAGGCCTCAGCGCCAGAGGAAGACACAGGCGTACGTGACCGGCGTGCGCTGAACGCTATAGAAGACTGTGAGGAACACCCACCATGGGTTCAGTGATCAAGAAGCGCCGCAAGCGCATGTCGAAGAAGAAGCACCGCAAGCTGCTCCGTCGCACGCGCGTCCAGCGTCGGAAGCTCGGCAAGTAAGAACTTGCACCCGGATGCCCGTCACCGTCAGGTGGCGGGCATCCGCGCATTTCGGGTATTCGTAATCTTCTCCGTCGATCGTGTTGCCAGGGCGTAAAGGCTCGCGCGGAACCCTTGCCACCCGCCGCGGATTCGTTAGGCTCCCCGCAGGGGCGAATGGACGGGGGTACGGGTGAGTCCTGACGAGCGGGGTGTGCAGCCACCGAAGGTGGTGCTGGTGACGGGCGCGAGCCGGTTCCCGGGCGGGTTCCTGGTGGCGCGGCTGGCACAGGAGCCGGGCATCGAGCGGGTGATCGCGGTCGACGCCGTCTCGCCCAGCAAGGACATGATGCGCCGAATGGGCCGCGCCGAGTTCGTCCGCGCGGACATTCGAAACCCGCTCATCGGCAAGGTGATCCGCGGGGCCGATGTCGACACCGTCGTGCATGCCGCGACCGTCGCCCAGGCGCCGAAATCCGGCAGCCGAGCGGCGATGAAGGACATGAACGTCATCGGCGCCATGCAGCTGTTCGCGGTGTGCCAGAAGGCCCCCACCGTGCGCAAGGTGGTGCTGCGGTCCGCCTCGGCGGTCTACGGCGGCAGTCCCAAGGATCCGGCCAAGTTCACCGAGGAGATGGGCGCGCGGCGTCCACCGCAGGGCGCGTGGGCCCGCGACTGCATCGAGATCGAGGGCTATGCCCGGGGACTGGGTCGGCGACGCCCCGACATCGCCGTGTCGATCCTGCGCCTCGGACCACTGATGGGACCGCGGTTGCACGGCTGGGTGGCGCGGTACCTGTCGTCGCCGATCGTCCCGAGCATCCTGGGCCGCGACGCCCGCATGCAGCTGCTCCACGAGGAGGACGCACTGGCAGCGCTCAGCCGGGCCACCCTCACCGGTCCGGCGGGAACGTTCAACGTCGCGGGAGACGGCGCAGTGATGATGTCGCAGGCGATCCGGCGGGCCGGCCGCGTCGAGGTCCCGATGCCGTTCTCGCTGTTCCGCAGCGCCGGGCGCGCGCTGATGGGCTCGCAGATGCGTTCGTTCACGCGGGAACAACTCGACTACTTCCACTTCGGGTGCGGGCTCGACACCACCCGGATGCGGGCCGAACTCGGATTCGAGCCGCGATGGACGACGATGGAGGCACTCGACGACTTCGTGCGCGGTACCGGGCTGACGCCGGTGATCCGGCCCGAATGGATCGACCGGGCAGAATCGACGGTGCTCGCGCTCGCAGGCGCACCAGGCGGGGCCGGACAGCAGAACAGGTGAACCGCGGATCGAATGGGCAGGGGGCTCTTGTGAACGAGGTGGCGAAGGTGATCCCGCTGCACGGCGGCTCGGGTACACGTCCGTCGCCGGCCCGCGCGGCGAATCGGCGTCCGCCCGTGGATGGCGCCGATCGCGTGTTCACGGCATCGGACGAGCCGGTCGGTGAGGCGGATACCGCTGAGGGTGGTGCAGGTGCCACCGAGCGCGACGGCGGGTCACTGCTCGACGGGCTGCGCGATCGCCTGGTGGGTCAGGTGGCGGGTGCCGCAGGCTTCGTGCGCCGGCGTCTCGCGGGGGACTACGAGGTGGACGAGTTCGGTTACGACCCGCACTTCGCCGACGGTGTCTTCCTGCCCGCGCTCCGGCCGCTGTTCGAGAAGTGGTTCCGGGTCGAGGTCCGCGGCGTCGAGAACATCCCGGCCACAGGCGGTGCACTGGTGGTGGCCAACCACGCCGGGGTGGTCCCCATCGATGCGCTCATGACGTCGGTCGCGGTGCACGATCACCATCCGCAGCATCGCGCGCTGCGGATGCTCGCCGCCGATCTGGCGTTCGAGATGCCCGTCGTCGGCAACATCGCCCGCAAGGCTGGGCACACCCTGGCCTGCCACCCCGACGCCGAGCGCCTACTGCGCGGCGGTGAGGTGGCCGCGGTGTTCCCCGAGGGCTACAAGGGCATCGGCAAGCCGTTCTCCGAGCGCTACAAGCTGCAACGGTTCGGCCGCGGCGGATTCGTCTCCGCCGCGATGCGCGCCGGCGCGCCGATCATCCCGTGCTCGATCGTGGGATCGGAGGAGATCTACCCGAAGATCGGCGACATCGCCCCGCTCGCGCGTCTGCTGGACATGCCCTACTTCCCGGTGACGCCGCTGTTCCCGCACCTGGGGCCGCTGGGGCTCGTTCCGCTGCCGTCCAAGTGGTACATCGAGTTCGGGACGCCGATCGTCACCGACACCTACGACGCCGCCGAGGCCGACGATCCGATGGTGCTGTTCGAGGTCACCGACCACGTCCGCGAGACGATCCAGCAGACGCTCTACCGCCTGCTGGCGCAGCGCCGCAACGTCTTCATGGGCTGAACCCGCCCCGCGTCCTGGCGGGCCGCGAGTTCGGCGATCAGGGCCCGGTCGCGTCGACGGCTGAGGATCGCGCCCACCGCACCGCCCACCGCACCCAGCAGCAGGGCGGTCGGCACGCCGATCTTCGCGGCCTTGCGTCCGGTCCGGAAGTCGCGCACCTCCCAGCCGCGGTTCCGCGCGAGCTCGCGCAGGTCGGCGTCGGGGTTGACGGCGATGGCGGTGCCGACGAGCGAGAGCATCGGGACGTCGTTGTAGCTGTCGGAGTATGCGGTGCAGCGCTTGAGGTTGAGACCCTCCCGCACGGCGAGCGTGCGCACCGCGTGCGCCTTGCCGAGCCCGTGCAGGATGTCGCCGACGAGGCGGCCCGTGAACACGCCGTCCTTGCTCTCGGCGACCGTGCCCAGGGCGCCGGTGAGTCCGAGACGTTTGGCGATCACCTGCGCCAGCTCGACGGGGGTGGCCGTCACGAGCCACACCTGCTGACCGGCGTCGAGGTGCATCTGTGCGAGCGCGCGGGTGCCGTCCCAGATCTTGTCGGCGATCACCTCGTCGTAGATCTCCTCGCCGAGGCGGGCGAGCTCGGCGGTGGAGCGGCCCGCGACGAACGACAGCGCCTTCTCCCGGCCCTCCGCGACGTCGTCGCTGTTCTCCTTGCCGGTGACCCGGAACTTGACCTGCTTCCACGCGAAGTCGACCAGGTCGGAGGTCCTGAGGTACTTCCGGGCCGCGAGGCCGCGGGCGAAGTGGATGATCGACGCGCCCTGCACCATCGTGTTGTCGACGTCGAAGAACGCGGCAGCGGTGAGGTCGCGGGGCACGGCGATCTCCGCCGGCGGTTCCGGCGCCTCGGGAATCTCGAGTGCCTCGGGGATTTCGAGCGTGGCCGCTTCGAGTGTGGCCGCCTCGAGGGCTTCGGCCTCCTGGAGGGCTTCGGCCTCCTGGAGGGCGAGGGCGGCGTCAGCGCTGGCCTCGCCGGCCAGATTGGCGCGTAGTTCGGCCTCGCTCGGACCCAGCAGATTCCGGATCCGGCGGCGGCCGGGGCGCAGAATCCCGGACAGGCCCACACCGAATCTCGCGCCGATCGGCAGTGATCGCCCAGGCACTCGCACCTCCCGCGTCGCAGACACCTCTGGCTCACCCTAGCCCGCGTGCATGCGTCGATCCCGTCGGATCGAGGCCGGGTCCGCGGCGTGTGATGTTCGTCTCGAAACGGAACGGTCTGCGGAACGGCATCGCGCAGGCTGTCCGGCCGGTCTCCCGGGCGGTGGGGAACACTGGTGCGTATGGATCAGTCGCGAAACCGGATCACACTTCTCACTCGCGTCGGCTGCGGCGCGTGCGCGCCCGCCCGCGAGTTGCTGGACGAGATCTGCCGCGAGTACGAACTCGAACTGACCTGCGTCGACGTCGACGAGGCCGCCGCCGACAATCCCGATCTGCGGGCGGAATACGGGGACCGGCTGCCCGTCGTCCTGCTCGACGGCAAGGAGCACAGCTACTGGGAGGTTGACGAGGAACGGCTCCGCGCCGACCTCTCCGCGGGCTGAGTTCACCCCGGCGGGCGCCGGGCATGCGGGGGAGTGGGAAGGGTCACCCTGGATCGAGGATTCCGGTCGCTTTGCAGGTGAGAGCACGTCCGGGGCCCGTCGAGCAACTTTGTGCATGGCTTCACAAGCGGTTACCGTGGTGTGAACAAACCCCCCGGACCTGTGCGAAGGCCGGGGTACACGGCCGGCCGGACGAGGAGCCATCGACGTGACCGAACAGCACCAGGCGCAGGGGGCAGTTGCCCGCGGCGTCGCCGGGGCTGCTCCGTCCGCTCCGCGGCGTGAAACGCCTCCGGCTCCGCAGTACCGGGACATTCCCCAGGCTACGGTGACGCGTCTCGCGACATACCTGCGGGTCCTCGGAGTGCTCGCCGACGAGGGTGCGCTCATCGTCTCGAGCGAGGAACTCGCCACGGCCTCCGGTGTCGGATCGGCCAAGCTGCGCAAGGATCTGTCGTTCCTGGGTCCCAACGGAGTTCGCGGTGTCGGCTACGACGTCACCCGGCTGCGGGCCCGCATCGAATCCGCGCTGGGCCTCGATCGTGGCCACCGCGTGGTGCTGGTGGGCATCGGCAATCTCGGTCGTGCGCTCGCCGGATACGGCGGCTTCGACCGCCGCGGCTTCTCGATGGTGGGCCTGTTTGACAAGGACGCCGACGTCGTCGGTGCCCGCGTCGGCGGTCTGACGGTTCGTGACGTCGCCGAGCTGGCCGACGCGTGCCGTGATCTCGAGGCCACCATCGGTGTCATCGCCACCCCGGACAGCGCGGCCCAGGACGTGTGCGACCTGCTCGTCGGCGCCGGCCTCCGCTGCATCCTCAGCTTCTCTCCGCTCGCGCTGGAGATCCCCGACCACGTCGAGATGCGTCGGGTCGATCTCGCCATGGAGATGCAGGTTCTGTCGTTCAATATGGCCCGCAACGAGGAGCAGTTTCCTCAGCAGGTTGCCGCCGCATCCGCGGCGGTCGGCGCTTCGACCAGAAACGGATCGGTGATCAGGCCGTGAGTGTGCTTCTCGTCGGGATTTCGCACCGTAGCGCTCCCGTCTCCGTCCTCGAGCGGATAGCGGTCACCGACACGGACCGCCCGAAGCTGACGGACAAGATGCTGGCCTCGGCCCACGTGTCGGAGGCGATGATCGTCTCGACGTGCAACCGCATCGAGATCTACGCGGTAGTGGACGCGTTCCACGGCGCGCTCACCGAGATCGCCGACCTGCTCAGCGAGCATTCCGGTCTCGATCTCGCCGAGCTGCACAAGCACGCGTACGTCCGCTACAGCGAGGCCGCCGCCGAGCACCTGTTCGCGGTCGCAAGCGGCCTCGACTCGATGGTCATCGGCGAGCAGCAGATCCTCGGACAGATCCGCGCCGCGTACGCCGCGTCCGACGCGCAGCAGGCCGCCGGGCGGGCGCTGCACGAACTGGCACAGCAGGCGCTCCGGGTCGGCAAGCGGGTCCACTCCGAGACCGGGATCGATGCCGCCGGTGCCTCCGTGGTGTCCGTCGCCCTCGACCGTGCCGCCGGGATCCTCGGTGACGGTGGTCTGGTGGGCCGCACCGCCGTCGTCCTCGGCGCCGGCGCGATGGGCAGCCTGTCGGTTGCACACCTCACCCGTGCCGGGATCGGCCGCATCCTCGTCGTCAACCGCACCCGTGAGCGGGCCGAGCACCTCGCGGCCACCGCGGTCGGTAACGGCATCGACGCGATCGCCATGGGCTTCGACGAGCTGCCCGACGCGATGGCACAGTCCGACGTCCTGGTCACCTGTACCGGCGCGGTCGGCTCCGTCGTCACGCTCGCCGACACCCACCTCGCGCTCGCTCGGCAGGGTCGTGAGGCGGGCCGCCCGCTCGTCATCTGCGACCTGGGTCTGCCCCGCGACGTCGAGGCCGCCGTCGCCGGCCTGCCCGAGGTGGTCGTGCTCGACATGGCCGCGTTGCAGCGTGACCCGGCCGCCGGCGCCGCCGCGTCCGACGCCGACGCCGCCCGCGGAATCGTGGCCTCCGAACTTGCCCAGTACCTGGCCTCCCAGCGTTTGGCCGAGGTCACCCCGACCGTCACCGCGCTGCGTCAGCGCGCCGCGGAGGTGGTCGAGGCGGAACTGATGCGCCTGGATTCGCGCCTGCCGGGTCTGGAGGATCCGCAGCGTGACGAGGTCGCGCGCACCGTCCGCCGTGTCGTCGACAAACTCCTCCATGCACCGACCGTGCGGGTCAAGCAGTTGGCCTCGACGCCGGGCGGTGATTCGTACGCCGCCGCGCTGCGCGAACTGTTCGAGCTGCGCCCGGGTGCGGCGGAGGCCGTCGCCGCGCCGATCGATCTCGGTGAATTCACCAGCGGCCCCGATGTTTCAGGAAAGGATGCGCAGGCATGAGCACCGACGCTGTCCAGTCGCCGGCCGTCGACCCGAGCATCGGCTCGCAGACCGACGCCACCACCCGCACCCTGCGGATCGGCACCCGCGGCAGCCTGCTGGCCACGACGCAGGCCGGGACCGTCCGGGATGCGCTGATCGCCGCGGGTCACCCGGCCGAGCTGGTGATCATCAAGACCAAGGGTGACGTCACCGCCGGACCGGTGCAGCGCATCGGCGTCGGCGTGTTCGTCGCCGAACTTCGCGAGGCGCTCGCGGCCGGCGAGGTGGACGTCGCCGTGCACTCGTACAAGGACCTGCCCACCGCGCAGCCCGACGAGCTGGTGATCGCCGCCGTGCCGCCGCGTGAGGATCCACGCGATGCGCTCGTCGCCCGCGACGGCCTGGTGCTCGGCGAGCTGCCGCCCGGTTCGAAGATCGGGACGTCCGCGCCGCGGCGCCGCGCCCAGCTGCGCGCCCTCGGCCTGGGACTCGAGATCGAGCCGCTGCGCGGGAACATCGACACCCGCCTCGGCAAGGTCGCCTCCGGCGAGCTGGACGCGATCGTCATCGCCCGCGCCGGCCTGTCCCGCATCGGCCGCACCGACGCGATCACCGAGTCGCTCGAGCCGGTGCAGATGCTGCCCGCGCCGTCGCAGGGTGCGCTCGCGGTCGAGTGCCGTGCCGACAACCCGGAGCTGATCGCGGTCCTCTCCGAGCTGGACGACGCGGCCACCCGCGCCGCCGTCGTCGCGGAACGGTCGCTGCTCGCCGAGCTGGAGGCGGGCTGCACCGCGCCGGTCGGCGCGATCGCCGAGGTCGTCGAGTCGATCGACGACGACGGCCACGTGTTCGAGGAACTGTCGGTGCGCGGCTGTGCCGCCGCGATCGACGGTTCCGACGTGATTCGGGCGTCCACGGTGGGATCGCCCGAGCGTGCCGACGAGTTGGGACGCGCGGTTGCGCGTGAACTCCTCGAGCTCGGTGCACGCGATTTGATGACGATTGCCGAGGACGGTGATGCGGATGCTTGACGTGGTTGTCCGTCCGGGGCCCGATTGCAGGCCCGATTTCGTACTTTTTTCCTATCGACATGAGACCGCACTGGAGAACTACCGATGAGCCGAGTCCGTAAGAACAGTCCCGGGCGAATCCTCTTTGTGGGATCGGGACCCGGTGATCCGGCGCTGCTCACCGTCCGGGCGCGCGACGTTCTCGCGTCGGCGGCGCTGGCGTTCACCGATCCCGACGTCGACAAGGGCGTGACCGCGCTGGTCGGTACCGCGCTCGGTCGCGACCCCGAGACCGACGAGCCGATCGCCGAGGTCCGGCCCGCACTCGGCGAGCCCGCCGAGGTGGCCAAGACGCTGGTCGCCGAGGCCAAGAACGGCCACGACGTGGTCCGTCTCGTCTCGGGTGATCCGCTGACCACCGATTCCGTGATCGCCGAGGTCTCGGCCGTCGCGCGCACCCAGGTGGTGTTCGAGGTGCTGCCCGGCCTGCCGTCGGGCTCCGCGGTTCCGAGCTACGCCGGCATGGCGCTGGGCTCCGCCCACACCGAGGCCGACGTGCGCGGTGAGGTCGACTGGGCGGCGCTGGCCGCGGCCCCCGGCCCGCTGGTGCTGCACGCGAGTGCCGCGCACCTCGCCGAGACCGCCAGCGCGCTCGTCGAGCACGGTCTGGCCCCGCAGACCCCGGCCGCGATCACCGTCCGCGGCACCACCCGCCAGCAGCGCACCGTCGAGGCCACCCTCGCGACCCTCAACGACGCCGGTTCCGAGCTGGTGGGCCCGCTGATCGTCACAGTCGGCAAGGTCGTCTCGCAGCGCAACAAGATGTCGTGGTGGGAGTCGCGCGCCCTGTACGGCTGGACCGTCCTGGTGCCGCGCACCAAGGAGCAGGCCGCCGACATGAGCGATCGCCTCGTCACGCACGGTGCGATCCCGATCGAGGTTCCGACCATCGCGGTCGAGCCGCCCCGCAGCCCCGCCCAGATGGAGCGTTCCGTCAAGGGTCTGGTCGACGGCCGCTACCAGTGGGTGGTGTTCACCTCCACCAACGCGGTGCGCGCGGTGTGGGAGAAGTTCGAGGCGTTCGGTCTGGACGCCCGCGCGTTCTCCGGCGTGAAGATCGCGTGCGTCGGTGAGGCCACCGCCGAGAAGGTGCGCTCGTTCGGCATCACCCCCGAGCTGGTGCCGTCGGGTGAGCAGTCCAGCGAGGGCCTGCTGGCCGACTTCCCGCCGTACGACGAGGTGTTCGACCCGGTCAACCGCGTCCTGCTGCCGCGTGCCGACATCGCCACCGAGACCCTCGCCGAGGGCCTGCGTGAGCGTGGCTGGGAGATCGACGACGTCACCGCGTACCGCACCGTGCGGGCCGCGCCGCCGCCGGCCGAGACTCGCGAGATGATCAAGACGGGTGGCTTCGACGCGGTGTGCTTCACGTCGTCGTCGACCGTGCGCAACCTCGTCGGCATCGCCGGCAAGCCGCACGCCCGCACGATCGTCGCGTGCATCGGACCCAAGACGGCCGAGACCGCGATCGAGTTCGGTCTGCGCGTCGACGTCCAGCCGGAGACGGCACAGATGGGTCCGCTGGTCGAGGCGCTCGCCGAGCACGCGGCCCGGCTGCGTGCCGAGGGTGCGCTGCCTCCGCCGCGCAAGAAGTCCCGCGCCCGCCGCTGACCCCTTCCGGTACAGGAGAAGCTGCACCCGTGTTTCCCACCCGCCGAGACGGTGACTTTCCCGCCCGCCGAGACGGCGACTTTCCCGCCCGCCGCCCGCGCCGACTGCGTGGTACCCCCGCGCTACGGCGTCTGGTCGCCGAGACATCGCTCGAGCCACGGCATCTCGTGTTTCCGATGTTCATCGCCGACGGCATCGACGAGCCGCGACCGATCTCGTCGATGCCGGGCGTCGTCCAGCACACGCTGGACTCGCTGCGCGGTGCCGCCACCGACGCGGTGGCCGCCGGTGTGGGCGGGGTGATGCTCTTCGGCGTCCCGCGGGCGGAGGACAAGGACGCCGACGGATCGGGTGCCACCGACCCGGACGGCATCCTCAACCGGGGCCTGGCAGCTCTGAAGGCCGAACTCGGTGACTCGACCGTGCTCATGGCCGACACGTGCCTGGACGAGTTCACCGACCACGGCCACTGCGGTGTGCTGACGGCGGACGGCCAGGTCGACAACGACGCGACGCTCGCGCGGTACGTCGACATGGCGGTCGCGCAGGCCGAGGCCGGCGCGCACCTGCTCGGCCCGAGCGGGATGATGGACGGCCAGGTCGCCGCGATCCGTGAGGGTCTCGACGCCGCCGGACACGTCGACGTCGGTCAGCTCGCGTACTCGGCGAAGTACGCGTCCGCGTTCTACGGACCGTTCCGGGAGGCCGTCGGCTCGTCGCTCGAGGGCGACCGCCGCACGTACCAGCAGGATCCGGCGAACCGCCGCGAGTCGCGGCTCGAGGTGGACCTCGACCTCGCCGAGGGCGCCGACCTGGTGATGGTCAAGCCGGCGATGTCGTACCTCGACGTGCTGCGTGAGGTCGCGGACCGCTCCACCGTGCCGGTTGCGGCCTACCAGATCTCGGGCGAGTACGCGATGATCACCGCCGCCGCCCAGAACGGCTGGATCGACCGCGACGCCGCGGTCCTCGAGTCCCTGCTCAGCATTCGCCGCGCGGGCGCCGACATCGTCCTCACCTACTGGGCCGCCGAGGCCGCGGGATGGCTCGGATGACCGGGCAGCCGGGGCCGCCGGACCCGTGGCCGGGCACCCCGCAGTACCCGGCGCCGATGCCTCCCGTGCAGCAGCAGGACGGAAAGAAGCCGGTTCCGGCGGACGTGATCACGGCGTTCCAGTTGTGGTTCGTGGTGGGGGCGCTCGGGATCGTGTATCTCGTGTCGGCGCTGGCCTTCGCGTACGGGGACCGGGACTCGTTCGTCGACCAGGTCGTCGACGAACTGGCCAAGCAGTCGGACACCGTGATGTCGCGTGCGGACGTCGAACAGCTCTTCGTCTTCGCGATCATCGGCACCGGTGTGTTCCTGAGCATCGTGCTCACCGGTCTGCTGGCATTGTTCGCCTTCAAGATGCGCAAGGGCAAGAACTGGGCGCGCATGCTGCTCACGATGATCGGCGTGTTCACGGTGTTCTCCGCCATTCCCACGATCTTCGGCATCACGGCCGGCACCGGCACCGCGGCGCTCATCATGGGCGGCGCCGGGATCCTCCAGGCGGTCGCGGCGATCGGTGCGATCGTGCTGATGCACCGCAAGGAATCCAACGAGTACTTCCTGAACCTGCCGCCTGCGCGCTGACGCGGGCCCTCCGCTCGTGTCGGGTCGATCCATGCCGCAGGATGAGGGTGTGAGTGAGTCGACCCCGCGCGTGGTCTCCGTTGCCTACTGGATCTGGGTGCTGTGCGCCGCGGCGATGGTGCTGTTCGGGCTGCTCGCCCTGACGACGTCCGCCGACGCGATCCGCGGGCAACTCGGGGCCGATGCCGATACGTTCGTGTGGCTGCTGCGCGGTGTCGGTGCGGCGTCGCTGATCTTCGGCCTCGTGATCGGGTTCCTGGCCGCGCCGGTGCGTGCCGGAAACCGGGGCCTGCGGACCGCCGTCGTGGCGCTCTCGTCGGTGTTCGCGCTGGCGACGATCGCCCTGTCGGCGGTCGGGGTGATCGCGCCGCTGCTGCTGGTCATTCCGCTGTTGCTGCTGCTGGCAAGCGTTCTGGTGTATCGGGAGGGTGCACGTGAGTGGTTCCGTGACGAACGGGCCGGCTGAGCCGGTGGCGGACGGGCCGGCTGAGCCGGAGGCGAACGGGCCGGACAGTCCCGAGGGTGCGCTGTTCTACGAGCCCGGCGCTCGCTGGCGCGCCGTCGCGTACGGTCCCGTCTTCTGCGTGATCGCGCTGGTGATCGAGTTGTTCACCGGTCCGGTGGTGCACTGGTTCGCGTTGACGCTGTTCGCGTTGATCCTCGCCGGCATCGTCTACGTGCAGGTCGCGGCCGCCCGTCGGCACGTGAGCGTGCTGTTGACCGAGACGGCGCTCCGGCAAGGGGCGGAGGAAGTGCCGCTCGACGAGATCGAGGAGGTCCTGCCCGAGGCCGATCCGTACGCCGACGAACCACAGCGCTGGGAGAGTGCGCGCAGCCTCGGTGAGCTGTCCGGGGTGCCGCGGCGCCGGCGGCCCATCGGGCTGCTCCTGCGTGACGGCTCCTTCGCGCAGGCGTGGGCGCGCGACGACGACGGTCTGCGGGAGGCTCTGACGGAGGCCGTCGCGCAGGTGCAGGGGAGGTCGGTGTGACGCGTCCGGTGGTACTGGTGAGCGAGGCGGCGGGGGTCGTCGCGGCGCTCCTGCTCACGGTGTGGTGCGCGGTTCGTGGGGTGAGCACTCACGTGTTCGAACCGGTCGCGCCCGGGGCACCGTCGTTCACGTCCGTCGACTATCACGGCGCGTGGATCACGGCGGCGTTCGCGTCGACGCTCGTCGCGGGCCTGCTGGTGCTCGACATCCGACGACGCCGCTCCGCCAGGTACCCGCAGGGGGTATCATGACGAGTATGAACGGATACAGCCCGCAGCAGGAGGACCTGCTCAAGCGTCTGCGGCGCATCGAGGGCCAGGTGCAGGGCATCTCGCGCATGATCGCGGACGACCGCTACTGCATCGACGTGCTCACCCAGGTGTCCGCGGCCACGTCCGCGCTGCAGTCGGTCTCGCTCAAGTTGCTCGAGGCGCATCTCGCGGGCTGCGTCGTCGAGGCGGCCAAGAAGGGCGGACCGGAGGCTGATGCCAAGGTCAAGGAAGCGTCCGACGCGATCGCACGCCTGGTGAAGTCCTAACGGGAGTGCGATCGACGAGAACAGGAGGTCTGTGAATATGGAGCACACCTACATCGTCAAGGGCATGACCTGCCAGCACTGCGCAGCCGCGGTCGCCGAGGAGATCAGCGAGCTGTCCGGGGTCACGGAGGTCGACGTCGACGTCGCGTCCGGCAGGGTCGTGGTCCGCAGTGATTCCCCCATGGACACCATTGCCGTCGCCGCCGCGGTATCCGAGGCAGGCTACGAGCTGGTCCAGTGACCACCATCGGGCTGCGCACCATCGACCTCGACATCGGCGGAATGACCTGCGCGTCGTGCGCAGCCCGGATCGAACGCAAGCTCGGCAAGCTCGACGGCGTCAGCGCGACCGTCAACTACGCCACCGAACAGGCCCGCATCCGGTTCCCGGAGTCGGTGCTGACGCAGGATCTGATCGACGTCGTCAAGAAGACCGGATACACCGCCGCGGTGGCCCGTCCGGTGCCGTCCGCCGACGAGACGCGGGATCTGCTCGGTGCGCGGCTGATCGTCGCGATCATCGCGTCGGTGCCGGTCGTGCTGGTGTCGATGATCCCGACGCTGCAGTTCGACTACTGGCAGTGGGTGGCGCTGGTGCTCACCACGATCGTCGTCTTCTGGTGCGGATACCCGTTCCACCGCGCCGCGGTCGTCACGGCCCGGCACGGCATGTCGACGATGGACACCCTCGTCTCGCTGGGCACACTCGCCGCCTACGGGTGGTCGCTGTGGGCACTGGTGTTCGGCACCGCCGGACACATCGGGATGAGCCACGAGTTCACGCTGCGCCCCGGCGCGCTCGACGCCTCGGGCCAGATCTATCTCGAGGTCGCGGCCGGGGTCACCACGTTCCTGCTCGCCGGCCGGTACGCCGAGTCCCGCGCCAAACGCCGCTCCGGGGCTGCGCTGCGGGCGCTGCTCGAGGTGGGCGCCAAGGACGTCTCGGTGCTCCGTGACGGTGTCGAACAGCGAATCCCCGTCGCCGCGTTGCACGTCGGTGACGAGTTCGTGGTGCGCCCGGGGGAGAAGATCGCCACCGACGGACGCGTCGTCGACGGCGCCTCCGCGGTGGACACGTCGATGCTCACGGGCGAGTCGGTTCCGGTGGAGGTGGGTGCGGGTGACGCCGTGGTCGGGGGCACCCTCAACACGGACCGGCTGCTGACGGTCCGAGCCGAACGAGTGGGCGCCGACACGCAATTGGCGCACATCGCCGAGCTCGTGACCGAGGCACAGAGCGGCAAGGCGCACGCGCAGCGGCTCGCGGACCGCGTCTCGGCGGTGTTCGTGCCCGTCGTGCTGGTGATCGCCGCCGTCACGCTCGCGGTGTGGCTGCTGCTGGGGCAGCCGGTCACCGAGGCCTTCACCGCGGCCGTGGCCGTGCTGATCGTCGCGTGCCCGTGCGCTCTCGGGCTGGCCACACCGACGGCGCTGCTCGTCGGGACGGGCCGGGGTGCGCAACTGGGCATCCTCATCAAGGGCCCCGAGGTGCTCGAACAGACCCGGCGCATCGAGACCGTCGTGCTGGACAAGACCGGCACCGTCACCACCGGGCAGATGGAACTCGACGACGTCGTCGCCGTGGACGGCGAGGACCGTGACCGGGTCCTGGCGCTGGCCGCCGCGGTGGAGTCCGGGTCGGAACATCCCGTGGCGCGGGCGATCGTGCGCGCAGTACCGCGGCCGCTGCCGGTGACCGGATTCGTCAACCGCCCGGGCATCGGCGTCGAGGGTGTCGTGGACGGGCACGCGGTGCGCGTGGGCCGGGTGCAGGGGCCGATGCCCGTACAGCTGCGGGGACTGCTGCCGGAGGGCCGGACCTCGGTGATCGTCTCGTGGGACGACAAGGTGCGCGGCGCGGTGGCCGTGGCGGACGCCGTGAAGTCGACCAGCGCCGAGGCGATCGGGGAGATTCGGGCGCTCGGCATGACCCCGGTGCTGCTCACCGGCGACGCCCAGGCCGTGGCGACCGCCGTCGCCCGCGAGGTCGGTATCGACCGGGTGATCGCGGAGGTGCTCCCGGACCAGAAGGCCGACACCATCGCGCGCCTGCGGGAGGAGGGCGCCGTCGCGATGGTGGGCGACGGCGTCAACGACGCGGCCGCGCTCGCGACCGCCGACGTCGGCATCGCGATGGGCACCGGCACCGATGCCGCCATCGAGGCGAGCGACCTGACCCTGGTCCGCGGCGACCTGCGATCGGTGCCCGACGCGATCCGACTGTCCCGCCGCACCCTGGCGACCATCAAGGGAAACCTGTTCTGGGCGTTCGCGTACAACGTCGCGGCCATACCGCTGGCGGCGACGGGACTGCTCAACCCGATGATCGCGGGCGCCGCCATGGCGTTGTCGTCGCTGTTCGTGGTGGGGAACAGCCTGCGGCTGCGGCGCTTTCGCTGATCCTTGCGGTTGCCGCGGTAGTTCAGTAGGTGGTGTCGTTGATCGCGGTTTCGCCGGGATGCAGCGTGGCCTGCAACGCTGTGAGGGCGTCGGGGTCGAGTTCAGCCTGGTGCAGGACTACGGCCCAGTCGAACTTGTCGGTCGACCAGCGATGAATGGTGCCCTGCCAGCGGAGGTTCCACGGCTGATCCGAACGGGGTCGTCGCGCCAGTATTCCGGTCGCGAGCCCGCCGTCGAGGGATGCCTCGAATGCCCCGGTCTCCGGGTCCACTGCGTGCGTCTCCACGACACTCAGGTCGACGAGCACGCGGGCGGTCAACGGTCGGTCGGTCACGTTGTTGCGGAACCACTCCGTCCGGCTCGAACGCTCGGCCTCGCGCTCCGCCGCGTACTCGCGCTGTCGATCCTCGAAAGTGCACACGGGGCCGGACCACGTGAAGAGGTCCGGATCGACGGGTTCGCCGACGGAGAGTTCGACGTACGACACGTTCGAGCCGACGGCGTCGTTGCCCTGCGCGAGCACCGCGCCGGTCTCGGCATCGACGACCATTCTCAGCAACCCCTCCTTGTACCGTCCCGGAGCCAGATCAACTGTCCAGCAGCGTCTTCCGAGAAACTTGGTGGTGCCGATGAGCCCAGCGGGTCGGGTGTAGTCGCTGCCCACCCAATCCTGCGCAGGCCGGCTGAACAGCAGGTCGCTGCCCGTGCCGAGGTAGCGGACGCGTCCGGCACTGCCCTCCAGTGGCGGCTCACCGGGTTGCTCGAACTGCCAGACAGTGGTGCCGTCGGTGATGAACAGGGGCTGTCCGTCGAGGGTCTCGACTCGGACCTTGGAGCGGTCGCGCCAGATTCGCACATCGCCGCCGCCGACCCCGACGATCATCGGCATGCGGTCGCCGGCTGTGAAGATCCTGACCCGCTCGGGTGCGTCGGGCATCTTCCGGATCACGCCCCGGATCGGCGCGCTGGGTCCGTCGGCCATCGTCACCAGAACCTGCACCCACGCCGTCATCGATCCCCCTCGAAATGTCCCGTTCGTTCGAAGCTACCCGCGAGGTCGGCCCGCACCGTGGCATCTTTGTCGGTGACATGAGCGCCCGGGGCGCTCATACTTCGGTTATGGCATACCTGAAACCGCCGCTGCTGGTCCGCGAGGTGTTCAACCGTATCGCCCTCGCGACCGGCGTCAGCGGCACCGAGAAGATCACCGTCACCGGCCGGCGCAGTCACGAACCCCGCTCGGTTCCCGTCGTCCCCGTCGACGTCGACGGGGTGCGGTACCTGGTCTCCACCCGCGGCGAATCGGAGTGGGTGCGCAATCTCCGCGCCACCCCGGAGGTGGACGTGAGCCGACGCGGTCATACCGCGCACTTCACCGCCACCGAGGTCCCCGTCGGCGACCGGGAACCCATCATCGCGGCCTACCGCGTGAAGGCGGGCAAGACGGTGCAGGGCTACTGGGAGAAACTGCCCGATCCCGTCGACCATCCGGTGTTCGCGCTCACGACCGCGGGCTAGCGGGCACGCGTGCGTAAACCGCTCTCGGGATCGGGAGCCGTCCTGGTGGCGGCGGTCATCGGACTGGGCGCCGCGCCGACGGCATGCGCGCGACCCGAAGAACCTGCCGCGCCGTTTCCTGATCTCGCCGTCACCACCGTGATGGAGGACCTCGCCAATCCGTGGGATGTGGTCGTTGCGCCCGACGGCGCGGTGCTCACCGGTGAGCGCGCCGGCCGATTCGTCGTGAAACGGTCCGACAACAGCGTCGGAGAGGTGACCGCGGATCTTTCCGATCTGTACGCCCGAGGCGAGACCGGGCTGATGGGCATCGCGCTCGACCGGGGCTTCGCGGCCAATCGCACGCTCTACACGTGCCAGGGACACCGCGGCGGCGAGAACAACGACATCCGCGTCGTGTCGTGGACGGTCGATCCGGGGTGGACCACGATGACCCGCACCGGCGACGTCGTGACCGGGATGCCGGTGGGCGACAACGGACGCCACGGCGGTTGCCGCATCCTCGCGCATCCCGACGGCACGCTGTACATCGGGACCGGTGACTCCGCGCGGCCGAAAGTGCCGCAGGATCGGAATTCGTTGGGCGGCAAAGTGTTGCACGTCGATCGTGACGGCTCGCCCGCCGTCGGCAATCCGGATCCGAACAGCCCGGTGTTCACCCTCGGGCACCGCAATGTGCAGGGATTGGCGCTGCAGCCGGGCAGCGGCAGGATCTACGACATCGAGCAGGGCACGAGTCGGGACGACGAGGTGAACCTGCTCGCCGCCGGGAACAACTACGGTTACCGCCCCGACCGGCGACCGGACATCTACGACGAGAGCGTTCCGATGACCGATCCCGTCCGCGTACCGGGTGCCGTGGCGGCCGTGTGGAGTTCGGGCGCCCCCACCATCGCGACACCGGGAGGGACCTTCGTGTCGGGTGCCGGGTGGGGTGACTGGGACGGCGCGCTGGCTGTCACCAGCCAGCAAGGCGAGAAGTTGGTGTTGCTGAAACTGTCCGCCGACGGCACCGGCGTCATCGATACGTCGACGGCGTTGGCCGGTCGGTACGGACGGCTGCGATCGGCGACGTCGATGCCCGACGGCAGCCTGCTGATCACCACCGACAACGGCTCCGGCGACACGGTCCTCCGCGTGACGCCGTCCGTGGAATGAGGTCTGTCGCACGAGCCGTGCCGGCGTTCGTCGGTCAGCCGGAGGCGATACGTCCGAGATGTGTCTCGGTCTCGGCCACGACGCGGCGCAGTCCGGCGGTGACCGCCGGCGCGCCGAGCCGCAGCGGCACACGCAGCGCGGGGCCCGGCTCGATCGCGAACGTCCAGGTGAGTCGCGACCCCGACGCGCGCGGTTCGACGAGCGTGTCCTCGGCGAAACGACGGAGGCCCGGCACGGTGAACCCGCTGACGTAGAAGGTGTTCCGGTACCGGAGGCCCGGGACTTCCTCCCAGCGGAAGTACTCCTCGGTGGCCTTCACCGCGGACGGACGCATCGACAGTTCGCGCCGGGTACCCGCCCCGAAGGGGCGTGGGGTGAGAAAGTGAGACCCCGCGATGAACGTGCACCAGGAGAGGGTGTTGTCGCGGGTCAGTTCGGCCCACGCCGTTTCCGCGGAGACCGGCAGCGGGACCGAGAAGCGCCGTACGAACGGTGCCGTCTCCAGGAAGGTCTCGTCGCACGCAGACAACTCGAACCATTTCGGCATCGGATAATCCTAGGGACTACCGCGCCGATCCGCGGTAGTGTCGCGGTGTTCGTGATCGATTGGGAATGCAGACCGAGGAGGTGAGACCCATTACCGCTCTTGCAGGCAGGGTGCTCCCGCCTCGGGGTCGCGCGGACTAGTCCGCCCAGCCGGCCGCGAGAGCCCCTTCGGTATCCCGAAAGGCTCGTCGTGCGATCTCCCGAGAATTCCGGCTCACCCTTCGCATTTCCGTCGATCGTCACCACTCTGCGCGCCGCCGGCTGCGTCTTCGCGGAGGACGAGGCGCACCTGCTGATCGCCGCGGCCTCCACCCCCGACAGGCTGTCGGCGATGGTCGAGCGCCGGGTCGCGGGGCTACCCCTCGAACATGTCCTCGGCTGGGCCGAGTTCTGCGGTGTGCGAATAGAAGTCGGCGCCGGTGTGTTCGTGCCGCGACGGCGCAGCGAGCTGCTCGTCCGGCAGGCCGCCACCCTCCTGCGGCCGGACGATGTCGTGGTCGATCTGTGCTGCGGGTCCGGTGCGTTGGGTGTCGCCCTCGCCGGTGAAGCCCCGGGCATCGAACTGCATGCCGCCGACGTCGACCCTGCCGCGGTCCGGTGCGCGCGGCGCAACGTCGAACCGATCGGCGGGCACGTGTACGAGGGCGACCTGTTCGACGCCCTGCCCGACACCCTGCTCGGACTCGTCGACGTCGTGGTCGCGAACGTCCCGTACGTGCCGAGCGGAGCCATCGCGCTGATGCCGCCCGAGGCCCGCGACCACGAACCGCGCGCGGCCCTCGACGGCGGCCCCGACGGCCTCGACTTCCAGCGGGCGGTGGCCGCCGAGGCGCCGCGATGGCTGCGCCCCGGCAGTCGTCTGCTGGTCGAGACCAGTGTCCGCCAGGCGCCCACGACGGTCGACATCTTCACGCGCGCAGGACTACTCGCGCGGATCGTCCACTCCGACGAACTCGACGCCACCGCGGTGGTGGGCGCGTGGCCGGGGACTTACTGACGTCCGCCGTCCAGCATCGCAGCACCCGCGAGCGCGTCCGGCACACCGAGACCCTCGACGAGGGTCGCAGCGTGGGGGCGCAGCGTGCGGCAGCGCTCGTTGATGCCGCGCCGCACGGCCTTGGCGCGCTCGACGGACAGGTGGCGGTGTTCCATGAACCACGCCTTGTCCTCGTCGATCACGGTGAGCGCGTACAGGTCGCAGAGGTCGCTGAGCAGGTCCCGGGCCGTCTCGTCCTCGCACGCGTCGATGCCCGCGATGAACGCCTCGAGTACCACCCGGTCGATGTGCGCGCGGGCGGCGTGCAGGACGTGGTCCTGCACGAAATTGAAGGCGTCGAACGGATCGTCCTCGCGCTTGCGTGCTCCCTGCAGGCGGCGGGCGGCGGTGGAGAGAAGGTACTCCTCGCGGTCCTCGAACATCGTCAGCTGGGTGCCGCGGTTGAACAGGCTGCCGTCCTCCTCGTTGTCCTGCCGGGTGTCGAGGATGGTCTGGATGATCTGCTGCGCCGCGGTGCGGGTGCGGACCGCGTCACCGAAGGCGTTGGCGGCGAACGCCATCCACTCGACAGGACTCATGCCGCGGACCTCGTCGGCGTACTTGGTGAGCAGCTCCTTCGCGACCAACTGAGTCAGCACGGTGTTGTCGCCCTCGAACGTGGTGAACACGTCGGTGTCGGCCTTGAGCGCCGTGAGCCGGTTCTCGGCGAGATAGCCGGCGCCGCCGCACGCCTCACGGCACTCCTGGATCGCGCGCGTCGCGTGCCACGTGTTGGCGGCCTTGAGTCCGGCGGCGCGGGACTCGAGTTCGCGTTGTCCGCTGGGATCGATCTCGTCGGAGGTCTGGATGTCGTGCATCGTGGTGACGAGTTCGTTCTGCGCGAAGCCCAGCGCGTACGTGCGGGCGATGTGGGGCAGCAGGCGCTGCTGGTGGACCAGGTAGTCCATGATCAGCACCTCGGGATCCGGGGTGCCCTCGTCGCCGCTGGGCGCGCTGAACTGTCTGCGCTGCAGCGCGTATCGGGTGGCGATCGTCAGCGCGACGCGGGCAGCGGCGGCCGCGGACCCGCCGACGGTGACGCGTCCGCGTACCAGCGTTCCGAGCATGGTGAAGAAGCGGCGGTTCTTGTTCTCGATCGGCGACGAGTACACGCCGTCGGCGTCCACCGAGCCGTACCGGTTCAACAGGTTCGTCCGCGGCACACGCACGTGGTCGAACACGATGCGGCCGTTGTCGACTCCGGGCAGTCCACCCTTGTAACCGCAGTCTGACGTCGTGACGCCGGGCAGATCGTTGCCGTCCGCGTCGCGGATCGGCACCAGCAGGCAGTGCACGCCGTGCGAGTTGTCGCCGACGACCAACTGCGCGAACACCGCGGCCATCCGGGCGTGCTCTGCGGCCCCGCCGATGTAGTCCTTGCGCGCCGACGGGGTGGGGGAGTGGACGACGAACTCGTCGGTCGCCGGGTCGTACGTCGCGGTGGTCTCGAGTTCCTGCACGTCGCTGCCGTGGCCGGTCTCCGTCATCGCGAAGCAGCCGAGGAGTTCGAGGTCGATCATCGGCCGCAGGTATTCGGCGTGGTGGCGGTCGGTGCCGAGGTTCTCGATCGCACCGCCGAACAGGCCCCACTGCACGCCCGCCTTCACCATCAGCGACAGGTCCGACATCGCGAGCATCTCGATCGCGGTCACCGCCGCGCCGGGATCGGAGCCGGCACCGACCTCGACGCCGAACCCGCGATCGACGAAGCCGCCCGACGCCAGCACCCGCAACTGCTCGAGCGTCTTAGCGCGGGCCCGGTCCAGGTCGGGGGTGTTGTGCGGCCGGAACTCGTCGGAGGAGAGGTCGACGCGGGCCTTCTCGCGCACCTCCGCCCACCGTCCGTCGAGGGTTGCCCGTAGAAACTCCGCCGTGGTCGCCATGATCCGACGGTAATGCGGTGCGCGGAGTCCTGCCGGGGAACTCCGGTGTGCCGGACCTGCTCCGGACCTGCACGGATGGACACGCCGAGGTGATGTGATTCCGGCCACCTCCTACACCCTGTCGTTGGCAAATTCGACAGAACTGGGACACTGGAATCCGTGACTGCTGCCTCCACAGGACCCGACCTTCGCGATACCCGTTCCGCTCAGCTCTTCGAGCGGGCGAGCCAGGTCATCCCCGGCGGGGTCAACTCCCCGGTCCGCGCGTTCGGTTCCGTCGGCGGCGCCCCCCGTTTCATCGCCGAGGCGAAGGGTTGCACGCTCACCGACGTGGACGGCAACAACTACGTCGACCTGGTGTGTTCGTGGGGCCCGATGATCCTCGGCCACGCGCACCCCGCCGTCGTCGAGGCCGTGCGGAAGGCCGCCACCACCGGGCTGTCGTTCGGTGCGCCCACCGAGGGCGAGATCGCCCTCGCGGAGGAGATCGTCTCCCGCGTCGCGCCCGTCGAGCGGGTGCGCCTGGTCAACTCCGGCACCGAGGCCACGATGAGCGCGGTGCGTCTGGCCCGCGGCTTCACCGGCCGTTCCAAGATCATCAAGTTCTCCGGCTGCTACCACGGTCACGTCGACGCGCTGCTCGCCGACGCCGGCTCGGGTCTGGCCACGTTCGGCCTGCCCACCTCGCCCGGTGTGACCGGCGCGCAGGCCGAGGACACCATCGTGGTGCCGTACAACGACCTCGAGGCCGTCCGGTCCGCGTTCGCCGCGAACCCCGGCGAGATCGCGTGCGTCATCACCGAGGCCGCCGCCGGCAACATGGGCGCCGTCGCGCCGCTGCCCGGCTTCAACGAGGGCCTGCGCGCGCTCACCACCGAGCACGGCGCGCTGCTGATCATGGACGAGGTCATGACGGGCTTTCGCGTCAGCCGCTCCGGTTGGTTCGGCCGCGAGGGGGTCGCCGGCGACCTCTACACGTTCGGCAAGGTCATGAGCGGTGGCCTGCCCGCCGCCGCGTTCGGCGGCCGCGCCGACGTCATGAGCAAGCTCGCGCCGACCGGCCCCGTCTACCAGGCCGGCACGCTCTCCGGTAACCCCGTTGCCGTCGCGGCGGGCCTGGCGAACCTGCAGGCCGCCGACGACGCCGTGTACGCCGCGCTCGAGCGCAACGCGCAGACGCTGGGCACGCTGCTGGGCGACGCGCTCACCGCGGAGGGTGTCGCGCACCGCGTCCAGTACGCGGGCACGCTCGTGAGCGTCTTCTTCAGCGAGAACCCCGTCACCAACTACGCCGAGGCCAAGGCCGCCGACACGTGGCGGTTCCCCGACTTCTTCCACGCCCTGCTCTCGCGCGGCATCTACGCGCCGCCGAGCGCGTTCGAGGCGTGGTTCGTGTCGTCTGCGCTCGACGACGACGCCTTCTCGAAGATCGCCGACGCCGCACCGCACGCGGCCAGGGCCGCCGCCGCAGCCCGACACTGACCGCAGAACAGAACCGCAGAAGCACCGCCTGACCACCGAACGCAGGGACCACCACCGTGACCGACGCCCCGACCGGCGCTGACAACTCCATCGCCGCCGACCACTCCGACACCCGGACCATCGTCCACGTGCTGCGACACGGTGAGGTGCACAACCCCAGCGGCATCCTCTACGGGCGCCTGCCGAACTTCCGGCTGTCGGAGAACGGTGAGTCGCAGGCCCGCGCCGTCGCGTCGGCGCTCGCCGACCACGACATCACGCACGTCGTCGCGTCGCCGCTGCAGCGCGCGCAGGAGACGGCCGGTCCGATCGCGGAGAAGCACGGCCTGCAGATCGCGACCGATGCCAATCTCATCGAGGCGGCCAACGACTTCGAGGGCCTCAAGGTGGCTGTCGGTGACGGCGCGCTGCGCCGCCCCCGGCACTGGTGGAAGCTGCGCGACCCGTTCACGCCGTCGTGGGGCGAGCCGTACCTGCAGATCGCGCACCGCATGCTCGCGGCCGTCAACACCGCCCGCGTCGCCGCGGTCGGTCACGAGGCCGTGTGCGTCAGCCACCAGTTGCCGGTGTGGACGCTGCGCCGCTTCCTGCAGGGCGAGCGGCTGTGGCACGACCCGCGGCACCGTCAGTGCGGTCTGGCGTCGTTGACGTCGCTGGTCTACGAGGGCGACACCCTCGTCGACATCGTCTACTCCGAGCCGGCCGGCGCGTCGGATCCGAGGGTGACAGGCGCATGAGGTTTCCGTCCCTGCGGTTGGCGGCCGCGGCATGTTCGCTGGTCGTCGTCGCCGCACTGTCCGGCTGCGCCACCGGTGACGACGCCGTCGCGCAGGGCGGCACGTTCGTGTTCGTCTCGCCGGGCGGCCAGACCGAGCTGTTCTACGACACCCCGTCCGAACGCGGCAAGGCCGGCAACGTCTCGGGTCCGGACCTGATGGTCGACGGCAAGACCACCTCGTTGTCCGACTACGAGGGGCAGGTCGTGGTGCTCAACGTGTGGGGCCAGTGGTGCGGTCCGTGCCGCGGTGAGGCCGACGACCTCGAGAAGGTCTACGAGAACACCAAGGACCAGGGCGTCCAGTTCCTCGGCATCAACGTGCGCGACTACACCAAGGACAAGGCGCAGGACTTCGTGGTCAACAACAACGTGGGCTACCCGTCCATCTACGACCCCGAGATGCGCACGCTGTTCACCCTCGGCAAGAACTACCCGACCAGCGTCGTCCCGACGACCATCGTGCTGGACCGTCAGCACCGGGTCGCCGCCGTCTTCCTCAAGGAACTGCTGGTCGAGGACCTGCAGCCGGTGGTCGAACGGGTCGCCCAGGAACCGCAGGACCAGGGATGACGGCCGACACGGTCGTCCTCGCGAGCGTCGGCGAGAGCTTCCAATCGGCGGCTGCGACCGGCCCCCTGCTGCTCGCGCTCGGCGCGTGCCTGCTCGCGGGTCTGGTGTCGTTCGCGTCGCCGTGTGTGGTCCCGCTCGTCCCCGGCTACCTGTCGTACCTGGCCGGTGTGGTCGGGGCCGACGCGCCCGCCGTCTCGGCCTCCGAGGCGAGCACCCGCACGAAGACGCTGCGGGACGGGCGTCTGCGGGTCGCGGGCGCTGCCGGGCTGTTCGTCGCCGGATTCACGGTCGTGTTCGTGCTGGCCACGGTGTCGGTGTTCGGCGCGATCGAGGCGCTCGCACTCAACCGCCAGGTGCTCCAGCGCGTCGGCGGTGTCGTGACCATCGCGATGGGCCTGGTGTTCATCGGCCTGGTCCCGGCGCTGCAGCGGGACACTCGGATGGCCCCGCGTCGCATCTCGAGCCTCGCGGGGGCTCCGCTGCTCGGTGCGGTCTTCGCGCTCGGCTGGACGCCGTGCCTCGGCCCGACGCTGGCCGGGGTCATCTCGGTCGCCTCCGGCACCGAGGGGGCGACCGCGGTCCGTGGTGTGGCGCTGATCGTCGCGTACTGCCTGGGGCTCGGACTACCGTTCGTGATCGTCGCGCTCGGCTCGGCCCGCGCACTGCGCGGCGTCGGCTGGCTGCGCGAGCACACCCGGACTATTCAGATCATCGGTGGAATCATGTTGGTGGCTGTCGGCCTCGCACTGGTCACCGGCGCGTGGGACCAGTTCGTCGGCTGGGTCCGTGACGCATTTATCTCGGAGGTGACCCTGCCGATATGACGGTTCGAGACACAGTGAACGCCGGCGGTACGCCCGCCGACGCTCCCACACCCCGCCCGCCGCGGCAGTCCGTGCCCGGCCGCATCGTCGCGCTGGGCCGCAACACGTGGCGCGGCCTGACGTCGATGCGGACCGCGCTGGTCCTGTTGTTCCTGCTCGCGCTCGCCGCGATCCCGGGAGCCTTGCTGCCGCAGCGCAGCCTCAACGAGGGCAAGGTCAACGAGTACATCGCGTCCCGGCCCACGCTCGGGCCCATCATGGACAAGCTCGAACTGTTCGACGTGTTCGGCAGTTTCTGGTTCACCGCGATCTACGCGTTGCTGTTCATCTCGCTGGTCGGCTGCATCGTGCCGCGTTGTGTCGAGTACGCGAAGGCGCTGCGTGCGCGGCCCGTCGCGGCGCCGCGCAACCTCGCGCGGCTGCCGCACCACCACATCGAGGCGGTCGACGAGGATCCCGAGGCCGTCGCCGAGCGGGTCCGCAAGCAGCTGCGTGGCTGGCGTGTCATCCAACGGGTCGGGGGTCCGCGTGCCAACCACCCCGACGAGATCACGTTGTCCGCGGAGAAGGGCTTCCTCCGAGAGGCCGGCAACCTCGTCTTCCACCTGTCGCTCGTCGCGCTGCTGATCTCGATCGCCGTCGGCAAGCTGTACTACTACGAGGGAAATCGGATCCTGGTGGCGACAGGGGACGAGAGTTTCTGCACGATCTCGCCCGCGGCCTTCGACTCGTTCCGGGTAGGAGCACAGGTCGACGGCACGGGATTGACGCCCCTGTGTCTCAAGGTCAAGGACTTCACCGCCGACTATCTCGAGAACGGTCAGGCCGAGATGTTCACGTCGAACATCTCGTACCAGGCGGGCGACGATCTGACGTCGAACACGTGGCAGGACGGTCAGCTCAAGGTCAACCACCCGCTGCGTATCTCCGGCGACCGTGTGTACCTACAGGGCCACGGCTACGCGCCCACGTTCACCGTGACGTTCCCCAACGGGGAGACCCGCACCGAGACGCTGCAGTGGCGCCCGGACGACGCGACGACGTTCCTGTCGAGTGGTGCGATGCGCTTCGACCCGCCCGGCGGCATGTACCCGAACGAGGACGATCGGCGGAAGAACCAGATCGCGATCGAGGGCCTGTTCGCGCCGACCGCACTGTTCCACGGCAACCTGCTGTCGTCGAGTTACCCGGCGATGAACGACCCGGCCGTCGCGATCGACATCTACAAGGGCGACACCGGCCTCGACACCGGCCTCCCGCAGAGCCTGTTCTCGCTCAACAAGGAGTTGATCAACCAGGGCCGGCTCGTCAAGCAGGAACGGGTCAACCTGTTCCCCGGCGAGAGCAAGACCCTCGCCGACGGGACGCAGGTGCGCTTCGACGGCGCGGTCGACTTCGTGAACCTGCAGGTCTCGCACGACCCGGCGCAGCAGTGGGTGCTGGTGTCGGCGCTGGTCATGATGGGCGGCCTGCTGACCTCGCTGGTGATCAGGCGGCGCCGTATCTGGGTCCGGATCTACCCGGCGACCGGCCCGGGAGCGGTCCCCGCCAAGGATGCCGACATCGTGTCGGCTACATTGAGCGAGGGTGAACGACATACCGTAGTAGAGCTCGGCGGACTTGCCCGGACCGATCAGGCCGGATGGGGCGACGAGTTCGATCGGCTCACCACCCGACTGCTGGGTGACGCCACGTCATCGCGGACAACACGAGCGCGCGACGCGCAGGAGATGAATTCATGACGATCAACGAGACACTCGCTCGCTACAGCGACTGGTCGTTCGAGTCGGCGTTTGCGATCTACGTCCTGGCGACGGTGCTGCTGATCGCGCGCTACGCCTCGATGCGGGCCCGCGTGGTCCAGGAACGCGAACTCGTGGCGGCCGGCGGCGGCACCGTCGCGGCGGGCGAGCAGGTGCCCGGACGCGTCGTCGAACAGTCCGGCAAGACCTGGTCGGAGAAGCTCGGCGGCATGGGTTACGCCCTGCTGGTCGTCGGCGTCGTGCTGCACCTCGCGTCGATCGTGCTGCGCGGGTTCGCCACCGAGCGGTTCCCGCTCGGCAACATGTACGAGTTCGTCTCGATGGCGTGTGCCGCCGCGGTCATCGCGGGCATCGTGGCTTTGCGCAAGACCGCGGACCTGTGGGTGTTCCTGCTGGTGCCCGTGCTGATCCTGATGTTCCTCGCGGCGACCGTGCTCTACGCCGACGCGGCCCCGGTCGTTCCCGCGCTGCGCTCGTTCTGGCTGCCGATCCACGTGACGATCATCAGCGTCGGCAGCGGCATCTTCATGGTCTCCGGCATCGCCAGCATCCTGTTCCTGTACCGCATGAAGTTCCCCGGCGGTGAGGAGGGGAACGGCGTCTTCGGCAAGATCGCGCAGCGCCTGCCCGACGCCGAGACCCTCGACCGTCTCGCGTACAAGACCACGATCGTCGCCTTCCCGCTGTTCGGCGCCGGCATCATTCTGGGTGCGATCTGGGCCGAGGCGGCATGGGGCCGGTTCTGGGGCTGGGACCCCAAGGAGACGGTCTCGTTCATCGCCTGGGTCATCTACGCGGCGTACCTGCACGCGCGTGCGACGTCGGGCTGGCGGGACACCAAGGCGGCCTGGATCAACGTCGCCGGTTTCGTGGCGATGCTGTTCAACCTCTTCATCATCAACATGGTGGTGTCGGGCCTGCACTCGTACGCCGGCCTGACCTGACCTGGTCCGACCCGGAAGCGCGACCCAGCAACGCGAAACGGTCGCCGTGCACTGCACGGCGACCGTTTTCGGTTCTGCGTCCCACCAGGACGGACGTTCTGCGTTCCCGGGGAACCCAGGGACCGGGTCGCTGACTCTGAGGGCTCCGGAGGGGCCTTGGCGGGGCTCCGGAGCGACTCGAGCAGGTTTCAGTCGGGGCCCGGCCCGGTCAGTTGTCCGGGTCGGTGGGCGAGTCTGTGCCCGGACGGTGGTCCGACTGTCGGCGGTGGTTCTCACGCTCCACCCGCCACAGGAACTCGGGGTCGTCGTCAGGTCCCACTGCTCTGCCCGACCTGCCAACCGGTCTGCCGCCACCTCGAGCGGCGGTGGTGGCGGTCGGACCGAACGCCTTCCAGAACAGGACTGCGAGCGTTATCAGGCCGATGAACGCCAATAGGTAGATCACGGTGCACCTCCTGCTACGAGGGTAGCCGCGTCCGGGTCGTCCGGGTATCTACCTGCCGGACGATGCGTTCTACGAGTGATGGGCCTCGGTCGTCAGCGACGTCAGGAGCGCCAGCACCTCGGCCTCTCGGAACCTCCGGTGCCCGCCGGGGGTGCGCAGAGATCCGAGCCGGCCGGCGTGCGCCCAACGCGTGACGGTCTTGGGGTCGACGTGGAACAGTGCGGCGACCTGGCCCGGGGTCAGCAGGGCTTCCTTGGCGCCGTTGTAGGTGGGTGCGCTCATCGATCCTCCAACTGTCGGGGCCTACCCGTCGGGGTCGGCCGGGGGATTCGGGACCGGTTCGTTTGTCTACCGGCTCCGACATCGTGGCACCACACCCCCCAGGTACTCGAACGATCTAAAGTTGGTAAAGGGGAGGTAATGGACAAATCGGACTACTCGGGCTGGGGTGTTGTGGGGTGTGCACAGGAATCGGCAATCCCGGTACGAAGGGGGCGGACGGCCCTTAGGGTGGGCCTGTCTGCTCAGGCGCACCGAGGCCGACAGAAGCCGATTACGGGGGGCGGAACGCCGAGGTGCCCGGGTGGTTGACCGCCAATCAGTCCCACACCCCCCGTCGGCCGTGGCCTGGTGTCGGACATCCGGGTCAGGAGGGGGCGTGCATGCTCGCCGACGCCATCGGCCCCAACGCCGGAACGAACATCTTCGTCGGCGTCTACTGGACGTTCCAGTAGTGTGCCATCGACAACCTCGGTCCCGGTGTCGTCCCGCTGGTGTTCTGACAGGTTCCGAGGGCGTTCCCGGGGAATCGCGCCACCAGGCGATAGGTAGGCTGGCACTGTGAGTGATGCAGCGCAGAATCGTCCCGAGAAGGCCAGTGAACAGGGCGCCGACGCCGCCCCCACCGTGACGACGGGTCACCTTGTCCGCGACGTCGTCCTCTACTCGGTGGCCCGGCTCGGCCTGGTCGTGATCCTCCTGGCGGTCATCCTCCTCGGCGGGAAGCTGATCGGCGTCGAGGTTCCGTGGATCGTGGCCGCGCTGTTCGCCGTCCTGATCGCGCTGCCGTTGTCGCTGGTGTTGTTCTCGAAGCTGCGCAAGCGGGTCAACGAGGACATCGCCTCGGTCGACGCGCGCCGCCGGGCCGACAAGGCCGACCTGCATGCGAAGCTGCGGGGCGAGGACCGCAAGCAGTGACGACCGTCCTCGACCGTCGCGGTTCCCGCGCCTGGGTCGACAATTCGGTCCGCCTCATCGAGGCCGACGCCCAGCGCAGTGCCGACACCCACCTGCTGCGTTATCCGCTGCCGCCGTCGTGGAACGTGCAGCTGTATCTCAAGGACGAGTCCACGCACATCACCGGCAGCCTCAAGCATCGGCTGGCGCGCTCACTGTTCCTGTACTCGATCTGCAACGGCTGGGTCACCGAGAACACCACGGTGATCGAGGCGTCGTCCGGCTCGACGGCCGTCAGCGAGGCGTACTTCGCGAACCTGCTGGGCCTCGACTTCGTCGCCGTGATGCCCGCGAGCACCAGCCCCGCCAAGATCGCACTGATCGAGGCGCAGGGCGGCCGCTGCCATTTCGTCACCGATCCGTCGCGCATCTACGACGAGTCGTACCGTCTGGCCGCCGAGACCGGCGGGCACTACATGGACCAGTTCACGCACGCCGAGCGTGCGACCGACTGGCGGGGCAACAACAACATCGCCGAGTCGATCTTCACGCAGCTGCAGCAGGAGGATCATCCGATCCCCGAGTGGATCGTGGTGGGCGCCGGCACCGGCGGCACGGGCGCGACCATCGGCCGGTTCCTGCGGTACCGCAAGCTCGACACCGGCCTGTGTGTCGTCGACCCGGAACACTCGGTGTTCTTCGACGCGTGGCGGGCGGGCGATCCGACCGTCACGGGGGAGCGGGGCTCCCGGATCGAGGGCATCGGGCGGCCGCGTGTGGAACCGTCGTTCATCGGTCAGGTCGTCGACCGCATGGTCAAGGTGCCCGACGCCGGCTCCATCGCGGCGATGCGGCACGCGAGCGACACGCTGGGCCGCAAGGTGGGCGGTTCCACCGGAACCAACCTGTGGGGTGCGTTCGGCCTCGTGGGCGAGATGCTCGCGGCCGGCCGCAGCGGCAGCGTCGTGACGCTGCTGTGCGACGGCGGCGAACGCTACTCCGGCACGTACTTCGACGACGCCTGGGTCGCATCCGAGGGGATCGACCTCACCGGTCCCGCGGCGGTGCTCGACGAGTTCACGAAGACCGGGCGCTGGACGGCGTCGTAGGTCCCGGGTCGATCGGCACGTGCCGGGTCATGGCGATCCGGGGCCAACGGTCCAGGCCGCGTTCGGACTCCGCGTCGAGGACGGCACGCAGGCCCGGTCCCAGGTCGTCGTCCGCGATCGCCGTGAATCCGAGGCGCCGGTAGTACGGGCCGTTCCACGGCACGTCGACGAACGTGGTGAGCGTCAGCTCGGGAAGCCCGCGGTCGCGCGCCCACTCGTCGAGGTGATCGATCAGGGCCGCGCCGATGGCGCGCCGGGCGTGGCTCGGGTGCACCGAGATCTGCTCGATGTGCGCGTTGCCGTCGACGACGTCGACGAGGCAGAACGCCACCGGCCGCTGCGCGTGCTCCGCCCACACCCAGAGGCGGCCCTCGGCGAAGTGCGTCTCGAACAGTGCGAGCGGGGGCGGATCGTCGTCGGCGATCGCGTCCATCCCCACGTCGCGGAACGCCGAGCCCGCCGCGACGTCGATCTCCGGGAGATGCGGCAGGTCGGCGGGCTCGGCGAGGCGGATCATCGCTCAGCCCTTGGAGACGACCTGCGACGCGATCGCGGTGCCGGCGGCGACGACACCGACGGACGGCCACGCGCCGATCTTCTTGGCGAGCGGGTGCGAGCCACCGAATGCGCCGACGTAGGTGCCCAGCAGCGCCGCGGCGCGGCCCGCACCGGAGCTCTTGGCCCAGTTGTAGGTGCACACGCCACCGACCGCGGCCAGCACGGCGCCGCCCAGCTGACGGTTCCCGGTCTGCCGCGCGACGGCGTATCCGCCGACCAGTCCGGCTGCGGCGAGAGCGGAGGTGGCGGTCTTGTTCAGCATCGTGGAGTTCTCCCGTTCCGAGTGTGTGTCAGTCGATTCGAGGCTACCGACAGGCTCGCGCGTGCGGACATGAGAACCCTCACGCGTGCCGTTTCTCGTTAACCGGGAAAACGTCTGCGCCTCCATCGACGAGCGACGGATCATGGCCGAATGTCACATGCGTTCAGTCCGACCGAACGCATGTGACATCGGGCCAGGGGTCCGATCCGCAGACCTAGGAGGAACCGTGTCGTCACAGCCTGCACCCACCCGCCCGGCGTTCAGCCCCGGAGCACTGCTCCCGGGTAAGCGCGCGATCGTCACGGGCGGCTCCCACGGGATCGGCGGCGCGATCGCGCGGTCCTTCGCGGCCCACGGCGCGCACGTCCTGGTGGTCGACATCGACGCCGATGCCGCTCGCGCGCTGGAGTTCAACACCGCGGCGGGCGGTGCGATTGACGTCCTCGAGTACGACGTCCTGGACGCCACGGTCCCCGGCGAGATCGTCGAGTTCGCGCCCGACGTCCTGGTGAACAATGCCGGCCACTTCCTGCGTCCGCCGCGTCCCTTCGCGGAGACCGAGCCGGCGTTCTGGTCGGAGATCGGCGGGATCAACCTCGACCACGTCCTGCGGCTCACCCATGCGGTGCTGCCGGGCATGGCCGAGCGCGGCCGGGGCGGCTCGATCATCAGCCTCACGACCGTCGAGGCGCATCGGGCCATCCCCGGGCATTCCGTGTACGCGGCGTACAAGGCGGCCGTCACGCAGTTCAGCCGCAGCCTGGCCGTCGAGGTCGGACGGTCCGGTGTCCGGGTCAACGTGATCGCACCCGACCTGATCGAGTCCGTGCAGGTGCCGTACACCGAGTGGCTGTCGGAGGAGGAGTGGGCGAAGTGGCCGACATGGGCGCCGCTGGGCGGCCCCGGTCAGCCGGACGACGTCGCCGGCGCCGCGTTGTTCCTGGCGTCCGATCTGGGCCGCTACACGACGGGCACCACCGTGCACGTCGACGGCGGCACGTTCGCGGCCGGCGGCTGGTTCCCGAAGCCCGAGGGCGGCTGGACCAACCGTCCGCGCAACCCGTGACCTGCCTTTCATTCTCCGGAAGGTTCATCGTGTCTGTCGACAAGCCCACCCTCGGTCTCAACGTCCCCAACGCAAGACCGAGCGGGTGCGTCTGGGCGCCGGGATCGTGATCGCGGCCCTGCGCGGCGGCGCGGTCCTGGCGAGGACCGCCGCGACGCTCGACCTGATCTCGGGTGGGCGTCTCGATCTCGGGGTCGGGACCGGTTGGCGGGAAAGGGAGTACGAGGCGGCCGGACTGGACTTCGCCGACCGGGGACCGTTGCTCGACGACACGCTCGCCGCGTGCCGCGCGTTGTGGGCGGGCGGCCCGGCGTCGGTGTCCACGCCGGGCCTGTCGTTCGACGACGCCTACTGCTCGCCGCGTCCGGCGCCGGGGCGCAGCATCCCGATCATGGGCGCAAACCTACGGTCCCGTAGGTTGTGTACCGTGGGATCGGGTGGGGGCATCCGATCGAGAGGCTCGCACATGACCCGGCCCGACGTGACGCTCGAGAACTACGAGGACGTCTACCGCTTCTATCTGGATCATCAGCAGAATCGGCTCGTCGCGAATGCCGCCTACGCTGCGCTCAGCGCACGCTTCCGGCCGCGGACCCGCTACGCGGACGGTGCCCGTCGGCAGTTGCAGGAGTTGCTCGGCAGCGGCACGCGACTGATCGTCGCAGCCAATCACGTGACGGACCGGGACCAGTACACGCTCGCCGCGACCGCGTGGCAGTCGCCGCTGCGCCGCGCGATCGGGCGGACCCGCGTGCTCGCGAAGGACGAACTGTTCGTGGATCCGAAGCTGCGCCGGAAGATCGACATGATGGGGTCGATTCCGGTGTTCCGTGGCAAGGACCACGGGATGCGGGCGGTCGCGGATGCGGGCCGCCGGATGATGGAGATCTCGGCACAGCGACTGCACCGCGGCGACGTGCTCGCGATCTTCCCCGAGGGGACCTGCAACGACGTCGACCCCAGCCGCGTCCAGAAGATCAACAGCGGCATCGGGCACATCGCGGTGAAGGCGCGCAAGCTCGGCTCCGCTCCGGCGCTGCTGAGCCTCGGCATCCGCTACCGTCCCGGCGGCGTGGCCGATGTCTACATCTCGTCCCCGGTTCTCGACCTCCCGACGACACCCATGGACATCACCCGGGTGGTGGCCGCCGACATGCAGGCCGCGGTGGACGGGGCGTTCGACACCGTCGACGGTCAGCGGACTCCGTCGCGGTAGCTCTCGAAACAGCCTTCCGCGAAACGCGTCCGGTCGAGTTCGCCGACCTGGATGACGCCGCCGTCGTACCAGACCTGCATGCCCGCGGACAGTTCCGCGCCCTGCCTGCACCACTGGTGCAACTGCTCGTCCGTCGGGTCGACCGGATTGAACTGCATGTACATCACGGCCTGGTTGGCGCCGTATTGACGACCGGCCGCCACGGAGGCGTCGTCGGCGAGCGGGAACCGGCCGGCGGCGATGCCGACCACGGCGAGCAAGATCCCCGCGCCGAGGGCCGTCCACCAATTGACTCGGCACACGGGCATGCGCAGATGCTAGTGCGGCAATGCGCGGAATGCCGTCGTTCTCCGGGTTTTTGCGTGGCAGGCTGGCGTCATGGACACGAACATGGCCTCGTTCCTCGCGGCCCTCGACGAGCTGATCCGCCGGGCCACGCTGCGGATCGACCGTCCCCGAGGCAGTGCGCACCCGCGGTTCCCCGAGGTGGTCTATCCCGTCGACTACGGGTTCCTCGAGGACACCGGCGGTGGTGACGCCGAGGGCGTCGACGTGTTTCGCGGCTCGGCCGCCGGCGCCGGACTGGTGGGTGTCGCTCTCACCGCGGATCTGACGAAGCGGGACGTCGAGGTGAAACTGCTGTTGGACTGTTCGGACGACGAGATCGAACTCGTCGAGCACTTCCTGCAAGAGCGTCTGCGCCTCAACGCCGCCGTCATCCGTCGCGCATGAGCGCGCATTCGCCCGTTACGTCCGGCGGTCCGGTTCGTGCCAGCATGTGGACATGACATTTCTGATACGCCTGGTGATCAACGCGGTCGCCATCTGGCTGGCCTCGCAATGGGTCGACGGCATCACGATCGCCGACTCGGGCGAGGGCACCGGAAACGACGTGCTGATCATCCTCGGGATCGCGCTGCTGTTCACGGTCGTGAACGCGTTCGTCAAGCCGATCGTGCAGTTGCTGTCGCTGCCGCTGCTGATCCTCACCCTCGGCCTGTTCACTCTCGTGATCAACGCGCTGATGCTGATGCTCACGTCGTGGATCAGTTCGCAGACCGAGTGGGGCCTGAGCATCGACGGCTTCTGGACGGCGGTGTGGGGTGCGCTGATCATCTCGCTCGTGAACTTCGTGCTCAGCGCACTGGTTCCGGACAAGAAGTGACATGACGATCCGCCGGGTCGTTCCCGACATCCACGCGAAATCGCTCGACGACAGCCGCGACTTCTATGCCGCGCTGGGCTTCGCCGAGGTGATGAATCAAGGGTGGGTGATGACGATGGCGTCACCGTCGAATCCCACCGCCCAGGTGACGCTGATGGGCGACGACGCGACGGCGCCGGTCCACCCCGACATGAGCGTCGAGGTGGACGATGTGGACGCGGTGTACGAGGCGATGGTCGCGCGCGGCGCGACCATCGTCCATCCGCTGCAGGACGAGGAGTGGGGTGTCCGACGGTTCTTCGTCCGTGATCCGGACGGGACGGTCGTCAACGTTCTCGGGCACCGTACCGCGACCGACTAGCTGCGTACGGCTCAGCCGAGACCGAGTGCGAGTCCGGTGGCCGTGGCCCACACCAGCATCGACATGCCGGTGACCGCGAGGGCCGGGATCAGTGCGGGCCCCCGGCCACCGGTCCGCACGGGCGCGTTGGCCTTGATCGCGAGCGGAAGCGCGATCAGACCGACGAGCGCCCACGGCGTGCGCGCGACGAGCGCGAGGGTCACCACGAACGGCACCACCAGCAGCACCAGGTGCAGGGTGCGGGTGCGGGCGTCCCCCAATTTCACTGCGAGGGTGATCTTCCCGGACTCGGTGTCGGTCGGGATGTCGCGCAGGTTGTTCGCCACCAACACCGCGCTCGAGTACGAGCCGACCGCGATCGCGGCCAGCAGACCCGCCCAGTCGACACGCTCGGCCTGTACGAACTCGGTGCCGAGCACCGCGACCAGACCGAAGAACACGAACACCGCGATCTCGCCGAAACCGCTGTAGCCGTAGGGCTTCTTGCCGCCCGTGTAGAACCAGGCGCCCAGGATGCAGACTGCGCCGATCAGGATCAGCCACCACGCCGAGACCAGGGCGAGGGCGATGCCCGCGACCGCGGCCACCGCGAAACAGCCCATCGCGGCGCCCTTGACCGCACCGGGCGAGGCCAGCCCGGACCCGACGAGGCGCAGCGGGCCCACCCGCTCGTCGTCGGTGCCGCGGATGCCGTCCGAGTAGTCGTTCGCGAAGTTGACGCCGACGATCAACGCCAGCGAGACCACCAGCGCCAGCAGCGCCTTCCACCACACCGCGCCGTCGAGGGACGCCGCCGCGCCGGTACCGGCGAACACCGGAGCGATCGCATTGGGCAGGGTGCGCGGTCGGGCGCCCTCGATCCACTGGGACACAGAAGCCATGCGCCGATCCTTTCACCCTCGTCGAATCGGGTGGCCGCACGGTCGGGTACTCCCATAGGCTTGTCGCCGGTGCAAACCGTGACGAGCGATCCCCAGTCCCCGGCACCCACGGAGCCGCCGGTCGAGGTGGTGCTGTTGGGTGGCGTTGCCACACGCCGAGACGGTGTCCTGATTCCGTTGCCCGGGCCGCGCGCCCGCGCTCTGTTGGTGGCGCTCGCGCGGCGGCCCGGACACAGCCGCAGCGCCGCGGCGCTGGTCGAGGACGTCTGGGGTGACGCCCCGCCGAAGTCCCCGGCCAACGCCCTGCACACACAGATCTCCCGGCTGCGCTCGGCGCTGCCGGACGGGGCGATCGAGGCCGGTCCGGCCGGCTACCGGCTTGCCCTTGCACCGGAACAGGTCGATCTGACGCGCGCGCGTCTGCTCGCGCGGGAAGCGGGACAGCGTCACGCCGACGGGGACCAGCGGGGCGCGCTGGACGCGGTGCGCCGGGCCCGGGCGCTGTGGCGCGGCGAGCCGGGGGCGGACCTGCCCGGCGGCGACCTCGCCGACGACCTGGCGACCGAGGCCGCGTCGCATCGCGGCGCGCTCGACGCGGTGGAACTCGCTGCGCTGCTGGCGTCCGGCGAGTTCGCCGTCGCGCTGCCGATCGCGCGTGCCGCGGCGGGTGCGTCGCCGCTCGACGAGGGCGCGCACGCGCTGCTCATGGAGTGCCTGCACGGCTCGGGTCGATCCAACGAGGCGCTCGAGGTGTTCGCAGGGTTGCGCGGCCGGTTGGCCGATCGCCTGGGCGTGGACCCGTCCGCCCGGCTCGTCGACCTCAATGCCGCCATCCTGAGCGGCGATCGGACCGATCGCGCGGCGCGGAAGGAGTCGAGCGGTGCGGTGGAGACAGCGGAGGCAGCGGAGGCAGCGGGGTTTTCGGAGGCGGCAACCCGGATGCTGCCCAACGTGATCGGGCTCCGCGCCGCGCCCAACCCGCTGCTCGGACGGAAGACCGATCTGGCGGCGCTCGAACTGCTGCTGGCGTCGTCGCGGGTGGTGACCGTCCTGGGGCCCGGTGGCACCGGCAAGACGCGGGTCGCGCACGCGGTGGGGGCCGAGGTCTCGGGCCGGATGCCGGTTGCGCTCGTCGAACTCGCGCCGCTGCGCAGCGGCGAGGACCTGATCGCCGCGATCAGCGGCACCCTCGGTCTGAGCGAGGCCGACCTCACGCCGGGCGCGCTCACCCGCACCCGGATCCACGACGCGCGCCAGCGGTTGCGCGACGCACTGTCGGCCCGACCGTCGCTGCTGATTCTCGACAACTGCGAGCACCTGATCGACGACGCCGCCGACGCGGTGTCCGACCTGATCGCCGCGAGCCCGCACCTGACGGTCCTCGCGACCAGCCGGTCGCCGATGTCGATCACCGCGGAGGCGGTGTATCCGCTGGCGCCGTTGGCGATCGACGACGACGGATCGCCCGCCACCGAACTGTTCCGGGCACGGGCGCTCGCGGTGCGCCCCTCGGTGCGTCTGGACGACGGTGAGGTCGAGCGCCTGTGCCGGACGCTGGACGGGCTGCCGCTCGCGATCGAGCTCGCCGCGGCACGGGTCCGCACACTCAGCGTCGAGGAGATCAACGCCCGACTGGTGGACCGGTTCGCGCTGCTGCGTTCGGGGGACCGGACGTCGCCGGAACGGCACCGCACGCTCCGTGCCGTGATCGACTGGAGTTGGAACCTGCTCGAGGAGCCGGAGCGGGCGGCGTTGCGTCGAATATGCCGATTCCCGGCAGGATTCACGGCCGACGCCGCAGTCGCCGTGGCGCAGTGGGGCGAGGTCGTCGACGTCGCCGATGCACTCGAGGGCCTGGTGAACCAGTCGATGCTGTCGGTGGTCGAACCGCCCGACGGCGCCGATGCCGTGGGGCTTCGGTACCACATGCTCGAGACCGTGCGGGAGTTCGGCGAGGAGCAGTCGGACGGTGACGAGGACGCCGAGGTGCGTCGTCGGACGGTCGAGTGGGCAGAGTGCTTCTCGCGGGAGGTGTTCCACGACTTCATGTCCGGCCGTCAGATCGCGGCGGCGCACCGTGTCGAGGCCGAGCACGACAACCTGCTCGCGGTGCTGCGATATGCGCTGTCGGAGAAGCTCGTTCGCGCAGTCTTCACGATCTTCCCCGTGCTCGGCGGCATGTGGGCCTTTCGCGGCGCGCACTCCGAGGTCTTCGCGTGGGCACCGCGAGTGCTCGAACTCGACGATTCCGGCCTCCCCGCCGAGGACGTACCCGCGGATCACCTCGCGGCGGCGTACGTGCTGGCCGCCGCCCACATGGCGATGGGAGGCAATCTGCGCGTGGTCGCGATTGCCCGCACTCGTCTGCGACGACTGCTCGCCGCCCGCACGGACATCAGCGGGTCGTCGCGGGTGAACGCCACACTGATGTTGGTGCCCGGATCGGGGCGCGGCCTGGCGCGGACGCTCGCGACGGCGGTGCGGTCGACCGACCCGGGGGCGCGCAGCTCCGCGTTGATCGCGCGCGCCAACCTCCGGGAGAACATCGGGGACCTGTTCGGTTCGGAGTCCGACGCACGGCAGGCGCTCGCCCTGGCGGAGGAACTGAACGACAGCTGGGGCCTGGCGATGGTGTGTCAGCACCTCGGCGGCCTGTACTCCCAGTCCGCGCGCTACGGCGAAGCGGTCGAGTTCTACCGGCGGTCCGCCGAAGTCCTGTGGACGATGCACCTGTACGACGAGAGCCTGCAGGTGCGCGGTTTCATGGTGGCTGCTCTCGTCGGTGCCGACCGGATCGCCGACGCGCGCACCGAACTCGCGGCGCTCGTCCCGCTGCACGCGAGCGCGCAGGGCAGCGGCGCGAACAGCGATCACGACACGAACAACCAGGCAGCGTTGTCGGCGAGTACCGCGGAGGCCGATCTGGCCACCGGTGTCGTCGATCGGGGACTGGCCGAATACCGCCGGGCGGCCGAACAGGCCGGCGACCTCGCGGGCGAGCTTCCGGCCGATCCGTTCGAGATCATGGTCGTGTCCGCCGTCGTGGACGCGCACGTACTCGCCGGACGCTCGGAACTTGTCGCAGATCTGGCACTTCGTCTCGGAGCCGTTGCGATGCAGCGCCTCGGTTCCCGCGGATACCCGGATCTACCGCAGACCGGGGCGGTCGCGTGCGCTGTCGGTAGCTTCGCCGTCGCCACCGGCCGCGCCGTCGAACGCGGGGTGCGGTTGCTTGCGCTCGCAGCGAAAGTCAAAGCACGCCAGGACTATCCGTCGATGAGGCTGGAAAGGCATCTGGAGCTGGCGAAGGATCTGCTCGGTGACGATGCCGTTGCGGCGGCGCTGGCGTCCGTGGAGGGGACGCCGCGCGCCGCCGCGCGTCGCGAGATACTCGGCCTTCTCTCCGAGACGGAGGCGTGAGGCCTCAGGTCCTGCGCATGTAGGTCCGCACCGTGAGCGGGGCCATGATCGCGACGATCACGGCGGCACCAACCAGTGCATACACCGCGTGGATGCCGAAGTGGCCGTCGTTGGCGAGTTCGCGGACCGCGGTCACCAGGTGCGAGACGGGGTTGACGTTCACGAACGCCTGCATCCAGCCCGGCATCGTGTCGGACGGCACGAACGCGTTCGACATGAACGTGAGCGGGAACAGGATCATCATCGAGACGCCCTGCACGGCGGAGGCCTTGCTCATCAGCACGCCCATGAGTGCGAAGATCCAGCTGATCGCGAACGCGCACACCATGATCAGCAGCGCCGCGCACACCACGCCGACGAATCCGCCACCCGGGCGGTAACCCATGGCGATGCCGACGACGATCGTGATGGTGGTCGCGATCGCGTACCGCACGACGTCGGCGAGCAGGGCCCCGGACAGCGGGGCTATCCGGGCTATCGGCAGCGATTTGAACCGGTCGAACACCCCCTTGTCCATGTCCTCGCGCAACTGGGTGCCGGTGACGATCGATGCCGTGATCACCGTCTGGACGAGGATGCCGGGGATGATGATGGGCAGGTACGACTTCACGTCGCCGGAGATCGCGCCGCCGAAGATGTACGTGAACATGAACGTGAAGATCACCGGCTGGATCACGACGTCGAACAGTTGCTCGGGGTTGTGCTTGATCTTCAGGATGCCGCGGTACGCCATCGTGAAGGTGTGGGCGATCGCGTCCCGGAGGTCGATGCGGTCGGTGGCGTCGATCGTCCGCGTGTCTCCCTGTCGTGCAGGCGAGGTGAGTGTGGTGGTCATGCGGCGTCTCCTTCGGACTCGGCAGTGTCGTGCCCGGTGATGGTGAGGAAGACCTCGTCGAGGCTCGGCTTCGACACGGTGATCTCGTCCACCGCGATGGACCGGTCGCGCAGGTGCACGAGAAGATCCGCGGTGATCGACGGATCGGTCAGCGGCGCGGTGATACGTCCGGACTCCGGCGTGACCGCTGCCTCGATGCCGAGCATCGCGGAGATCACGGACCGGGCTTCCTCGGTCTGCGTGCGATCGGCGAGGGTCAACTGCAGTGCCGACACTCCGACCGACGCCTTCAGTTCGTCGGCGGTGCCGTCGGCGATCACACGACCGTGGTCGATCACCGCGATCCGGTCCGCCAGTTGGTCGGCCTCGTCGAGGTACTGCGTGGTGAGCAGTACCGTCGAGCCCTCGGCGACGAGCCTGCGGATGGTGTCCCACATCTGCGCGCGGGTGCGCGGGTCGAGGCCCGTGGTGGGCTCGTCGAGGAACAGCAGCGGGGGACGGGCGATGAGGCTGGCCGCGAGGTCGAGTCTCCGGCGCATGCCGCCGGAGAAGTTCTTCAGCGGCTTCGACGCCGCCTCGGTGAGTCCGAACTCTTCGAGGAGTTCGACGGCCTTGCGCTTGGCGTCGGCGCGGCCGAGGCCGAGCAGCCGCGAGAAGATCACGAGGTTCTCGGTGGCGGTGAGGTCTTCGTCCACCGACGCGTACTGGCCGGTGACGCCGACGAGGGAACGGACGGCCGTCGATTCGCGGACGACGTCACGGCCGAAGATGCGGGCCTCGCCGCCGTCGGGCCGCAGCAGGGTCGCGAGCATCCGGACTGTCGTCGTCTTGCCGGCGCCGTTGGGGCCGAGCACGCCGTACACCGAACCGGTCGGGACGGTGAGGCTGACGCCGTCCACGGCCCGCTGCTGCCCGAAGGTCTTGACGAGCCCGACGGCCTCGATGGCCGGGGGTGAGGTATCGAGGTTCATGGCACAACCATGACGGTGCCCTCTTGCACCGCCCTTGCACCGTCCTTGCGTCCGGACACGGGCCGGGCCCGCGGTGCAATGCACCGCGGGCCCGTGTCTTCGTGCGAGTCGAGCTACTTCAGTAGGCCACCGATCAGGTCGCCGATGTTCGGGATGAAGTCACCGAGGCTGCCGGTGATCGTCCCGAGGCTGCCGAAGGTGTCACCGACACCGACAAGGACCGGCTCGCCCAGCTCGGGAACGGGATTGGCCAGCGACACACACGCGCCCACGACGGCGTACATGCCACCGGTGAGGGCCGGTGTCGTGTACGCCTTGGTGACACCCGCGCCGACGCTGTCGAGACCACTGGTCCAAGCAACGAATCCGGGCTCGAGCAGCTTGAGCGGGTCGTCGACCGCCTCGGGCACCTTGACGGAGTCGATCGCGACGGCACCGCACGTGCTCGTCGGGAAGTCGACGTTGGGGTTGGTGATGGAGACGGCGATCGCATCTCCGGCGGCCTCCGCCGTCACGGTCGGCCCCGTGAAGGTGGCGGGCGCGGCGGACGCGAGCGCGGGAGCAGCGATCAGGGCCGCGGCGGCGACGGCACTCCCTGCCGCCAGACGGGTGACGAGTGAGGTGGAACGTAAGCGCATGGTGTGGACCTTTCGACAGTGGCCGGCTCGGCGCGAGGAACCGCGAGGCGGACACGGCGAGCGGATCAGGAAAGGATGCGCGGCGGCCCGGGCATCCCCGACTGGTGTCCGGACCGCCGCGCACGTTCTGTGGTGCGGGTGGTCTGTCAGGCGGGCTGAGACGATCCGGCCGAGATGGCCTTGATCAGTCCGTCGATGTTGCCCTCCAGGACGAAGTCGAGGACGTTCTCGAGTGCGCCGTTGCGCAGGCTGCCGAAGATCGCGTCCTCGGGCAGGCTGACGACCTGGGGCTTGCCCAGCACCGGCGTGCCGCCGTTGGCCGAAGTGCATTCGCCGACAACGGCAAACACGCCGTCGTTGAACTCCGGCGTGGTGAAGGACTTGGTGTCGGACGCGCCGACGCGGGCCTTGTCGGAGACCTTCCAGAACGTGAATCCGGGCTCGAAGAGCTTGGAGGGATCCTTCTCCAGTTCACTCGCGCGCGACGCGGCGAAGGCGTGGGCGCCACACGTGACGGAAGGATCGGTATTGGGGTTCGCCACCGTCACCGTGATGGTGCTGCTCGCGGCGGCCGCGGTGACCGTCGGCGCCTTGACCGCGGGTGCGGCCGACGCGAGGGCAGGGGCGGCGAGAGCGGCTGCGCCGGCAATCGCGACACCGGCCACACTGCGGGTGAACAGATTTCGAGTACGCACGTGCATGGACAACTCCTGTTGAGTACGAGTGTTCGAAACACGTGATCGCGGCGCCCGGCTCCCCGAAACCAAGACCCGAAACCAAGATCACTGGGGAAAAGCATCGGGGTTGGGTCAAGTTCCCGCAAGGTGAACCTCTCGGGGCCGTAACGAAATGCGGTCCTCGGTGCGAGGAATGTTCCGTTCCTACCGCCCGGTAACGATGTTTGATCAGCGGAAATCCCCACCGTACGAGCCGGTTTGGGACCTATGTAACAATCTTGTTTCAGTGGTCGTTAGGTATTCAATTGCTTGTTCAACTACTTGAATTTCGGGGCGGTCGGTTCGCATCGGCCGGGCAGGGGTTTCCTGCCCGGCCGATGCTCCGACTCGGGCTACCCTGCGGCGAGCGAGCCGCCGGAGAAGAGGCCGCGGGCGATGCCCGCGATGTTTGCGGGGGCTGCGCTCGAACTGCCTGTGTACTGGCTGCGCGGAACCGACACCACCTGCGGATCGCTCGCGGACGGCTTCGGTTGTGTGGGCGAAACACATTCGCCCACAACGGCATAGAATCCGCGCGGGACGTCGAAGGTGTAGGTCCGGGACGAGTCGGCCGCGACGCGCTCGCTGCGTGCGGTCCGCCATGTCAGGAAGCCGGGTTCGTTGATCCTCGACGGATCCTCCTCGAGTGCGGAGAGCTTCGAGGCCTGGACCACGAACGCCCCGCAACTGCTGGTCGGATCGCTGTTGGGATTCTCGAGCGTCAGGTCGAAAGTGCTGTCGGTGACGGTGAACGTCACTGTGGGGCGGGTGAGCTCCACGGTTTCCGCGCCCGCAACTGCGGGTGCGGTGAGTGCCGACACGCCGACGAGGACGGCCCCGACGGTCGTGCGGCGTAACAGCTGAGATGTAGACGGACGTGTTTGCATGATCAACCCCTGTCGATGGAGTGTCGGTGGACAGGCGATCGCGGTGCTCGGTTCCCCGAAACCAAGATCACAGGCGAAGCATGGCCCGTTTACGTTTTCGGGCAAGGGTTTTCGGCGGAATCGGCCGCGCCCGCGGGTGGCGCCGAATCGTTTACCTCCCCGCTGCACTCCCTTTGATCAGGGAGAACCGTCGCGCCGAACCCGCCGCGCCGAAGAGTAACAATCGTGTCTCGGCCGGCAGATACTGATCAACTGGATCAATTATTCGTTCGAATCCAGGCTGTCTGCAGGGCCTTGCGGTCCACCTTGCCCGGCCCCCGCAGCGGGAGTGAGCGGACGAATTTCACCTCCCGCGGTGCCGCGGTCGCGTCGAGCGAGGCGCCGACATGGGCCCGCAGGTCGTCGACGGTGGGGGCGGTCCCGTCCTCCGGCACGATCGCCGCCACCACCCGCTGGCCGAGTCGTTCGTCGGGGACACCGAGCACCGCGCATTCGCGAACGTCCGGGTGCTCCATCAGGACGGCTTCGACCACCTGCGGCACCACCGTCAGACCGCCGGTGGAGATCGCCTCGTCCAACCGCCCGCGGATCGTCAGGACGCCGTCGGTGACGGTTCCGGCATCGTCGGTGCGGAACCATCCGGGCTCGCTGAAGGCCGGGTGATCCGGAATCCCGCGGTACCCCGATGCGAGCGTGTCTCCACCGAGCAGGACGCGGGAGTCGTCCGCGATGCGGACCCGCACACCGTCGAGGGGTGTGCCGTCGTAGACGCACCCGCCGCACGTCTCGCTCATCCCGTAGGTGCGCACGATCGTCAGTCCGGCGTCGACGGCCCGGCGCAGGAGCGGCGGAGGTGTCGCGGCGCCACCGAGGAGGACGGCGTCGAGTTCGGCGAGTGCGGCGGCCGCCGCGGCGTCGTCGAGGGCCTTGACCAGTTGGGTGGGCACCAGCGAGGTGTAGCGACGTGGCCCCGCCATCGCGTCGACGGCTGCCGGCAGGGTCGCCGGATCGAATCCGCGTGTGACGTCGACGACGACGGGCGCGGCGCCGGCCAGCACGCTCCGCAGCAGCACCTGCATGCCCGCGATGTGGTGTGCCGGCAGTGCCAGCAACCACGACCCGGGCCCGCCGAGCCTGCGGTGTGTCGCGTCGCCGCTGGCCCGCAGCGCGCGCGAGGTCAGCATGGCGCCCTTGGGGACCCCGGTGGTGCCCGAGGTCGCCATCACGAGCGCGATGTCGTCGGCGCCGGGCACATCGTCGATCGCCTCACCCGGACGCAGGGCGTCGCACAGGCGTCTCGTCTCCTGCTGGTCCTGCTCCGGTACCGGTAGGAGGGGTGGGCCGTCGCCGTCGAGGAGTCGCTCGAGCCGGGGCAGGAGGGCCGTCGCCGCGGTACCGGCGGGAATCGGAAGGGTGTGCAGGACCGGGCTCACTCCTCGATGGTTTCACGGGGAGCGTCCCGGTCGGACACGGGTCAGGTCGCCGGTGGACCGGCGAGCGGCCATCCCCCGGACGACAGGTGCGACCGCACGCGGTCCACGTCGGATTCGAGCGGCATCTCGTTGGTGATCTTGGTGATGAGCACCTGGATGTCGGTCTTGGAGATCGGCAGGTCGCCGTCGTCGACCAGGGCTGCGGTCACGACGTCGACCTCGTCCTCCGACAGTCGGCGGGTGAGGAGAGCGAACAGCGGGACATAGTCCTGCTCGGGAACGCCGTTGGGGTAGCCGGCGCGCAGCCAGTCGATGATCGAGGAGAGGAACGGAGGCAGGCTCAATGGTGCTCCTGAACTTGGTCCGTCAGCGGTATTGGTGTTCTCTCGACGCTTCCTGCTCGTCGGAGACGACGGGCCAACCACCCGCGGCGAGGCGCTCGGTGACGCGGGCGATGTCCTCTTCGGTCGGCTGCTCGCGGATGACGCCGGCGATGATGCTCTTCAGCGCGTCGTAGTCGACGTGCCGGTCGGGATGCTCGTGGGCGGTTTCGATCGACAGTTCGACGATCTGCCCGATCTCCTCGTCGGTCAGTCGGCGTCCCAGGACGGCGAGCAGCGCGAAATGGTCCTTGGCGGGAATCCCCTCCGGATAGCCGGCGCGGAGCCAGTCGAGTACCGAGCGAAGCGCGCTCTTGTGTTCCGCCGAGCGGGGCGAGTCATCGGTCGCCGAGCGGTGCGAGTCATCAGTCGCCGAGCGGTGCGAGTCATCAGTCGCCGAGCGGTGCGAGTCATCGGTCGCCGAGCGGTGCGAGTCATCAGTCACGGATGCGATCACTTTCACGAAGGAGTGGGGACGCGGGTCGGTGCGTTACCTCACTCAGAAGACGTGGATGCCGAAACTGCTGGCCAGGAAGTTCTGCATCAACATCAGTATCCCAGCAATGATCGCGATCAGCACGACGGCGAAGCAGAGGGCGGCTCCGAGCTTGCCGAGCGTCGACGCCTGTCCATCGGGACCCGGCTGTGCGCCCATGGACAGTGACTTGAGGCCCAGCGCGAAGATGGCGGGCAGTCCTGCCCCGAGCAGTAGTCCGACGAGGACGACCTGCCACAGCGAGTTGGCGGTCTGTACGAGTAGATCCATCGGTCGTCTCCTTTCAGATCTTGCGGGTGGTGGGCTCGACCTCGGAGGTCTGGTCGGTCACGGCAGCGGCCGTGGCTGTGGTCGTGGCCGAAGCAGCGTCCGCGTCGTTCGTGGGGGCCAGGCCCCCCTCCCACTCGGCGTTGACGTTGCTGGGGTCGATCGGTTCGCGGCGCGACCGGATGTACATGAACGCCGACAGTGCGACCAGCAGGGCGAACACGACGATGACGCCTGGCAGGCCGCCGATCACGTGTGCGAGGGCCCAGCAGATCGCGCCGGCGATACCGGCGGACGGCAGCGTGATCAGCCAGGCGACCGCCATGCGGCCGGCGACGCCCCACCGCACCTCGGCACCCTTGCGGCCGAGTCCCGTACCGAGGATCGAGCCGGTCGCGACGTGGGTGGTCGACAGCGGCAGACCGAGGTGGCTCGAGGTCAGGATGATCGCGGCAGACGACGACTCTGCCGCCATGCCCTGCGGGGCAGCGATCTCGACGAGGCCCTTGCCGAGGGTTCGGATGATGCGCCAGCCGCCGAGGTAGGTGCCGAGGGCGATCGCCACCGCGCAGCTGAGCTTGACCCAGAAGGGCATCTCGCTGTCTGCAGTGATGGAGCCGTGGGCGACCAGGGCCAGGAAGATGACGCCCATCGTCTTCTGGGCGTCGTTCGTGCCGTGCGCGAGTGAGACGAGGGATGCCGTGCCGACCTGGCCGATGCGGAAGCCCTTGCTCTTGTTGTCGTCCGGGACGTCCCGGGTGATGCGGTAGATCAGCTTGGTGCCGACCGCGGCGACCAGCGCGGCGACCACGGGAGCCAGCAGGGCGGGGATGATGACCTTGCCGAGCACACCGCCCCACTCGACGCCGCTCATGCCGATCGAGGCGATGGCCGCGCCGATGAGGCCGCCGAACAGGGCGTGCGACGAGCTGGACGGCATGCCGAACAGCCAGGTCGCGAGATTCCAGAGGATGCCGCCCACGAGGCCGGCGAACACGATCAGCAGCAGGTCCTCACCGCTGACGGTCCCGAGATTGACCACGCCCTTGGCGACGGTCGCGGCGACCTCCACGGACAGGAAGGCGCCTACCAGATTGAGGGTTGCAGAGAGTGCCACTGCGACCTTCGGTCGGAGTGCGCCGGTGGCGATGGAGGTGGCCATCGCGTTCCCGGTGTCGTGGAAGCCGTTCGTGAAATCGAATGCGAGGGCAGTGACGACCACTACCAAGAGAACGACGAGCTCTGCGGTCACAAGCGAATTGTGCGTATCGAAAGCGTAAAAGTACAGCGAGCATCCGGTGAACAAGCCGTGATCCCGGTTGCATCGTCCCATCACCTCGCACGACGGTTCCGGTGGTGTGTGGACACTCACGTTTTTCGGCTGCCTGTGGCCCGCCTCACTACGAAGTCTCACTCACCGGGATGGGCCCTCGGCGTGGGTGTGATCCTCATTACGGTCCTCCGCATCGGGGCTCATGAAGCCTCGGGTAGCGGGGCGAAGGAGTGGGTGGCGCGATGAGAAAAGCGGTCTGGGACATCACTCGACCTCGTGTCTTTACCTAAAGAAACGAAATCGATTACTTGACCTTTACTTGTCGATCCACGTGCTCGGAGCGGCAGCCCTGTAGGGCGTGACCGCACCACCGAGCACGCCCGTTCGTCCCCGGCCCGGTTCCGGGCACTCGAGAAGGAGATTCACAGATCGTGAAGCGAAACAAGACAGCCAAGCTGGTTGTGGCACTCGCCGCAACCGCGGCACTGGTCTCGGCCTGTGCCGGCGAGCGCTCCGGCGACTCGGGCGTCCCGAGCAGCGGCTCGGGCGACACCAAGTCGGCATCCGCGTCGGTCGACAAGTTCGGCACGCTCGCCTCCCCGTGCGGTGAGGGCGACGCCAAGGGCGCTACCGATCAGGGCGTCAGCGACACCGAGATCAAGATCGGCTTCGGTGACGACCGCGGCTACGCCAAGGCTCCGGGCCTCAACAAGGAGATGTCCGACGCCGTCTCCGCGATGATCGAGTGGTGCAACGATCAGGGCGGCATCAACGGCCGCAAGATCGTCGGCACCGACTACGACGCCGCGATGACGCAGGCCAACGCCGTCATGCAGGACGCGTGCCGCTCCGAGTTCATGATGGTCGGCCACGGCTTCGCGATGGACCAGACCTCCGAGCAGACCCGCGTGGCCTGCAATCTGGCGGCTGTCCCCGGCTTCACGGTCTCCCCGGACGCGGCCAACGGCCCCATGACCTACCAGGGCGTGCCGTTCCCCGTCGACATCGCGAACGCGTCGGCGTGGTTCCAGATGGGGGAGATGCACCCCGACCTCAAGAACGACTTCGCGCTGATCGGCTCCACGATGCCGACCATCATCACGTCGCTCACCAAGACCAAGTCCATGGCCGAGGCCGCCGGCTTCAAGCTCAAGGACTGTGGCGTCACCATCAACTACGACGGTGAAGCCAGCTACGTGCCGTTCGCCGAGAAGTTCAAGCAGTGCGGTGCCAAGGGCCTGTGGACCTCGCGTTCGCCGGTTCCGGCCGAGTTCAACCTCATCAAGGCGATCGATCAGGTCGGCCTCGACCCGATCCTGCTCGGTGAGGCCACGTGGTACGCCAACGCCGTCCAGGGCTTCAACAAGGACAGCGGTCTGCTCGACAACCTCAATGCCGGCATGACCTTCCAGATGCTGGAGAACGACGACAACGCCGCCGTCAAGCAGTACAAGGACCTCGTCACGGCCAAGGGTGGCAAGACCGCGCTCCTGGGCATGCAGGCCACGTCCTCGTTCCTGCTGTGGGCCACCGCCGCCGACGAATGCGGTTCGGACCTGACGCGTCAGTGCATGATCGACGAGCTCTCGCAGATCCACGAGTGGGACGGTGGCGGACTGCACGCCGTCAGCGACCCGGGTGCGAACATCCCGGCGCAGTGCGGCCTGATGGTCTCGCTGAAGGGCGCGGACTACTCGCAGGCGTTCCCCGCCGATGCCGGCGAGTTCAAGTGCGACCCGAACTACCTGGTCAAGACCGACAAGTCGACGTGGGGCACCGAGCTGGGTGCCGATCGCATCTCGACCAAGTACCTGAACCCGAACGTGATCACGCCCAAGGCATGATCGCCCGCCGCGCGGCGTAGGACCCACAGGTCCCGCCGTCCGGCTCCCTCGATCCACCCAACGATCCACCGATGAATGCGGCGCCCCGGGCCACCGCCCCGGGGCGCCGCCTCCATCCTGACTGGAGAACTCAGAGGGTTTCCAGATGGACACATTCGTGACATTCACGATCCTGGGTCTCGTCCTGGGCTCGGTGTACGCAATCGCAGCCTCAGGGCTGGTGCTCACCTACAACTCGTCCGGCATCTTCAACTTCGCGCACGGCGCGCAGGCGATGCTCGGCGCCTTTCTCTACTGGCAGCTCCGCTACGGTTGGGGTCTGCCGACACCCGTGGCGTTGATCATCACGCTCGGCATCGCCGGACCGCTCATGGGGCTGCTGCTGTACGCGCTGATCATGCGCGGCCTGCGGGACACCTCCGAGGTCACCAAGATCGTCGTCACGGTGTCGATCATGCTCGGCATGCTGTCGCTGTCGACCTGGTTCTGGCACCCCGAAGAAGCGCGCACCATGAAGATGTTCTTCGGTGACGACAGCCGGTTCTCGTTCTTCGGCGCGACGATCCACACCCACGAGATCATCTGCCTGGTCGCCGCGGTCCTCATCGCCGTCGGCCTGCGCTTCCTGTTCACCCGCACCCGCATCGGCGTCTCGATGCGCGGCGTCGTGGACGACCCTGATCTGCTCCGCCTCAACGGGCACAACCCCGAGCGCATCGCCGCGTTCTCGTGGGCACTCGGTTCCACGCTGGCCGTCCTCGCCGGCATCCTGGTCACCCCGATCAGTGGTGGCACGCTCGAGGCCAACCTGTTGACGCTGCTCGTGATCGACGCGTTCGCCGCCGCGATGTTCGGCCGCCTGCGCAGCATCCCGCGCACGTTCGTCGGCGCCATCGTGCTGGGTCTGGCCGGCACCTACGTGCTCGGCTACTTCCCGTCCGAGTGGACGTGGACCTCGAACCTGCGCGTGTCGCTGCCGATGATCGCGCTGTTCGTCGTCCTGATCGTGCTGCCGCAGGATCGGCTGCGCGGCGCCGCGGTCCGTACCCGTGAGCGGTACTCGGTCCCGAGCGTGCGCAAGGCCGTCGCGTGGGGCGTCGCCCTGATCGTGATCGTCTACCTGATCCGTCTGCTCATGGTCGAGTCCGCGATCACCACCCTGACCCTGGGTGTCTCGTTCGCGATCATCGCGCTCTCGTTGACCCTGCTCACCGGATACGCCGGCGAGATGAACCTGGCGTCGGTGTCCTTCGGTGCGATCGCGACCATCGTCGCGTTCCACTTCGGTGTCTCCGGAACCGGCCTCGCGGCCCGCATGACCATCTGGGGGCTGATCTTCGGGACCCTCGCGGCCGCGGTCATCGGCGGCCTCGTCGCACTGCCGGCGCTGCGCCTGCGCGGCCTGTACCTCGCGCTGGCGACGATGGCATTCGGCGTGTTCCTCAGCAACATGGTGCTGCGCGACACCACCGAGCACGAACTGTTCGGCGTCAAGTTCTCGATCTTCCCCGGCGGCTCCCTCGTGATGCCTCCGATCAAGATCGGCCCGCTGGACCTGAGCAACCAGACGGCGTTCCTCATGACCGCCACCGCCCTGTTCGTGATCCTCGCTGTCGGCGTCATCGCACTGCGCAACAGCGGCTACGGCCGCCGGCTCGCCGCGATGAAGGACAGCCCGGCCGCCTCGGCGATGCTCGGACAGAACCTCGTCAAGCTCAAGCTCAGCGTGTTCATGCTCTCTGCCGGCATCGCCGGACTCGGCGGCATCCTGATGTCGACCGCGATCGGTGCGGTCTCGAACGAGAACTTCTCGATCATGATCAGCCTCACGATCCTGATGCTCACGGTCGTCGCCGGCATCGGCTACGTCACCGGCGCGTTCTTCGGCGGCATCATGGCCGGCATCGGATTCGCGGTCATCATGGTCTCGTTCGGCAACCTGGCCTCCAGCCAGCCCGAGATCGAGGGACTGTGGACCTTCCTGGGTCACCTCGCGGCCGTCAGCCCCGCGCTGATCGGTATGGGCGTCGGCAAGAACCCGTCGGGCACGGTGCACGACGTGATCGAGGGCTACCGCCACCTGCGCAACGCCAAGCCGGTGCTGATCGGCGGCGCGGCCGTCGTCGCACTGTCGTACGTCCTCGCGCTCACCGGCGTGCTGGGCAACTGGTGGTTCGCGACGATCACGATCGTCACGGTGTTCATGCTCCCGGTCATCGGAAAGATGGTCATGCCGGAAGCGGTCCTCGGCAAGGAGGCCGCCGACGCCGCCAAGGGCATCGCGCCCGAGGAGATCGGCATCGACGCGCCCTACACGGAAGAGGGCCTGACGCAGCTCGACCGCGAGCTCGGACTGCCCGCCACGGTCACGGCCCACACCGCTGCGGCCACGGAGCACTTCGCCTCGAAGCCGAAGGAGTTGAGCGTCCATGCCTGACACCCCGATCCTCGAAACCCGGGGCATCACTGTCCGATTCGGTGGCCACGTCGCGGTCAACGACGTCAGCATCACGGTCGAACGCGGATCCATCACCGGACTGATCGGACCGAACGGCGCCGGTAAGACGACGCTGTTCAACACGATCACCGGCCTGCAGAAGCCGGCATCGGGCAAGATCCTGCTCGACGGCCAGGACGTCACCCGGCTCTCGCCCGCCAAGCGGGCGAACAAGGGACTGGCCCGCACCTTCCAGCGGCTGGAGCTGTTCCTGTCGCTGTCGGTGCGGGACAACATCCGGGTCGCCGGCGACATCCACAAGTCCAACACGCGCAGCAAGATCGACGTGGACGCCGAGACGGACCGGATCCTCGAGCTGACCAAACTCACCGATGTCGCCGACAAGGACGTCTCGGACATCCCGACCGGACGGGCTCGCGTCGTCGAGGCCGCCCGGGCACTGATGACATCGCCGCGGCTGCTGCTGCTCGACGAGCCCGCGTCGGGCCAGACCGAGCAGGAGACCGAGGACTTCGCGGACCTGCTGCAGTCCCTGGCGGCGGACGGTCTGGCGATCTGCCTCGTCGAGCACGACATCCCACTGGTGATGAAGCTGTGCAAGCAGATTCACGTGCTCGACTACGGCGCCGTCCTGGCGTCGGGCAGCGCGGCGCAGGTGCGCGACGACCCGGCGGTGATCGCCGCCTACATCGGCACGGCAGAGGAGGCAGTGTGATGGCTGTGATGTCGACTGGGGCCACGAACGTGACGGAGACGCTGGACGGGCCGCAGGACGGACCCACCCCGCTGCTCGAATTGGTCGGTGTCCGTGCGAGTTACGGCCCCATCGAGGTGCTGCACGGGGTGGACCTGACGCTCGCCCCGGGCACCGTCATGGCCCTCCTCGGGCCGAACGGCGGCGGCAAGACCAGCACCCTGAAGATCTGCTCGGGCATCCTGCCGATCACCCACGGCGAGCTGCGGATGGCGGGCCGGGTCGTCAACGGCGCCGAGGCGTCGGACCTGGCGAAGCTCGGTGTCTGCTCGATCCCCGAGGGGCGCGGCATCTTCGCCAACCTCACCGTCCGCGAAAACCTGTGGATCGCGACCGGCACGGGCACCGACCTCGCCAAGCTCGAGGAGATCGCCTACACCCGGTTCCCGATCCTCGGGAAACGCAAGAACCAGTTGGCCGGCTCCATGTCCGGCGGTGAACAGCAGATGCTGGCGCTGTCCCGGGCCCTGGGTACCGACCCGACCCTGCTGCTGCTCGACGAGCTGTCGATGGGTCTGGCGCCGCGGATCGTCTCGCAGATGTACGACATCGTCGGCCAGTTGGTCGAGGAGGGTCTGACGATCCTGGTTGCCGAACAGTTCGCCCGCGCCGTGCTGCCGATCGCCGATCGCGCGGCGCTCATGCTCCACGGACGAGTGGTCCGAGTCGGGGCGCCCGACGAAATCGAGAACGACCTTTCCAACAGTTACCTAGGAGGATGACGATGACCACTCTCGCAGATGAGCGTCGTGCCCAGTTCAAGACCGACGTCGCCGACCTCGAGCTCAAGACCGGCCAGTCGCGCGGCGACAGCGTGGCGCGCGTGTCCGGTCTGGTGCTCATGGTCGTCGGTGCCGTGGCGGCCTTCGTCGTGTACGTCTCGTCGCTGACCCAGAACGACCTGCGCGACATCGCGTCGTACCAGATCCTCGCGACCGCGTTCCTCGCGGTGACGGTGATCGGTGCCGCCCTGTACCTGGCCGGTGCGATCGCCAAGGTGCTGCGCCTGTGGCTGCTGCGTCAGCTGCACGAGGGTCAGGCGCAGGCCGACCAGATCGCCGCTGCACTGTCGAAGTAGGCGCTCCGCGCCCGTGCGCCGTTCCGAAGTAGGCGCACGGGCGTGTTCAGCGCAGGTCGCGGCGGATCGGATGGTCTGCAGGGATCTGCACCAGCACGATGGGCACACCGTCGGGGTCGGCGATCCACATCTCGTGCAGGCCCCACGGCTCCTGTCGGGCCTCCCGCACGATCGGCACCTCCGCCCGGACCAGGTCGTCCTGGGCGACGGCCAGGTCTCGCACCTGCATCCACAGCGCGCCCGAGAACCGCGTGTCCAGCTCGGTGCCGCCGTGCGAGGTCACCTCGACCAGCCCCTGTCCGACGAAGAACACTGTGCCGCCGGGGTATTCGCGCGCGATCGCCAGGCCCAGCGTGTCGCGGTAGAACGCGAGGGTCACCTCGTAGTCGTGGGGTCGCAGAATGATCCGGCTGCTGAGAATTTCCACGCTCATGTCCTCCTGATGCTGTTGCCGGGCAATTCTTCCCGAGTCACTCGTCCGGGGCCGGACGGGCCTCGTGCCCCGGGCGGCCGTGCGTACGCCGCGCTTCCTTCATCTCGGCCTCGTACAGGTGCCGGCGACCGCCGAGCAGCACGTCGCGCACCGCCTTCTCGTGATCGCGGAACTCGGACCAGTAGCCGTCGTCGAACTCCTCGACGATCTGGAACGTCCACCGCCCCTCGAGGACGTTGCGTCCCAGCATCGACGTCTGCAGGCGTTCGGCGCACGCGGGGTGGCCCGACGCGATCAACTGCTCCACCGCGTCCCCGAGCTGCCGATCCGCCCGGCCCAGCAACTGGTGGAACGCATACAGGTGGCCGCGGGCCTGCTCGACGGTCTCGAGCGCCTCGGACAGCTTGCCGACCGCCTCGACGGTGGCGTCCGTGACGCCGTCCGGGCGGCGATGTTCAGGCGCGGGTTGCTCGCGGTCGACGGACATGGGTCCAGTCTGCCTGCTGCCGCGCCACTTCCCGTGATCCTTCACGATCGGGGCCCGTGCGCGACGAACCACTCGCGGGCCCGCTCGGCGACCACGTCCAGCGTGCCGGGCTCCTCGAACAGATGCGTCGCGCCGGGCACGATCTCCAGCTCGTGTTCGCACTCGAGCAGGGCGGCGGCCTGCCGGTTCAGCTCGATCACCGCGGTGTCGAGCGAGCCGACGAGCAGCAACGTCGGCGCCCGGACCATCGACAGGCGTGATCCGGCCAGGTCCGGGCGGCCGCCGCGGGAGACGATCGCGCAGATGTCGGCGTGTGGTTCGGCGGCGGCGTGCAGGGCCGCGGCGGCGCCGGTGCTCGCGCCGAAGTACGCGACCGCCGCCGCCCGCTCCTGCACCCGCGCGGTCACCTCGATGAGCCGGCACGACAGCAGCGGGATGTCGAACACGAGCCGACGGTCGCCCTCCTCGTGCGGGGCGAGCAGGTCGAACAGCAGCGTGCCCAGGCCCACGTCCTGCAGCAGTTCGGCGACGAACCGATTGCGTGGGCTGAACCGCCCGCTGCCGCTGCCGTGCGCGAACACGACCACTGGCAGCGCGCCGACCGGATCGGTCAGCGCACCCGACAGGCGCACACCGTCAACCGTGAACGAGACCTCGGTGCTCACCTGTCCATTGCACACCCGATCACGGCCCGGCCCAACCCCCGCGCCGCTCCGGAAACGGGCGTGCCGCGCCCCCGATCGGGGACGCGGCACGACGAAAACCTCCGCGGCAGCCGGAAGTGGCTCAGAAGTACCAGGGGTAGGGCGACCAGTCCGGGTCGCGCTTCTCGAGGAACGAGTCGCGGCCCTCGACGGCCTCGTCGGTCATGTACGCCATCCGGGTGGCCTCGCCGGCGAACAACTGCTGGCCGACCAGGCCGTCGTCCTGCAGGTTGAACGCGTACTTGAGCATGCGCTGGGCCTGCGGCGACTTGCCGTTGATCTTGGTGCCCCACTCGATCGCGACGTTCTCGAGCTCGTCGTGATCGACGACCCGGTTGACCGCGCCCATCCGGTGCATCTCCTCGGCCGTGTAGGTGTCGCCGAGGAAGAAGATCTCGCGGGCGAACTTCTGGCCCACCATCTTCGCGAGGTAGGCGCTGCCGTAGCCGCCGTCGAAGCTGCCCACGTCGGCGTCGGTCTGCTTGAAGCGGGCGTGCTCACGCGACGCCAGCGTCAGGTCGCACGTGACGTGCAGGCTGTGCCCGCCGCCGGCGGCCCAGCCGTTGACGAGCGCGATCACGACCTTCGGCATGAATCGGATCAGGCGCTGCACCTCGAGGATGTGCAGGCGTCCGGCGCGCGCCTTGTCGACGGTCTCGGCAGTCTCACCGGAGGCGTACTGGTAGCCGCTGCGGCCGCGGATGCGCTGGTCGCCGCCCGAGCAGAACGCCCAGCCGCCGTCCTTCTCGCTGGGGCCGTTGCCGGTGAGCAGCACGCAGCCGACGTCGGAGGTCATGCGCGCGTGGTCGAGCGTGCGGTACAGCTCGTCGACGGTGTGCGGGCGGAAGGCATTTCGGACCTCGGGGCGATCGAACGCGATGCGGACGATGCCCTCGCTGACATGACGGTGGTACGTGATGTCGGTGAGATCCTCGAAACCGGGGACGGGACGCCAGAGCTGCGGATTGAAGGTCACGGAAGCGAGGATAGGCCCCGGGCTCCGGTGTGTCGGGGCACACCTCGCACCGGAACGACTCCACCCCGGCGATACCGTGCAGGGATGAGCGAGCAACTGCGGTCCGACGACCGGCCCGACGCCGACGTCCACGAGCACCACGGCGGGTTCCCGGTGTTCACGCCCGTCCCGGCGGGGCCGAACTTCGGGAGGTTCGTCGAATCGCTGCGGCGGCTGCAGGACCTCGCGGTGTCGACACACATCCCCGACGACGTGGTCGAGGAGGCCATCGCCCGCGCCGACGCCCTGAGCGACATGCTCGAGCAGTACCGGGTTCCCGAGGGCAAGTCGCCGGCGGGCTTCAACTCGCAGCTGCCCGGCCGTGGCAGCCTGCTGCTCCTGCCGTGGCTGTTCGACAAGGTCGACACCGACGGGGTCCGCGCCCGCGGCGTCTTCCGGATGTACCACCGCGGCGGCAACAACGCCGCGCACGGCGGCACGATCGCGCTGCTGTTCGACGACATGCTCGGCATGATCGTGCACGCGTCCGGACACCCGATCGCGCGCACCGGCTATCTGCACGTCAACTACCGCAAGGTCACCCCCATCGAGACCGAGCTGGTGGTCGAGGGCCGCGTCGACCGGGTCGAGGGCCGCAAGCTGTTCTGCACCGTCGATCTGCGCGACCTGGACGGCAATGTCCTGGCCGACTGCGAGGCCCTGATGATTCAGCTGCTGCCGGGCCAGCCGTGATCTTCCCGTCCCTCGACGACGTCCTGGCCGGGGCCCGCGTGGTGAGCCTGCCGATGCGGGTTCGCTTCCGCGGCATCACCACTCGTGAGGCGCTGCTGCTCGAGGGGCCCGCCGGGTGGGGCGAGTTCGCGCCGTTCCCCGAGTACGACGACGCGGAGGCAGCGCACTGGCTGCGCGCCGGTATCGAGGCCGCGTGGGCGGGGCCGCCGACGCCGGTGCGCCGGCGGGTACCGATCAACGCGACCGTCCCGGCGATCGATCCGGCGCGGGTCCCCGAGATCCTCGCCCGCTTCCCCGGCGCGCGGACCGCGAAGGTCAAGGTCGCGGAGAAGGGGCAGACCCTCGCGCAGGACGTCGCGCGGGTCGACGCGGTGCGCGAGCTGATCCCGAATGTGCGCGTCGACGCAAACGGCGGCTGGAACGTCGACGACGCCGTCGCCGCGCTGACCGCGCTGACCGCGGACGGCCCCCTCGAGTACGCCGAACAGCCGTGCGCCACCGTGCCGGAACTGGTGGAGGTGCGCCGTCGCCTGCCGGGTGTCCCGATCGCCGCCGACGAGAGCATCCGCCGCGCCGAGGACCCGCTCAAGGTGGTGCGGGCCGGCGGCGCCGACGTCGCGGTGGTCAAGGTGCCGCCGCTCGGCGGGATGCGGCGACTGCTCGCACTGGCCGACGAACTCGCAGGTCACGGTGTGCCGGTGGTGGTCTCGAGTGCGCTGGACACCGCCGTCGGAATGAACGCCGGCCTGGCCGCGGCGGCCGCGCTGCCCGGGCTACAGCACGCGTGCGGCCTCGGGACCGGGGGACTGTTCGACGCCGACGTCACGGCCGAACCGCGCGAGATGTCGGACGGCACACTCGACGCGAGCCCGGTGTTCCCGGACCCCGACCGGCTCGCCGAATTGGCCGCGCCGGACCCGCGCGCCGACTGGTGGCGCGACCGGCTGCGGCGGTGCCACGAACTGCTCCTCACCGGTGCAGATACCCGCCTCGTATAGTGTCGTGCCCGCCAGAAATGGACCAGTCGATACGGAGGCTTTGAAAGTGGTTGCAGCTCTGAACGAAACCCTGCTGGACGATGCCCGGTTGCCCGCGGTACTCGCGGACGTCCAGGCGCTCGTCGACGCAGAGGTTTCGGACAAGAAGGGTGCGTCCGGCCTGGCGCTCAAGGGCGGATACTCGGCGGTCAAGAAGGTCGGTCCGTCGATCGTGCCCGACGCCATCGAGGGTTTGCTCCCGGCGTTCGTCGCGCGGCTCGAGCCGTTCTGGCAGGAGTTCGTCGCGAGTGGTGAGGGCAGCTTCTCGGCGTTCCTGACCGCGCGCAGCGATGCCGCCGCCGACGCCCTGCTGGGCGTCACGGACGAGCGCATCGAAGGCACCGACAAGGGCGCGATCAAGAAGGTCTACTCGACCCTGCGTCCGTCGGCGAAGAAGCACGTGATCGAGGCGCTGCCGCGCCTGGGTGATCTGGTGCAGAAGCACGCGGCCTAGTCGGCCGAGACAGTGGGCCCGTCCGGTGCATACCGGGCGGGCCCACTGTCGCTTCGGCGGTGTCAGTACGCGGCGTGGCCGTGGCGCCAGTACCCGGTGAAGGCGATGTCGCTCTTGGGCACGTGCCGGTCGTTGACGAGGTGTCGGCGCACGCCGGTCGCGAGTTCGCTCTCGCCGGCGACGAACGCGTAGAACGGCCCCTCGGGCAGGTCCGACAGGTCGGCCGAGCGCAGTGTCGCGAGCGCCAGCTCACCCGGCCGCGCCGAGGCGTCCTCGCGCACCAGCCAGTGCACGTCCAGGCCGTCGCGCACGGGAACGTCCTGCTTGTCCGGAATGTCACCGGCGTGCGGGATCTCGACGTACGCGCGAACCCGCACGCCCGGGTCCACCGAACGCAGGATCCCGACGATCGCCGGCAGCGCGGACTCGTCGCCCACCAGCAGCTGCCAGCGGGCATCCGGAGTGGGGTTGTAGATCAGGCCCTCGTCGAGCAGGCCGATCCGATCGCCGGGCGCGCACGAGTTGGCCCAGGCCGACGCGGGACCGAGGTCGCCGTGCGAGGCGAAGTCGATGTCGAGTTCGGGGCCGCCCCCGAAAACCCCGCCGGTGGCACGGAACTCGCGGACCGTGTAATTGCGCAGCACCGGACGTACGTCCTTGGGGATCAGCTTGAACTGCGCGAACCACAGGCTGCCACTGGAACCCGGCAGCCGGATGCTCGTCTGCCCGGCTTCCGGGATGAACATGCGGAACCACTGGTCGAAGCCCATCGGGACGAAGCCGCGGAGGTCGTCGCCGCCGATCGTCACGCGGACGAACGACGGGCTGATCTGCTTCGTGCCCAGCACGTGCGCCGAGATGACGGCGCGCTGTTCGGGTTTGACGTACTTGGAGCGTGTGGCCATGACATCCCGTCCCGCGGATCGACAATAGTTTAGCCAACCCTAATGTGAGACTCGTCCTCTTGTGTCAGTCAGGCCGACCGGGCCGCTCGATCCGCCGCACCGGCGGCGTCATGCCCCACTCGTCGCGGCCGAGCCGGCTCAGCGGGGCGATCTTCGCGAACTCCGGCAGGCCGTCGTCGGCCAGCATCTCCGGGCGCACCGCGACCGCGAGGACGTCGCCCATCACGACGAACGAGTTGCCCACCTCGATCACCCGGCGCAGCGTGCACTCGATCGCGACGGGCGCGGCGGCCACACGGCGCGGGCGCACCCGCTCGCTCGGCTCGCTCGCGATGCCGAGGGTCGCGAACTCGTCGGTGCCCGGCCGGTAGGGCGCCGAGCTGGCGTTCACCTCGTCGACGAGCGACTCCGTGGCCAGATTGATCACGAACTCGCCGGTCTCCTCGACGTTGCGGAGGCTGTCCTTGCGGGTGACCGACGTGAACTGGACAACCGGCGGATTCGAACTCGACACCGTGAAGAAGCTGTACGGCGCCAGATTCGGAACCCCGTCGGCCGACAACGTCGAGACCCAGGCGATGGGTCGAGGGACCACCGACGCGGTGAGGACGCTGTAGAAGCGGCCCGGATCGACTCGAGCGGGATCGAAGACTGTACGCACCATCAATCCATCCTGGCAGGACGAGCGTCGGGGTGCCGCGCGGGACGACGGCCGTCGCATCTGCCAATCTTGAAGGCGTGAATCCGTCCACTGCACAAGCCACCGCCGTCGTCGACGAACTGGTTCGCGGCGGGGTACGTGAGGTCGTGCTCTGCCCGGGTTCGCGTAACGCGCCGCTCGCCTTCGCGCTGCAGGCCGCCGACGCCGCCGGGCGACTCCGGCTGCACATGCGGATCGACGAGCGCACCGCCGGGTTCCTCGCGGTGGGTCTCGCGGTCGCGGGCGGGCGGCCCGTGCCGATCGTCATGACGTCCGGCACCGCGGTCGCGAACCTCGCGCCCGCCGTGCTCGAGGCCAACTACGCGCGTGTCCCGTTGGTCGTGCTCAGCGCCAACAGGCCCTACGAGATGCTCGGCACCGGCGCCAACCAGACCGTCGAGCAGCTGGGGTTGTTCGGCAGCCAGGTCCGCGCGACCATCAGCCTCGGCCTCGCCGAGGAGGGTGAGGACCAGAACAGCCAGTGGCGCAGCGCGGTCTGCCGCGTCCTCGCCGCCGCCCGCGGCACCCGCTCCGGCAACGCCGGCCCCGTGCACTTCGACATCCCGCTGCGCGAGCCCCTCGTACCCGACGTCCACACGCAGGGCCCGGTCCCCGAGGGACGCCCGGACGGCGCCGCGTGGACCACCACGATGCACGCCACTCTCGACGTCCCGATGGACCTCGACATCACCCCGGACACGGTCGTGATCTCCGGGCACGGCTCCGCGTATCGGCCCGAACTCGCGCACCTGCCGACCGTTGCCGAGCCCACCGCGCCGCTGCACGGCATCCCGCTGCACCCGCTCGCGCTGCCGCAGCTCAAGCCGCGCCAGGCGATCATCACGGGCCGGCCCACGCTGCACCGTCCGGTGTCGAAGCTGCTCGCCGACCCGTCCGTCGCGGTGTACGCACTCACGACCGGCCCGCGCTGGCCCGACGTCTCCGGCAACGTCCTTGCCACCGGCACCCGGGCCGTCGTGTCCGGTGAGCCCGACCCGGCGTGGATCGCGCGTTGCCGGACGCTGTCGGAGCACGCCGACAAGGCGGTGCGCTCGCAGCTCGCGGCGCACCCGAAGGCCACCGGCCTGCACGTCGCGGCCGCGGTGATGGATGCGCTGTCCGACGGCGACCAGTTGCTGCTCGGGGCGTCGAACCCCGTGCGCGACGCCGCGCTCGTCAGCTACCCGCGACCGGGCGTGAAGGTGCTGTCCAACCGCGGTGTCGCCGGCATCGACGGCACCGTCTCGACGGCCGTCGGCGCGGCACTCGCGTACGAGAGCGAGGGCCGGACGGTCGCGCTGCTCGGCGACCTGACGTTCCTGCACGACGCGTCGGGCCTGCTGATCGGCACCGGCGAGCCGCGGCCCGCCGACCTGACCATCGTGGTCGCCAACGACGACGGCGGCGGCATCTTCGAGCTGCTCGAGCAGGGCGACCCGCAGTACGCGGGCGTGTTCGAGCGGGTCTTCGGCACCCCGCACGGCATGGACCTGGCCGCGCTGTGCGCCGCCTACCGCGTCCCGCACCGCCGGGTGGAACTGCCGGACCTGACGGCCACACTGACGACCCCGGGGGAGGGCGTCCGGGTGCTCGAGGTGACCACCGAACGATCCGGTCTCCGCGAGCTGCACGGCGCCGTCCGGGCACAACTGTGAGGCGGGCGTGAGTCCCCGCATCGCACACCGCGTGCAGGTCGGCATCGTCGCCGTGGCCGCCGGGATCTCGGTGCTCGCGGTCCTGCTCGTGCTCGCGGCGTGGCGCAACGACCGGACCATCGAGTCCGACATGGGCACCGCCACAGCCGAGGTGCTGTCGGCCGGATCGCTGCGCTCCGCGGTCAGCTTCGTCACCCCCGACGGCGTCACCCACAACCCCAAGCTGGGCGTGCTCTACCCGACCAAGCTCACCGCGGGACAGCGCATCGACGTCGAATACGCGCGCAGCGATCCCGACCTGGTGCGGGTCGCAGGTCGCGACGCCAGCGTCGCGATCGTGCCCGCCGGTTCGGTGATCGTCGTGACCTGGATCGTGGCGCTTCCCGTCCTGCTCGTGGTGCGCCGGAAGGTCGACACCGAGGGTTCCTGAGAAGTTCACTCAGGAAGGGTTTCTAAGCTCGACCGATGCGGAGAAGTTCGGAACGGGCCGGGATGATGCTGATCGCCGCCGCGGTGCTGGTGGTGGCGCTCTACCTACTGCGCGACGTCAGTGCGGCGATCTACCGTGCGATCGTCCCGCACACGTCCGAGATACCGGGCGTCGGGCTGATCGCCGACGTCGGGCTGCTCGCGCTCGTCGCGCTGTTCGCGGTCCTCGCGGTGCAGATGTGGCGCACCCGGTCCGTGTACCTCGGGGACCTGCTGATGGGCGGCTTCGGCGTCGTGGTCGCCTACGCACTCAGCGAAGTGATCAAGGTGTTCGTCAGCGAGGAACGTCCCTGCCGGGTCGAACTCGCGCTGACCGACTGCCCGGCCGCCGGCGACTGGTCCTTCCCGAGCAACCACACCGTCATCGCGGTCGGCCTCGCGACGGCGATCGTCCTCGCCTCCGAGCGCGCGTTGTCGTCGCTGCAGCGGGGTCTCGTGATCGCCCTGGCTGCCCTCATCGGCCTGGCCCGCGTCCTGCAGGGCGTGCACTACCCGCACGACGTCCTCGCCGGCGCGATCGTCGGTTCCTCCGTCACCATCGCGGTCGTCGTGATGCTGGTGCCGTGGGCGCGGAACAAGGCGCGCATGCTCACTCGACGGGTACCCGCTGCGGAGGACCAAGCGCAGGAGAGCCCGACGGGGGAGAGCCCGGCGGCGGACATCGGGGCATGAGCGGGTTGGTAGCGTCTTCCGTCGTGGCAGAAACACACGGATCGCGGGCCTCGCTCGAGAAGGATCCGCACGAGGTCGCATCCATGTTCGACGGTGTCGCGAAGCGCTACGACCTGACGAACACGATCCTGTCGTTCGGGCAGGACCGCAGCTGGCGGAAGGCGACGCGCGCGGCGCTCGACCTGAAGCCGGGGGAGCGGGTCCTCGACCTCGCCGCCGGCACCGGAGTCTCGACCGTCGAACTCGGGCGCTCCGGCGCGTGGGTGGTGGCCACCGACTTCTCGAAGGGCATGCTGCACGCCGGACGCGGGCGCCGGGTCCCGATGGTCGCGGGCGACGCGATGCACCTGCCGTACGCCGACGCGGTGTTCGACGCCGCCACCATCTCGTTCGGGCTGCGCAACGTGTCCGACTTCGACGCCGGCCTGCGCGAGATCGCCCGCGTCACCAAGCCAGGCGGACGCCTCGTCGTCAGCGAGTTCTCGACGCCGGTGTTCGGGCCGTTCCGCACCGTCTACATGGAATACCTGATGAAGGCGCTGCCGCAGGTCGCCCGCGCCATCAGTAGCAACCCCGACGCCTACGTCTACCTCGCCGAGTCGATCCGGGCGTGGCCGACCCAGGAACAGCTCGCGAAGCGCATCGAGGACGCCGGCTGGCGGAACGTGCAGTGGCGCAACCTCACCGGTGGCGTCGTGGCGCTGCACCGCGCTATTCGGTGAGCCCGCTCACGCGCCATTCGGTGAGCCCGCTCCCGCGCCACCCGCTGGTACAGCTCAGCTGAACGGCGGGCGCGGGTCCAGCCGCAGCGACGCGGCACCCGACGTCCGCCACGCACGGGCCGTGAAATCGGCGTCCTCGTCGGTGACGAGGTTGCCCATCACCCGCACCGCGACGGTCATCATCGCGCGCGAGCGCATCGCGACCGGGCCCGACGCCGGCAGAAAGCGGGCCAGCGTCAGCAGTCCGGCGAGCCGCCGCGCGATCGAGAACGCGCGGCCGTACCGGTCCCGCAGGATCGTCGGCCACGCGTCGGTCAGGTCGTCGTGGTCGAGCACCTGCGCCACCAGGCGCCCGCCCTCGAGCCCGTAGTCGATGCCCTCGCCGTTGAGCGGGTTCACGCACGCCGCGGCGTCGCCGATCAGCGCCCAGTTGCGCCCGGCCACCCCGGACACCGCGCCACCCATCGGCAGCAGCGCCGACGCGACGGAACGCACCTGGCCGTCGAGTTGCCACTCGGCGCGGCGCTGGCCGGCGTACAGCTCGAGCAGGGGCCGCAGCGCGCCCGGAGCGGGGCGCTTGGCCGTCGCGAGGGTGCCGACACCGATGTTGACCTCGCCGGTCCCGAGCGGGAACACCCAGCCGTAGCCGGGCTGCAGCGTGCCGGTGTCGTCGCGCAGTTCGAGATGTGACGTGATCCACGGGTCGTCGCTGCGCGAGGACGTCACGTACGCGCGTGCCGCCACCCCGTACGCGGTGTCGCGGTGCCACTGCCGGCCCAGCTGTTTGCCCAGCGTCGACCGGACGCCGTCGGCGACGATCAGCTTCTCGCACGTGACGGTGTGTGTGCCGTCCGCTGTCTTCACCGTCACCGCGCTCACCCGGTCGCCGCGGCGCTCGACCCCGACCGCCTTGGCGCCCTGGACCATTCGAGCGCCTGCCTCGACGGCCGTGAGTCGCAGCCGGTCGTCGAGCTCGGTGCGCCGTACCGCGCTGCCGACCGCGGGCAGGGTGCCGCCGGGCCACGGCAGCTCCAGTTCGCGGCCCCACCCCGTCAGGCGCAGGCCCCGATTGGTGGTGTGCCCGCGGACCCAGTCGCCCAGACCCAGGTGATCGAGTTCGGCGACCGCACGCGGGGTCAGTCCGTCACCGCAGGTCTTGTCTCGGGGGAAGGTCGCCGCATCGACGAGAAGCACGCCGCGCCCGTCGCGCGCGGCCCACGTGGCCGCCGCCGAGCCCGCCGGACCGGCGCCGACGACCAGGACTTCGGTGCTCGAGGGGAGATGCCGTGAGGAGTGCTCGGGCAGGTTCCGGGCATCGCTGGACCCAGCGGTCGGGAAATGTTCGGCCACCACCCCAGTATCTTCTCAGGCTGAGGTAGCGCAACGCGATGAGGGCAGGTGTGGTGACAGCCGGTGATACCGCTAGGTTCACTACCGTGGTTACCGAGGCGTCACCGACTACAGGAATGAGTACTGACATCGTGAGCACTGAGGGGTCGGAGCGGGCGGCAGGTTCGGGCACCGTCGTGGCCGGGGTTGACCTCGGCGACCAGCAGCTGGCCGACGTGGTGCGCGACGGTCTCCACCGTGTCGAAGAGCTCCTGGTCAGCGAACTGTCCGACGGCGAGGACTTCCTCACCGAGGCGGCGCTGCACCTCGCGAAGGCCGGCGGCAAGCGGTTCCGTCCGCTGTTCACCGTGCTGACCGCGCAGCTCGGACCCAAGGCATCCGATCCTGCCGTGGTCACGGCGGCCACCGTCGTCGAGCTCGTCCACCTCGCGACGCTGTATCACGACGACGTCATGGACGAGGCGACCATGCGCCGCGGAGCGCCCAGTGCCAACGCCCGCTGGGGCAACAGCATCGCGATCCTCGCCGGCGACTACCTCTTCGCGCACGCGTCGCGCCTGGTGTCCACGCTCGGCCCGGATGCCGTGCGGATCATCGCCGAGACGTTTGCCGAGCTCGTCACCGGCCAGATGCGCGAGACCATCGGCGTCAAGGAACAGCAGGACCCGGTCGACCACTACCTCAAGGTCGTGTGGGAGAAGACCGGCTCGCTGATCGCCGCGAGCGGACGTTTCGGCGGCACGTTCTCGGGCGCCGACGCCGACCAGATCGAGCGGCTCGAGCGCCTCGGCGACGCCGTCGGGATCGCGTTCCAGATCTCCGACGACATCATCGACATCTCCTCGGTGTCGGACCAGTCCGGCAAGACGCCGGGTACCGATCTCCGCGAGGGCGTCCACACGCTGCCCGTGCTGTATGCATTGCGTGAGGAGGGCGCCGACGCAGACCGGCTGCGCGAGTTGCTCGACGGACCCGTCACCGACGACGCCGAGATCGCGGAGTCGCTCGCGCTGCTCGAGCGTTCCCCGGGCATGGCCGCGGCCAAGGCCAAGCTCGGCGAGTACGCCGACCGGGCCCGCGCCGAGTTGGCTCAGCTGCCGCAGGGACCGGCGAACGAAGCTCTTCTGCGACTCGTCGAGTACACCATCGAACGCGTCGGATGACGCTTCGCTGACGTAGTCTTCGACCAGCCCGGGAACCGTCTCCCCGGGCTGGTTCGTTGTTCAGGTCAGGAAGCCACGCGGACGTCGCGGCGGTGGAACAGGGAAGAGGCGAGTCGTGCACGGTTATGCAAACGGTGCCAAGACGTTCGGCCTGCTGGTCGGAATGTCGGCACTGATCATCTTCATCGGCTCGTTGTTCGGCAACCGGAACATCCTGATCTTCTCGATCTTCCTGGCCGTCGCGACCAACGCGTGGGCCTACTTCAACAGCGACAAGCTGGCGCTGCGGGCGATGCACGCCCAACCCATCACCGAGGTCCAGGCCCCGGTCATCTACAAGATCGTCCGTGAGCTGGCGACGGCCGCGCACCAGCCGATGCCGCGGCTCTACATCAGCCCCACCGCGGCGCCCAACGCGTTCGCGACGGGACGCAACCCGCGCCACGCGGCGGTGTGCTGCACCAGCGGGATCCTCGACATCCTCGACGAGCGCGAACTGCGCGCGGTGCTCGGGCACGAACTGTCGCACGTCTACAACCGCGACATCCTGATCTCGTCGGTCGCCGGCGCGATGGCCGCGGTCATCTCGGGTCTGGCGAACATGGCGATCTTCGCGAACATGTTCGGGGGCCGCGGCAACGGGCAGGGGGCCAATCCGATTGCGCTGCTGCTGGTCTCGCTGCTGGGGCCGATCGCGGCCACCGTCGTCAAGCTGGCCGTGTCGCGGTCGCGGGAGTACCAGGCCGACCAGTCCGGTGCCGAACTGACCGGCGATCCGCTGGCGCTGGCGTCGGCGCTGCGGAAGCTCGAGCGCGGCACGCAGGCCGCGCCGCTGCCGCCGGAGCCGAAGATCGCCGCGCAGTCGCACATGATGATCGCCAACCCGTTCCGCGCCGGCGACCGGGTCAGCAAGATGTTCTCCACGCACCCGCCCATGGCCGACCGGATCGCCCGTCTGGAGAAGATGGCCGGTGGCGGCTCGCCCGACGGCGGGCTGCCCCCCACCCATCGCGAGTACTGAGTCCTCGGCCGGTCCGCCGTGCAGGCGGGGGGGGACGGCTCGGATCCGACGGAAACGGGCCGCACGCCTCCGCGTGTGCGGAAGGTGTGCGGCCCGTTCGACGGTCCGGTACCGGCGCGGGGCCGGGCGGCGTCAGCGGTAGTTCACGAACTGCAGGGCGATTCCGAAGTCCTCACCCTTGAGCAGCGAGATGACGGCCTGCAGGTCGTCACGCTTCTTGCTGCTCACCCGGAGTTCTTCGCCCTGGATCTGCGCCTTGACGCCTTTGGGGCCCTCGTCGCGGATCTTCTTCGAGATCTTCTTGGCGTTCTCGCTGCTGATGCCCTGCACCAGGGATCCGCTGAGCTTGTAGATCTTGCCGGACTGCGCGGGCTCACCGGCGTCGAACGCCTTGAGTGAGATGTCACGGCGGATCAGCTTCTCCTTGAAGACGTCGAGCGCCGCATTGAGGCGCTCCTCCGTCTCGGCCGTCAGCGTGATGGTCTCCTCGCCGGACCACTCGATGCTCGCCCCGGTGTTGCGGAAATCGAACCGGGTGCCCAGCTCCTTCGCAGCCTGATGCAGAGCGTTGTCCACCTCTTGACGATCAACCTTGCTCACCACATCGAAGGACGAATCAGCCACTGCACACTCCCAAATCCATAGCGGTCGACCCCACCCGGACAGTGGGGGGTTGCCCTGACGCTATCGGGTCGAGACCACCCCTATCCACCCGGTTTGCATATCTGGGGGGGCTTCGTTGTATTCTTCGATACGCGCCAGAGAGCCTGTGCACTCCGGTCGCGAAACCAGGCAGGTTGCCCGAGCGGCCAATGGGAGCGGACTGTAAATCCGTCGGCTTATGCCTACGTAGGTTCGAATCCTACACCTGCCACACAAGTTCAGCCCCGACCCGAAAAGGGTCGGGGCTGAACTGCTTTCGGGGTCCTCTCGTGCCGTCCGGCCCGGCGCCCGGGGCGTATGCCTGTGATCCATCCCACTCAACGGGACCGCGCGGTCCCATCGCATCGGGCGCGCTCTAGCGTCCGGGAGCGAGAGTGGCGCTCGTCACAGGGCGGGTGCCCGAGATGCGCGAAGGAGCCCGATCCTCGATGACAGGTCTGATCAACGCGAACGAGACGTCCGTGGCAGTGCAGCACCCCGGGAAGCTGTTCATCGGTGGCAACTGGGTCGAGCCGTCGACGGGCGCACGGTTCGACGTCGTCAACCCGGCCACCGAGGACGTGTTCCTCACCGTCGCCGAGGCCGACGCGCAGGACATGGCGCGAGCCGTCGACGCCGCCCGGGAGGCATTCGACCGCGGACCGTGGTCGCGTATGACCCACGCCGAGCGCGCGCCCTACCTCCAAGCGATCGGTGCCGGCATCCGCGAGCGCAGCGGCGAACTCGGGCGGATCTGGACCAGCGAGATGGGCATCCTCGCCGCGGTGTCGAGCTATGCGTCGGCGCAGTCCGGTGACGTCTTCGACTACTACGCGAGCCTCGCCGACAGCTACGAGTTCGTCGAGCAGCACCAGCCCGGCTCGGGGGTCGGCGTGGGCCTGCTGGTCCGCGAACCCGTCGGCGTCGTCGCCGCGATCATCCCGTGGAACAGCCCCCTCGGCCTGATCGCCAACAAGGTCGCACCGGCGCTCATCGCGGGCTGCACCGTCGTCGTCAAGGCCTCGCCGGAGGCTCCGGGTGCGGCGTACCTGTTCGCGGAGATCGTGGAGGCGGCCGGACTTCCGGCGGGTGTCGTCAACGTCGTCACCGCCGAACGGGAGGTGTCGGAGCTGCTGGTGCGCAACCCCGGCGTCGACAAGGTCACCTTCACCGGCTCCACCGCGGCCGGACGCCGCATCGCGTCGCTGTGCGGGGAGCGGATCGCGCGCTGCACGCTCGAGCTCGGCGGCAAGTCCGCCGGCGTGATCCTCGACGACTACGACCTCGCGACCGCGGCGGCGTCCATCGCGCAGTCCGCACGCCTCATGACCGGCCAGGTGTGCGCGTCGCTGACCCGCATCGTCGTCAGCCGGCACCGGCACGACGAGTTCGCCGAGGCCCTGGGTGTCGCGATGTCGGCGATCCGCGTCGGTGACCCGTTCGATCCCGCGACCGAGATGGGGCCGCTCGCGATGTCGCGTCAGCGCGACAAGGTGGAGGGTCTGATCGCGAAGGGCTGTGAGGAGGGTGCCCGCCTGGTCACCGGCGGTGGTCGTCCCGGCCACCTCGACCGCGGCTTCTTCATCGAACCGACGGTGTTCGGCAACGTCGACAACGCCTCGACCATCGCCCGGGAGGAGATCTTCGGCCCGGTGGTGAGCGTCATCGCCGCCGATGACGAGAACCACGCGGTCGAGATCGCGAACGACACCATCTACGGCCTGAACGCGTCGGTGTTCACCGACGACGTCGAACGGGCGTGGGCGGTGTCCCGGCAGCTGCGATCCGGCACCGTCGGGCACAACGGCTTCAAGACCGACTTCGGGATCGCGTTCGGCGGGTTCAAGCAGTCCGGCATCGGCCGTGAGGGCGGGCTCGACGGCCTGCAGCCGTACTTGGAGGCCAAGACCGTCCTGCTCGACGCGCTGCCCGCGAGCGTGGCCGACAGGCGGTGAGCAGGGCCGACTACCCTCGGGTGCAGGTTCGCGGACCTGTTTGACGAGGTCGTCGACCACGCCGAACGGCTCGTCCCGGACTCCCTCGTGCGGCGCGCGGGGGAGTCCGTTCGTGTCCGGAGCGCGTGAATGCCGCGCCTTGCCCCCGATTTACCCGCTCTGACCTGCAAATTTGGCACTGGCGCGAAGGTCTGTGTAATCTTCTGGAGGCTTCAGCGCGCAGAGATGCGCAGGACAGCCACGCCCCCTTAGCTCAGTCGGCAGAGCGTTTCCATGGTAAGGAAAAGGTCGACGGTTCGATTCCGTCAGGGGGCTCGCTGGATTGTGGTGTCGCCGGCTTCGCGCGACACTCGACACCGAGGCGGTGTAGCTCAGTTGGTAGAGCAAACGACTCATAATCGTTGTGTCGCCGGTTCAAGTCCGGCCATCGCTACACAAGACGAATGATCCACCCTGATCTATCTATGATCAGATTCACGCGAAAGAAGGCATCCCCGTGGCCTCCTCGACTGACGTTCGGCCCAAGATCACCTTGGCCTGTGAGGTGTGCAAGCACCGTAACTACATCACCAAGAAGAATCGCCGCAACGATCCCGATCGCCTCGAGCTGAAGAAGTTCTGCCCGAACTGCGGAACTCACCAGGCGCATCGCGAGTCCAAGTAAGTTTCTTCTCGGAGTCGACGCTCGCGCGTTAGGTTCACTGTCAGACTGCCCTAACGATATTGCGTCCACAGGGCAGATGGGTGATTCGCTGTGACAGAGACAGTCGTGAGAGAGGCCGAAGTGACCTTCGACCCCGCCGCGCATGCGGCAGCGATGGTCGGACATCACTACCGCGTGAGCGACTTCTACGAGATCGGCCGGGAAAAGGTTCGCGAGTACGCACGTGCGGTGCTCGACGACCACCCCGCCCATCACGATGAGGATGCGGCACGGGGCCTCGGATACGACGGCCTTCTTGCTCCCCTCACGTTCGTGTCGATCGTAGGCATGATTGCGCAGCGCAAGCTGTTCGACGAGGTCGTGACCGGTTACGACCTCAGCCAGATCATGCAGACCGACCAGCGGCTCGTGTTCCACAGGCCGCTCGAGGCCGGCGACCGATTGATCTGCGACGTCTACCTGGAATCGTTCCGCCAGGCTGCGGGCAGTGACATCATCGTCACCAAGAACATCATCTCGGACGTGAACGGTGAACTGGTCCAGACCACCTGGACCACGCTCGTCGCTCGGTCCGGTGGTGAGGTCGACGAGAATATCGCGCACGCGGTCAAGGATGTGATGATGCATGTCGCTCCGTAGGTTCGAGGACGTCACTGTCGGTGACGAACTGCCCGAGCGCGTCGTCACGTTGACCCGTGGCAATCTCGTCAACTACGCCGGCGTGTCGGGCGATCCCAACCCGATCCACTGGAGCGACCATGTGGCCCGACTGGCCGGCTTGCCGGACGTCGTGGCGCACGGCATGCTCACGATGGGTCTGGGTGGCGGGTTCGTCTCGTCATGGCTCGGCGACCCGGGTGCCGTGACCGAATACAACGTTCGGTTCACGAGTCCGGTGTATGTGGCGGCCGACAAGGCTGCCGAAGTGGAGTTCACCGGCAAGATCAAGTCGGTGGACGCCGAAAGCAAGACCGCAGTAGTCGCGATCGTGGCTCGCTCGGAGGGTCGTAAGATCTTCGGTCGGGCCACCGCAACGGTCCGTTTGGCCTGAGTGCCGGGCGGATTGGGTTTGTTCCGGTGCATTGAAGTACACTAGAGTTTCTGGGGTTACTCAGGCGCTGCGCGCTGCCCTACGGGGAAGTCACAGGCTGTTGCTACAGGCTGTAACTAGTCCGCATGGGGTGGCGCGCATGTCATGTGAATCCAGATAGGTCGATCAGTTCGATCGGTCGACCAAAGGGGCGTAGCTCAACTGGCAGAGCAGCGGTCTCCAAAACCGCAGGTTGCAGGTTCAAGTCCTGTCGCCCCTGCACCCGGACTGGCCAGCGACTGAGAGGAACGACGGTGAGCGACGAGCGCGATAAGCGCGACGACGGCACTACCGGGTCTACGGACTCCGGCCATGTCGACGATTCTGCAGCCGACGCGAGCTCTCGCGCTGAGGCCCCTTCCGATCACGCCCGTGAGGGCGAGGTCTCTGCTGATGAGAGCCCCACGAGTGCGGCCCCAGCAGGAAAGCCCACCGGTAAGCGTTCCGCGCGCCGTACGGGAACCTCGGAATCGACCGAGCCGGCCAAGACGGTCCAGATGGCCAAGACCGCCAAGGCGGCCAAGGCTGTGTCGTCTGCTACTTCCGTGAAGTCTCCGGAAGCGAAGTCCCGCAAGGCCGACAAGCCGCAGACGGAGAACATCTTCAAGCGGATTCGACGCTTCCTGCGCGAAGTGATTGCCGAGCTCCGTAAGGTCATCTGGCCCAATCGCAAGCAGATGATCACCTACACCAGTGTGGTGCTTGTGTTCGTCGCCTTCATGGTGGCGTTCATCTTCGTCCTCGACCTTGGTTTCGCCAAGGGCATTACCTGGTTGTTCGGCTAGCCGGGAACGCCCGTCGGCGTTTCCGAACGATGTGATTGACGAGAGGAAGAGTGCCTCCAGTGAGCACCCCCGAGAACGACTCTGACGAGGCCATGGCCGAGGAGCGTGTTTCGGCCGAGGCGGTATCCGACGAAGACGGCGTGTCTGCCGAGCTCGAGGTCGAAGACGACGCCGACGTTGCTGGCGACGAGGCCGAGGACGGTGCCATCGCGGAGCAGGCTCCGGAGGTCGCTGAGGAAGCTGCCGATCCTGTCGCCGAGCTGAAGGCCGCGCTCCGCCGGGCACCCGGTGACTGGTACGTCATCCACTCCTACGCCGGGTACGAGAACAAGGTGAAGGCCAACCTCGAGACCCGCGTCCAGAACCTCGACGTCGGTGACTACATCTTCCAGGTGGAAGTTCCCACCGAAGAGGTCACCGAGATCAAGAACGGCCAGCGCAAGCAGGTCAACCGGAAGATCCTGCCCGGCTACATCCTCGTTCGCATGGAGTTGAACGACGAGTCGTGGGGCGCGGTCCGCAACACCCCCGGTGTGACCGGTTTCGTCGGCGCCACGTCGCGTCCGTCGCCGCTGACCCTCAACGAGGTCGTCAAGTTCCTGATGCCCCAGCAGGGCCAGAAGAAGCCTGCCGCGGCTGCTGCCGCTGCCGGTGAGTCGGCCGCCGAGACCGCCGCCAAGCCGACCATCGAGGTCGACTTCGAGGTCGGCGAGTCGGTCACCGTCATGGACGGCCCGTTCGCGACGCTGCCCGCCAGCATCAGCGAGGTCAACGCGGAGCAGCAGAAGCTCAAGGTCCTCGTCTCGATCTTCGGTCGCGAGACCCCGGTGGAGTTGTCCTTCAACCAGGTCTCGAAGATCTAGCTCGGTCCCGAGTGCCAGGCTCGCGCCTGGCACTGTAGGACCCACACACTTGCACGCAGTACGCAAGAAACACACCCAGTAGGAAACAAGGAACGAAGATGCCCCCCAAGAAGAAGAAGCTCGCCGGGCTCATCAAGCTTCAGATCCAGGCTGGTCAGGCTAACCCTGCACCGCCCGTGGGTCCTGCGCTCGGTCAGCACGGCGTGAACATCATGGAGTTCTGCAAGGCTTACAACGCGGCGACTGAGTCCCAGCGCGGCAACGTGATCCCTGTCGAGATCTCCGTCTATGAAGACCGGACCTTCGACTTCAAGCTGAAGACCCCGCCGGCCGCCAAGCTGCTGCTCAAGGCTGCTGGTGTCCAGAAGGGCTCCGGCGAGCCGCACAAGACCAAGGTTGCCACCGTGACCATGGATCAGGTGCGCGAGATCGCGAAGACCAAGCAGGAAGACCTCAACGCGAACGACATCGACGCAGCCGCGAAGATCATCGCCGGCACCGCGCGTTCGATGGGTATCACCGTCGAGGGCTGAGCACAGCGATGCCCTGCACTGACACTGCAGGGTTGATCCTCCACTGTGGGAGGGCCGGCCAGGCCCGCAACCACAACTGAACCATTCACCCGGGTCGAGAGCCCAGGGTGAGAAGTAAGGACAGAAGAAATGGCAAAGCGCAGCAAGGCGTACCTCGCCGCCGCTGAGAAGATCGACGCGGACACGCTCTACAGCCCCCTGCAGGCTGCGAAGCTGGCCAAGGAGACCTCGTCGAGCAAGATGGACGCGACCGTCGAGGTTGCCGTCCGTCTGGGCGTCGACCCCCGCAAGGCGGACCAGATGGTTCGTGGCACGGTCAACCTGCCGCACGGCACCGGTAAGACCGCCCGCGTCGTCGTGTTCGCCGTTGGCGAGAAGGCCGCCGAGGCCGAGGCCGCCGGTGCGGACGCAGTGGGCTCCGAGGACCTGATCGAGCGTATCCAGGGCGGTTGGACCGACTTCGACGCCGCGATCGCCACCCCTGACCAGATGGCCAAGGTCGGCCGCATCGCTCGCGTCCTCGGACCGCGTGGCCTGATGCCGAACCCGAAGACCGGCACGGTCACCCCCGATGTCGCGAAGGCTGTCGCGGACATCAAGGGCGGCAAGATCAACTTCCGCGTCGACAAGCAGGCCAACCTGCACTTCGTGATCGGCAAGGCGTCGTTCGACGACACCAAGCTGGTCGAGAACTACGGTGCGGCGCTGGACGAGATCCTGCGTGCGAAGCCGTCGTCGGCGAAGGGCCGCTACGTCAAGAAGGTCACGGTTTCGACCACCACCGGACCGGGCATCCCGGTGGATCCGAACCGTACCCGCAACCTCCTCGAGGATGGCGAGTAAGTCGCGACTTTCCGCGATCTGATCGACACCGAAGGCCGGCACAGAGAATTCTCTGTGCCGGCCTTCGGCGTTTCAGTGGTCGACTCGCTCCTGGTCTCGGCGCCAGGCCAGCATGGTCGAGCGGCCACGGGCCGGTGCCCACGGCAGGAAGATCGCGACGACGACCGCACACAGCACGACGGAGGCGGTCGCCACGAGGGGCGCTGCATGTGCGCCCTGGAGGACCGCGGTCTTCATCGCGGTGATGAGCTGCTCGCGCCACGAGAAGTGCTCGAGGAGCCATCCGCCCGAGATGGGACCGATGGCGATGGCGAATCCGGCCATTGCCGTCCACGCCGCGACTGCGAGCGCTTTCTCTCGGACGTCGGTGAAGATGTTGATGATCAGTGCGAGCGTCGCCGGGAACACGGCGGCGGCGAACCCCCCCTCGCCGCGCGTGCCGCGATCACCTGTTCGAGGGAACCGGCACATGCTCCGGCGACCGACATCACTGCGACGCCGCTCATTACATGTAACTGTCGGCAACGGTCAATTGTGAGCGCTCCGGCACGTTCGGCACCGAATGTGAAGTAGCGCACAGAATGCACCCTGCTGGGTGTCCGCGTTTTGTGTCGGAGTCGCGACTCCGTTAGGCTGCTCGTTGGAGTTCGGTGCTCGATGCGAATTCCGCCCCGAAACATGTTCTACCAAAGACCGTTGGTCACCGAGTTCAGCAATGGAATCGGTTGAAGGTCCGGGATAGCCCGGCGGCCCACGCAGGAGGACGAGGTGGGGGATGATTGTTGCGCTCGGCCTGGCCGGGTGGATGGATCTCCTCGTGTACGCCCCGTGTGCCCTGCACCGGGGCGTTTTGCATGTCACGGCCCGAAGTGGAACAACGACTGTCACGAGAGGAGGCGAAGTATGGCAAAGCCTGAGAAGGTTTCCGCAGTTGCGGAGATCACCGAGCAGTTCAAGGACTCGTCCGCCGCCGTGATCACGGAATACCGTGGTCTGTCGGTTACGAGTCTGACGCAGCTGCGACGCGCTCTCGGAGAGGGTGCCACCTACTCCGTCGCCAAGAACACCCTGGTCAAGCGTGCCGCCGCTGAGGCGGGCGTCGAGGGCCTTGACGACCTGTTCGTCGGACCGACCGCCATTGCATTCATCAAGGGCGAGCCGGTCGACGCTGCGAAGGCCCTGAAGGCTTTCGCGAAGGACAACAAGGCACTCGTCATCAAGGGCGGGTACATGGACGGCGCTGCGCTGTCCGTGGATCAGGTCAACCAGATCGCGGACCTCGAGTCCCGCGAGATCCTGTTGGCCAAGCTCGCCGGCGCGATGAAGGGCAACTTGGCAAAGGCCGCTGGCCTGTTCAACGCTCCCGCTTCGCAGGTGGCCCGTCTGGCCGCCGCGCTGCAGGAGAAGAAGGCTGCGGAAGGTGGGGCCGCTGAGGCTCCCGCCGACGCCGCTGCCGAATAGCTGATCCGCACCTGCGCATCACAACCATCACCACCTGTCCGGTCGCGGATCGGCGACACAGGACTTAAGAGGAAGGACCGCCACCATGGCGAAGCTCACCACCGAAGAGTTGCTGGACCAGTTCAAGGAGCTCACCCTGCTCGAGCTCTCGGAGTTCGTGAAGGCGTTCGAGGAGACCTTCGAGGTCACCGCTGCTGCTCCGGTCGCCGTTGCCGCTGCCGGCGCTCCGGCTGCTGCCGCTGAGGCTGCCGAGGAGCAGGACGAGTTCGACGTTATCCTCGAGTCGGCTGGCGACAAGAAGATCCAGGTCATCAAGGTCGTCCGTGAGGTCGTCTCCGGCCTGGGCCTGAAGGAAGCCAAGGACCTCGTCGAGGGCGCTCCGAAGGCGATCCTGGAGAAGGTTGCCAAGGACGCGGCCGACGCCGCCAAGGAGAAGCTCGAGGCTGCCGGCGCGAAGATCACCGTCAAGTAAGACGGCTGTCAGCGCTGCTTCCTGACGAAGCATCCAGAAAGAGGGTCGCCCCGTTTCGGGGCGGCCCTCTTTCGTTGCTTCGCCCGATGCCGGAGAATTCGCAATCGCCGGGTTGTGGACCTTACTTACTCGTTAGTAGGATTCGCCGTAACGTATAACACTTCGATGCGATAGAGTGACGCAACCCACAGTGGGCCCACGGTGGGGGGACATGCTTGACGCAGGAGGTAATGGTGGGAGTCGAGGTAGCGGTCGAGGGACTCACGAAGTCGTTCGGCTCACAGAAGATTTGGCAGGACGTGAGTCTCACGCTGCCGGCCGGAGAGGTGAGCGCACTGCTCGGGCCTTCCGGCACCGGTAAGTCCGTGTTCCTGAAGTCGCTGATCGGTCTGCTGCGGCCCGAAGAGGGCTCGATCGTCATCGACGGGACCGACATCCTCCAGTGCTCGTCGCGTGAGCTCTACGAGATCCGCAAGCTGTTCGGTGTCCTCTTCCAGGACGGCGCGCTGTTCGGGTCGATGAACCTGTACGACAACGTCGCGTTCCCGCTGCGCGAGCACACCAAGAAGTCCGAGTCCGAGATCCGCAAGATCGTCATGGAGAAGCTCGAGCTCAACGGACTCGTCGGTGCCGAGGGAAAGCTGCCGGGCGAGATCTCCGGCGGTATGCGCAAGCGTGCCGGCCTCGCCCGCGCGCTCGTGCTCGATCCGCAGATCATCCTCGTCGACGAGCCGGACTCGGGCCTGGACCCCGTCCGCACCACCTACCTCAGCCAGCTGCTGATCGACATCAACGCACAGATCGACGCCACGATTCTGATCGTGACGCACAACATCAACCTGGCCCGCACGGTCCCGGACAACCTGGGCATGCTCTTCCGCAAGCAGCTCGTGATGTTCGGTCCCCGCGAGGTGCTGCTCACCAGTGACGAGCCCGTGGTCCACCAGTTCCTCAACGGCAGCAAGATCGGTCCGATCGGCATGTCGGAGGAGAAGGACGACGCGCAGATGGCGCACGAGCAGGCGCTCGTCGACGCCGGCCACCACCACGGCGGCACCGACGACGTCTACGGTGTCGTGCCGCAGATGCAGGCCACGCCGGGTCTGCCCTTCCGCCAGGCCGTTGCACGCCGTCAGGCCCGCGTCCGCGAGATCCTCCATACCCTGCCGGCCGAGGCGCAGCAGAGCATCATTGCCAGCATGGAAGATGACGCCGCTACCCAGGTGATTCCCGCGTACGACGACGGAGGTCTGGGACAGACCACGTACGAGCGCGGATAGGGGAGCGGCGGATGGGGGGCACCCGAACTTCGATGATGAAGCCGGTCACCGGGGCACTGACGCAGGCCGGCAACATCGTCCAGCTGTTCGTCGACGTGGTTCGCAACACGTTCAAGCGGCCGTTCCAGTTCAAGGAATTCATCGAACAGGCCTGGTTCATCGCCAGTGTGACGATCCTGCCGACCGCGTTGGTCGCCATCCCGTTCGGTGCCGTCGTGTCTCTCCAGACGGGCTCGCTCATCAAACAGCTCGGAGCCGAAGCGTTCACGGGTGCCGCCAGTGTGCTCGCGGTCATCCAGCAGGGCAGTCCGATCGTGACCGCACTGCTGATCGCGGGTGCCGCCGGTTCCGCCGTCACCGCCGATCTCGGTTCACGGACCATCCGTGAGGAGATCGACGCGATGGAAGTGCTCGGCATCAATCCCGTCCAGCGACTCGTCGTGCCACGCGTTCTCGCGATGGTCCTGGTCGCGGTGCTCCTCAACGGGCTCGTGTCCGTCGTCGGTATCGCCGGCGGCTACTTCTTCAACGTCATCCTCCAAGGTGGCACTCCGGGCGCGTACCTGGCGTCGTTCTCGGCGCTGGCCCAGCTTCCCGACCTCTATATCGCGGAGGTCAAGGCGGCCATCTTCGGCGTCATCGCCGGCGTGATCGCCGCCTACAAGGGACTGACGCCGAAGGGCGGCCCCAAGGGCGTCGGCGAGGCGGTGAACCAGGCGGTCGTCATCACCTTCCTGGTCCTGTTCTTCGCGAACCTGATTCTGACGATGGTGTACCTGCAGATTGTTCCGGCGAAGGGGGCATGACCGGATGACGATCGCGAGGGGACGCGGCGACTACGCGCTGATTCGTGCGCGCCGCTGGGCGCGCAAACCGCTCGACGTGCTCGACAACGCCGGCGAGCAGATGTCGTTCTATTCACGGGCCATTGCGTGGACGCCGCGGACGTTGCGTCGCTACCGCAAGGAGATGCTGCGGCTGCTGGCCGAGGTCACGTTCGGCAGCGGCGCGCTCGCGGTGATCGGCGGCACCATCGGCGTGATCGTGATGATGTCGGGCTTCACCGGCGTCGTCGTCGGCCTGCAGGGGTTCGCCGCGCTCGACCAGATCGGCAGCTCGGTGCTGACCGGCTTCCTGTCGGCGTATGTCAACACCCGTGAGATCGCGCCGATCGTCGCGGCGCTGGCACTGTCGGCCACGGTCGGCTGTGGTTTCACCGCGCAGCTCGGCGCGATGCGCATCTCGGAGGAGATCGATGCGCTCGAGGTGATGGCCGTGCCCAGTGTGCCTTTCCTCGTCACCACCCGGATGATCGCCGGCTTCATCGCGGTGATTCCGCTGTACATCGTCGGCCTGCTCGCCGCCTACCTGGCTTCGCGGGTGGTCTCGACCGTGTTCAACGGGCAGTCGTCCGGCTCGTACGACCACTACTTCAATCTGTTCCTGCCTCCCGAGGACGTTCTGTGGTCCTTCGGCAAGGTGCTCGTGTTCGCGTTCGTCCTGATCCTCATCCACTGCTACTACGGCTTCCATGCCCGCGGCGGCCCGGCCGGCGTCGGTGTCGCGGTCGGCCACGCGGTGCGTACCGCCATCGTCACCATCGCCGTCCTGGACTTCTTCCTGAGCCTCGCCATCTGGGGCACGACGACCACGGTGAGGGTGGCCGGATGATCGAGAGCACGTCGAAGCTGCGCCGCAGGGTCCTGGGAGTTGCCTTCTTCCTGGTCCTGGCTCTGTTCGTCGGCGGGACCATCGCCAGCTACAACAAGACCTTCACACCCGTCGTCAAGGTCGACCTGGTCACCGACACCGTCGGCAACGCGCTCCCGCGCAACGCCGATGTCAAGGTGCGCGGTCTGATCGTCGGTGAGGTGCGTGGCGCGTCGACCGAGAACGGCAAGGTCACCTCGGTGATGGCGATCGACCCGGACAAGGCCGAGCTGATCCCGTCCAACACCACCGCTCGTCTGCTGCCCAAGACGCTGTTCGGCGAGCGGTACGTCGACCTCGTCATCCCGGAGAACCCGAGTCCCGACTCGATCGCGGCCGGCGAGACCATCTACCAGGACAAGAGCGGCAACGCCGTCGAGCTCGGCAAGATGCTCGACGGTCTGCTGCCGCTGCTGCAGGCCATCCCGCCGGAGAGCCTGGCCTCGACCCTCGGTGCGCTGTCGCAGGCGCTGGACGGCCGCGGCGAACAGCTCGGGGTCACGCTCGACCAGCTCGACACGATCTTCGCCGGCGTCAACACCCGGATGCCGGACCTGACCGCCGGACTGCAGAGCTTCGCGACGTTCACCCAGACCTACTCGGATGCGGCGCCGCAGCTGATCGACGCGCTCGACAACCTGCGCACCACGAACGCCACGGTGGTGCAGGAACGCAGCTCCATCGATGCGTTGATGGCGTCGGTGACGGCGACGGGATCGAGCACCGCGGACCTGTTGACGACCAACCGGGATTCGCTGATCTCCATCGCCGGCGACTCGCGGGAGGCGCTGGAGATCCTGGCGAGGTTCTCGGGGACCTTCGGCTGCACGTTCGCGAACTTTGCCGACGTGATGGCGCGCTCCGGTGCGATCACCGGCGAGCACTCGCCCAACCCGGGTGCCCGCGCCACGATCGAGCTCGTCAATCCCCGTGGCCGGTACCTGCCCAACCAGGACGAGCCGCGCCTGATCGATACCCGCGGTCCGCGCTGCTACGAGGCGCCGCCGCTGGGCACCGACATCGGGCAGTACCCCGGTGGTTCGATCCACGACGGCTCGTACCAGGTGCCGACCCGCAACGCGGGTGACCAGAACCTTCCCGATGTGGCGGTTCCGCAGTTCTCGGTGCTGCCCGCGACGACCGCTCCGGCCACGTTCGCCGGGTCACCGCTCGAACGCCAGACGTTGGCCGTCGTGTACGGCGAGGCCGCCGGCATCGCGCCGGAGGACGTGCCGTCCTGGACGACCATGATCGGTGCCCCCGCGCTCCGTGGAAAAGAGGTGAGCATCAAGTGAAGCGACAGCTGCGAGGGGTGGCTGCCCCGCTCACCAAGCTCGTGATCTTCGCGCTCGTGACGATTCTCGCGACCGGCGTGCTCGCGCTGACCATCGCGAACACCAGTTCCAGCGGGGGAACCAAGTTCAGCGCGCGGTTCACCGATGTCACGTCGCTCAACAAGGGCGACGAGGTCCGCATCGCCGGCGTCCGGGTCGGCCAGGTGACCAAGATCGAGATCGTCGACGACCGTGAGGCGCAGGTCGAGTTCGCGGTGACGGACCGTGACTGGTTGCCCGCGAGCACGACCGCGACCATCCGGTTCCGGAACCTGGTCGGACAGCGCTACATCGCGCTCGAACAGGGGACCGGACAGCAGGGCTACAAGATGACGGCCGGGGACACGATCCCACTCGATCGCACCAAGCCCGCAGTGAACCTGACGACGCTGTTCAACGGGTTCCGGCCGCTGTTCCAGACGCTCAGCGCCGATGACGTCAACAAGCTGTCGTACCAGATCATCCAGGTGTTCCAGGGGGAGGGCGGCACCATCGAGGAGCTAGTGGCGAACACCGCGTCGTTGACGAACACGATCGCGGACAAGGACAAGGTGATCGGCGACCTGATCACCAACCTCAATGTCGTGCTCGACACCGTCAACAAGCGGGACGAACAGGTCGATCAGTTGATCGTCAACACTGAGCGTCTGGTGAGCGGGCTGTCCGCGGACCGCGGCGTGATCGGACAGTCGGTGCAGTCGCTGGCGGACCTGACCAGCGCAACCTCCGACCTGCTGGTGCCCACCCGACCGTCGATCCAGGGCTCGATCGCGGGCCTCAACACGCTCGCCGGGCACATCAACGAGAGATCCGACGACGTGAACAAGGTGCTCACGAACCTGCCGATCAAGATGGAGAAGCTCGGTCGAGCCGGCAGCTACGGTTCGTGGTTCCAGTTCTATCTGTGTGGCATCGACGTCGTCGCCGGTCCCGGTACAGCTCCCCAGCTGAACATCCCGTCGAACCTGCCGACGATCAACCAGCCGATCTACACCAACGCGGCTCCCCGGTGCTACGCGGACGGTGGCCAGTGACGAGCTACGAGACCAGGAAGCGCAATCCGGCGGTCACCGGTGCCCTGGGCATCGTCGTCATCCTGCTCGCGACCATGTCGGCGTTCTTCCTCGACAGCCTGCCGATCATCGGGGCCGCGAACCGGTACACCGCGGAGTTCTCCGAGGCGGCCGGGCTCAAGCCCGGCAACGAGGTGCGGGTCGCGGGTGTGAAGGTCGGCAAGGTGTCGAGCGTCGAACTCGACGGTGACCGCGTGCTCGTGTCGTTCCAGACGAAGGACGCCTGGATCGGCGACCAGACCACCGCGTCGATCCAGATCAAGACGATCCTCGGCCAGAAGTATCTCGCGCTCGACCCGCGGGGCACCGAGGTCGCCGATCCGCGTGTGCGGATCCCGCTCGAGCGCACCACGTCGCCGTACGACGTGATCGATGCGTTCGGCGACGCCGCGACGACGCTCGCCGAGATCGACACGACGCAGCTGGCGTCGAGTTTCGAGGTGCTGTCGCAGTCGTTCGCGGGCACGCCCGACGAGATCCGCGGCTCGCTCGACGGCGTGACGCGGCTGTCGGAGACCGTCGCGAAGCGCGACCAGGAGCTCAAGCAGCTGTTCGAGGCGACGAAGCAGACGTCGCAGATCCTCGCGGACCGCAATCAGGAGTTCGAGAAGGTGCTCGCGAACGGTGGCACGCTGCTCGCCGAGCTCAACACCCGCCAGCAGGCGATCGGTCGGCTGCTCACCAGCACCCAGACGCTGTCGCGGGAACTCACCGGTCTGGTTGCCGACAACGAGGCTCAGATCACCCCGGCGCTCACGCAGTTGCAGGGTGCGATCGACATCCTCAACCAGAACCAGCAGAACGTGAGCAAGGCGCTCGAACTGGCGGCGCCGTTCTACCGGATCTACGCGAACGTGCTCGGCAACGGACGATGGTTCGACTCGGTCGTGACCAACCTGACCCCGCCGGGCCTGCCGGACATCCCCGGATACCGTGAGCCGCTGCGCACCCTGGGGGGCAACTGAGATGAGTGAGGCGCGGGCTCGGACCCGCAAGTGGATCCCGGTGGCGCTGATCGCGGCGGTCGCCGTCGTCGCGGTCGGTGCCCTGTGGTGGCTGTTCCAGAACGCCGGCACCACCAGGATCACCGCGTACTTCGACAAGTCCGTCGGCATCTACGAGGGCTCCGACGTCCGGGTCCTCGGAGTGAAGGTCGGCTCGGTCGACTCGGTGGTGCCGCAGGGCGAGCAGGTGCAGGTGGTCGTGACTGTCGACCGCGGGGTCGACATCCCGGCCGATGTGAAGGCCGCCCAGGTGACGCCGTCGGTGGTCTCCGACCGGTACATCCAGCTGACCCCCGCCTACACGGGCGGCGAGAAGCTGGCCCGCGACGCGACGATCGAGCGTGACCGGACGACCACGCCGGTCGAGGTCGACGAGCTGTACGCGAGCGTGACCGAACTGTCGGAGGCGCTGGGACCGAACGGCGCCAACAAGGACGGCGCGCTGTCGAACCTCGTGGACACCGCTGCCGCGAACCTCGACGGCAACGGTGACGCGCTCGGCAACACGTTCACGCAGCTGTCGGCGGCGGCACGCACGTTGTCCGACTCGCGTGCCGACATCTTCGACACCGTCAAGAACCTGCAGGTGTTCGTCAGTGCCCTCGCCGCCAACGACGCGCAGGTGCGCCAATTCAACACCCAGCTCGCGGACTTCAGCGGCTTCCTGGCGGGGGAGAAGGAGAACCTGGGCCTGGCGCTCAATCAGGTCTCGCTCGCGCTCGGCGACGTCGCGCGGTTCGTCGAGAACAACCGGGAACTGCTGCAGGGCAACATCGAGGGCCTGACCACGGTCACCCAGACCGTCGCCGACCAGCGCGATTCGCTCGCGGAGGCGCTGGTGACGATTCCGCTCGCCATCAGCAACCTGGTCAACACGCACGACGCGGAGTCGGGCACGCTGCAGATGCGCGTGGACCTGCCGGACCTGCAGGACCCGTTCGGCCTGGGCTGCAAGCTCATCGACGTCGCCAAGCTCAAGCCCGGGGACCCGGAGTTCGAGGCGCTCGGCCGGCAGATGAAGCCGCTGATCGACAACTGCAAGGCCATCACCGATCAGATGACCGCCGGCGTAAAGACACCGACGCTGAACCTGCCGCTCGGCATCCTCAGCGGCGACAATCTGCAGCGTGGCGCGGCTCCCGGGACGGTTCCGGGCACGCCGTCGCCGCGGCTGGGTGGCGGAACGCAACTGCAGGGGGGCACGCCGTGAGAATCGGGCGGATGAGGGCCGCGGCGGTGGCTGCAGGAGCGTGTGTCGTCGCGCTGACGGTGAGTGCATGCGGTTCGGGCGGTATCTACTCGATCCCGTTGCCCGGTGGCGCCGACATCGGCAGCGACCCGATGCGACTGAAGATCGAGTTCGACGACGTCCTCGATCTGGTGCCGCAGTCGACCGTGAAGGTCGACGGCGTCCCGGTCGGACGCGTCGAGAACATCGAGGTGGCGTCGGACGGCTGGACCGCGCAGGTGGACACCCTCGTGAACAGCTCGGTGAATCTGCCGGCCAATGCGGTCGCCGAGGTTCAGCAGTCGAATCTGTTGGGCGAGAAATTCATTGCGATCTCGGCCCCGACGCAGAATCCGTCGCCGGAGCGGCTGGCGAGCGGCGCCACGATCCCGGTGGACCGCACCCGCCACGCCACCGACATCGAGCAGGTGCTCGGTGCCATGTCGCTGCTGCTCAACGGTGGCGGCGTCGCGCAGTTGCAGCCCATCATCTCGGAGATGGAGAAGGCGCTCGACGGCCGCGAGACGAAGGTTCGGGGACTCCTGGAGCAGGCGAACACGTTGATCGCCGGTCTCGAGGAGCAGCGCGACTCGATCACGACCGCGCTCGACGGCCTCGACACCCTCAGCGCGCGGGTCGGGGATCAGACGACGAAGCTCGAGAAGATCCTCGACGAGCTGCCGCAGGGTGTCGAGATCCTCGCCGAGCAGCGTCCGCAACTGGTGGACATGCTCGGCCAGGTCGACCGGCTCGGTCAGGTCGGCGCGGACGTCATCAACCGTTCCAAGGACGACCTGATCACGGACCTGCGCGCGCTGCGTCCCACGTTGCAGCAGCTGGGTGAGGCGGCCCCCGACATCATCACGTCGGCGCCGCTCGTCCCGACGTTCCCCTTCCCGGACACGATCATCCCGTCGATCCACGGCGGCCAGGCCAACGTGTTCCTGTCGATCGATCTGCAGATCGGTGACACCTTGTCGAACCTCGGTGTCGGGAAGCCGGACCCCGTCTACTACCCGCCCCAGTACGGCCCGCCGGTTCCCGTCGATCCGAGCAACCCGTACTACAACGGCAACGGGCCGCGCCCGGGATGGCCGACGGTGTCGATCGTGCCGTTGCCGCCGATCGTGCCGAATCCGGTCCCCGCGCCGGTCCCCGCGGTGTCGGCGCCGGCGAATGCTCCGGTCAATCCGTTCGATGCGTTCCTGAAGCAGCTGGGGGTGGGTGAGTAATGGTCTCGCGTCTGGCCAGGTGGCAGTTGGTGGCGTTCATCGTCGTCGCCGTGCTCGGTATCGGTTACGTCGGCGCCAAGTACGTGCGGCTCGACACGCTGCTGGGCTTCGGTGAGTACCAGGTGGACGCGGAACTCGCGCACTCCGGTGGCATCTTCACCAACGCCGAGGTGACCTACCGCGGTGTGCCGGTCGGCCGGGTCGGGGACCTCACGCTGACCGAGAAGGGCGTGTCCGTCGCGCTGATGATCGACAACGCGGCCCCGAAGATCCCGGCATCGGCGAAGGCTGTCGTCGCGAATCGGTCGGCGATCGGCGAGCAGTACGTGGATCTGCAGCCCGACACCGACGAGGGCCCGTTCCTCACCGACGGCTCGAAGATCCTCGAGCCCAACACGGCGACGCCCATCCCGGTCGAGGACCTGATCGGCAGTGTGGACCGGTTGGCCCGTTCGGTGCCCACCGACTCGCTGCACACGGCCGTCGTCGAACTGGGGAACGCGTTCAGCGGGAAGGGCGGCGACCTGCAGGTGCTGGTCGACTCGCTCGGCCGGTTCACCGAGACCGCGACCGAGGCGCTGCCGCAGACGTTGACATTCATCAGCGACGGCCGGACGGTGCTCGACACGCAGGCGGAGCAGGCGAGTTCGATCCGAGCCTTCAGTGACGGCCTCGAACAGATCGCCGCCCAGCTGAAGTCGAGCGATCCCGACATGCGACGGCTCATCGGCACCGGCACGGACGCGACGGACACGGTCGGGAAGCTCGTCGCGAACAGTGGCGACGCCCTGACCGCGAACCTCACGAACCTCTCGACGACCCTCACGACGGTCTCGCCGACGTTCATCGCGCTGCAGCCCTTCTTCCAGTTCCTGCCGGCGCTGTCGGCGGGTGCGTCGGCGGTGGCACCGGGCGACGGCACGATCCACTTCGGTCTGGTCCTCGAGACCAACAATCCGGTGCCGTGCACCCAGGGCTACGAGGGCACGCAGGAGATCCTCGCGCAGATGCGCGCGCAGAACCCGAACTTCGACGACACCGTCGACAACTTCCCGTTCAACGCGAACGCGCGATGCGCCGTCGAACAGGGCAATCCGACGGGTGTCCGCAGCGCCGAACGCATCATCTACGCCGACCCGCAGACCCCGCAGCCGTGGGACAGCACGCCTAAGGTCGACCCCGACAAGCTGAATCTGAACCCGATCGCCACGCAGATCGCGACCCTCATGGGCGTCGTGCCGGCGCGGTAGCCTCGGGCAAGCATTCGTTACCCAAGAGTAAGGTTGCCGTGTGACGGAGACCACGACCGCGCCCACGAAGAACAACACGCTCGTCGCTGCCACTGTGGTGGTGTGCGTGCTCCTCGTCGGCGCGCTGGCAGCAGCGATCTTCTTCGGAATCGGGTGGGCGAAGGCCGCGTCCGGCAGGTCGACCGCCGATGAGCGCGACACGGCCCTGTCCGATGCCCGGCAGGCGGCGGTCAACCTCAACTCGTACGACGCCGCCGACATGGAGAAGTCGTTCGCCGACCTCGAGTCGTCGATCACCGGGTCGCTCATGGACGATCTCGCGAAGACGCGGGAGGACATGAGCACGGCCGCCGCCGCGTCGGGGGCCAAGAGTGAGGGGCGGGTCCTGCGGGCCGCCCTGACGTCGCTCAATGTGGACGACGGCACGGCGGACGCGATGCTCGTCGTCGAGACCTCGACCGCGATGCCGAATCTCGAGACGCCGGTGAAGCGGCAGATCACGATGCGGATGAGTCTCGTGCGCGACGGCGACACCTGGAAGGCGTCCGACGCCGGCAACCTCGGTGAGCCCGTGGTGATCGATCCGGGGACGCCGCGCCCGGCCGCGCCCGCGCCCGCACCGGCGCCCACGCAGGAAGATCAGGCGACCGATCCGCAGAGCGGCGGACAGTAGACCGTCTCAGCAGCCGTGCCGACGTTTCTCGTTCGGTCGCTGGAAGGAGTTCCATCAGTGCCTCCCATTCGTCGTAATCCGAAGGTGTCCCCGTCGGCCGCGCGTCGTCCCAAGGTCGCGGGCAGTTCGGCGCCCCGGCCGGCGTCCCCGGCGGCCCCGATCGAGGATGCGGTGAAGGAACCGGATGCGAGCGTGTTGCTCGTGAAGGAGCCTGCCGAGCCTGCTCTCGAGGAATCTGCTGTCGAAGCACCCGCGCCCGCGTCGTCCGCGTCTTCCGGGCCTGCCGGTAGCGAACCCGAGGAGGACGGTCCCGAGCCCGAGACGGGCGGTGCATCCGACGCCGGTGGGCGTCGGTGGACGGACCGGCTGCGCTGGCGCTCGGTCGTGATCATGGGTGTCGCGGCGGCGGTGCTGGCGGCGTTCGCGGGCGTCGCCGCGATGATGACCCGCGACGGCGGAACGTCCAATCGCGCGTTCCTCGACGTCGGCGCGACGTCGGAGGTCGCGGCCGCGGCGGAGAAGGCGCTGACGGCCGTGACCGTCTATAGTGCTGATTCGATCGACCAGTTCCCCGACACGGCGCGCGCAGTGATGACGGACGGGATGAAGGCAGAGTTCGATCGGACAATCGGCACGACGATCGACATCGTCAAGCAGGCTCGGTCGGACACAGCAGCGCAGGTCACGAACGTGGGAGTCATGCTTCTCGACGAGAATCGGGCCGAGGTGCTGGCCAACTTGATCGTGAGCGTCGAGAACAACGGCGTGGCGGCGGGCAGCACATCCGGGCCGGTGATTCTGAGGATGGAGAAGGTAGACGGTCAGTGGCTGCTGTCCGGTGTCGAGAACTCGTGACTCCGCGGGCGCTCCCCGCAGTCGGAGATCGAAACGCCGAGATCTGGGCTTGACGCGGCGATGATCACGCGTCACTCTATGCGTGAACATTCACGCGGTATCACGCGTGCGGCGCCCGCGACGGGTGTCCTTTCTGCTGCCCGGCTCGACATCTACTGAGTTTGGGTGTACTTTTGGACGTTGCGCTGGCTGCCTCCTGTCCACCTCTCATCCTCACTGTGGCGAAGTGTTCCACTTCCTGCTCCTGTGGCGAGGTTTCGTTCGGGTTGTAACCAGCGAATTCGCCCCACATGAAGAAGCAGATACAGCGGCGGTCGCACCAGCAAGAGCGGCCCGCGTGAGGTGCTGGAAGGACGCATCTTGGCAGTCTCTAGCCAGACCAAGGCAGTTGCCGGAATCCCCGGAGCCCCGAAGAGGGTCTCGTTCGCGAAAATTCGCGAGCCCCTCGAAGTCCCAGGGCTCCTCGATCTACAGACCGATTCGTTCGAATGGTTGATCGGCTCGCAGGGCTGGCGTGAGCGCGCAGCCGCTCGCGGCGACGGTGCAGTCACGGGTGGCCTCGAAGAAATTCTGGCCGAGCTCTCGCCCATCGAGGACTTCTCGGGGTCCATGTCCCTGTCCTTCTCGGACCCGCGCTTCGACGAGGTCAAGGCCTCGGTCGACGAGTGCAAAGACAAGGACATGACCTACGCGGCGCCGCTGTTCGTCACCGCGGAGTTCATCAACAACAACACCGGTGAGATCAAGAGCCAGACGGTCTTCATGGGTGATTTCCCGATGATGACCGACAAGGGCACGTTCATCATCAACGGCACCGAGCGTGTCGTCGTGTCGCAGCTGGTCCGCTCGCCGGGCGTCTACTTCGACGACACCATCGACAAGAGCACCGAGAAGACCCTGCACAGCGTCAAGGTCATCCCGGGCCGTGGTGCCTGGCTCGAGTTCGACGTCGACAAGCGCGACACCGTCGGTGTCCGTATCGACCGCAAGCGCCGTCAGCCGGTCACCGTGCTGCTGAAGGCACTGGGTTGGACCACCGAGCAGATCACCGAGCGTTTCGGTTTCTCCGAGATCCTCATGGCGACGCTCGAGAAGGACAACACCGCCGGCACCGACGAGGCGCTGCTCGACATCTACCGCAAGCTGCGTCCGGGCGAGCCGCCGACGAAGGAGAGCGCGCAGACCCTCCTGGAGAACCTGTTCTTCAAGGACAAGCGCTACGACCTCGCTCGCGTGGGCCGTTACAAGATCAACAAGAAGCTGGGCCTGAACACCGGCCTGCCCGTCGAGGCGTCGACCCTCACCGAGGAAGACATCGTCGCCACGATCGAGTACCTGGTGCGCCTGCACGCCGGTGACACCACGATGACCGCCCCCGGCGGCGTCGAGGTTCCCGTCGAGGTCGACGACATCGACCACTTCGGCAACCGTCGTCTGCGTACCGTGGGCGAGCTCATCCAGAACCAGATCCGCGTGGGCCTGTCCCGCATGGAGCGCGTCGTCCGCGAGCGCATGACGACTCAGGACGTCGAGGCGATCACGCCGCAGACCCTGATCAACATCCGCCCGGTCGTCGCCGCGATCAAGGAGTTCTTCGGAACCTCCCAGCTGTCGCAGTTCATGGACCAGAACAACCCGCTGTCGGGCCTGACCCACAAGCGTCGTCTGTCGGCGCTGGGCCCCGGTGGTCTGTCCCGTGAGCGCGCCGGCCTCGAGGTGCGAGACGTCCACCCGTCGCACTACGGCCGCATGTGCCCGATCGAGACCCCTGAGGGTCCGAACATCGGTCTGATCGGTTCGCTGTCGGTGTACGCGCGGGTCAACCCGTTCGGCTTCATCGAGACCCCGTACCGCAAGGTCGTCGACGGCCAGGTCACCGACCAGGTCGACTACCTGACCGCGGACGAGGAGGACCGCCACGTCGTGGCGCAGGCCAACTCGCCCGTCAACTCGGCCGGACACTTCACCGAGGACCGCGTCCTCGTCCGCCGTAAGGGTGGCGAGGTCGAGTACGTGTCCTCGTCGGACGTCGACTACATGGACGTCTCGCCGCGTCAGATGGTTTCCGTCGCGACCGCGATGATTCCGTTCCTCGAGCACGACGACGCCAACCGTGCCCTCATGGGCGCGAACATGCAGCGTCAGGCCGTGCCGCTGGTCCGCAGCGAGTCCCCGCTGGTCGGTACCGGCATGGAGCTGCGTGCCGCGGTCGACGCGGGCGACGTCATCGTCACCGAGAAGGCCGGTGTGGTCGAGGAGGTCTCCTCCGACTACGTCACCGTGATGGCCGACGACGGCAGCCGCAAGACCTACCGTCTGCGCAAGTTCGCGCGCTCCAACCAGGGCACGTGCGCCAACCAGCGTCCGATCGTGGACGAGGGCCAGCGGGTCGAGACCGGTCAGGTCCTGGCCGACGGCCCCTGCACCGAGAACGGTGAGATGGCGCTCGGCAAGAACCTGCTCGTGGCGATCATGCCGTGGGAGGGCCACAACTACGAGGACGCGATCATCCTGTCGCAGCGCCTCGTGGAGGAGGACGTGCTCACCTCGATCCACATCGAGGAGCACGAGATCGATGCCCGCGACACCAAGCTCGGTGCCGAGGAGATCACCCGGGACATCCCGAACGTCTCCGACGAGGTCCTCGCCGATCTCGACGAGCGCGGCATCGTCCGCATCGGTGCCGAGGTCCGTGACGGCGACATCCTGGTCGGCAAGGTCACCCCGAAGGGCGAGACCGAGCTGACCCCGGAGGAGCGCCTGCTGCGCGCGATCTTCGGTGAGAAGGCCCGCGAGGTTCGCGACACGTCCCTCAAGGTTCCCCACGGTGAGTCCGGCAAGGTCATCGGCATCCGCGTGTTCTCGCGCGAGGACGACGACGATCTACCTCCGGGCGTCAACGAGCTGGTCCGCGTGTACGTGGCTCAGAAGCGCAAGATCCAGGACGGCGACAAGCTCGCCGGCCGCCACGGCAACAAGGGCGTCATCGGCAAGATCCTCCCGCAGGAGGACATGCCGTTCCTGCCCGACGGCACCCCGGTCGACATCATCCTGAACACCCACGGTGTTCCGCGTCGTATGAACATCGGTCAGGTGCTCGAGACGCACCTCGGCTGGATCGGCAAGACCGGCTGGAACGTGCAGATCGCCGCCGACGGCTCTCGCCCCGACTGGGCCGAGAACCTGCCGGAGGAGATGCTGTCCGCACCGGCCGACTCGAACATCGCCACCCCGGTGTTCGACGGTGCCAAGGAGGACGAGCTCACCGGTCTGCTCGGTGCCACGCTGCCCAACCGTGACGGTGAGCAGATGGTCGGGTCGGACGGCAAGGCGACGCTGTTCGACGGTCGCTCCGGCGAGCCGTTCCCGTACCCGGTGTCGGTCGGCTACATGTACATCATCAAGCTGCACCACCTGGTCGACGACAAGATCCACGCGCGTTCGACCGGTCCGTACTCGATGATCACCCAGCAGCCGCTCGGCGGTAAGGCCCAGTTCGGTGGCCAGCGCTTCGGTGAAATGGAGTGCTGGGCGATGCAGGCGTACGGCGCCGCCTACACCCTGCAGGAGCTGCTCACCATCAAGTCGGACGACGTTGTCGGCCGCGTGAAGGTGTACGAGGCCATCGTCAAGGGCGAGAACATCCCCGAGCCGGGCATCCCCGAGTCCTTCAAGGTGCTCCTCAAGGAGCTCCAGTCGCTGTGCCTCAACGTGGAGGTGCTGTCCTCGGACGGCGCAGCCATCGCGATGGCCGACGGCGACGACGAGGACCTCGAGCGTGCCGCCGCGAACCTGGGCATCAACCTGTCCCGGAACGAGGCCGCGACCGTGGACGATCTCGCGAACTAGTTTTCGGTCCCCGGGCCGTGTGTGAGCACGGCCCGGGGGCGCTAGAGCACATTTGAATTGGCAGTCAGGAAAAGCGGATCTCACCCGCTGATCCACAATCCCTCTGGGGAAAGGAAGTTACGTGCTCGACGTCAACTTCTTCGATGAACTCCGCATCGGTCTGGCGACCGCGGAGGACATCCGCAACTGGTCCTACGGCGAGGTCAAGAAGCCGGAGACCATCAACTACCGCACGCTCAAGCCTGAGAAGGACGGCCTCTTCTGCGAGAAGATCTTCGGCCCCACCCGGGACTGGGAGTGCTACTGCGGTAAGTACAAGCGTGTCCGCTTCAAGGGCATCATCTGCGAGCGCTGCGGCGTCGAGGTGACCCGCGCGAAGGTGCGCCGTGAGCGCATGGGCCACATCGAGCTTGCCGCTCCGGTGACCCACATCTGGTACTTCAAGGGTGTTCCGAGCCGTCTCGGTTACCTGCTGGACCTGGCTCCGAAGGATCTCGAGAAGATCATCTACTTCGCTGCCTACGTCATCGTCGGTGTCGACGAGGAGCTGCGTCACAACGAGCTCTCCACGCTCGAGGCCGAGATGGAGGTCGAGAAGAAGACCGTCGCCGACCAGCGGGACGCCGACCTGGAGGCCCGCGCGCAGAAGCTCGAGGCCGACATCGCCGAGCTCGAGGCCGAGGGTGCCAAGTCCGACGTGCGCCGCAAGGTCAAGGACGGCGGCGAGCGCGAGATGCGTCAGCTCCGTGACCGCGCGCAGCGCGAGCTGGACCGCCTCGACGAGATCTGGACCACGTTCACCAAGCTGAGCGTCAAGCAGCTCATCGTGGACGAGGGCCTGTATCGCGAGCTGGTCGACCGCTACGGCGAGTACTTCACGGGCGCGATGGGCGCAGAGTCCATCCAGATCCTGATGCGCAACTTCGACATCCAGGCCGAGGCGGAGTCTCTGCGCGAGACCATCCGCAGCGGCAAGGGCCAGAAGAAGCTGCGTGCGCTCAAGCGACTCAAGGTCGTCGCGGCGTTCCAGATGTCCGGCAACTCGCCCATGGGCATGGTGCTCGACGCTGTCCCGGTTATCCCGCCGGAGCTGCGTCCGATGGTTCAGCTCGACGGTGGCCGTTTCGCGACGTCCGACCTGAACGACCTGTACCGCCGCGTCATCAACCGCAACAACCGCCTCAAGCGACTGATCGACCTCGGTGCCCCCGAGATCATCGTCAACAACGAGAAGCGGATGCTGCAGGAGTCCGTGGACGCGCTGTTCGACAACGGCCGTCGTGGCCGGCCCGTCACGGGTCCGGGCAACCGTCCGCTGAAGTCGCTGTCCGATCTGCTCAAGGGCAAGCAGGGCCGCTTCCGCCAGAACCTGCTCGGTAAGCGCGTCGACTACTCCGGCCGTTCGGTCATCGTCGTCGGTCCGCAGCTCAAGCTGCACCAGTGTGGTCTGCCGAAGCTGATGGCGCTCGAGCTGTTCAAGCCGTTCGTCATGAAGCGTCTGGTCGACCTGAACCACGCGCAGAACATCAAGTCCGCGAAGCGCATGGTCGAGCGTCAGCGCCCGCAGGTGTGGGATGTCCTCGAAGAGGTCATCAACGAGCACCCCGTGCTGCTCAACCGTGCACCTACGCTGCACCGTCTGGGCATCCAGGCGTTCGAGCCGCAGCTCGTCGAGGGCAAGGCCATCCAGCTGCACCCGCTGGTGTGTGAGGCGTTCAACGCCGACTTCGACGGTGACCAGATGGCAGTCCACCTGCCGCTGTCGGCGGAGGCACAGGCCGAGGCCCGCATCCTGATGCTGTCCTCGAACAACATCCTGTCGCCCGCGTCGGGTCGCCCGCTCGCCATGCCGCGTCTGGACATGGTGACCGGTCTGTTCCACCTGACCCGCGAGGTCGAGGGTGCGATCGGCGAGTACCAGCCGGCCACCACCGATCAGGCGGAGCAGGGCGTGTACTCGTCGCCGGCCGAGGCTCAGATGGCCGTCGATCGTGGCGTGCTGTCCGTGCAGGCGAAGATCAAGGTGCGTCTGACGCATCAGCGTCCGTCGCGCGAGGCCGAGGCGGAGCTGTTCCCCGAGGGCTGGAGCTACGGCGACGCCTGGACCACCGAGACGACTCTCGGCCGCGTCATGTTCAACGATCTGCTGCCGGCGGACTACCCGTTCGTCAACGAGCAGATGCCGAAGAAGCGTCAGGCGACGATCATCAACGATCTCGCCGAGCGCTACCCGATGATCGTGGTCGCGCAGACCGTCGACAAGCTCAAGGACACCGGCTTCTACTGGGCCACCCGTTCCGGCGTGACGGTCTCGATCTCCGACGTCCTCGTGCCGCCGGAGAAGCCCCAGATCATGGAGCAGTTCGAGGCGCAGGCCGATCAGATCGAGAAGAAGTACCAGCGCGGTGCTCTCAACCACGCCGAGCGCAACAGCGCTCTCGTGAAGATCTGGTCCGAGGCCACCGACGAGGTCGGTAAGGCCATGGAGGCGCACTTCCCCGACGACAACCCGATCCCGATGATCGTGAAGTCCGGCGCGGCCGGCAACATGACTCAGGTTCGCTCGCTCGCCGGTATGAAGGGCCTGGTGACGAACCCGAAGGGTGAGTTCATCCCGCGTCCGATCAAGTCCTCCTTCAAGGAGGGCCTGACGGTTCTCGAGTACTTCATCAACACGCACGGTGCTCGTAAGGGTCTGGCCGATACCGCGCTCCGTACCGCCGACTCGGGTTACCTGACCCGTCGTCTGGTGGACGTCTCGCAGGACGTCATCGTCCGCGAGGTCGACTGTGGCACCGAGCGCGGCATCATCACGCACATCGCCGAGAAGCAGGCCGACGGCGCGATCATCCGCGATGCGCACGTCGAGACCTCGACGTACGCCCGCACCCTCGCCGCGGACGCGGTCGACGAGAACGGCAACGTCGTCGTCGAGCGTGGCCACGACCTGGGCGATCCGGCGATCGACGCGCTGCTCGCGGCAGGCATCACGCAGGTCAAGGTTCGCTCGGTGCTCACCTGCACCACGGCGACCGGCGTCTGCGCCACCTGCTACGGCCGCTCGATGGCGACCGGCAAGCTCGTCGACATCGGCGAGGCCGTCGGTATCGTCGCCGCGCAGTCGATCGGTGAGCCCGGTACCCAGCTGACCATGCGTACGTTCCACCAGGGTGGTGCGGCGGGCGCCGCCGACATCACCGGTGGTCTGCCGCGTGTCCAGGAGCTGTTCGAGGCTCGTGTCCCGAAGGGCAAGGCGCCCATCGCGGACGTCACCGGTCGGGTGCAGCTCGAGGACGGCGATCGCTTCTACAAGATCACCATCGTTCCGGACGACGGTGGCGAAGAGGTTGTCTACGACAAGCTCTCGAAGCGTCAGCGTCTGCGCGTGTTCAAGCACGACGACGGCAGCGAGCGTCTGCTGGCGGACGGCGACCACGTGGACGTCGGACAGCAGCTCATGGAAGGTGCTGCCGACCCGCACGAGGTGCTGCGTGTCATGGGCCCCCGTCAGGTGCAGATCCACCTCGTCAACGAGGTCCAGGAGGTGTACCGGAGCCAGGGTGTGTCGATCCACGACAAGCACATCGAGGTCATCGTGCGCCAGATGCTGCGTCGCGTCACGATCATCGACTCGGGTGCGACGGAGTTCCTGCCGGGCTCGCTCGTCGAGCGCGCGGAGTTCGAGGCGTCCAACCGTCGCGTCGTCGCCGAGGGGGGCGAGCCCGCGGCCGGCCGTCCGGTGCTGATGGGTATCACCAAGGCATCGCTGGCGACCGACTCGTGGCTGTCCGCCGCGTCGTTCCAGGAGACCACTCGCGTGCTGACCGATGCGGCCATCAACTGCCGCTCGGACAAGCTGATCGGTCTGAAGGAGAACGTGATCATCGGCAAGCTGATCCCGGCCGGCACCGGCATCAACCGGTACCGGAACATCCAGGTTCAGCCCACCGAAGAGGCACGGGCTGCCGCCTACGCGGTTCCGTCGTACGACGATCAGTACTACAGCCCGGAAGGCTTCGGCACCGGGACTGGCGCTGCTGTTCCGCTGGACGACTACGGTTTCGGCACCGACTACCGCTAGCCGGTAGGAACGTCTGACTCGAAGGTCCCGTCCCCGATGCAGGGGGCGGGACCTTCGTGCATTCTGGGGAGGAGAGATCGCGCCGCACAATCGGACCGATCAGACCCTTCGGAGGACGACATGGCTGGCAAGAAGATCGACCGAGTGAAGGCCGAGTCGGCTCTCGAGGTCGTCAGGGAGAGCCCCACCATCGCGCTGATCGTCGCGGCGCCCGCGATCGTCGTGTTCGGCGTGCTGTGGTGGCTCACCGGATTCGGCACCGCGCTGCTCGTGACGCTGGTTCTGGCCGGCCTCGCGGTGGTCGCGAAGAAGGTGTTCTAGCTACAGCTTCTCCACGCGGGCCACGGCCCGCACCTCGTCCGCGACGAGGAACCACAGTGACAGGGTGGTGCCGTCGTCGCGGGTGCGGATACGGACGTGGTCGCGGGCGAGGATCGGGCTCAGGTGCTCGACGACGGCACGGTACGGGGGCTCGAGCAGATCGGGGCGGTCGGTGAGGTACTCCTCGACCACGTGCCAGTAGGTGGTGTTGTTGACGTGGTTGAACGGGTCGATGTCGGTTGCCCGCAGGTGGAACGTGCGGTCGTCCTCGTCGGTGTCGGGCGGGGTGGCGGACAGCCACGGCTTCCACTTGAGCCGGTGTTCGTCGGTGGTGCGGCTGAGGTCGGCGAGTAGCTGCTCGCTGATGCGGGCCGGCATGCCGGTGTCGGTCCCGATGTTGATCCAGAATCCCTCGGTCTCGATCAGTGCGTCCTTGTCGTTGGTCATCTGCACGCGCATCGCCGACCATCTGGTGGAGTGTGCGGCGCACCAACGCCGCAGGTGGATCCGGTCGGGCCAGACCGCCGGCCGGCGCACGTCGATCACGGTTCGGCGCACGATCCACAGGGGGTCGGTCCGGTCGAATCCGTGGGCGGCGAGGTTGTCGGTGCCGATGTCCTGCAGGTAGCGGGCGATCCCGTCCAGTCTGAGTCGGTAGGCGGTGTCGACGTCCCCGGTCCGGATGGGCCGCGATGTCGCGAACCCCTGTCCGTGCGGAGGGGCGGGCGCGAGGCTGTGCGCTGCGGTGACGGGCTGCGCTGTGGTGACGGGCTGCGCGGTGGGGACGATCTGCTCGGAAGGCACGTTGGTTCCCTCGGTTCGGCGGGTGTCGCCAGCGATTCTGGCAGGTCGTCGGCGGGGCGTCACACGATTCGCGTGGTGATGCTTGTTCGGCATCATCGGTCCTAGTACAGTCCTGTAGCTGTAACTCTACGTCACATGAAGGCCGTCACATCGGCGACGGCAGCGGGCGTGCATCACGTCTGGTGTGGCACGAAGAACGGGAATCGAACATGGCCTACGTCATCACCCAGGCGTGCTGCAACGACGCGAGCTGCGTCTCGGCGTGCCCCGTGAACTGCATCCACCCGACGCCCGAGCAAGCAGAGTTCGCGACCACCGAGATGCTCTACATCGAGCCGCAGGCCTGCATCGACTGCGGTGCCTGCGTCGATGCGTGCCCGGTCAACGCGATCTTCCCCGAGGACCAGCTGACCGAGTCGCTGTCCCGCTACCGGGAGATCAACGCCGACTACTACACGCGGCACCCGCTGCCGTCGGGATGGATCCCGCTCACGCCGGCCACCCCGCCGGTACGCGACCTGGGCACGCTGCGGGTCGCGATCGTCGGAGCCGGTCCGGCCGCGTGCTACGCCGCCGAGGAGCTGTTGAAGCGCTCCGACGTCGAGGTGGAGATGTTCGAGAAGCTGCCGACGCCGTGGGGCCTGGTCCGCGCCGGTGTTGCACCGGACCATCCGGGGACCAAGGTCGTCACCGAGATGTTCGACTGGTCGCTCGGTCGCGACGCATTCCAGTTCCACCTCAACGTGGAGGTCGGCAACCATGTCACCCACGCCGATCTGTTGGCCCATCACCACGCGGTGATCTACGCGGTCGGCGCCTCGAGCGATCGCGCACTCGGGATTCCCGGCGAGGACCTGTCCGGCAGCCACGCCGCCACCGAATTCGTGGCCTGGTACAACGGGCACCCGGACTACGCGGACCGGGCGTTCGATCTGTCGGGGGAGCGGGCGGTGATTGTCGGGAACGGCAACGTCGCAGTCGACGTCGCACGCATCCTCACGATGGATCCCGACGATCTCGCCAGGACGGACATCGCCGACCACGCGCTGGCGGCGCTGCGTAAGAGCAATATTCGCGAGGTCGTGCTCCTCGGTCGCCGTGGACCGGCGCAGGCCGCGTACACCACCCCGGAGTTCCTGGCGCTCGGTGACCTGCCGGGTGTCGACGTCGTGATCGATCCGACCGAGGTCGAACTGGACGACAAGTCGCAGGCGCTGATCGATGCGGGCGCGGTGGAACCCGCGGTCGCGATGAAGGTGCGTCTGGCGCAGGAGTTCGCGCAGCGGACCGCGAATCCGGACAACAAGCGGATCGTTTTCCGATACCTGCTCTCTCCCAACGAGATTCACGGCACCGAGCGTGCGGACGGCGTGACGGTCGTGGCCAACGAGCTCGTCGAGGACGCATCCGGTGCGCTCGCGGCCCGCCCGACGGATCGGACGGAACGGATCGAGGCGGCGCTGGTGCTACGTTCGATCGGCTACCGCGGACGGCCGCTCGCGGGAGTGCCGTTCGACGAGCGCCGCGGGGTGATCCCCAACGATCGCGGCCGCGTGGTCGTCGGAGCCGGCGAGACGCTCGACGGCGTGTACGTGACCGGGTGGATCAAGCGTGGTCCGAGCGGCGTCATCGGCACCAACAAGACGTGCGCCAAGGAGACGGTCGCGCGGATCGTCGAGGACTTCGAGGCGAAGCGCCTGCCCGCACCGGCATTGGGCCGGAAGGATCTGTCCAAGTTGCTGGCGCGCCGCCGGCCGGAGCGGATCTCGCGCCGTGGGTGGGAGGCCATCGACGAGGCGGAACGCCGCCGGGGCCTGGCCTCGGGGAGGCCCCGGGTGAAGATGACCGACACCGCGGAGATGGTGGCGGTCGGGCGCAAGCGGCGGGGTCTGTTCGGTAACTGACCGTCGTCGCCCCGACGCGGGTAGCTTCGTCGGGAGGGCGTACGCGCCCGGTTGACGATGCTCGAAGATCTCGGAGGTGGGAAGTGCGCGCAGTGGTGGTCACGGATCTGGCAGGTCCGTCGGCGATGGCGGTTCGAGATGTGCCCGAACCGGATTCGACCGGACTGGTCCTCATCGACGTCAAGGCCAGCGGTGTGTGCTTCCCCGATCTGCTGATCAGCTACGGCAAGTACCAGCTCCGTGCGGAGCCGCCGTTCGTGCCGGGCACCGAGGTCGCGGGCGTCGTGATCAGTGCGCCCGAGGACAGCGGGTTCGAGCCCGGTCAGCGCGTGCTGGCGATCCCGAGCCTGGGAGGTTACGCCGAGCAGGTCGCCGTCCACCCGAATCTGGTGCTGCCGGTCCCGGAGGAGCTGACCTTCGAGGAGGCGGCGTCGCTGATCATCAACTATCAGACGATGGAATTCGCCCTCGGGCGACGTGCGCGTCTGCAGCCGGGTGAGGCCGTCGTGATCCTGGGCGCCGCCGGCGGTGTCGGGACGTCGGCGATCCAGTTGGCGAAGGCGCACGGTGCGCGCGTGATCGCGGTGGTGCGACGCGACGGTGCGGACGACTTCCTGCGTGAGATCGGTGCCGACGAGGTGGTGCGGCTGACCGACGGCTGGGCGGCACGGGTGCGGGACCTCACCGGCGGGCGGGGCGCCGACGTCCTGGTGGATCCGGTCGGTGGCGACGCGTTCGACGATGCCGTCCGCGCGCTGGCGCCGGAGGGCCGGCTGGTGGTGATCGGCTTCGCCGGTGGAGGAATTCCGTCGGTGAAGGTCAACCGAGTGCTGTTCCGGAACATCAGCATCGTGGGCGCCGCGTGGGGTGAGTTCCTGCGGACCGAGCCGTCGGCGCTCGCCGAGACGCATGCGGCGCTGGTGAAGCACGTACGTGCGGGTCTGCGGCCCATTGTGAAAGCGCGCTATCCGCTGGCGTCGGCGGCCGAGGCGCTCGCCGATCTCGAGGCCGGTCGGGTGCTCGGAAAGGCCGTCCTGATCCAGGAATAACTGTGTTCCTGATCACCTAGCCCCCTCCTGCCCGGAAAATCTGTTGCCGCAGGTAGGGGGCTCGTGGTGTCGTGGATGGGTCGCAATTTCGGGCGGCGGCCGGGCTTCCTTGCGTTGTTGCAATAGTTGCGGGGTCGCTACTATCGACGCTCGTGGCAGATGTGACTCCAGATGAGGTCTACGACGTGCTCGAGGAGTTCATCATGCGCCTTCTCGGCATGGGGGAGTCCGAGTCGATGGACACCCTTGTCGCGATGGACCTGTCGTTCTCACAGGTCCGCGCGCTCTTCGTGCTGGCGCAGCACGGGGAGCCGATCGCGATCAACGAGGTCGCCGAATGTCTTCGGATGTCGGTGGCCGCTGCCGGTCGCAACATCGATCAGCTCGTGTGCCAGGAGTTGGTGCTGCGCCGCGAGGACCCCGAGGATCGCCGGATCAAACGGGTCTCGCTGACGGAGGCCGGGCGAACCCTGGCCTCCCGTCATCTCGAGGACAAGCGTGACGAGCTGCGCGCGTTCGCGGGACGGCTGGATCAGCCGGACCGCAGCCGGTTGCTCGAGGCCCTTAAACCCATACTCGCAGGCGACGCCCTGCGGGCCCGAAGTCAGGAATTCTGCACATGACGACGCCCAACTCGCCGGCGGCGCCCCCAACCGGGGCGCCCGAGTCGGACAAGATCGACGGCGCGGTCCTCAAGATCGCCTCCGTGGTGGTGCTCGGCGCCATCATGTCCATCCTCGACGTCACCGTGGTCAGCGTTGCGCTGCCGACGTTCGCCCAGGAGTTCGACACCAGCTACGCGGTCGTCGCCTGGACCATGACCGCGTACACACTTGCGCTCGCCACCGTCATCCCGGTCACCGGCTGGGCGGCCGATCGGTTCGGCACCAAGCGGCTGTACATCGGCGCCCTGGTGCTGTTCGTCATCGGATCGGTGGCCTGTGCGTTCGCGTGGGACATCACGTCGCTGATCGGGTTCCGAGTCCTGCAGGGCCTCGGCGGCGGCATGCTGATGCCGCTCGGTATGACGATCATGACGCGTGCTGCCGGCCCGGAGCGCGTCGGCCGGGTCATGGCGGTGCTGGGTATCCCGATGCTGCTCGGTCCCATCGGCGGACCGATCCTCGGTGGCTGGCTGATCGACGCCGCCAGCTGGCACTGGATCTTCCTGATCAACCTGCCCGTCGGCATCATCGCGCTGGTGGCCGCTTTCAAGCTGCTGCCCAAGGACGAGCCGAGCCCGTCGCAGCCCTTCGACCTTGTCGGCATGGTCCTGCTCTCGCCGGGTCTGGCGCTGTTCCTGTACGGGGTCTCGTCGATTCCCGAACACAGCAAGGGCCTGTCGCCCGACGTGCTGATCCCCGTCGGTATCGGTCTCGCGCTCATCATCGGCTTCGTCTTCCATGCGCTGCGCAAGACGGATCCGCTGATCGATCTGCACCTGTTCAAGAACCGTCAGCTCACGGTGGCCGTCCTCACCACGACCGTCTTCATCATCGCGTTCATGGGTGCCGGGCTGCTGTTCCCGAGTTACTTCATCCAGGTGCGCGGTGAGTCTGCGATGGCGGCGGGTCTGCTGCTCGCGCCGCAGGGCATCGGTGCGATGGTCACGATGCCGATCGCCGGCCGACTGGTCGACAAGCTCGGACCGGGCAAGATCGTTCTGACGGGTATTCCGCTGATCGCGCTGGGCATGTTCACGTTCACCCAGTTGACCGCGACGTCGCCGTACCCGCTCCTGCTCGGTTCGCTGTTCGTGATGGGCACGGGCATGGGCTGCACCATGATGCCGCTGATGACCGCCGCGATGGTGACGCTCAAGCACGAGATGATCGCCCGCGGCTCGACGCTGATGAACATCGTGCAGCAGGTTGCCGGCTCGATCGGTACCGCGACGATGTCGGTGGTTCTCACCAGCCAGATGACGTCCCACGGGCTGGACAAGGAGGCTGCGCCGCCGACCGATCCGGCAGGCATCGCGCAGATGCTCGACGCGTCCGCGGAGTCGTTCGGTGGCACCTTCATGGTGGCGTTCGTGCTCGTCCTCGTCACCCTGATCCCGGCGTTCTTCCTGCCGCGCAAGCGGGTCGTGGCGACGACGGAGGACGTCCAGCCGGTGATGATGCACTGAGCCTTCCGGCACCCGGCGTGCCATGGGTTGAGCCCCCGAGCGATGCGAATCGCTCGGGGGCTCTTCGCGTTTCTCGGGGGCATCTCGGCGCGTCGCCCCGGACTTGTCGGGGTGCAGTCCTATCGTCACGACAGGAGCCTCGAGTAGGGAAGGGGCGCATCATGGCTGTAGAGCCTGGCGTCGCGCACAACCCGGACAACACTTCGAACTGGCACTACTACGCGGTCGTGGGAACCACGGTCGGGGGCGGTCACACGCTCGCCGAATTCGGGCCCCACTCCACGGCACTGACGGCGCTGCAGGTCGCCGTCCATTCGGTCAATCACACGGCGTATTCGCTTTTCGAGCAGGGGATGACCGGGAGCATGCTCGCCGAGCAGCAACTGGTGGAGCGTCTTCCGATCACGAACTTCGCGATCGAGCGGCTTCATCCGGTCACCCGTACCCCGGATCTCGGGTGGTCGCTCAACGGCGGACGTCGACGGTCGTGGGACAGCGCGGCACATTTGAGTGCCTGAGCGGTGAGGGTTCTCCTCTGATTCGGATCGGCATCCCCGATAAACAAGCATGCGTGCTTGATTTTTAATCTCTTCGGTGTGATGCTGGTCTCAGGATTCGAGGAGGGTATGTGGCTGACCTGAACAAGATCGTCGACGACCTGCGGGCGGAGGGTGCCGCCCTCGACGCGCTCGTTGCGGATCTGCCCGAGTCGGAGTGGGCGACGCCCACTCCGGCCGAGGGCTGGACCGTCGCGCACCAGATAGGCCACCTCGCGTGGACCGACCGCGCCGCGCTGTCGGCGGCCACCGACGAGGACGCCTTCACCGCCCAACTGGCGGAGGCGTGGAAGAACCCGTACGGCTTCGTGGACGAGGGCGCCGAGATCGAGGCGCGGCGCCCACCGCAGGAGCTGCTGGCCGACTGGCGCGAAACCCGGGACAAGCTCGCGGCGGTGCTGCGGGAGGTTCCGGTCGGCACCAAACTGCCGTGGTACGGGCCGCCGATGAGCGCGGCGTCGATGGCGACCGCTCGGCTGATGGAGACATGGGCGCACGGCCGCGACGTCGCCGAGGCACTCGGCGCGGTGTCCGTCGCGACGGACCGGTTGCAGCACATCGCACGGCTGGGGGTGCGCACCCGCGACTTCGCGTACGGCGTCAACCAGCTCACCCCGCCGGCCGAGGAGTTCCGCGTGGAACTGGTCGCACCGGACGGCGCCGTCTGGGCGTGGGGCCCCGCGGATGCCGCGCAGCGAGTGAGCGGCTCCGCCGAGGACTTCTGCCTGCTGGTCACGCAGCGCGTGCACCGCGGCGACACGGCGCTGCGGACCACCGGTGACGACGCAGAACAGTGGCTCGGCATCGCGCAGGCGTTCGCGGGGCCGTCGGGCACAGGACGTGAGTCCAGTGACTCCGCGGCGGCGGAGACGGTCCAGTGACGGCCCCGGTCCGGATCGGGAACTGCTCCGGCTTCTACGGCGACCGCATCTCGGCGATGCGGGAGATGCTCGAGGGCGGCGACCTGGACTATCTCACCGGTGACTATCTCGCCGAGTTGACGATGCTCATCCTGGGCCGCGATCGGATGAAGGACCCGACGCGCGGCTACGCGAAGACCTTCCTCCGCCAGGCCGAGGACTGCCTCGGGCTCGCACTGGACCGCGGCGTGAAGATCGTCGCCAACGCCGGCGGACTCAACCCGGCCGGACTCGTCGACGCGCTGCGCGAGGTGAACGACCGGCTGGGGCTGAACGCCCGCATCGCGCACGTCGAGGGCGACGACCTCATCGCGCGGGCCGCCGAACTCGGGCTCGACCGCGAGACCACGCCGCTGACCGCCAACGCGTACCTGGGGGCATGGGGGATCGTCGAGTGCCTGAACGGGGGAGCGGACGTCGTGGTGACCGGGCGCGTCACCGACGCGTCGGTGATCGTGGGGCCGGCCGCCGCGCACTTCGGCTGGGCCCGGGACGATTTCGACCGCCTCGCGGGTGCGGTGGTGGCCGGTCACGTGATCGAGTGCGGCACGCAGGCAACCGGTGGCAACTACTCGTGGTTCACCGAGATCGCCGACCTGGGACGTCCCGGCTTCCCGATCACGGAGATCCACGACGACGGTTCGTCGGTCATCACCAAACACGCCGGTACCGGCGGAGCCGTGAGCCGGGGGACCGTGACGGCGCAGTTGCTGTACGAGATCACCGGCGGCCGTTATGCGAACCCGGACGTCACGGCGCGCATGAATTCCGCCGTGCTCTCCGACGACGGCCCGGACCGTGTCCGTATCTCCGGTGTCACCGGCGAGGCGCCGCCCCCGCAGTACAAGGTGTCGCTCAACGCGCTCGCCGGTTTCCGGAACGAGGCCACCTTCGTGCTCACCGGACTCGACATCGATGCCAAGGCGAATCTTGTTCGGCAGCAACTGGATGCGTGGCTGACGGTGCGGCCGCAGGAACTCGAGTGGACGCTCGCGCGGACGGACCACCCCGACGCCGACACCGAGGAGGCCGCGAGCGCACTGCTGCGCTGCACGGTTCGCGACACCGACCCGAACGTCGTCGGTCGGGCCTTCTCGTCGGTCGCGGTCGAACTGGCGCTCGCGAGCTACCCCGGCTTCACGCTGACGGCGCCGCCGTCGAACGGGCAGCCCTACGCGGTGTTCACCCCGGGCTACGTCGACGCGGGCGAGGTGCCGCACGTCGCGGTGCTGCCGGACGGTACGCGCATCGACATCCCCCCGAGCGGCGTCACCCGAGGGCTCGAGGAACTCCCGGAACCGGCTCTGCCGGAGCCGCTTCCGCAGACCGAGACGGTGAGTGCACCCCTCGGCGCGATCGCAGCCGCCCGCAGCGGCGACAAGGGCGGCAACGCCAATGTCGGCGTGTGGGTCCGCACCGACGACCAGTGGCGCTGGCTGGTGCACGCCCTCACCGTCGACGAGGTCAAACGGATGCTGCCGGAGACAAAGGCCCTGAACGTGACCCGGCACGTGCTGCCGCACCTGCGGGCGGTCAACTTCGTGATCGAGGGCATCCTCGGCCGCGGCGTCGCGTCGCAGGCCCGCTTCGACCCGCAGGCCAAGGGGCTCGGCGAGTGGCTGCGGTCCCGGCACATCGAGATCCCCATCGACCTGGTTCCCTCTTACGCCGATGAACTTCAGGAAGGGCACGCATGAGTGTGTGGGACACACCCGAACGGCAACAGCTACGTAAGACGGTCCGCGGCTTCGTCGAGCAGGAGATCCTGCCGCACCTGAACCACTGGGAGCGCGACGGCGAGATCCCGCGCGAGTTGCATCGGAAGGCCGCGGCCCTCGGTCTGCTCGGCGCCGGCTTCCCCGAGGAGGGCGGCGGCGACGGCGGCGACCTGGTGGACGCGGTCGTGATCTGCGAGGAGATGCACCAGGCCGGGGCATCGGGCGGGCTGTTCGCCTCGCTGTTCACGTGCGGGATCGCCTTGCCGCACCTTGTCGCGGCGGGCGATCCCGCGCAGATCGATCGCTGGGTGCGGCCGACGCTCGCGGGCGAGAAGATCGGCTCGCTGGCGATCACCGAGCCCGGCGGCGGCTCCGACGTCGGACACCTGCGCACCACGGCCGTCCGCGACGGCGACCACTACATCGTCAACGGGTCCAAGACGTTCATCACCTCCGCGGTGCGTGCCGACTTCGTCGTCACCGCGGTGCGTACGGGTGGTCCGGGTGCCGGTGGGGTGTCGCTGCTCGTGATCGAGAAGGGCACACCGGGATTCGAGGTGGCCCGCAAGCTCGACAAGATGGGCTGGCGCGCGTCGGACACCGCCGAACTGTCGTTCGTGGATGCCCGCGTTCCGGTGGAAAACCTGGTGGGCGAGGAGAACTCGGGGTTCGTGCAGATCGCGCAGGCGTTCCTCACCGAGCGGATCGCGCTGGCCGCGCAGGCGTACGCGAGTGCGCAGCGCTGCCTCGACCTCACGCTGCAGTGGTGCCGCGACCGCGAGACGTTCGGCCGTCCGCTGATCTCGCGGCAGGCCGTGCAGAACACGGTCACCGAGATGACCCGCCGCATCGACGTCGCCCGCGTCTACACGCGCACGCTCGTCGAGCGGTCGCTCACATCGGACGAGGATTTCGTCGCCGAGGTGTGTTTCGCGAAGAACACCGCCGTCGAGGCCGGCGAATGGGTGGCCAACCAGGCCGTGCAGCTGTTCGGCGGCATGGGCTACATGCAGGAGAGCGAAGTGGAGAGGCAGTACCGGGACATGCGGATTCTGGGCATCGGGGGCGGGACCACGGAGATCCTGACCTCCCTGGCGGCGAAGCGATTGGGGTACCAGGCATGACGATCCTGAAGTCGACACTGGACACCGACTCGCCGGAGTACACGGCTGCGGCCGAGTCGATGACGACCAAGCTCGCCGAGATCGAGGCCGAGCACGCGAAGGCGCTCGCCGGGGGTGGCGAGAAGTACGTGGAGCGGCACCACAAGCGGGGCAAACTGCTCGCCCGCGAGCGGATCGAACTGCTGCTGGACCCGGATTCGGCGTTCCTCGAGCTGTCGCCGCTCGCGGCGTGGGGCACCGAGTTCCCGGTGGGTGCGTCGACGATCGTCGGCATCGGTGTCGTCAGCGGCGTCGAGTGCCTCATCGTCGCGAACGATCCGACGGTCCGTGGTGGCACGTCCAACCCGTGGACCCTCAAGAAGGGTTTCCGCGCCAACGACATCGCGGTGCAGAACCGGCTCCCGGTGATCTCGCTCGTCGAGTCCGGCGGCGCCGACCTGCCGACGCAGAAGGAGGTCTTCATCCCGGGCGGACGGATGTTCCGTGACCTCACCAAGCTGTCGGCGGCCGGCATTCCCACGATCGCGCTGGTGTTCGGTAACTCCACCGCCGGCGGTGCCTACATCCCCGGCATGTCCGACCACGTCGTGATGATCAAGGAACGCTCCAAGGTGTTCCTGGCCGGGCCGCCGCTGGTGAAGATGGCCACCGGCGAGGAGTCCGACGACGAGGCGCTCGGTGGTGCCGAGATGCACGCCCGCACATCGGGTCTCGCGGACTACTTCGCGGTGGACGAGCACGACGCGATTCGCATCGGTCGCAGCATCGTCAATCGGCTGAACTGGCGCAAGCAGGGTCCGGCGCCGCGCGCCGAGGTGATCGAGCCGCTCGAGGATCCCGAGGAGCTGCTGGGTATCGTCCCGGCCGATCTGAAGATTCCGTTCGATCCGCGCGAGGTGATCGCCCGCATCGTCGACGGTTCCGACTTCGACGAGTTCAAGCCGATGTACGGCTCGTCCCTCGTCACCGGCTGGGCCGAACTCCACGGCTACCCGATCGGCATCCTCGCCAACGCGCGTGGCGTGCTCTTCAGCGAGGAGTCCCAGAAGGCCACCCAGTTCATTCAGCTCGCGAACCGGTCGAACACTCCACTTCTGTTCCTGCACAACACCACCGGCTACATGGTGGGCAAGGAGTACGAGGAGGGCGGCATGATCAAGCACGGTTCGATGATGATCAACGCCGTCTCGAACTCCACGGTCCCGCACATCTCGATCCTGCTGGGGGCGTCGTACGGCGCCGGTCACTACGGCATGTGCGGCCGCGCGTTCGACCCGCGGTTTCTGTTCGCATGGCCCAGTTCCAAGTCGGCGGTGATGGGCGGCGCCCAGCTGGCGGGCGTCATCTCCATCGTCGGCAGGGCCGCCGCCGAGGCCCGCGGGCAGGCGTTCGACGCGGAGGCCGACGCCGGGATGCGCGCGATGATCGAGAACCAGATCGAAGCCGAGTCGCTGCCGATGTTCCTGTCCGGACGGCTCTACGACGACGGCGTCATCGACCCCCGCGACACCCGCACGGTGGTGGGAATGTGCCTGTCGGCCATTGCCACCGCCCCGATCGAGGGCACCGCGAACTTCGGTGTCTTCCGGATGTGAGGAACCGAGTGAGTAGCACTGTGAGTATGTCCCCCGTCACGTCCGTCCTGGTCGCCAACCGCGGCGAGATCGCCCGACGCGTCTTCGCGACGTGCCGCCGCACCGGTGTCGGCACGGTCGCGGTGTTCTCCGATCCGGACGCCGCCAGCCCGCACGTCGCCGAGGCCGACGCCGCGGTCCGGCTGCCGGGTTCGACGCCCGCCGAGACCTACCTGCGCGGCGACGCGCTCATCGCTGCGGCCCGCGCCGCCGGCGCCGACGCGATCCATCCCGGCTACGGGTTCCTGTCGGAGAACGCCGATTTCGCGCAGGCCGTGGAGGCCGCCGGCCTCACGTGGATCGGCCCGCCGGTCAAGTCCATCGAGCTGATGGGCTCCAAGGTCGAGTCCAAGCGGATCATGGCCGACGCCGGCGTCCCCGTCCTCGCCGAGCTGGACCCGGCGGCGGTCACCGAGGCCGATCTGCCGGTGCTCGTCAAGGCGTCCGCCGGTGGCGGCGGCCGCGGCATGCGGGTGGTGCGCGAGCTGGCGGCGCTGCCCCGCGAGATCGAGGCGGCCGCGCGGGAGGCGCAGTCGGCGTTCGGCGATCCGACGGTGTTCTGCGAGCGCTACCTCGAGACCGGACGGCACATCGAGGTGCAGGTGATGGCCGACCGGCACGGCACGGTGTGGGCGGTGGGGGAGCGAGAGTGCTCCATCCAGCGCCGCCACCAGAAGGTGGTGGAGGAGGCCCCGTCGCCGCTCGTCGAACGCCTCCCCGCCATGCGCGCCAGGCTGTTCGAGGCGGCCCGTCTCGCCGCGAACGCGATCGGGTACGAGGGCGCCGGCACCGTCGAGTTCCTCGCCGACGAACAGGGCGAGTTCTTCTTCCTGGAGATGAACACCCGCCTGCAGGTGGAACACCCGGTCACCGAGTGCACCACGGGGCTCGACCTCGTCGAGCTGCAGCTGCAGGTGGCCGCGGGCGCCGCACTGCCCGCCGAACCGCCTGCCCTGCGCGGACACTCGATCGAGGTCCGGCTGTATGCCGAGGATCCCGCCCACAACTGGCGACCGCAGAGCGGCACCGTCGAGCGCATCGAACTGCCCGGCAGCACTGCGGAGTTCGAGGTCCTCGACCGGGCCGGGGTGCGCCTGGACTCGGGTGTCGAGGACGGCTCCGTGGTGAGCGTCTTCTACGACCCGATGCTCGCGAAGGTCATCTCGTTCGCACCCACCCGCACGCAGGCCGCGCAGGTGCTGGCGTCCGCACTGGCCCGCACCCGGCTGCACGGACTGCAGACCAACCGCGACCTGCTGGTGAACGTCCTGCGGCACCCCGCGTTCCTCGCGGGCGACACCGACACCGCGTTCTTCGACACCCACGGGCTCGACCGGCTGGCGCGTCCCCTCGCCGACGAGCAGGCCGAGAAGCTGTCCGCGCTCGCGGCCGCGCTCGCCGACGCCGCCGTCAATCGTGTCGCGGCGCCGGTGAATGCGGGTCTGCCCAGCGGCTGGCGGAACCTGCCGTCGCAGCCGCAGAGCAAGCAGTACACGGGAGCTCACGGCGAGTACGACGTCCGCTACCTGCAGACCCGGTCGGGACTGATCGCGGAGGACTTCGAGGACGTCGCCCTGATTTCCTCCGGGCCGGACCACGTCGTGCTCGACGTCTCCGGTCTGCGGCGCGGTTTCGACGTCGCCCGCTACGGCGACCGGGTGTATGTCGACTCGGCGCTGGGACCGGTATCGCTCACGGCGATACCGAGATTCGTCGACCCGTCGACCGTCCTCGCGGAGGGGTCGCTGCTGGCACCCATGCCGGGCGCGGTGATCAGGCTGGGGGCGGCAGCGGGTGATCACGTGGCGGCCGGACAGCCGATCCTGTGGCTCGAGGCCATGAAGATGGAGCACACCGTCAAGGCGCCCGCCGCCGGTGTGCTCACCGAACTACCCGTCGTCGTCGGCCAGCAGGTCGACGTCGGATCGGTCCTGGCAATCGTGGAAGCAGAAGTCGCAGAAGGAGAAACCGCATGAGCAGCTTCATCGAGACGGACGAGCAGAAGGAGCTGCGGGCGGCGGTCTCCAAGCTCGCGCAGCGCTTCAACTACGTCGACTACGTACTTCCCAAGGCACGCAAGGGCGAGCCGCTCACGGAGCTGTGGAACGAGGCCGGCAAGCTCGGGTTCCTCGGCGTCAACCTCCCCGAGGAGTACGGCGGCGGGGGAGCGGGCATCTACGAACTCGCCCTGGTGCAGGAGGAACTCGCGGCGCAGGGCGCCGGACTGCTGCTGGTCGTGGTCTCGCCCGCGATCTGCGGCACCATCATCGGCAAGTACGGCACCGATGCGCAGAAGCAGGAATGGCTGACCGCGCTCGCGGACGGCTCCAAGATCATGGCGTTCGGCATCACCGAACCCGATGCCGGTTCCAACTCGCACCAGATCACCACCACCGCCCGGCGCGACGGCGAGGACTGGGTCCTGCGCGGCAACAAGGTCTACATCTCCGGCGTCGACCAGGCCGACGCCGTGCTGATCGTGGCCCGCACCGAGGACCACAAGACGGGCAAGCTCAAGCCCGCGCTGTTCATCGTGCCCACCGACGCCGAGAACTTCGTCGCGCAGCGCATGGACATGGACATCATCGAGCCGGATCACCAGTTCACGCTGTTCCTCGACGACGTCCGGCTGCCCGCCGACGCGCTCGTCGGATCGGAGGACGCCGCGCTGATGCAGTTGTTCGCGGGCCTCAACCCCGAGCGCATCCTCGGTGCGGCCATGGCGATCGGTATGGGTCGGTGGGCCCTCGAAGCCGGTGTGAAGTTCGCGAAGGAGCGGACCGTCTGGAAGACGCCGATCGGCGCCCACCAGGGGCTGGCGCATCCGCTGGCGCAGTGCAAGATCGAACTCGAACTGGCCAAGCTGATGATGCAGAAGGCCGCCGTCCTCTACGACAGCGGCGACGACTTCGGTGCGGCGGAGGCCGCGAACATGGCCAAGTACGCGGCGGCCGAGGCCAGCATCAGGGCCCTCGATCAGGCGATCCAGACGCACGGCGGCGCGGGTCTCACCAAGGAATACGGGCTGTCGGCGATGCTCGGCGCGGCGCGGATCGCGCGGGTGGCGCCGGTGAGTCGCGAGATGATCCTCAACTTCGTCTCCCAGCACTCGCTGGGCCTGCCGAAGTCGTACTGAGGCGGTGCGTATGACGGATCGTTTCGTTCGATACGACGTCGCGGACGGCTGTGCCACGCTCACCCTCGACTCACCGCACAACCGCAACGCGATCTCGAGCAGGCTGGTCGCCGAACTGCTGCAGGGGTTGGCCGACGCCGCGGCCGACGATGCCGCCCGCACGGTCGTGCTCACCCACACCGGGGGCACGTTCTGTGCGGGTGCGGATCTGTCGGAAGCGTCCGGGGCCTCCGGGGTGGTCGATGCGAGCCCGGCGGAACTCGCGGCCGAGCGGACCCGGCAGATGGTCAAGCTGTTGAGGGCGATCGTCGAACTGCCCAAGCCCGTGATCGCCCGAGTGGACGGACACGTCCGTGCCGGCGGGATGGGACTGGTCGGGGCGTGCGACGTCGTCGTCGCCGGGCCGGACAGCACGTTCGCCCTGACGGAGGCGCGTCTCGGGCTGGCGGCGTCGATCATCTCGCTCACCGTGATTCCGCGGCTCACGGCGCGCGCGGCGGGGCGCTACTTCCTCACGGGCGAGAAGTTCGGCCCGCACGAGGCGGAGGCGATCGGGCTGATCAGCGAGGCCGTGCAGGATTCGGAGGACACCGTTCGGGAGCTGGTCTCGGCACTGCGGAAGTGCTCGCCGCTGGGGCTGGCCGAATCCAAGAAGCTCACGACGATGCGGATGCTCGAGGACTTCGACCGCTACGGGGAGGTGCTCGCCGCACAGTCGGCGGCCCTGTTCGGGTCGGCGGATGCGGTCGAGGGGATCACCGCGTTCATGCAGAAGCGGCCGCCGAGGTGGGCCGTCGACGGCTGAAACGAGCGCGGGGTTCCTTCCGTGATGGACGGGACCACGCGCTCGTCGGGGCGTCGGATCAGCCGAAGATGCCCGAGACGGTCTCGAGCGAGCCCGCGAAGAAGCTGAGGGCGCCGAAGAGGTCGCTGGCAGCGCCGGCGAAGTCGGTCACGAAGTCGAAGAAGTCGAGGATCTCGGCAGAACCCATGGTGATGCTCCTGTGGATGTGGTGTTAGTAGGGAAGGCAATCCTTCCTCAGGGAAGATTGATAACGTGCCCGAGTCTGGTTCGCAATGAGAATGTGACGTAGGTAACCCTAACTTTCACGGTGTTAACTTCGGATGCACATATCGGTAGGGCGGGTAGGAGAGGACAGCGACGACATGCGCGCACCCCAGCAGGACCGGAGCAGGCTGACCCGGCACAGGCTCCTTGAAGCCACGGTCGACTGTCTGACCGATTTCGGGTGGTCCGCGACAACGGTCGCGGTCGTTGCGCAGCGCGCCGGCGTCTCCCGCGGTGCCGCGCAGCACCACTTCCCGACCCGCGAGGATCTCATCACCGCGGCGCTCGAGTTCATGTTCGACCGCCGGATGGAACAGGCGCGGCGTGAGGTCACCGAGCTGCCCGAAGGGGCGGGCCGGACGGAGGCGGTCGTGGCCCGGCTCGTCGACTACTACTCGGGTTCGCTGTTCAAGGCGGCGCTGCAGGTGTGGACGGCGGCGGCCGCTGACCCCGAACTACGGGCACGGGTGCTGCCGCTCGAGGAGCGGTTCGGTCGCATCGCTCACCGCACGGCCGTCGAGAGCCTCGGCGTCGACGATTCGAACCCCACGGTCCGGCGGCTCGTCCAGGCCACCCTCGACCTCGCCCGCGGTCTCGGGCTCGCGGACGTCCTCACCGACGACTCGCGCCGTCGCGCCGAGATCGTGCGGTGCTGGGCGGTCCAGCTCGACGCCGCGCTGCGGCCACTCGACGCGCAGCGCGTGGACGCGACGGCACCCGCCTCGCCGGTGTCGTAGCCGGTACAGTTCCGCTCCATGTCGAACAAGCTGGTGGGGGTGCTGGCGGGTGTCGCGGTGCTGGTCACCGGATGCGGCGCGGCGGCGGGCGGTTCTGACGAATCCAGCGGTTCGTCGGCGTCGACCGCACGCACGTCCGGTCCCTTCTTCGGGGAGTGCGGATCGGTCACCGACGAGGAGGTGGCCGCGGCCTTCGGCGTCCCGAGTTTCGGGTCGGTGGTCCGCAACTCGGTGGGCTGCGAGTGGCAGGTGTCGCCGGCGGCCGGGCAGCCCGGACCGCATGTGTCGTTCTCCTGGTATCGAGGAAGCCCGATCGGTCGCGAGCGGGCCGGCAGTGAGCTGATCGGGCGTCCGGCCACCGACATCGAGATCGAGGGGCGTCCCGGTTTCGAGGCGTCCGTGTCGAGCCGGCTGTGCGAGCTGGGGGTCGAGTTCGACGACGACTTCGTGCACTGGTCGGTCGCATACGTCGACTCGGTGCCGTCGGCCGATCCGTGCACCGCGGCACGACATCTCGCGGAGCTCACCGCGTCGAGGGGGAAGTGACGTTGACCCGGACCTCGACACTCGCCGCCGTCCCCACCGCTGTCCTGGCCGGTGTGCTCCTGCTCGCGGGCTGTGCCTCGACCGTCGCCGGCACGCCGACCCCGGTCGGTGCGACCGAGCCCGGTGCGTCGTCGCGGTTCGCGGCGCTGCTCACCGAGTGCGACGTCGTCGCGCCCGAGAAGATCGCCGAGGCGGTCGGCGGTGACTCGATCGAGCGGGGCTTCTTCGGCGCGATCTGCCGCTGGACCGTCGGCGGCCCGAGCGGTCCGGTCCGGGTGACGTTCAACTGGTTCGAGACCGGCGGGCTCGACATCGAGCGCCGGACGTCCGAGCAGTTGGGGTATGCGGTGCAGGACATCACCGTCGAGGGGCGGCGTGCGGTGCTGTCGCGACCCCCGCAGGATCCGGGCAGTTGTGGGATCTCGGCCGGTGGCCCGGCCGGGGGCGTCGTGGGCTGGTGGGTGCAGTTCCAGTCGGCCGGACACCCCGATCCGTGTGACGCCGCGGTCGCGCTGGCAAAGCTGACGTTGAACCTGAGCGCGTGAGGTCGGACCGGTCCGACTCGCCCGGAGATTTCCGGACTCACATACCACGCCGGGCATACCATGTTCGGCCCGCTTTGACCTCGAACGGAGCCGCCGGGTATCGTTGGGGGTCGTGTCCGACCGTGGGGGTCGCTACGCAGGCAACTCTCCCTCGTGCTCGGGCCGATCTGTGTGCCTATGCGAGGCATTGCCGTGCGCGAGTTTCTGCTGTTTCTGCAGGTACGAGCATCCGGTTGCCTGTGTAGGGGTGCGCGACACGCCCGACCTCGTGTGCACATGAGGGCCGGGTGAGGGGCAGCAGCTCTCTTGCCCCAACCGATGGATCCCTAATTTCAGAACAGCCAAGGTTGCTTGAACGGGTTCCTGTACGAGCAGTCCGAAACCGAAGAAGAAAGCCGGTAAATGCCAACCATCAACCAGCTGGTCCGCAAGGGCCGCCGCGACAAGACCGCCAAGGTCAAGACCGCGGCCCTCAAGGGCAGCCCGCAGCGTCGTGGTGTGTGCACTCGCGTGTACACCACCACCCCGAAGAAGCCGAACTCCGCGCTGCGAAAGGTCGCCCGTGTGCGCCTGACCAGCTCCGTCGAGGTCACCGCTTACATCCCGGGTGAGGGCCACAACCTGCAGGAGCACTCGATGGTGCTCGTTCGCGGCGGTCGTGTGAAGGACCTCCCGGGTGTGCGCTACAAGATCATCCGCGGCTCGCTCGACACCCAGGGCGTCAAGAACCGCAAGCAGGCACGCAGCCGCTACGGCGCCAAGAAGGAGAAGAGCTAATGCCACGTAAGGGCCCCGCTCCCAAGCGCCCGCTGATCGCCGACCCGGTCTACGGTTCGCCGCTGGTCACGCAGCTCGTCAACAAGATCCTGCTGGACGGCAAGAAGTCCACCGCCGAGCGCATCGTCTACGAAGCACTCGAGCAGGCTCGCGAGAAGACCGGCACCGATCCGGTCGTCACCCTCAAGCGCGCGCTCGACAACGTCAAGCCCGCCCTCGAGGTCCGCAGCCGTCGCGTCGGTGGCGCCACCTACCAGGTGCCGGTCGAGGTTCGCCCCGGCCGCTCCACCACGCTGGCCCTGCGCTGGCTGGTGACCTTCTCGCGTGCACGTCGTGAGAAGACCATGGTCGAGCGTCTCGCCAACGAGCTCATGGATGCCAGCAATGGCCTCGGTGCAGCCGTGAAGCGTCGCGAGGACACCCACAAGATGGCTGAAGCCAACAAGGCGTTCGCGCACTACCGCTGGTGACACCACGCCAGGCCGGGGGAGCCTCACGGCACCGAATCCCTCGGCCTGGCGTTGGTCACTACTGTGTCGGTTCCGTCACCCGGGCCGGCTGACAACACAAGAACGTGGTCCCGACAAGGACCGACACGAGCAACGAGCGGGGAAGAATCCTGTGGCACAGGAAGTGCTGACCGACCTGAACAAGGTCCGCAACATCGGCATCATGGCGCACATCGATGCCGGTAAGACCACCACCACCGAGCGCATCCTCTTCTACACCGGTGTGAACTACAAGATCGGTGAGACCCACGACGGTGCGTCGACCACCGACTGGATGGAGCAGGAGAAGGAGCGTGGTATCACCATCACCTCCGCTGCTGTCACCTGTTTCTGGAACAACAACCAGATCAACATCATCGACACCCCCGGCCACGTCGACTTCACGGTCGAGGTCGAGCGCTCCCTCCGTGTTCTTGATGGCGCCGTTGCCGTGTTCGACGGCAAGGAGGGCGTCGAGCCCCAGTCCGAGCAGGTCTGGCGCCAGGCTGCCAAGTACGACGTTCCGCGCATCTGCTTCGTCAACAAGATGGACAAGATGGGCGCGGACTTCTACTTCACCGTGCAGACCATCATCGATCGCCTCGGCGCGAAGCCGCTGGTCCTGCAGCTGCCGATCGGCGCTGAGGACGACTTCGACGGCGTCGTCGACCTCGTCGAGATGAAGGCCATCACCTGGCGCGGCGTCGTGCCGACCGGTACCGAGCCCACCATCGAGGAGATCCCCGCGGATCTGGCCGACAAGGCTGCCGAGTACCGCGAGAAGCTGCTCGAGACCGTTGCCGAGTCCGACGAAGCTCTCATGGAGAAGTACTTCGGCGGCGAGGAGCTCACGGTCGAGGAGATCAAGGGCGCCATCCGCAAGATGACGGTCGCCTCCGAGCTGTACCCGGTTCTGTGTGGTTCCGCGTTCAAGAACAAGGGCGTTCAGCCCATGCTCGACGCGGTCATCGACTACCTGCCGAACCCGCTGGACATCGGCGAGGTCGAGGGTCACAAGCTGAACGACGAGGAGACCATCCTCAAGCGCAAGCCGAGCAAGGACGAGCCGTTCTCGGCTCTGGCCTTCAAGATCGCTGCGCACCCGTTCTTCGGCAAGCTCACCTTCGTGCGCGTCTACTCGGGTCGTATCGAGCCGGGTGCCCAGGTCCTCAACGCGACCAAGGGCAAGAAGGAGCGCATCGGCAAGCTCTTCCAGATGCATGCCAACAAGGAGAACCCGGTCGACGAGGCCGTGGCCGGCCACATCTACGCGATGATCGGCCTGAAGGACACCACGACCGGTGACACCCTGTGCGACCAGGCGAACCCGATCGTCCTCGAGTCCATGACCTTCCCGGATCCGGTCATCCAGGTCTCCATCGAGCCCAAGACCAAGTCCGACCAGGAGAAGCTGGGCACCGCGATCCAGAAGCTGGCCGAAGAGGACCCGACCTTCTCGGTCGAGCTCGACGAGGAGACCGGCCAGACCGTCATCGGCGGCATGGGCGAGCTCCACCTCGACATCCTCGTCGACCGTATGCGTCGTGAGTTCAAGGTCGAGGCCAACGTCGGCAAGCCGCAGGTCGCGTACCGCGAGACCATCACCCGGCCGGTCGAGAAGCACGAGTTCACCCACAAGAAGCAGACCGGTGGCTCGGGCCAGTTCGCAAAGGTCATCATCGCCCTCGAGCCGTTCATCGGCGAGGACGGCGCGAGCTACGAGTTCGAGAACAAGGTCTCCGGTGGCCGCGTTCCGCGCGAGTACATCCCGTCGGTCGACGCCGGTGCACAGGATGCGATGCAGTACGGTGTTCTCGCCGGCTACCCGCTCGTGAACCTCAAGCTGACCCTGCTCGACGGCGCTTACCACGACGTCGACTCCTCGGAAATGGCCTTCAAGGTCGCCGGTTCGCAGGCGCTGAAGGAAGCCGCCCGCAAGGCCGGCCCGGTCATTCTCGAGCCCATCATGGCTGTCGAGGTCACCACGCCCGAGGATTACATGGGTGAAGTGATCGGCGACCTCAACTCCCGCCGTGGCCAGATCCAGGCCATGGAGGAACGCAGTGGTGCCCGTGTCGTGAAGGCGCTGGTTCCGCTCTCGGAGATGTTCGGTTACATCGGTGATCTGCGGTCGAAGACCCAGGGCCGAGCGAACTTCTCCATGGTGTTCGATTCCTACGCAGAGGTTCCCTCGAACGTCTCGAAGGAAATCATCGCCAAGGCGACCGGCGAGTAACCTCGGTTTCGTCGGCCGAAGCACGACCAACGTAATAACCAACCGCACTGCTGCATACCGCAAGCACAATCAGTCCAGGAGGACATCCAGTGGCGAAGGCGAAGTTCGAGCGGACCAAGCCGCACGTGAACATCGGCACCATCGGTCACGTCGACCACGGCAAGACCACGACCACCGCGGCCATCACCAAGGTGCTCGCCGACAAGTTCCCGGATCTGAACGAGAGCTTCGCTTTCGATCAGATCGACAAGGCGCCGGAGGAGAAGGCTCGTGGTATCACGATCAACATCTCCCACGTCGAGTACCAGACGGAGAAGCGCCACTACGCGCACGTCGACGCTCCGGGTCACGCGGACTACATCAAGAACATGATCACCGGTGCCGCCCAGATGGACGGCGCGATCCTGGTCGTGGCCGCCACCGACGGCCCGATGCCGCAGACGCGTGAGCACGTGCTGCTCGCCCGCCAGGTCGGCGTGCCCTACATCCTCGTCGCCCTGAACAAGGCCGACATGGTCGACGACGAGGAAATCCTCGAGCTCGTCGAGATGGAGGTCCGCGAGCTGCTGGCCGGCCAGGAGTTCGACGAGAACGCTCCGGTCATCCCGATCTCGGCGCTCAAGGCGCTCGAGGGTGACGAGAAGTGGGTTCAGTCGATCGTCGACCTCATGCAGGCCGTCGACGACTCCATCCCGGACCCGGTTCGTGAGACGGACAAGCCGTTCCTGATGCCGGTCGAGGACGTCTTCACGATCACCGGTCGTGGCACCGTCGTTACCGGTCGTATCGAGCGTGGCGTTGTCAACGTGAACGAGGAAGTCGAGATCGTCGGCATCCGTCCCGATGTCACCAAGACCACGGTCACGGGCATCGAGATGTTCCGCAAGCTGCTCGACCAGGGCCAGGCCGGCGACAACGTCGGTCTGCTGGTTCGTGGCATCAAGCGCGAGGACGTCGAGCGTGGCCAGGTTGTGGTCAAGCCCGGCACCACCACCCCGCACACCGAGTTCGAGGGCCAGGCGTACATCCTGTCCAAGGACGAGGGCGGCCGCCACACGCCGTTCTTCAACAACTACCGTCCGCAGTTCTACTTCCGTACGACTGACGTGACGGGCGTTGTGACCCTGCCCGAGGGCACCGAGATGGTCATGCCCGGTGACAACACCGAGATGTCCGTCGTGCTGATCCAGCCGGTCGCTATGGACGAGGGCCTGCGTTTCGCGATCCGTGAGGGTGGCCGCACCGTCGGCGCCGGTCGCGTCACCAAGATCATCAAGTGATTCTCTGATCACTGACGGTTGATCCCGTCTGATCCAGTCAATGGCGCTCACTCCTTCGGGAGTGGGCGCCATTGCGCGTTTCCGGGCCTGTTTCGGGGCCTGTTTCAGGCCCGTTCTCAGGGCCGGAATCGGTCCTGGCCGACAAGCCGCGCCGGTCGACCATAGGCTGGTCGGATACCGTCCCGATTCTTCGACCGGTCGGCTGCGGCGGAGACCGGGACCGCGAACGCGCGGTCTTCCGGTGTCGGACAAGGAGCGGCGATGCCCTCTCGGGAATCCCTGACCGGGCACGACACCGAGGTGCTGGTCGTCGGGGGCGGGCCCACCGGCATGACCGTCGCGGGGGACCTCGCTCGTGCCGGCCGTCAAGTCGTGGTCCTGGAGCGTTGGTCGTCGATCAATCCGGCCAGTCGGGCCTTCATCACGATGCCCCGCACCCTCGAGGTGCTCGACAGCCGCGGTCTGGCCGACGACTTGCTGGCGGACGGCGGCGTGACGCTGCACTATCCCCGGGACAGGGGCCAGCACCGTCTCGTCGGCAAGCACGCCACCGAGGTGCCCCTGCACGAGGGTCGGCTGACCGCGATACAGCGAGAACACCCGGGATTCGTCCTGGTCCACGAGAACGGCGCCACCCCGGTACCCACCCATCTCACGCAGACCCGACGCAGTGACGGTGGTCCGGCCCTGCTCGTGCGCCCGGACTGATACATCGCGTGGGCCGGTCCGAGCCTGCAGGGCAGCGGGCCGTCGGGCTGGGAGACCGCATACCGGGCCTGGACAGGCACCCCCTGACGCCGTCGGCCACGGCGGGTTCCCTACCGGGGACAACGTCGCGAGGAGTCGTCGTCGTGCGCCCGCACGACCGCGCCGAGTTGCTCCAGGAGGGAGAGTTCGTCCGCGAGGGCCCAGACTTCGGTGATCCTGCCGGCGGAGACCCGCATGATCAGAACCTCGTCGAATTCGATCCTGCGGCCGGTCGCGGGGATGCCGAGGAACTCGCCCGTGTGCGTGGCCACGAAGGTGGCGCGGGAATCCGGCTTCGGACCCCTCCGGGGCCGGCGGCCAGCAGGTGGCGGACCGCTGCCTGAACACCCATCCGGCGGATTTTCATCTGCGGATGGAACACAACAGGCGCCGGATCGTGTCGACGATTGTCGACAACCTCCTCGAACTGGAAGTTGACCACGTCCTCGGGGTCCGCAGAAGCGGGGGTGTCCGTCGTGGATCTGCTCCTCACAGAGGCCTCGAGCCGATCGAGATCCGCACGACGAGCGAGTCGGCACGCGCTGCTGCACCTCGACCCCGACCGGTGACGGCAAGCCACTCCCACCCTGAGGCGAACAGGCCGCGGTCGGCCGGTGTCAGACGGTGGCGCCGAACGCGCGCCGGGCGTGAACCAGGAGTTCGCGCAGTGCCGGGGACGGATCCGGCTTCCACACCAGGGCCAGGACGGCATCGACAGCGACGTCGGAGACCACCCGCGATTCCAGGTCCGGATACGACGCGGCCATCGATTCGCTGAGGATCGCGACGCCCAGTCCGCGGGCCGCGAGGTCGGCCACGGTGTCGGGGGCGCTGGCCTGCAGCGCGATGTCGGGCCGGCGCCGCAGTTCCGCGCACCCCTGCTCGAGGACGGTGCGGATACCGGTGCCCATCGGCAGCGTGATCAGGGGATGTGCGCACGCGTCGGCCAGCGTCACCGACGGCAGCCGGGTCAGCGGATGACCGGTGGGCACTGCGGCGACCAGGCGCTCACTCACCAGCGTGAACGAGGCCAGATCGGCGGGCGCGCTGCCGGCAACCCCGACGAGGGCCAGCTCGATCGTGCCGCCGCGCACGCCGTCGACGAGCCGATCGGAGTTGTTCTCGGTCAGGCTCACCTCGACGCCCGGATGCGCGCGATGAAACGCGGACAGTGCGTCGAACAGTGGCGTCACGGTGCACGCCGTGACCATTCCGACCTCGAGTCGACCCCGGACCAGGTGATTGACGTCGTCGACCGCCTCACGGACGGCGCTGGCTGCGGCCAGCGCGGCGCGGGCGTGTGTGAGCGCCGCCTCGCCGGCGACGGTGAGGGTGGCAGTGCGCGTCGAGCGGTCGAACAGGGGTGCGCCGAGGTCGTTCTCGAGTTGCCGGATCTGCGCGCTGATTCCCGACTGGCTGACGTGGACGCGGGCAGCGGCGCGCGTGAAGTTGGCTTCCTCGGCGACCGCGACGAAGTATTCGAGCTGGCGCAGTTCCATGACTGATAATTCTAGTCCTGAGAACAACTATCTGTTGGACTTCTCGATCGCGCCGTCGGATGCTCGATGTACCGAATCCGGTGCACGAGAGGAACAGGCATGACGAAGGCGCACACAGAGAAGGCAGTGAAGGCGGAGAAGGCAGAGAAGGCACGGACACCCGAGGACCTCACCCGACTGTTCGTCGAACGGTCCAACGCGGGCGATGCCGACGGGGTCGCCGCGCTGTACGCGGAGGACGCGGTGATGGCGTATCCGCCCGGATCGGTGACGGTGGGCCGGGACGCGATCCGCGAGCTGTGGGCGCAGGTGCTGGCGCACGCGCCTCGTTTCGAGCCGGAACCGCCGTTGCCGACGCTCGTGAGCGGCGATCTCGCGTTGACGTCGACGCCGCCCCGGGACGGGGCGGGCGCGCGGGCGCAGGTGGTCCGCCGGCAGGCGGACGGCAGTTGGTTGCGGGTGCTTGATCAGCCGGAGTTCGTCCGGCCCACCGAATGTTCGGGCGAGTGAGCGGCTAGTGGCCGGCCACCCGCAGGCCGTTCGCGGCCGCGTAGCTCACTGCCTGGTGCATCTCGATGCGCGCGCCGGTGAGCCTCGCGGAGGTCCATAGGGCGGCGTCGACGCGGGCACCTTCCAGGTCGGCGTCGTCGAGGCGCAGGTCCCCGGTGCGTGCGCCGGTCAGGTCGGCGCCGCGCAGGATCGCCTTGCGCAGGTCGGCCTTGACGAGATTGGCCTCTCGCAACCGGCAGCCCGACAGGTCGACGCCGCGCAGGTCGATCTCACCGAGCGAGGCGAGGGTGAAGTCCACCTCCTCGAGCGTGAGCGGACGGATCCGGGACTCCCGGATGACCGAACCCATGAAGCTCGAATGCCGAAAGGTGCTGTCCCACATGCGGGTGTACTCGAAGTGGCAGTTCCGGAACGCCGATCCGCTGTGCTGTGAGCCGGTGAGATCGGCGCCGGTGAAGTCGCAGTCGGTGAACGTCACCGATTCGGTGACGAGGTTCGACATGTCGGTGTCCCGGAACGTGCAGCCGGTGTAGTTGCGGTGCTGCCAGGTCTCGCCGGCGAAGGTCGCATCGGAGAAGTCCTCGCCGTCGAAATCCGTGCCCTCGAAGTCGGAGTCGGTGTTCGAGAGGTCGGGGCCCGTGTCACGCATGGTGTCAGTCTGCTCCACTGCCGGCGGTGGACTGCGGGCCGGGTGTGGCGGGTGCGGCCACCGGGGGGTGGTCGGCGCGGTCGAGGTGCAGCAGGATGCGAATCGCGACGTCGGCGACAGCGGTGCCGCCGAGTGCGGATGTCGTGGTGGCGGCGATCCGCTCGGACGCGCGGGTGAGCGCGGCGACGTCGGAGTGCGGATCGGCTTCGACGGTCACCTGGATCGTCGCGAGCCCACGATCCGACAGCGCACGACCCCGCGCCCGCCGCACCCCGGGCAGCTGCGCGAGTTCGGTGGCGACACCGTTCGCGATCGGGCCGAGGTCGATGGAAACGGGTGTGTCCGTCCGCGACTCGAGGAACTGGCTGGGAGAGGCGCGCCGACGGGTGAGGTCGACGGCGAGGACGACGACCGCCAGGACGAGGGAGACGCCGATGGTCACGGCGAGCGCCGCATGCCACCAGCTCTGGTCGGGGACCTCGATCAGCCGGTCACGGTCGAAATTGGCGACCGCGTCTCGGATCGCGGTCACGCCGCGGTCCCATGCGAGTGCCGTCGCTCCGGCCGCGGCGAGTGCGAGGCCGACGACGAGGACCAGGAGGCGGTTCAGTGCGGCCGCGCTGCGCTTCACGACCGTGCCTGCTTGCGGTCTGTGCGCGTCTTGACGCGCAGCTTCAGCGGGCGTCCGAGGAGTGAGAGTCCGTCTCCGACGGCGCCGACGACCGCTTCTCGCAGGTTGTCGGCATCGGGTCCGGTGACGGCGGCGTCGGTGATCGCGTGAACGGTGGCGCGGCGGCGGTCCACGGTGGTGTGCGCGGACACCACGCCGGGCACGGTGCCGGCGCGCGCACTGCACATGCGGGCGACGTCGACGGGCCGCATCCACACCGTGGCGACGCCGTCGTCGGCGCGCAGCGGAACGTGGGTGCGGGTGCGCGGGGCGAGCGCGAGCAGCACGAACAGGATGCCGACGACGAGGCCGGCGAGCGCGACCGGGACCAGCCACTGCTCCCAGTGCAGGCGTCCGAGCCATTCGAACGTGTTCCGCAGCCAGGGTGCACCCGAGATGGTGCCGCGGGATATGAGCAGTTCGCGGGCGGCGACGGCGGCCAACCCGAGCAGGCCCAGCGCGATCAGGATCGCCGCGGGGACGGCGGCGGGTGCGGCGGCCGGTGGCCGCGGCGCGGTGACGGTGTCGGCGGGGGAGGGCGTCGGGCAGGCGATGTCCGAATCGCCCGGGGTGTCGGGGCCGGTGCCGGCGACGAGGACACCGAGTTGGTGCAGCGGCATTCCGGTGAGGTTCTCGACCTGTTCGCCCACCTCGTGGTGGACGCGCCGGGTCAGCTCCGCGACGTCGCACGGCCAGTGCACGCCGAGATACAGGTTGACCGCCACCGACCGGGTCCCGGTGGAGACGTCGGCGCGGGGCAGTTCGCGCCCGGTGAAGCGGGTGAGCCCGCCGCCCTGCGACACGACACCGGGCACCTGGAGCGCGGCGGTGGTCGCGATCTTCGCGATCGCCCGGTCCTTGATGACCAAGCTGCCGCGTGACCCCGGTTCGTCGATCGCTGTCTGAGCCGGCGGGGCGTCGCTCGGTTCGGTGTCCGGTTCAGCCACGGCCGCGGGATCGGAGCAGGGCGCCGAGGTCGAGGTGGCCGTCGCGGTGGGCGCCGATCGCCATCCCGACCGCGCCGAGGAGCACCGCGAAGACGAAACCGCTGAAGCCGCCGAGGATTCCGGCCAGGGCCAGGAGGAGTCCCGCGATCAGTCCCATGCTTGTACTACTCATAGTTCGGGTCCTGTCTCGTCGTCGGGGATGTCGGTCAGGTCCTCGATCGTCACGTCCACCGGAATGCCCACGACCGCGTGGACGGCGTCGCGCACCCGTTCGGCGGTGGCGAACAGGTCGGCCGGGTACCGCACGGTGACGTGCACCGAGCAGTGGTCGTCGCCGAGCCTGACGCCGGTCACGCGGCGGCCGGGCAGATATGTGGCGATCTCGCCGAACTCGCCGCCGTGCAGTCCCGCCACCTCGGGCACCGCCAGTGCCGCCCGTGCGGCCAGCTCCGCCGGTGAGAGTGTTTGTGCGACAGGCTCGGTCACTGCACCCTCGGTTTGGCGTCGGACTCGGCGCCGGTGTCGGTCTCGTCGAAGAGCACGACGTCGAAGACGGTGATGTTGACTTCGGTGACCTCGAGGCCGGTCATGTTCTCGACCGCGGCGATGACGTTCCGGCGGATCCCGGCGGCGAGTTCGTGCAGCGCCACGCCGTACTCGGCGACGATGCCGATGTCGATCGCGGCCTGCTTCTCGCCGACCTCGACCGCGACGCCCTGCCGGTGGTCGACGCGTGCGCCGGGGATGCGGTCGCGCAGCGCCCCGACGACGCGTGCGGTGCCGCCACCCACGTCGTAGACGCCGTTGATCTCGCGGGTGGCGATGCCCGCGATCTTCGCGACCACCGCGTCCGCGATGATCGTCCTGCCTTGCGAGCTGATCAGGTCGGGCGTCCCGCTTGCCCCGAACGGGATTCGCCCGCCGCCCGCGTTCGAACCTGCACCCGGATCAGTGGTCATCGTCGCTCCTCTTACGGTGCCGTTCCCGCGTCGGCTCCGGTTCCGGTTCAACTGTAGTGACTTCTGCGTTCTCTCGGGTGCCGCGACGGGCTACGGTTCGAGCGACAGGGCATTCGAGCAGCGACGGCCGTCGCATGTCGAGAGGTGAGGGACGAATGAGCGCAACGGTATTGGTGACGGGTGGGACGGGTGGGCTGGGTGTCGCGGTGACGCGCACGCTCGCGGACGCCGGCTGGCGCGTCGTCGTGCCGTGGCACTCGGCGGGCGCGGCGGAGCGGCTCGGCAGTCATCCGGCCGTCGTGCCGGTTCGTGCGGACCTGCTCGATGCGGACAGCGTCGCCGAGGTGGTCGGTGTCGCGACCTCCGACGCGGACGCGCCGCTGACGGCCGTTGCGAACCTGGTCGGCGGTTTCGCGATGGGCAAGCGATTGCACGAGACGCCGGTCGAGGACTTCGAGTCGATGTTGCGCCTGAATCTGCGGCCGCTCTATCTCACGACGCAGGCCGCGGTGCCGCATCTGATCGAGGCCGGGGGTGGCTCGATCGTGACGGTGTCGAGCAAGGCGGCGTTCGCGCCGTTCTCCGGCGCCTCGGCCTATGTGACGTCGAAGGCCGCGGTGTGGGCGTTGACCAGCGCTCTGGCGGTCGAGTACGCCCGCGACGGGATCCGCGCCAACGCGGTCCTGCCGTCGATGATCGACACCCCGGCGAACCGGGCGGATCAGCCCGGCGCCGACCGCGGCGGCTGGGTCTCGCCCGAGCGGATCGCGGAGGTCGTCGCGTTCCTGTGCAGCGACGCATCGGCGGCGATCACCGGTGCACAGGTGCCGGTGCCGGGTGTCGCGGAGCGCTGAGGCCCGTGAACGGCGGGTACCCGTCCGCGGCTCGGATTTGGTAAGAACATGTTCTAGTTTGGTGGGTAGGTCCCGCACCGGGTGATGGAGGGTTGGCAGGCATGTCCAGTAACGAGAACACCGTGGGTCCGGTCGTGATCGTCGGGGCCGGTCTGGCCGCCGTCCGCGCCGCCGAGGAACTGCGTCAGTCGGGCTACGGCGGTGAGCTGGTGATCGTCGGCGACGAGCCGCACCTGCCGTACGACCGGCCGCCGCTGTCGAAGGAAGTGGTGCGTGGCGAGAACGACGACACAACGCTGCGGCCGCGCGAGTTCTTCGACGAGCAACGGATCGACCTGCGTCTCGGCGCCGCCGCGACGGGCCTCGACCGGGAGAACCGCACGGTCTCGCTGTCGGACGGTACCGAGATTGCGTACGGCGACCTGGTGATCGCGACCGGCCTGACCCCGCGCCGCATTCCGGGCCTGCCGGAACTGGACGGCGTCCACGTCCTGCGTTCGGTCGACGAGAGCCGCGCGCTGCGTGCCGACCTGCGCGAGGGGGCCCGGGCCCTGGTCGTCGGCGCCGGCTTCATCGGGTGCGAGCTGGCCGCGAGCATGCGCGGCCTCGGGTTGGACGTCGTGCTGGTCGAGCCGCAGCCCGCGCCGCTCGCGTCGGTGCTGGGGGAGCAGGTGGGCGCGCTGGTCGGGCGCATGCACCGCGACGAGGGCGTCGACGTCCGCGCCGGCGTGGGGCTCGCGTCCCTCACCGGCGACGGGCGGGTCAGCGGTGCGGTGCTGTCCGACGGCACGGAACTCGACGTCGACGTCGTCGCGATCGGTATCGGCTCGGTGCCGGTCACCGGTTGGCTCGAGGGCTCGGGGGTCGCGCTCGGCAACGGCGTGCTGTGCGACGAGGTGGGCCGGACCGACGATCCGCACGTGTGGGCCATCGGTGACGTCGCCGCGTGGCGTCACGAGACGGGCGGTCACAAGCGCGTCGAACACTGGAGCAACGCCGGTGACCAGGCGAAAATCCTCGCGGGTGCGCTCACCGGTACCGGCGACCCGGACGCGCCGGCGCAGGTTCCGTACTTCTGGAGCGACCAGTACGGGCTCAAGATCCAGGCCCTGGGCACCGTCTCGGCCGACGACGACGTCCACGTGATCAAGGACGACGGGCGCAAGTTCGTCGTGTACTACTCGCGCGGCGGCGCGCTGACCGCGGTCGTCGGTGCCGGATCGGCCGGCGCGGTGATGAAGATGCGCGCGAAGATTGCGTCGGGCGTACCGATCGGGGAACTGCTCGAGTCCGCTCCTGCCTGACCCGGCTAGATTTGTCGGGTGATCGTTGCGCTCATCGACTCGGGTCTCGGACTGCTTCCGACGTCTGCGTGGCTGCGTCGGTTGCGGCCGGATCTGGATCTGATGCTGTCGCTCGACCCGGAGAACGCGCCGTGGGGACCGCGGGACGAGCAGTGGGTGATCGACCGGGTGGTCGGCACCGCGCGCCGGGCGGTCGACCGGGGTGCCGAGGTGGTGGTGCTGCCGTGCAACACCGCGAGCGTCACCGCGCTCGACCATGTGCGCGCCGACCTCGGCGACGGCATCCCCGTCATCGGCACGGTGCCGGCGATCAAGCCGGCGGCCGCGGTGTGCGATTCGGTCGCCATCTGGGCCACCGCCGCGACCACGGCGAGCGCCTACCAGGCGAATCTGGTCGAGGAGTTCGCGAACGGCAGCTCGGTGGTGGGCGTCGCGTGCCACGGTCTGGCCGACGCGATCGATCTCGGTGACGTCGAGGCCGCGCGGGCGGCCATCGCGTCCGCGGCGGCCCGCACGCCAGACGACGTCAGCGGTGTCGTGCTCGGGTGTACCCACTATCCGCTCGTCGCGGACGAGATCGCCGCACACCTGCCCGACGGGGTCGTGCTGTTCGACAGCGCCGAGGCTGTCGCGGCACAGACACTGCGTCGCATCGATGCGCTCGGACGCGACACGACCGGGCAGGGAACCGTCGAAGTCCTACTGAGTGGGACCAGGGGCGAGCTGCCGGTCAGTGCCGCCGCGTTCGATGCCGGACGGCTCCTGCTCGCCGCGCCCTCGCGCTGATCCGGTCGCGTCAGCCGAGCTGGACCATCCCGGCTGCCACCACCCGGGCAACGCTGCCCAACTCGTCGCCCGGGCGCCGCGGGACGTCGTCGAGGTCGCGCGTCCGGTCATTGCGGGCGGCCGAGAACATCGCCGCGACCCACGCGTTCGCGCAGGCCCGCAGGGTTCCCGGCTGCACCGGGCCGGCGGCACTGGCCTGCAACACGCGGACCGTCGCGTCGTGCAGATACGAGCGGAATCGTCGCAGGTGGTCACGGATGTCCGGGTGCGTCTCGGCCTCCCGCAAGATGATCACCCGCATCAGCGACGAGTGATCGTCACGCAGGTTGAGAGCGTTGTCGAGGTTGACCAGGCTGGTCGCCGGGTCGCCGGGCGCGACGAGGGGGTCGACGTCTTCGAGTGGCTCGGCGGGCAACCGTTCGGCCAGCAGCGCGGTGAGGATGTCGGCCTTGGTTGCGAAGTAGTAGAAGATCAGGCCCTTGGGCACCCCGGCGGCCGCGGCCACTGCGGCGGTCGAGGTGGCGTCGAATCCACGCTCCGCGATCAGCGATTCCGCGGCGTCGAGGATCTTCTCGCGTGCGTCACCGTCGATCTTGGCGCTGCGCCGTCGCTGCGGCATCGGGGGTCTCCGGTAGAACGTCGGTGGGGTGAGGGCTTCGGCCCCCACCCCACCGACGTTTCGTGAGGTTGTCGGATGTGCGTTCGTTTCGTTTGTCGGTGCCTGTCGGTGCCTGTCGGTGCCTGTCGGTGCTTGTCGGTGCTTGTCGGCGTCTCTCAGTGCGCGGCGACACCGCCGTGCCCGTGCATCCGGGCACTCATCGCCGGCAACCCGGCGACGGCGACCACCACGGTCAGTGCTCCCACCACCCAGGCTGTCCACGATGCCCCGGTCATCGAGCTGAAGTTCATGACCCACGGGGAGATGAACATCAGCACGCCGAACACGCCCATCGCGTAGTCGACCGCGGCCATCCCGGGCCGCGCCATGCTCGCCAGGCCGGCCAGGGCGACGAGCACGCCGAGCACGATCAGCGACCACCGGGCGCCGCTGTCGGTGGCGAGCCACAACGGTGAGAGGGCGGCGTAGGCGCCGATGATGACAGCCGCGTAGTCCTGCCAACGAGTTGATGCCTTCATGTCCAGCCTCCTCGGAAAGGATTGTGTCCTCACCTCAGTGTCACGCTGACTGACCGGCCGATCAATATGTCCGGATTGCACTCTTGTTGCAGGATTGTGCAGTTCAGGGCACGAAACGGTGACCGAATGTCACATGGGTCCAGTTGGACTGAACCGATCTGACATTCGGCCCCGAGCAGGACGGCGCCGGACACCGCCGGAAAGCGAGAGGCCCGACCCCACCGGACGGTGGAATCGGGCCTCTCGGAAGGACTCGAACCGAGTATCAGAACTCGATCTTGAGGTGATCGCTCACCGGCTTGGCCTGGCAGCCCAGGATGTAGCCGTTGTCGATGTCCTCCTGGTCGAGGACACCGGCGTGATCCATGGACACCTCGCCCTCGCGGACGGTACAGGCGCACGAACCGCACTCGCCCTCCTGGCAGGAGTACGGCACGTCCAGGCCCTTCGACAGCATGACGTCGACGAGGGTCTGCTTGCGCGGCCACGCGAAGCTGTGGGTCTCGCCGTCCAGCTCGATCTCGACGGTCGCGGCGTCGGCGGCCTCCTCCTCGGAGACCTCCTCGAGCTCGACGTCCTTGAACGGGTCGCCGGCGAGGGAGTTGAACACCTCGGCGTGGACCTGCGCGCGCGGCATTCCGGCGTCGGCCAGGGCGGCGTGGATGGTGTCCATGAACGGGCCGGGGCCGCACATGAAGGCCTCGTGCGACGTGAACGGGGCCGCCAGCGTCGCGAACTGCGCGGCCGACGGCAGGCCCTGCAGGCTCACGATCCAGTGGATGATCGTGAGGCGGTCGGCGTACTTGGCGGCCAGCTCGCGCAGCTCGGCCGCGAAGATCACCGAGCTCTCGTCGTTGTTGGCGTAGACGAGGACGACCTTGCCCTTGCCCTCGGTCAGCGCCGACTTGAGGATCGACATCACCGGGGTGATGCCGCTGCCCGCGCCGAACAGCAGGAAGTCGTGGTCGAGCGACTTCGGGGTGAAGACGCCCGACGGCGGCAGCACCTCGATCTGGTCACCGACGGAGACGTTGTCGCAGAGCCAGTTGGAGCCGTAGCCCTCGGCGGTCCGCTTGACGGTGACCTTGGGCGCGTCGTCGGTGAACGGCGAGCTCGCGAGGGAGTAGCAGCGGGCGACCGAGCCGGTCAGGTCGCTCGGGATGCGCAGCGTCAGGAACTGGCCGGGCTTGTACTGGAACTTGCTCTTCATGTCCGCGGGGACGTCGAAGACCAGCGACCGCGAATCGGGGGTCTCCTCGATCACCCCGGACACGGTGAGCACCGCGGATCGAGAGCTGTGCGGCACGTCGATAGTGGTCATGCGAACTCTGGTCCTCTCGTGGATCAGTTTAGAACGTGTTCTAGTTTCAGCGTAGCAGCGTAGCGACGCTACCGGGGCGATGGTAATTCTCTGCTTCCGGCTCCCGCTGATCGGGAGCGTTCTCGAGCGCGATGTCGGGGCTCTCGAGAAATCAGGCCTCGAGGACCAGCCACCCACCGTGGTGGTCGAAGACCTCGAAGGGGCGACCCGTGGATCTGCCGAGTTCGCGGAGGGTGTCGGCGTCGAACGTGCGGACGTGGCCGTGGCAGGCGGTGGCCTCGTCCTCGTACGGGACCGCGACCACGACGCGCTCACGGGCGATGCGCAGGGCCTCGGTGAGCACGGCGGCGCCCGTCGTGGGATCGACGTGCTCGAGCAGGTGGACTGCGGTGACGGTGTCGGCGCTGTCGTCGGGCACCGGGACGTTCGCGGCGTCGCACACGAGGGTGGAGATCGGGATGCCGAGGCGGGGCGCGACCGCGTCGAGCAGCGTCATGGTGCCCGGCAGGATGTCCGTCGCGGTGACCGGGACGCCCGCGCGGGCCAGGCGCAGCGGCAGGAACCCGAAGCAGGAGCCCAGGTCGAGGACGCTCCCGCGGACCAGTTCGGCCGCCATGTCGTGGATCGGCGCGAAGTCCGCGGTGCCGTCGAGGAGTTCCTCGAGCGAGTTGCGGTAGTAGACGGTCCACGACTCGAGGGCGTCCGGCACGGTGGAGCGGACCAGGCCCACCATCGTGAGCTCGAACTCCGTCTGGCCGAAGTCGGCGTCCCCGATCGATGTGGTGACCTCGGCGACCAGTCGTTCGCTGAGGGCCTCGGGGCCCAGTGCGTGCCGGACGTGCAGGGAATCCCCGCTCCGGGTCAGTGTGATCGGCCCGCTCGGGATGCGTTCGACGGTGACGTGGTCGTGCGACCACCGGCCCGGGGCGCAGGGGGCGAGCGAATCAAGCGTCATGGTGGGCGGCCCCGTTCAGGAGTGGTTCGTGCAGGTCGGCGAGGCCGGTGTAGAGCACCCGGCTGCCCTGGGCGATGAGGTCGATCAGGTCGAGCGACTCGTCGGTCAGCCACGTCTCGTACGCCCCGAGTGCGACGCCGAGCAGCAGGTAGCCGACCGTCTTGGGGAGCTGATCGGTGGGCGCGAGCCCCAGTCTCCCGGCGACGTACTCGGCGATCACCTTGCGCCAGCCGTCGTACATCACCACCGAGTACGCCTGCAGCGCCGGCACGACGAAGATCAGTTCCATGCGCCGACGGTGACCGGCCGCGACCTCGGGCGGAAAGGTGTTGAACGCCAGCACGGCCGAGACGAGGCTGTCGAGGATGGACATGTCGTCGGGCATTTCCGCGAGCAGGGTGCGCATCTCCGACATGTGCGCGTCGAAGTCGCCCCACGGCACCGCGTTCTTGGACGGGAAGTACCGGAAGAACGTGCGTCGCGCGATTCCCGCCGCTTCGGCGATGTCGTCGACGCTGGTGTCGTCGAACCCGCGGGCAGCGAACAGGTCGATGCCGACCGCCGCGATGCGGTCACGTGTCGTGGTCGGTCTCCTACCGATCCGCGACGACGGGCTCCTGCGAGTTCGCACCTGTGTGGCCTCCTTCACTAGTCATTGTGCACCCGATGCCATTACAGTGGTGAGTCGAGTCACAGTGAAGACGTCACTATGACCGCAGACTCCGCTCCTGGGGTCCGAATTGGAGGAGGAATCGATGTCCGATCGCGACAGTGTCATTTCTGCCAACGAGAGCTCGCTCGTCGAGGAGTCCCTCGTCGAAGAGGTTTCCATCGACGGTATGTGCGGCGTGTACTGATCGTGTCCACACCAGCCGCCGGCAATAGCTCGTCGGCCGGCACGATCGATCTCGACGCGGCATGGAAGCTTCACCCGCAGGTGGCGCTGCGCCCCGAACCTTTCGGGGCGCTGCTCTACCACTTCGGAACGCGCAAGCTCTCGTTCCTGAAGAACCGGACCATCGTCGCGATCGTCGAATCCCTGCCGGAGCACCCGGACGTCCGGGCCGCTCTGTCGGCTCAGGGCATCGAGGAGGATGCGGCCCGGCCGTACCTGCGCGCCCTCGAGACCCTGGCCGACTCGCACATGATCGTGCCGTCCTGATCTCTGCCTCATCTCCACACATGCACCCAACCAGACATCCCCGATGTGAGGACGCAGCCCCATGACCTCAGTTCTCGAGCCGCCCGCCCCTGCCGTGGGTCGACTAGTCGACCAGTTCGAACTCGGTCTCGACGCGCCGATCTGCCTCACGTGGGAACTCACCTACGCCTGCAACCTGTCCTGTGTGCACTGCCTGTCGTCCTCGGGGCGCCGGGATCCGCGTGAGCTGTCCACGGAGCAGTGCAAGTCGATCATCGACGAACTGCAGCGCATGCAGGTGTTCTACGTCAACATCGGTGGCGGTGAGCCCACCGTGCGTTCCGACTTCTGGGAGCTCGTCGACTACGCGACCGAGCACCAGGTGGGCGTGAAGTTCTCCACCAACGGCGTCAAGATCGACAAGAAGGTGGCACAGCGCCTCGCGTCGAGCGACTACGTCGACGTCCAGATCTCCCTCGACGGTGCGACCGCCGAGGTGAACGACGCGGTGCGCGGCCCGGGTTCGTTCGCGATGGCGGTCCGTGCGCTGGAGAACCTGGCCGAGGCCGGGTTCAAGGACGCGAAGATCTCGGTCGTCGTCACGCGCCAGAACGTGAGCCAGCTCGACGACTTCAAGGCGCTCGCCGACAAGTACGGTGCGACGCTGCGCATTACGCGACTTCGTCCGTCCGGCCGTGGCGCCGACGTGTGGGACGAGTTGCATCCCACCCAGGAGCAGCAGCGCGAGCTGTACAACTGGCTGGTCGCGAACGGCGAGGGCGTGCTCACGGGTGACTCGTTCTTCCACCTGTCCGCGTACGGTGACGCACTGCCGGGGCTGAACCTGTGCGGCGCCGGCCGTGTCGTGTGCCTGATCGATCCGATCGGCGACGTCTACGCGTGCCCGTTCGCGATCCACGACCAGTTCCTCGCCGGAAACATCGTCTCCGACGGCGGTTTCCAGCAGGTGTGGCAGCACTCGGAGCTGTTCCAGGATCTGCGGTCGCCGCAGACCGGGGGCGCATGCGCCAAGTGCGACCACTACGACTCCTGCCGCGGCGGCTGCATGGCGGCCAAGTTCTTCACGGGCCTGCCGATGGACGGCCCGGACCCCGAGTGCGTCCAGGGCTACGGAGAGTCGGCACTCGCGGCCGACCGCAGCGTGCCCAAGTCCAGCCAGGACCATTCGCGGACCGGAAAACGCGCCGAGCGTCGCACGCCGAAGGCACCGGTTCCGCTCACCCTGCTCATGCGTCCGCCGGCCAAGATCTGTGATGAAAACCCGCTTGCCGGAATGGAATAGACGAACAATATCTACCGCAGTACGAGAGGTTTGACATGGCCAAGAGTGCCTGGTTCGAGACGGTCGCAGAGGCGCAGCGGCGGGCGAAGAAGCGCCTGCCGAAGTCGGTGTATGCGGCGCTCGTCGCCGGATCCGAGAAGGGTCTGACCGTCGATGACAACATTGCGGCATTCACCGAACTGGGGTTCGCGCCGCACGTCGCCGGGCTGAGCGGTGAGCGAGATCTGTCGACCACCGTTATGGGCCAGCCCATTTCGATGCCTGTCATGATCTCGCCCACCGGTGTACAGGCAGTGCACCCGGACGGCGAGGTCGCGGTCGCGCGCGCCGCGGCGGCCCGGGGCACCGCGATCGGGCTCAGCTCGTTCGCGAGCAAGTCCATCGAGGAGGTGGCCGCGGCCAACCCGCAGACCTTCTTCCAGATGTACTGGGTGGGCGACCGCGACACTCTGCTCCAGCGTATGGAGCGCGCCCGCGCCGCGGGTGCGACCGGCCTGATCATCACGCTCGACTGGTCCTTCTCCAACGGGCGCGACTGGGGCAGCCCGTCGATCCCCGAGAAGATGGATCTCAAGGCGATGTTCCAGTTCGCGCCCGAGGGCATCACCCGCCCGAAGTGGCTGTGGGAGTTCGCCAAGACGGGCAAGGTCCCGGATCTGACGACGCCCAACCTGGCGGCGCCGGGCCAGCAGCCGCCCACCTTCTTCGGCGCGTACGGCCAGTGGATGGGCACGCCGCTGCCGACGTGGGACGACGTCGCGTGGCTGTGTGAGCAGTGGGGCGGACCGTTCATGCTCAAGGGCGTCATGCGCGTCGACGACGCCAAGCGCGCCCTCGACGCCGGTTGCTCGGCGATCTCGGTGTCGAACCACGGCGGCAACAATCTCGACGGCACCCCGGCCCCGATCCGCGCGCTGCCGGCCATCGCCGAGGCGGTCGGTGACCAGATGGAGGTCGTGCTCGACGGCGGCATCCGCCGCGGCAGTGACGTCGTCAAGGCGCTCGCGCTCGGTGCCCGCGCAGTCATGATCGGTCGCGCGTACCTGTGGGGCCTCTCGGCCAACGGTCAGGCCGGTGTCGAGAACGTTCTCGACATCCTGCGCGGCGGCATCGATTCCGCCGTGCTGGGCTTGGGTCACAAGTCGATTCAGGATCTGAGCCCCGCCGACCTGGTGGTGCCCGAGGGATTCCGTCGCGACCTGGGCGTCGGCTAGAACCCTCGCGTCGGACACGACCCGATGCGCGGCAACCTCACCGAGCAGTTCACCCTGGCCGGGCACGATGTCCCGTCCAGGGTGCTGTTCGGCCCGCACGAGACCAATCTGGGTGACGGCCGTGCGCTGTCGCCGCGCCACGGCGCGTACTACGAGCGGCGGGCCCGCGGCGGCGCCGGAGTGATCGTCACCGAGACCGCGTCCGTGCACGAGTCCGACTGGCCGTACGAGCGCGCCCCGCTGGCGGCCCGATGCGGATCAGGTTGGGCCGACGTGGTCGCCGCGTGCAGGCCGCACGGAACGCTGGTGCTGGCGGGTCTCGGGCACACCGGCCTGCAGGGGTCCAGCGCGTGGTCGCAGGCCGCGTTGTGGGCGCCGTCCCGGTTCCCGGACCCGATCTCGCGTGAGCTGCCGATGGAGATGGAACAGGCTCAGATCGAGTCGCTCGTCGAGGGTTTCGGGGCGGCAGCGCGAGTCGCAGCAGCCGCAGGGGTGGACGGGGTCGAACTCGACGCCGGCCCCTTCTCCCTGCTGCGCCAGTTCCATTCGGGACTCACCAACCGTCGCGCCGACCCGTACGGCGCCGACCGGCTGCGCCTCACCCGCGAAGTGATCTCCGCGGTGCGCGCCGAACTCGGCGACGGTCGGATCCTGTCGCTGCGACTCTGCTGCGACGAACTCGCTCCCTGGGCCGGTGTCACCCCCGACGAGGCTGCCGAACAGGTTGGTGCGCTGTCCGATTCAGTGGACCTGCTGGTGGTCGTGCGCGGCGGTCCGTTCACCACCGCCGCCTACCGGCCGGACATGCAGAGCGAGCCCGGATTCAACGTCGAGCTGTGCCGGGCGATGCGCGAGGCCGCAGGCGGACGCGTCCCGGTGGTGCTGCAGGGCAGCGTCGTCGGTGCCGATCAGGCGCAGGGCGCCCTCGACGACGGCGTCGCCGATCTGGTCGAGATGACCCGTGCGCAGATCGCGGACCCGGACCTTGTGGCGCGGGTTCGGGACGGCCTCGTGCCGCGCCCGTGCGTGCTGTGCAATCAGACGTGCCTCGTCCGCGATCCGCGCAATCCGATCGTCACGTGTATCGGTAACCCGTCGGCCGGACACGAGACGGTCGATCCCGAGCCTGTCGTCGCCGTGGAGTCGGCGCTCGTGGTGGGTGGTGGTCCGGCGGGCCTCGAGGCGGCGCGCGCGCTCGCACAGCGCGGCGTCCGGGTGACGTTGACGGAGAAAGCTGCTCGAACCGGCGGCATGCTGCGCACGGCGGCCGTCGGGGCCGGGCGCGTGCGGCTGGCGATGTTGGTCGACTGGCTCGAGGCGGAATGCCGTCGGCTCGGGGTGGACATCCGGACGGACATCGAGCTGGGCGCCGCGGAACTGGCCGAGGCCCGTGCCGCCGGGACGCTGGTCGTACTCGCGACCGGCGGCAGCCCGCGACCCGCGCCGTGCCCCGTCGGTGCCGGGGTGCAGGCGGTGACCGCGGCGGATGTGCTGGCGGGCGCGGTGCTCGAACCCGGGCCCGTCGTGCTGTTCGACCCCGTCGGTGGCCCCGTCGCGGTGTCGGTGGCGCTGTGGCTGGCCGAGCAGGACCGCGAGGTGGCGATCGCGACGCCCGATCAGCTGATCGGATCCCGGCTTGGGCCCACCGGTGATCTGGTCGGCGCGAACGCGCGCGTGCAGCGGGCGGGTGTCGCGCGGCATCTCGCGGCGATCCCGGTGTCGGCCGCCGCGGGAGAAGTGCTGCTGGAGAACCGGTTCACGGGCGTGCGGACCCGCGTACCGTGCGCAGTATTCGTGGACTGCTCGCATCGACTGCCGAACGAGTCGGTGGGCGCGGGTGGTCCGCAGGACGAGCGGATCGGCGACTGCGTCGCGCCCCGGTCCGTGCTCGAAGCTGTCCGCGAGGGTCACCTCGCGGAGTTGTCAGGGGCGTCTCGGCGCCGGTTCACGTTAGTCGACCGTTAGGAGAACACTGTGGGGCAGTTCGACGGCAAGGTTGCTTTCATCACGGGTGCGGCGCGCGGCCAGGGTCGCACGCACGCCGTGCGACTGGCGCGTGAGGGCGCATCCATCATTGCGGTGGACGTGTGCAAGTCCGTCACGGACGACAACACGTACGACGCGGCGACGTCCGAGGACCTCGCGGAGACCGTTCGCCTCGTCGAGGCCGAGGGCGCCAAGATCTTCGCCCGCGAGGCCGACGTCCGTGACAGCGCGGCGCTGAAGGCCGTCGTCGACGCGGGTGTGGAGCAGTTCGGCCGGCTCGACATCGTCGTCGCCAACGCCGGCATCTGCAACTGGAACCGCTTCTGGGAGATGTCGGACGAGCAGTGGGAGACGCTGATCGACATCAACCTCACCGGCTCCTTCAAGACCCTCAAGGCGGCGGTGCCGGCGATGATCGAGGCGGGCAACGGTGGCTCCATCATCGTCGTCAGCTCCGTCGCCGGCATGAAGGCGCTTCCCGGGCAGGCGCACTATGCGGCGTCGAAGTTCGGTCTCGTCGGCCTGACTCAGGCTGCTGCGAAGGAGCTGGGCGAGTACAGGATTCGCGTCAACTCGATCCACCCGTACGGCGTCAACACGCACATGGGTACCGATCAGGGCAGCCTCGTGATCCTGCAGCAGTACCCGCACTACGGGCCGAACTTCGCGCCGATTCTCACCGAGAAGCCGATCGCCGACCCGGACGACATCTCGGATGCGGTGCTGTGGCTCGCGGGTGACGGCTCCAAGACCGTCACGGCCAGTCAGGTGGCTCTGGACCAGGGCAACACCAAGGTCTGACCGGGCAGTATCCGATGTTGTTCTCCCCGCTCCGCCTGGGCTCGCGAACGCTGGCCAATCGGGTCGTGTTCACCGCGCACCTGACGAACTACGCGTGCGCCGGCCTGCCCACCGAGCAGCACGCCGCGTACTACGCGGCCCGGGCTGCCGGCGGAGCGGGGATGATCGTCACCGAGGAGCAGTGCGTCCACCCCTCGGACTGGCCGTACGAGAAGGTGATTCACGGGTACCGCCCCGAGGTGGTCGAGGGATACCGCAGGATCACCGATGCCGTGCACGGACACGGCACGGTGATCCTCGCGCAGCTCAATCACAACGGCGGTCAGGGGTCGGGCATGTATTCCCGCCGCCCGCTGTGGGCGCCGAGCCCGGTGCCGGACCCGTTGTTCCGGGAGGTGCCCAAGGCTCTCGCAGCAGACGAGATCGCCGAGCTGGTCGCCGGCTACGCCACCGTTGCCGGGCACTGCCGCGATGGTGGATTCGACGGTGTCGAACTGCAGGGGTCGCAGTCGTCGCTGATCCGCGGATTCCTCGCTCGGCAGACGAATCTGCGGACCGATGACTACGGCGGTGTGGTGGAGAACCGTGCGCGGTTCCTGCTCGACGTGATCGCGGCGGTGCGTGCGGCGATCGGGCCGGATCTCATTCTCGGCGTGCGGCTCTCGGGCGACGAGCAGGTTTCCGGTGGCATCGTGCTGGACGAGGCGGTGACCGTGGCGCGACTGGTGGAGGCGACGGGCGCCGTCGACTACATCAACACCACGATGGGCGTGGCGACCGAGACTCTGCATCTGGTGGAGCCGTCCATGGCGACACCACGCGGGTATGCGCTGCACATCTCCGACGCGATCCGGCGCGGTGTCTCGCTGCCGGTGGTCGGGGTAGGGCGGCTGAAGGAACCGGCGGAGGCCGAGCGGGCCCTGGTCGAGGGGCGCTGCGATCTGATCGGTGTGGTGCGCGGCCAGATCGCCGACCCGGACTTCGTGGCGAAGGCGCGGCGGGGTGCCGCCGACGAGATCCGCACCTGCCTGTCGTGCAATCAGGAATGCGTCGGACGTATGGGGCTGGGGCGGTGGCTCGGATGCGTCGAGAATCCGCGTGCCGGTAGGGAATCGGTGCCGCTGCCGCGACCGCGCATGCCCGGACGTCGCGTCGTGGTGGTGGGCGGTGGCCCGGCCGGGTTGTCTGCCGCAGCGACCGCGGCCGAGCGTGGGCACAGCGTGACGCTGTACGAGCGGTCGGGCGTGCTGGGTGGGCAGATGCGAGTGGCGGCCTCGGCGGCCGGCCGCGGTGAACTCGGCGATCTGGTGTGGAACCTGGCGGGGGAGTGCGAGCGCCGCGGCGTGCGGATCGAGACGGGGGTCGACGTCGGCGTGGACATGCTCGGCGAACTGGCGCCGGATGTCGTCGTCGTGGCGACGGGCGCGCGTCCGGTCCGGCCGTGGTGGGCGGGAGAGTGCACACGCGTCGTCCATGCCCGCGATGTCCTCGAGGGGCGGGCCGATCCGCACGGCCGTGTTCTCGTGGTGGACGAACTCGGTTTCCAGCAGGGGCCGTCGGTGGCGGAGACCTTGGCAGCGCGCGGGTGCGCGGTGACGATCGCGTCGCCCGGCATGAGCGTCGCGCAGGACCTCGGTGTCACCCTGGACATGGAGGGGTGGCAGCGGCGCGCGCACCGCGCCGGCATCGAACAGTGGACCGACGTCGGGGTCGTCGGTGTCGTCGGGGAATCGGGCCGGCTGCGGGTGGCGATGGAGTACCACCTGACCGGAGACTCGCGCACGGACGGATTCGACTGGGTGGTGTGTGCGATCCACCAGGAACCCGACGAAGGTCTGTGGAAAGCATTGTCGCGCAGCAATTCCGTCCCGTTCGAGGTGCATCGCATCGGGGACGCCGTCACACCGCGGCGCTCGCACGCCGCGGTGCTCGAGGGGTATCAGGTGGCGGTGTCGCTGTAGATCCCGTGTTCAGGCAGCCTGAGGGCCCGCTCTGTTGTGCGCCGGGATCGGCTTCTTGTGGGGGTCGATCGAACTCGGTGGTGTGAACCTGGGTGGCGACCTTCGTGGTGTGCGGGTGGTGCGGCCGAGGTCGAGTGGGGCGCCATCGTCCATGAGGACGGGTGTAAGAGTGCAGTCGCAGGCGATGCGGCGGGCGGTATCGATGGTGAGCGGCCCCACCCACGGCATCCAGGCGACGTCGGCGTCGTCGAGGAGTTCGCGGTAGGCGTGGCGATCTGTGGGCGTGGTGTCAGCCTGGACGGGCTGTGTGCGAGGGGCTCGATCCGCTCAAAGGAGGTATCCGATGAGCCGTAGCCGCCTGGTGGCCGGTTGCCATCGTCCTCGGGACCACATGGCTGGTTGTCGAACTGACTCGGCGGCTCGAGCAGCGTCAATGGTCGCCAGCCGATCTCCACCAACGCGTTGGGCGGGCGCGTATATCGTCAATGCTGCAGGTGTCCAAGTCATTTACGAAATCATAGGTGTGTTGCCAAACCTGTATTGGTGCCCCGCTGGTTACCATGTAACGCATGAGTGTGCCCGGTTTCCCGCGTATCACCTCCGTGGACGAGGACGGGTTCATATGCCTTGTCGCCGCAGGCCCCTACGACGGATTCGTCGGTACAGACTGGGGGTTGGACGAGCTCCTGACGCGGTTCGCCGAACAGATGAGCCGCGGTGCACTGTTCGTCGCCTACGCGGGTCCCGATGCCGCAGGCGGAGAGCTGCGGATCGTCGCGGAGGGGTCGTCGCAGCGGGCCGAGCGGGAAGCGGCAGGAGTGATCGACGCGGCCGACGGCGTCTGGCTGACTGACTACACGCAACTCACGATGGCCGCGCAGTTCGACGATGAACGACCGGAGCCCGACGATCCCGACTCCCGACTCTCGGTCCCCGCAGGACGATATCGGATCCTGCTCCGCGAGTTCGCGTCCGACGACGACCCGGTCTTCGAGCTCGTTGTCTCTCCGGCCGGTGTCGACGACACGGTGACGCACGCCGTGGTCCCGTGGTTTGAGTAGGAACCGCAGTGCCCGCCGAAAAGTGCTGACCTGCAATCTGTCCCGAGCACTCGACGATCGCTCCCGGAGGGTGTTGCGAATGGTCGGTGGTGAGCCAGTGCAGGATGGCGGCGAGGCGGCGGCGGAGTGGTAGTTGCGCTTCTGCGCCGAGGTGTTCGCGCCACCACCGTCGCAGGCGCAGCCGAAGCTCTCGTGTCCACACGCCGCCTGAACCCTGCCAACTTCTTGGCGCAAGACAGAACGGTGGGTGGATCGGGTTCGCGTGCAAACGAGCCGCCTACGATCGACCGATGGACCTCGCCTCCACCCCGTGGCCGGACGTCGCCCGGGACGCGCTCACCGTCGCGGTGCCGGTCGGCTCGTTCGAGCAGCACGGCCCGCATCTGCCGCTGGACACCGACACCCGGATCGCGTCGGCGGTGACTCGTTCCCTCACCGACGTCGTCGCGGCGCCCGCGATCGAGTACGGCGCGAGCGGGGAGCACGAGGGGTTTCCCGGCACCGTCTCCATCGGCTCGGGCGCGCTCGAGACCCTCCTCGTGGAGTACGGCCGGTCGGTGTGTCGGTGGGCGCGGCGCGTCGTGTTCGTCAATGGGCACGGCGGTAACGGTCCTGCGCTGGTGAAGGCCGTCGAGCTGCTGCGCTACGAGGGCCGCGACGTGGCCTGGCTGCCGTGCGCGATACCCGGCGCCGACGCGCACGCGGGTCGAACCGAAACATCCCTGCTGCTGCACCTTTCACCGCGCGACGTCGCGATGGACCGGGCCGAGTCGGGAAACACTGCACCGATCGTCGAGTTGATGCCGCAGCTGCGGTCCGGTGGCATGCTCGCCGCGACCCCCAACGGCATCCTCGGGGACCCCGCCGGAGCGTCCGCCGAGGAGGGCGAGCGGCTGTTCGCCGATCTCGTTCGCCGGGCTGACGAGGCAATCGAGGGCTGGTCCCTGCGACCCGACGGGCGGCTCGTGTGACGGGTGTGGCGATTCGTCCGGGTTTTTTGCAGCAAGTTCTGCCCGTTACCGCATCGAGCCTTACCATCGTCTGATGCAGCATGCTCGCCTGCCCGACGGGTTCGGGATCCGTATCGATCCCAAGGTGCGCGCCTACTCGGGAGGCAGGGTCCTGATCGGCGGCTCACCGATGCGAATGCTCAAGCTCGCGCCGGCCGCTGCCGCGATGATCGGGGACGGCTACCTCGAGGTCGTCGACTCGCAGACCGCGGTGGTCGCGCGGCGTCTCCTCGACTCCGGCGTCGCGAACCCGCGTCCCATGGCCACTCCGTCGCCGAGCGACGTCACCGTCGTGGTGCCGCTGCGGGACAACGTCGACGGCATCGCCCGGCTCGTTCCGGCGCTGAAGGGGCTCAACGTCGTCGTCGTGGACGACGGCTCGCGCACCCCGCTCGAGCTGCCGGACCTCTCGGGGTGCACGGCGCACGTGACGCTGCTGCGGCACGAGACCTCTCGCGGTCCTGCCGCGGCCCGCAATACCGGATTGCGCTCCGCCGAAACGCCTTTCGTGGCGTTTCTGGATTCGGACGTGCTGCCGAAGACGGGGTGGCTCGAACGGATGCTCGGTCACTTCAGCGATCCTGCGGTCGCGCTCGTCGCGCCGCGGATCGTCGCTCTCGAACCCGAGGGGTCGATGCTGGCCCGCTACGAGCACGCGAGGTCGTCGCTGGACCTCGGGCGGAAGGAGGCGGCGGTCCGCTCCGGCAGCCCGGTGTCGTACGTGCCGAGCGCCGCGATGCTGGTGCGACGGGACGTCCTCGTCGAGGTGGGCGGCTTCGACGAGTCGATGCACGTCGCCGAGGACGTCGACCTGTGCTGGCGGCTCCAGGAGGGCGGTTGGCGCCTGCGCTACGAGCCCGTGGCGCACGTCGCCCACGACCACCGGGTCTCGTTCGGGAAGTGGTTCACCCGCAAGCTGTTCTACGGGACCGGGGCGGCGCCGCTCGCGGCCCGGCACGAGGGCATGGTGCCGCCGGTCTCGATGTCGAAGTGGACGCTGTTCGCGGTCCTCGCGGCGGCGACATGCACCCGGATCGGGCTGCTCGGCAGCATCGCCACCCTGCTGGTGACGATGCTGCGTCTGCGCCGCACGTTCCGCGAGCTGGATCAGCCCACACGCATCGCCGCGATCCTCGCCGCCCGTGGGTTCGTCGGTGGCGTGTGGCAGCTCGCGTCCGCGATGTGCCGGCACTACTGGCCGGTGACGCTGCTCGCGGTCCTGCTGTCCCGGCGGATCCGGCGACTGGCATTCGTCGTCGCCGTCACCGAGGGCGTCGTGGACTGGTCGACGCACCGCGAGCCCGGCGGGCTGGGGCCGGTGCGGCACACCGCGTTCAAACGTCTCGACGACGTCGCGTACGGCGCTGGGCTGTGGCAGGGTGCCGCCCGTGCCCGTGACCTGCGGGCGCTGACGCCGCGTATCGGCAGCTGACGGTGGACCGGGGCAGCCCGGAGATCCGGGAGATTCCAGCGTCGGCGGATGTCGTCGTGATCGGCGGCGGTTCGTGCGGAAGCGTGGTTGCCGGACGGCTCAGCGAGGACCCCGACCGTCGGATTCTGCTCGTCGAATCCGGTCCGGGCCATCGGATTCCCGCCGAGTTCCCGCCCGAACTCGTCGACGCGGGTGTGCTTCCGGTGGGGCCCGACAGTCGTTGGATCTGGCCGTACCCGGTGGAGTTGACGAGAGGCCGCACGGGCTGGATCGCGCGTGGACGCGTGCTCGGCGGTTCGGGCGCTGTCAACGGGGGGTACTTCGTGCGGGCGCAGGTGGACGACTTCGCGAACTGGCCGGCGTCGTGGTCGTACGAACACGTGCTGCCGTACTTCAGGACGATCGAGTCCGACGCCGACTTCGACGGTCCGTGGCACGGCACGACGGGCCCCATTCCGGTGCGTCGCGAGCCCGCCGATCGCTGGCATCCGGTGAGCGCGGCGTTCGCCGACGTCGCGCACGCCGCGGGACATCCTGACGACCCCGACAAGAACGCGCCCGGGTCGCACGGCATCGGCCCGGTGCCGCTGAACATCCGCGACGGCGTCAGGGTGGGCCCGGCGTCGGCCTACCTGCTGCCGAATCTGGACCGGCCGAACCTCACCGTCCGATCCGACACCACCGTCACCCGGGTGTTGTTCTCCGGTACACGGGTAGTGGGACTCGAGGTCACCACCGACGGGCGCGTGGGGACGATTCGGGCGTCGACGGTGGTGCTCACCGCCGGCGCCGTCGCGACGCCGCACCTGTTGATGCTGTCCGGGATCGGCGACGCGGAACATCTGACGACGCTGGGAATTCCGGTGGTCGCGAATCTACCGGCGGTCGGTTCGGAGTTCAGTGACCATCCCGAGGTGGTGCTGCCGTACCGGTACCGGCGCCCGGTCTCCCGAACCACGCGGACTCCGGTCCTGCAGGTGACGCTCAACACCGAGGACATCGAAATGCGGCCCTACACGGCGGCATTCGGTGATCTGATTCCCGGATCGGGAATCGGTAAGCCCTGTCTGGGAGTGGTGCTGATGAAGCCGCGCAGCCGTGGCGAGATCCGCCTCGTGTCGGCCGACCCCGGCGATGCGCCGACCGTGTCGTACCGGTATCTCGAATCGGAGCGGGACCGGGAGGCGCTGCGATCGGGGGTGGCCCACGCCGCCGACCTCATGCACTCCGGGCCGATGAGCAGGCTGCTCGAACCCGAGCGGATCGAGACGTCCGACGACTGGCTGGCCGACCATCTCGGCACGTCGCTGCACCTGTCGGGGAGCTGCCGGATGGGCGTCGACGAGGAGTCGTCGGTGGTGGACGAGCGGTGTCGCGTCCACGGAATCGACGGTTTGTACGTCGTCGATACGTCGATCCTGCCGTCGGTGCCGAGCCGTGGGCCGCACGCCACCGCCGTCATGGTTGCCGAACGCGCCCATACCTTCATGTGAGTGGCGTTACAGTAGCGTCTGGTGTTGATGGAGGGAGTCGATGACAGGTCAGGAGTTCGGCCCACGCAATCCGTGGATTGCGTTGCGCCCCGGCGACGATTTCGCGGTGCTCGCGGAACGGACGTCATCGGCGCATCAACTGTTTGTTGAATCGGTCGACGCCGAAACCGAAACCGAAACCGAAACCGATGCCGTCCGGTCGGTCGTCCGAGAGTCGTGGCTGCGTAGCCGTGGGAGCGGAGTGAGTCCGGACGTCGTCGACGACGCGGTGGCACTCGACGGTGCCGCACTCGCGCAGCACCGGGCCGCGCATCCGCTGTCCGCGATCCGTCCGGTGGTGCGACAGTTGCTGGTCGAGGACACCGCGGACACCGGTCTGCTCGTCGCGCTCAGCGACGCCCGTGGCCGGTTGCTGTGGGTCGACGGCGACTCGTGGGCGAAGGACCGCGCGCTGAGCATCAACTTCGTCGAGGGCGCCGACTGGAGCGAGGACCGCGTGGGTACCAACGCGCCCGGCACCGCACTCGCGCTCGACCACGTCGTCCAGATCTACGCGGCCGAACACTTCAACCGCGCGTGCCACGAGTGGAGTTGCTCGGCGGCCCCGATCCACGACCCGGTGACGGGGCGGGTGATCGGTGCGCTCGACATCACCGGCGGACCCCGGGTGGCGGTGCCGGAGGCGCTCGCCCTCGTCCGTGCCACGGTTGCGGCGGCAGAGGCGGAAATGCGGTTGCAGGCCTTGGCGGCCCCGCGACCGCCGTCGACGTCGGTGCCCCGCCTCGAGGTGCTCGGGTCGGGGCGCCCGGCCTTGGTCCTCGACGGTGAGCGGCACGATCTGTCGCGCCGGCACGCGGAGATCCTGCTGTTGCTCGCGGAACACCCCGAGGGTCTCGCTGCGGATCATCTCGCGGTGCTGCTCGACGAGACCGAACTCGATTCGGTCACCGTGCGGGTCGAGATGTCGCGTCTACGTAAGGTTTTCGGTGCCAACCGGCTGGGTTCACGACCGTACCGCCTGCTCGCGCCGCTCGAGTCCGACGTCGGCGACGTGCGGTCGATGCTCGATCGTGGCGATCTCGAGTCGGCGCTGCGCCTGTACGACGGCCCGGTGTTGACGGGCTCGGATGCGCCCGGCATCGAGGACGTCCGCGAGGAACTGCGCATGCGCGTGCAGGCGACGGTCCTGCGTGGTGGTGATGCGCGTCTGCTCGCCTCGTGGACCAGTTCGATCCACGGTCGTCACGACCGCGACGCGTGGGTGGCCTACCTGTCCACACTCGATCACGGCTCGCCGCAGCATACGCAGGTGGAGGCCCTCCTGCGTATGCTCGACCGACGGTTCGGTGCGGGCTACTAGCCCTGTGCCCCTATCGATTCCGACGACGCGATCGCGGTGGCCCACCGGTAGTCGGCCTTCCCCGCAGGGGTCCGCTTGACCTCGTCGACGGACACCATGGCGCGCGGGACCTTGTATCCGGCGAGCGTCTTGCGGCAGTGCTCCTGGACGTCGTCGAGCGTCAGCTCCGCGGCGTCGGGGTACACCGCGATCACTGCCGCGACCCGTTGCCCCATCCGCTCGTCGGGCACCGGTACGACGAGGGCGTCGGCGACCGAGGGGTGCGCGTGGAGGGCGGCCTCGACCTCCTCCGCGAAGACCTTCTCGCCGCCCGTGTTGATGCACTGCGATCCGCGTCCGAGGAAGACGATGGTGCCGTCCGCCTCGATCGTGCCCATGTCTCCCAGCACCGAGATGCGGGTGCCGTCGGCGCGGGTCGGGAAGGTGCGTGCCGTCTTCTCCTCGTCCTTGTAGTAACCGAGCGGGACGTTGCCGATACGGGCGATGTACCCCACCTGGTCGGACCCCGCGGGGATCTGGTTCAGGCCCTCGTCGACCAGGATCATGTTGGGGGACGGTGCCATACGTAGGGTGCCGTTCTCGTCGATGGTGAACGAGCCGTCGTTGCCGGATTCGGAGGCCCCGAAGTTGTCGCGCAGGAGCAGGTCCGGCTTGATCGCGAGCATCCGTTCCCGCACGCTGACCGACCAGACCGCTCCGCCGGACGTGATCGAGGCCAGCGAACTGAAGTCGATCTCACCCTGGCGGCGTTCCATCTCGTCGACCAGGGGCAGGCCCATCCCGTCGCCGACGATGAGGATCACCTGGAGTGATTCCTTCTCGATCGCCTCGACCATCTTGCGAGGGTCGAAGTTCTGCATGAGTACCACCCGCGCGCCGAGGGTGAAGAACGTGAACAGTGAGTTCAGTGCGGCGCCGTGCATAAGGGGTGCGGCGATCAGGTAGGCGCGGTCGGGGAACTCCTTTGCCGCAGCGGCGATCTCGGCATGGTCCTTACGGGGCTCCGGACCGTAGGGATTGCCACAGGACAGTGGCCTGCGGAAGAAGTCGTCCTGGCGCCACATGACGCCCTTGGGGTATCCGGTGGTGCCTCCCGTGTAGAGGACGAACTGGTCGTCGCCGCTTCGCGTGTCGAACTCCGCGGTGGGCGGTAGGTCGTGGATGTCGGAGAACGGAACCACTGCGATCGACCGCGCGTCGGTTGCCGCTCGCAGTTCGTCGGTGGTCTCACCGACGACGATCACGGTCCGCACCTGCGGGCAGGCACCGAGGAGTTCGGCGAGGTTGCGCTGATGCTCAGGGAGTTCGACGACCACCGCGACCGAGTCCGAGTTGGTGAAGATGTACTCGAGTTCGGCGGAGGTGTACCGGTAGTTGACGTTGATCGGCACCGCGCGGATCTTGATCAGTCCCAGGAGTGACGTGACGTGCTCGACGCTGTTCTTCATGAACAGCGACACGTGCTCGCCCGGCCCGATGCCGGACTGTGCGAATAGCTGTGCCGTCCGGTTCGCCTCGGCATCCAACTCTGCGTACGTCCGGTGTTCGCCCTCGTATGTGAGCGCGACGCGGTCGGGGACTGCCGCCGCGACCGTTTCGAAGACATCCGCCAGATTGAACTGCATCAGCATTCCTTTCAGAACCACGCGACTCGGCCGGTGAAACGTATTTCATTTCATTCGCACATTAGCCAGAGGAATGCCGGGTTGGGCGCGGTTTCCGACATCGCGATTCCGGCAGCTTCCGGGGGACGGCTCGGACGTCCGCGCACCCGTCCGCCGCGCAGTTGTGACCTTTGATCCGGCGTGGTCGCAACGTCGGCGTGTCTAGTGTCCTATATCACACCCCGGCGTGGGGAGGTGACAGCACAGACAGGAGTCTTCGATGAGCGTATATGCCCGCCCGGGTTCGCCCGACGCCCTGATGTCCTTCGAATCGCGGTACGACAACTGGATCGGTGGCGAGTGGGTGGCGCCGGCGAAGGGGCAGTACTTCGAGAATCCGACCCCGGTCACCGGAAGGTCCTTCTGTGAGGTCGCGAGGTCGACGGCCGAGGACATCGACCTCGCGCTCGATGCCGCCCACGCCGCCGCGCCCGCCTGGGGTAAGACGTCGGTGGCCGAGCGGGCAGTGGTCCTGAACAAGATCGCCGACCGGATGGAGCAGAACCTCGAGAAGATCGCGCTCGCGGAGTCGTGGGACAACGGCAAGCCGATCCGCGAGACCCTCAATGCCGACATTCCGCTCGCGATCGACCACTTCCGCTACTTCGCGGGCGCGATCCGCGCGCAGGAGGGCTCGCTCTCGGAGATCGACTCCGACACCGTCGCGTACCACTTCCACGAGCCGCTCGGCGTGGTCGGGCAGATCATTCCGTGGAACTTCCCGATCCTCATGGCGACGTGGAAGCTAGCCCCCGCCCTGGCTGCCGGGAACGCCGTCGTCCTCAAGCCCGCCGAGCAGACGCCGGCTTCGATCCTGTACCTGTTCTCGCTCATCGGCGACCTGCTCCCCGCGGGTGTCGTCAACATCGTCAACGGTTTCGGCACCGAGGCCGGGAAGCCGCTCGCGTCGAGCCCGCGGATCAGGAAGATCGCGTTCACTGGCGAGACCACCACCGGCCGGCTGATCATGCAGTACGCGTCGCAGAACCTGATCCCGGTGACACTCGAACTGGGCGGGAAGAGCCCCAATGTCTTCTTCTCCGACGTCCTCGCCGCCGACGACGACTTCCAGGACAAGGCGCTCGAGGGCTTCACGATGTTCGCGCTCAACCAGGGCGAGGTGTGCACGTGCCCGTCGCGTGCACTGATCCAGAAGGACATATTCGACGACTTTCTCGCGCTCGCCGCGGTGCGCACGAAGGCTGTTCGTCAGGGCGATCCTCTCGACACCGAGATGATGATCGGCGCGCAGGCGTCGAACGATCAGCTCGAGAAGATCCTGTCGTACATCGAGATCGGCACGAACGAGGGCGCCCGGCTGATCACCGGCGGTGAGCGGGCCGAACTGGGCGGCGACCTGGCGGACGGCTACTACGTGCAGCCGACGATCTTCACCGGCGACAACGGCATGCGGATCTTCCAGGAGGAGATCTTCGGCCCGGTCGTGTCGGTGACGTCGTTCGCCGATTACGACGACGCCATCGCGATCGCGAACGACACCCTCTACGGTCTCGGTGCCGGCGTGTGGTCGCGTGACGGCGGCGTCGCGTACCGGGCCGGACGCGACATCCAGGCAGGCCGGGTGTGGACCAACACCTACCACCAGTATCCGGCGCACGCGGCGTTCGGCGGTTACAAGCAGTCCGGAATCGGCCGCGAGAACCACCACATGATGCTCGACCACTACCAGCAGACCAAGAACCTGCTCGTCAGCTACGCGCCCGGGGCGCAGGGCTTCTTCTGATCCGATTCCGATCCGACAGCACAGCGCGCGTCGCCCGCAGGTGTTGTCCGCGCGGGCGCCGCGCCCCACACCATCGGAGGTTCTCATGACCGAGACGATGAAGGCCGCGGTCGTCCGCGAGTTCGGAAAGCCCCTGTCCATCGAGGAGGTGCCGATACCGCGGCCCGGCCGCGACCAGGCGCTCGTGAAGGTCCGCTCGAGCGGTGTCTGTCACACGGATCTGCACGCGGCCAAGGGCGATTGGCCGGTCAAACCGGAGCCACCGTTCATCCCGGGACACGAGGGCTACGGCGAGGTGGTGGAACTGGGGGAGGGCGCGACCGAACTCGCGGTCGGTGATCTCGTCGGCAACGCGTGGCTGTGGTCGTCGTGCCTCGAGTGCCGGTACTGCCGCACCGGCTGGGAGACGCTGTGCGAGAAGCAGATCAACGGCGGCTACACCGTGGACGGTTCATTCGCGGAGTACATGCTGGTCGACTCCCGCTTCGCGGCACGGGTTCCGGCGGGCGCCGATCCCATCGAGGTCGCTCCGGTCCTGTGCGCCGGGGTCACCGTCTACAAGGGGCTCAAGGTCAGTGACGTCATACCGGGTCAGTGGGTGACGATCTCCGGCATCGGCGGGCTCGGCCATGTCGCGGTGCAGTATGCGACGGCGATGGGGCTGCGGGTCGCCGCGGTCGACGTCGCCGATTCCAAGCTCGCGCTCGCGGCCCGCTACGGCGCCGAGGTGCTCGTCAACGCGTTCGAGGAGGACCCGGTCGAGCGGGTTCGGCAGGCCACCGGCGGAACCGACGCGGTGCTGGTGACCGCGGTCAATCCGGCCGCGTTCAGGCAGGCGATCGGCATGGCCCGACGCGGCGGCACCATCACGTTCATGGGACTGCCTCCCGGGGACTTCCCGACCCCGATCTTCGACACCGTCCTGGGAGGACTCACCCTGCGCGGGTCGATCGTCGGTACCCGCCAGGACATGGCCGAGGCGCTCGACTTCTACGCTCGCGGGTCGATCCACCCCACCGTGCACACCCGTCGGCTCGAAGACATCAACGACATCTTCGACGAACTCGATCGCGGAATGGTCGACGGCCGCATCGTTCTGGACTTCGCGTGAGTCCCGCGCCTGCCCGGGCGGTCGTGACAGCGGCCGCGGCCGCCTTGCTGCGACACCTCGCCGACGTCCACGGACCGCTGATGCTGCACCAGTCCGGCGGCTGCTGCGACGGATCGGCGCCGATGTGTTTCCCGTTGGGGGAGTTCGTGGTCGGCGACCGGGACGTGCTGCTCGGTGTCCTCGACCTGGGGGCCGGTGTCGGCGAGACGTCGGCGTCCGACCCCGAGGACGACGACGCGGTCCCGGTGTGGATCTCCGGCCCCCAGTTCGACGCGTGGAAACACACACAGTTGGTGCTCGACGTCGTGCCCGGCCGCGGCGCCGGATTCAGCCTCGAAGCACCCGAGGGGGTGCGGCTGCTCAGCCGCGGCAGGGTGTTCGGCGCCGACGAACTCACCGTCCTCGCGGGGGTGGCACCGATCCTCGGAATCGACTGGGAGCGGGGCGCCCGCCCCGGTCCGTCGCCGGTGCCGCTCGTCGTCGCGAAGGCGGGGGAGGACGTCGGGTGACCGTATACAGCCGGCAGATCTCCGGGACCACCCACACGTTCGACGGGCTGGTCGACCTCATGGCGAGGGCGACCCCACTACGTTCGGGTGACGAGTTGGCCGGGTGCGCAGCAGGATCCGATGCCGAGCGTGCCGCCGCGCAGTGGCTCCTCGCGGACCTGCCGCTCGAGACGTTCCTGAACGACCTGGTGGTGCCGTACGAGGACGACGAGGTGACCCGCCTCATCGTCGACTCCCACGACCGGATCGCCTTCGGCCCGCTCTCGCACCTGACGGTCGGCGGCTTCCGGGACTGGTTGCTGGCGACCACCGCGACACCCGACGCGGCCGCGACCCTCGCCGCCGTCTCGCGGGGTCTGACCCCGGAGATGGTGGCCGCGGTCAGCAAGATCATGCGCAACCAGGACCTGATCGCCGTGGCACGCGCGATCACGGTGACGTCCGGCTTCCGGACCACGATCGGGCGGCCGGGCACTCTCGCGACGCGACTGCAGCCCAACCATCCCACCGACGATCCGCGTGGTATCGCGGCCGCGATGCTCGACGGATTGTTGCTGGGCTGTGGGGATGCGGTGATCGGCATCAACCCGGCCACCGATTCGCCGCACGCGACGTCCGACCTGCTGCACCTGCTCGACGACATCCGTCGGCGCTTCGACATCCCGGCGCAGTCGTGCGTGCTCTCGCACGTCACGACCACGCTCGACCTCGTGAACTCCGGTGCGCCGGTCGATCTCGTCTTCCAGTCGGTGGCGGGAACCGAGGGCGCCAATTCCGGTTTCGGCGTGAACATCTCGCTGCTGCGGGAGGCGAACGAGGCGGGGCGGGCCCTGGGCCGCGGCACCGTCGGCAACAACGTCATGTATCTCGAGACCGGTCAGGGCTCGGCCCTGTCCGCGGGCGCCCATCTCGGGACCGGCGGGCGTCCCGTCGACCAGCAGACGCTCGAGGCCCGCGCGTACGCCGTCGCGCGCGATCTCGAGCCGTTGCTGGTGAACACCGTCGTCGGCTTCATCGGGCCGGAGTACCTGTACGACGGCAAGCAGATCGTCCGGGCCGGACTCGAGGACCACTTCTGCGGAAAGCTGCTGGGTCTGCCGATGGGTGTCGATGTCTGCTACACCAACCATGCCGAGGCCGATCAGGACGACATGGACACCCTGCTCACCCTGCTCGGCGCCGCCGGGACGGCCTTCGTCATCACCGTCCCCGGCGCCGACGACGTCATGCTCGGATATCAGAGCCTGTCGTTCCACGACGCGCTGTACGTCCGGCGCGTGCTCGGACTGCGACCGGCGCCCGAGTTCGAGGCGTGGCTGCAACGCCTGGGCATGGCGGACGCGGACGGCCGGATCCTGCCCGCCGACGTGGACTCGTCGCCGCTACGCGAACTGGTGACCGGCCGATGACGGACTTCTGGGACGAACTGCGGCGCAGCACCCAGGCGAGGATCGGCCTCGGCCGCGCCGGCGATTCGCTGCCCACCGAGCGGGTGCTCGAGTTCCGGGTCGCACACGCCGCCGCCCGGGACGCGGTGCACGAACCGCTCGACGTCGACGCCTTCGCCGCGGGGGTCGCCGGAGTCGGGCTCGGCGCACCGGCCGTCGTGCGCAGTCGCGTGCGCGACCGCGGCGAGTACCTGCGTCGCCCCGACCTGGGCCGCGTGCCGGAGACGCTCGAGCCGGTGGCCCGGACTGACGCGGACATCGGCGTCGTCCTCGCCGACGGGTTGTCCCCACGTGCCCTCACCGACCACGGCGTGCCACTGCTGGGGGCACTGGCCGAGGCCTTGTCCGACCGGTACCGCATCGCACCGCCCGTGGTGGCGACCGGCGCGCGCGTCGCGCTCGGGGACCACATCGGGAAGGCGCTGGGCGTGCGCACCCTCGTCGTCGTGATCGGCGAGCGTCCCGGGTTGTCGGTGGCCGACAGCCTCGGGATCTACCTCACGCACCGGCCCCGACCGGGTCGCGCCGACTCCGACCGGAACTGTGTGTCCAACATCCACCCGCCCGACGGCCTCGGGTACCGGGACGCGGCGCGGGTGGTGTCGGTGCTGGTCGACGGCGCGCACCGGCTGGGACGTTCGGGGGTCGCGCTCAAGGACACCTCGCGTTCGGACCCGCTGACGTCCCCGCCCACGATTCTCGAGTTGTAGGTTTCTCCTGGACTTATCGCACACACGAGGAGAACACGATGGCCTTCGCTGGCAACGTCGACGAACTGGCACTGCTGCAGACGATCCGGTTGAAGGGGCAGGTGACGGCCGACGTCCTGGCTGCGCAGCTCGGCGTCGCCGCCGCGTCGGCGGCGGCAGCGCGTGACGCGCTGCTCGCACAGGGCAAGGCGGAGGAGACCGGTGACGGCGCGTTCACGCTGACCGATGCCGGTCTGGCCGAGCTCGGCGACCAGCTCGACGCCGAGCGGGTGTCCATCGACGAGGACTCGATCGCCGAGATCCACGAGCGTTTCCTCGAGCTCGACGGCCCGCTGCGCGAACTCGTCTCCGGCGCCGACCTCGATTCGCTCGCTGCCCTCGACAAGAAGGCGCAGGACGTGTTCGACGACGTGTCCGCGTTCGTGCCGCGTCTGTCGCGCTACCAGGATCTGTTCGCCGAGGCGTTGCAGAAGGCGCAGGCCGGAGACGCCGAATGGATCGCCGCTCCCGGGATCGCCTCCTACGCCACGGTGTGGGGCGAGATCGCGCGGGAACTGCGTGGTGCGTGCGGCCTGGACGAAGACACGGTCACCGCCTGACGGACCGACGTACCGACGCACTGACGACCGAACCCACCCGGGTGCCGCCCGGGTGGGTTTATCGTCGGAGGGGTGGTCGTCCACTACCCACGGGGCGTGCTCGTCGTCGCGGTATTCCTTTCCGGTCTGGCCGGATTCGTGGACGCGATGGGTTTCATCATGCTCGGCGGATTCTTCGTTTCCTTCATGAGCGGCAATTCCACCAAGCTCTCGGTCTCCGCGGCCGACGGTCTGGTGACCACCGCGCTGACCGGCGCCGGGATCGTCGCGCTGTTCGTCGTCGGTGTGATGATCGGATCGGTCACCGGCCGCCGATTCGGTATCCGCCACAGGTCGGCCGTCCTGACGCTCGTGACCATGTTGCTGATCCTCGCCGCCACCGCGCACCTGGCCGGGTGGACGCCTGTCGCGATCTCGCTGATGATCACCGCGATGGGCGCGGAGAACACTACGTTCGAGCGGGAGGGCGAGGTGAGTATCAGTCTCACCTACATGACCGGCAGTCTCGTGAAGATGGGGCAGCGCCTGGTCACCGCGTTCTCCGGCGGGGATCGGTGGGGGTGGGTGCGGCATTTCCTGCTGTGGGCGGCGATGGTCGTCGGCGCCTTCCTGGGGGCCACCGCGCACCGGTTGGTCGGGCTGGAGGCGCTGTGGTTCGCGGCGCTCTGGGGCGGCATCCTCGCGGTGGTGATCGCCCGGAGACCACCCGTGGCGACGGCGGCTGAGTGACGGGCGTCACTCCACCCCCTTTTCGGGGGTAGTTGGCCAGTGACCCGGATCACTACCTTTCCTCGCAGTTGCTGACGCCAATCGGGGCGTCGCGCACGGCTCGAGAAGAGGGATCCATGACGACTGTGTCGCCATCGGTCGGCTCGGCGAACGCCACACCTCCGCGCACCGGCGTGGGCAGGGTGGCGATCGCGAGTTGCATCGGAACGACGATCGAGTTCTACGACTTCTTCATCTACGGAACCGCTGCCGCACTGGTCTTTCCGACGGTGTTCTTCCCAGCGCTCGGTTCCACCGCCGGCACGGTCGCGTCGTTCGCGACCTTCGCGGTGGCGTTCATCGCCCGGCCCGTGGGCGCAATGTTGTTCGGGCACTACGGTGACCGGATCGGCCGCAAGAAGACCCTCGTCTCGACCCTGTTGCTGATGGGCATCTCGACGCTCCTCATCGGCCTGCTGCCGGGCGCCGAGACGATCGGTGTCGCCGCGCCGATCATCCTCGTGCTGCTCCGATTCGGCCAGGGCTTCGCGGTCGGCGGGGAGTGGGCGGGCGCAACTCTGCTCACCGCCGAGTACGCGCCGCCGGACAAGCGCGGCTTGTACGCGATGTTCCCCCAGTTGGGCCCGGCGATCGCTTTCGTGCTGTCGAGCAGCACGTTCCTCATCACCGGCGCCGTGCTCGGTGATGCGAACGAGGCCTTCCTCACGTGGGGCTGGCGGGTGCCGTTCGTGTTCTCCATCGTGCTCGTCGGCATCGGGCTGTACATGCGCCTGGCCATCGAGGAGACCCCGGTGTTCCGGGCCAACCAGAAGATCGACGCGGCCGACGCCGGTCCCCGGACGCTTCCGTTCCTCGACGCGTGGCGATACCAGACCAAGGAGATCCTGCTCTCGGCGGGCGCGCTCGCGACCCTGTTCGCGTTCTTCTACATGGGCACCGCGTTCCTCACCAGCTACGGAACCAAGACCCTCGGCTTCAGCCGCCCGTTCGTGCTCGTGGTCGGCATCGTCGCTGCCGTCGTGTTCGGTGCGGCGATCGTCGTCTCGGCGCTGTACTCGGACCGGATCGGCCGCCGCCGGGTCATCATGCTGTCCTGCGTCCTCGCGGTCGGGTGGGCGCTGGTCCTGTTCCCGCTCCTCGACTCGGGGTCCCCGGTGGCCTTCGTGATCGGGATGTGCGTCACGCTCGCGATCTTCGGGATGGCCTACGGACCGTGCGGTGCGCTCCTGCCGGAGATGTTCCACACCCGCTACCGCTACACCGGCGCCGGACTCGGCTACAACCTGGCCGGCGTGCTCGGTGGCGCCGTCCCGCCGCTGATCGCGGCGCCGCTCGCCTCTGCCTTCGGCAGCTTCGCGATCGGCCTCATGCTCGCGGTGCTCGGCATCGTCAGCTTCGTGTGCACCAAGGCGCTGGTCGAGACGAAGGACCGCGCGCTCTGAACCGGGCCCCGACCGGGGTCGACATCGGGGGTGTTCGAACTCTGAACAGTTGTCGGCACCCCCGACAGTCGACTATGTCCTACATCACAGTCGAGCGAGTACGTTGGGGAAGCCCGCACCGCCGGGATTCCCCAGTGGGCGCCGGGGCGGCGCCCGGAGAGGAAACGCGATGACCACAACTTCGCTGTCAGGATCCCTGCCGAGCTACGCCTCGGGAGTGTGGGACGCGCCCATGCTGGGCGACACCATCGGCGACAACTTCGACCGCACGGTCGCGGCGCACGGCGACCGTGACGCGTTGATCGATCGCGGTTCGGGACGACGATGGACCTACAGCGAACTGGCGGCGGATGTGGACGCGGTCGCGGCGGGGCTGCTCGGTCGCGGAGTGGTGAAGGGCGACCGCGTCGGCATCTGGGCTCCCAACTGCGCCGAGTGGACCCTGGTGCAGTACGCGACCGCGAAGATCGGCGCGATCCTCGTCAACATCAACCCCGCGTACCGCTCCCACGAGCTGCAGTACGTGCTGAACCAGGCGGGGATCCGGATGTTGGTCGCCGCGCCGTCGTTCAAGACCTCCGACTACGCGGCGATGATCGATCAGGTCCGGCCAGAGTGTGCCCGCCTGGAGCATGTGCTGTTGCTGGGCGGCCCGGACTGGGACACTCTGGTCGCCGACGGGCGGGTCGCACACGCCGGCAGTCCCGAGACACTCGTCCGGGCACAGGCGGCACTGTCCGCCGACGAGCCCATCAATATCCAGTACACGTCCGGGACAACGGGATTCCCGAAGGGTGCAACGCTCAGTCACCACAACATCCTCAACAACGGCTACTTCGTCGGTGAACTGTGCGGCTACACCGAGCGCGACCGGGTGTGCATCCCGGTGCCCTTCTACCACTGCTTCGGCATGGTGATGGGAAACCTCGCGTGCACCAGCCACGGCGCCGCGATGGTGATCCCCGGACCGGCGTTCGACCCGGCTGCAACACTGGCGGCGGTACAGGCCGAGCGGTGCACGTCGCTGTACGGCGTGCCGACGATGTTCATCGCCGAACTCGCCGACCCGCACTTCGAGTCCTACGACCTGTCGAGCCTGCGCACCGGGATCATGGCGGGTTCGCCGTGCCCGGTCGAGGTGATGAAGCAGGTCATCGAGCGGATGGGCATGGCGGAGGTGTCGATCTGCTACGGCATGACGGAGACGTCACCGGTGTCGCTGCAGACCCGTCGCGACGACAGCATCGACCAGCGGGTCTCCACCGTCGGCCGGGTCGGCCCGCATCTCGAGGTCAAGATCGTCGACCCGGCGACGGGGCTGACGGTGCCGCGCGGAGAACCCGGCGAGCTGTGCACCCGCGGATACTCGGTGATGCTGGGCTACTGGCAGAACCCGGAGAAGACTGCCGAGGCAATCGATCCCGCACGCTGGATGCACACCGGCGATATCGGGGTGATGGACGCGGACGGCTACGTCGCGATCACCGGCCGGATCAAGGACATGGTGATCCGCGGCGGCGAGAACGTCTACCCGCGCGAGATCGAGGAGTTCCTCTACACCCATCCCGACATCCTCGACGCGCAGGTGATCGGGGTGCCCGATCCGAAGTACGGCGAGGAACTGATGGTGTGGGTCCGGCTGCGCGACGGTGCCGAACCGCTCGACGCGGAGAAGATCCGGGCGTTCTGTACCGGACGCCTGGCACATTACAAGATCCCGCGGTACGTCCACCTCGTCGACGAGTTCCCGATGACGGTCACCGGGAAGATCCGCAAGGTGGAGATGCGGGAGCTGTCGCTCGAACTGATCGATCGCGTCTGATCGGAGGAAGTAGCAGTGGTGCACGGTTTACGGCCGGAGATCGAATTATCCTGGAAGCGTTCGAAGCTCAGCGGAATCGACCCCGCCCGGGTGCCCGAACCGGCGCTGCTCGACCCGTCGGACTCGGCGGGCCGACTGCTGCGGGCGGCCCGCCCGGTCCTCGACGAGATCGGGGTGCAACTGTCGGGGACGGGATGCGGAATCCTGCTCGTGGACCGGGACTGCCGTGTCGTGTCCCGCGTGTTCGACTCCGATGCGATGCGGTTCGCGATGGAGGGCGTCGGGGTGCTGCCCGGCGTCGTGCTCAGCGAGGAGAACTACGGCACCAACGCGCTCGGCACGCCGCTCGAGGTGCGCCAGGGCCTCGTGGTCCACGGGCACGAGCACTTCCTCGAGTCGTTCCGCCAGTTCAGTTGTTACGGGCACCCGATCGTCCACCCCGTGACCCGCCGGATCGAGGGCATCCTCGACATCACCGCGACCGAGAAGACCGCGAACCCGCTGTTCGCGCCGTTCCTGGCCCGTGCGGCCGGGGACATCGAGGCCCGGTTGCTCGAGGGGGCGCGCGAGTCGGACCGCCGCGTGGTGGACGCCTTCCAGCGCGCGGCGCGGCAGCGCGGACTCGCGGTCGCGGCGATGGGGCAGGACATCATGCTCACCAACAAGGCGGCCGTCGAGATGCTCGGACCGAGCGACCATGCCGCGCTGCGTGCGCTCGCCGCGGATGTCCCGGCAGGGGAGACCCGGACGCTGGACTTCGTGCTGTCCGCGGGCGGGAGTACCGGACTGCGGATCGATCGGGTCGCCGGCGCCGACAGCGGAGCGCTGTTCCTGCTCGACATCGGCGACACGAGGACGCCGGTGCGGCGCACCGCGACCCCGCAGGACGCGACGTCGCGACTGCGGCGCCGGCTGCGCGAGTTACGCTCCGGCACCGGTTCACTCGCCCTCGTCGGCGAGCCGGGCAGCGGTCGGACGTGGGCGGCGCGGCAGTTCGTCGACGGCGCCGTCGACGTGCTCGAGGTGGTCGATGCGGCCCAGATCGTCGGCCAGGGAGAACACGAGTGGTCGGCGAGCCTGCTCGCGGTCGTCGCGCGCAAACCCGCGTTCGTTCTGATCGAGCACGTGCACCTGGCGCCCGAACCGGTACTGGCGTTGGTCGCGTCCCTAGTGGCGAACCCGAGCGGCCCGCGGATCGTGCTCACGAGCGACCCGGTCGACGGCGGGCAACCGGCCGTGCGGGATCTGCTCGCGCGGTGCGGTGCCCAGGTCGCGATTCCAGCTCTGCGGCAGCGGATCCGGGAGCTCGACCGCCTGGTTGCGGCGCTCGCGGGCGAGCTCGGCCGCGCGGATCTCCGGGTGGGGCCGAGCGTGCTGGCGGCGCTGTCCGAGCACACGTGGCCGGGCAACCTCGTCGAACTTCGCGCCGTGCTCGCGGGCCTTCCCGACAAGCTGGACGGCACCCCGATCCGGGCCCTGGACCTCCCCGAGGACTACCGAGCGTCGGGCAAGGTGGCGCGACTCGGCGGCCGGGAGCGGGCCGAACGCGACGCGATCGTCGAAGCGCTGAATGAGAGCGGCGGTAACAAGGTGCACGCTGCGGCCCGCCTCGGGATCAGCCGCACCACGCTCTACAGCCGCATCCGCGCGCTGGACATCACCGTCTGACGGTGTGCCCCACGCGCGCTGTCCAAAGCTTGAACAGTTGACGATCGCCCTCCCGAAGCACGATGACTGTGTTGCACGTCACACGTCAGATTTAGGAGGTTCGAGCATGACTGTCGTTGCCGAGCAGGCGGTTTCACCGCGAGTTCGCGAGTTTCTCTCCGGCACCAAGCAGCTCTACATCGGCGGCGAGTTCGTCGACGCGGCGTCGGGCCGCACGTTCGTGACGCACGATCCCGCGACTGGTGATCGCCTCGCCGATGTCGCGTACGGCGAGGCGGCCGACATCGACCGCGCCGTCCAGGCAGCGCGTCGCGCGTTCGACGAGGGGCCGTGGGCGTCGATGAAGCCCAACGAGCGGGAGCGGCTGATCTGGCGGGTGGGGGATCTGCTCACCGAACGGGCCTCCGAGTTCGGTCAGCTCGAGGCGCTCGACAACGGTAAGTCCGTCGCGATCGCGTCCGCCGTCGACGTCGCCTGGGCAGCGGACGTATTCCGCTACTACGCAGGCTGGGCCACCAAGATCGAGGGCAGCACGGTCAACGTGTCGATGCCGTTCGTGCCCGGCGGCGAATTCCACGCGTACACGTTGCGCGAGCCCGTCGGGGTGTGCGGGCTGATCGTTCCGTGGAACTTCCCGCTGCTGATGGCGTCGTGGAAGCTCGCGCCCGCACTCGCCGCCGGCAACACCGTCATCCTCAAGCCCGCCGAGCAGACCCCGCTCACCGCGCTCATGCTGGCCGAGATCTTCGAGGAGGCCGGATTCCCGCCCGGCGTCGTCAACATCGTGCCCGGCTTCGGTGATGCCGGCGCCGCGCTGTCCGCGCACGACGATGTCGACAAGATCGCCTTCACCGGTTCCACGGAGGTGGGCAAGAAGATCGTCGACGCCGCCAGGGGCAACCTCAAGAAGGTCTCCCTCGAGCTCGGCGGCAAGAGCCCCAACATCGTGTTCGCCGATGCGGACTTCGATGCGGCCGTGGCGGGTTCGCTCAACGCCTGGCTGTTCAACCACGGTCAGTGCTGCGTCGCCGGCACCCGCCTGTACGTCGAGGACAGCATCTTCGAGCGTTTCACCGAGGCCGTCGCCGACGCCGCGAGCAAGGTCAAGATCGGTCCCGGGCTCGACCCCACCACCGAACTGGGGCCGCTCGTGTCGCAGGAACAGTTCGACCGCGTCACCGGCTACTTGCGCGACGGCCTCGCGGACGGTGCCCGCGCGCTGACCGGCGGCAAGCGCTGGGGCGAGACGGGCTACTTCGTCGAGCCGACCGTCCTGGTCGACGTCGAGCCCGATTTCAGTGTCGTCCGCGAGGAGATCTTCGGACCGGTCGTCGCGGCGATGCCGTTCGATGCGGACGAGGGCATCGTCACCGCCGCCAACGACTCCATCTACGGACTCGCCGCCGGAATCTGGACCCGGGACATCTCCAAGGCGCACCGCACCGCGCGCCGGCTGAAGGCGGGTTCGGTGTGGGTCAACCAGTACAACGGCTTCGACACCGCGATGCCGTTCGGCGGCTACAAGCAGTCCGGCTGGGGACGCGAACTGGGCGCGTCGGGCATCGACGCCTTCACCCAGACCAAGGCCGTCAACATCGCGCTCTGACAGCAGCAACCTCTCACAACGACACCGACATCGATCAAGGAGAACCCATGAAGACCAAGGCCGCCGTTCTGCTCGAGGCCGGAAAGCCTTTCGAGATCATGGAACTCGACCTGGACGGTCCCGGTCCCGGCGAGGTCCTGATCAAGTACACCGCCGCCGGACTGTGCCATTCGGACCTGCACCTCACCGACGGTGACCTGCCACCGCGCTATCCCATCGTGGGCGGGCACGAGGGCTCCGGCATCGTCGAGGAGGTCGGCCCCGGCGTCACCAAGGTCAAGCCCGGCGATCACGTGGTGTGCAGCTTCATCCCCAACTGCGGCACGTGCCGCTACTGCGCCACCGGGCGGCAGAACCTGTGCGACATGGGCGCGACGATCCTCGAGGGCTCGATGCCCGACGGCTCCTTCCGCTTCCATTCGGGCGGAAAGGACTTCGGCGCCATGTGCATGCTCGGCACGTTCGCCGAACGCGCCACCATCTCGCAGCACTCGGTCGTCAAGGTCGACGAGTGGCTGCCGCTCGAGACCGCCGTCCTCGTCGGGTGCGGTGTCCCGTCCGGATGGGGGACCGCGGTCTATGCGGGCGACGTCCGCGCCGGCGACATCGTCGTGATCTACGGCGTCGGTGGCCTGGGTATCAACGCGGTCCAGGGCGCGGTGCACTCCGGTGCCAAGTACGTGGTCGTGGTCGACCCGGTCGAGTTCAAGCGCGAGACGGCACTGAAGTTCGGGGCGAGCCACGCATACGCGTCCGCGGCCGAGGCCGCCGAGAAGGTCAACGAGCTCAGCTGGGGGCAGGGCGCCGACGCCGCCCTGATCCTGGTCGGCACCGTCGACGAGGACGTCGTCTCCGCGGCGACCGCCGTGATCGGCAAGGGCGGCACCGTCGTCATCACCGGTCTCGCGGATCCGACGAAGCTCACCGTCCACGTCTCGGGCACCGATCTGACGCTCAACGAGAAGACGATCAAGGGCACGCTGTTCGGCTCCGCCAACCCGCAGTACGACATCGTCCGGCTGCTCCGCCTGTACGACGCCGGCCAGCTCGCGCTCGACGAACTGGTCACCACTCGCTACTCACTCGAAGATGTCAACCAGGGCTACCAGGACCTTCGGGACGGCAAGAACATCCGCGGCGTCATCATGCACGCGCCGTAGGGCGCGCTCACGCAACGATTTGTGCAATGCCCTGCCCTGGCTCGACGGAGGTCGTACCTTCGAGCCAGGGCGGGGGCGTGTTCCGCGCGTGGCGGGGGCGGACGGAAGGAGCCAGTCATGGGCGAGATCATCGGCACGATCATCTTCGGCGCAGTCATCGGTGTGCTGGCGCGGCTTGTTCTTCCTGGCAAGCAGCCGATGGGATGGATCATCACGGTGGTGATCGGCATCGCCGGAGCGCTCATCGGATACTGGCTGTGGGGTGCCCTGGGAGGCACCGACACACCCGGAATCGATTGGTGGCGTTGGGTGATCAGCATCGCCGCAGCGGCCGTGCTGGCCCTCGGCTACACGGCGATCGCCGCCCGGAGGAAGTAACAGGGCTCCGCGTTGCTACGCGGAATCCGCCAGCAGCGCGGCGAGCGCCATTCTCCGCAGCACCCCGCGCGTCGGGTCCCCGTTCGTCGCATCGACGGACGGGGATACCGCGCTGTACGGGGTGGAGTTGATCAGGCCGAACGTCGCGTGCGCGGCGATTCGGGCGCGGGTGGCGTCGAGTCCCGGATCGATCCTCCGCAGCACATCCACCCAGATCTCCACGTACCGGCGCTGGGTCTGGCGCACGCGGTGGCGGGCGTCGTCGGGCAGTGAGTGCAGGTCGCGATCCTGCACTCGGATCAGCTCCGGCTCGCCCAGCGCGAAGTCGAGATGGAAGTCGACGAGTTGCCCGAGCGCCTCGGCGGGGTCCGACACCCGATCCAGGACCGCGGTGCCGCCGGCCAGCAGTCGCTCGCTGATGTCGGTGAGCAACTCGACGAGCAGCGCGTCCTTGTTGGGGAAGTGCCGATACACGGCGGGGCCGCTGATACCCACCGCGGAGCCAAGGTCTTCGAGGCGAACCCCGGGGAAGCCGCGCTCGGCGATGAGCCGAGCGGCGGCGCGCAACAACTCTCGGCGACGGTCGGCTTTGGCCTGGCTGCGCCTGCTGGGGGCCGTCGGCCCCGCATCACGGTCGACGTCGGTCATCGGTCACATTTTCCTGTTCGTGTGATCTGGACAACTCAGTTAATCACGGATAACCTGATTTCAGTTATTCGGAATTAACCGAATCTCATCGTATCTATCGAACTGCGAGGACGGTGACGTGACAACCGCTCGAACCGCATCAACCACCTCCCATCGGGAACAGCACCTCGCCCTCGTGTCCGAGCTGCGCGACAAGCTGGCCGCGGCGGCGCTCGGTGGCAGCGAGAGGTCCCGTGAGCGCCACGTCGCTCGCGGCAAGCTGCTGCCGCGGGATCGGGTGGACGCCCTGCTCGATCCGGGCAGCCCGTTCCTCGAACTGGCTCCGCTCGCCGCGAACGGCATGTACGGCGACGAGTGCCCCGGCGCCGGTGTGATCGGAGGTGTCGGACGCATCTCCGGGCGTGAGTGCGTGATCGTCGCCAACGACGCGACGGTCAAGGGCGGCACCTACTACCCGATGACGGTCAAGAAGCACCTGCGGGCGCAGGAGATCGCGCTGCAGAACAACCTGCCGTGCATCTACCTCGTCGACTCCGGTGGCGCGTTCCTGCCGATGCAGGACGAGGTCTTCCCGGATCGCGAACACTTCGGCCGGATCTTCTACAACCAGGCGACCATGAGTGCCAAGGGGATTCCGCAGATCGCCGCAGTGCTCGGCTCGTGCACCGCGGGCGGCGCGTACGTCCCGGCCATGAGCGACGAGGCGGTGATCGTCCGCAACCAGGGCACGATCTTCCTCGGTGGTCCGCCGCTCGTGAAGGCCGCGACCGGCGAGGTGGTCACCGCGGAGGAGCTCGGCGGGGGCGACCTGCACTCCAAGGTCTCGGGCGTCACCGACCATCTCGCCGAGGACGACCGGGACGCGCTGCGAATCGTCCGCAACATCGTCGCGACGTTCGGTCCCCGTGCGCCGCGTCCGTGGGACGTCGCGGAGACCGTGGCGCCCGCGGCGGACCAGAGCGAGCTGTACGACGTGGTGCCCACCGATCCGCGCACCCCGTACGACGTGCGCGAGGTCATCACCCGTCTGGTCGACGGCGCCCCTGCGGGCGGCACCGACTTCCAGGAGTTCAAGGCCGAGTACGGCAAGACCCTGGTCACCGGGTTCGCCCGGATCCACGGGCACCCCGTCGGCATCGTCGCCAACAACGGTGTGCTGTTCGCCGAGTCCGCCATGAAGGGTGCGCACTTCATCGAGCTGTGCGACAAGCGCAACATTCCGCTGCTGTTCCTGCAGAACATCACCGGATTCATGGTCGGACGCGAGTACGAGGCCGGCGGCATCGCCAAGCACGGCGCCAAGATGGTCACCGCCGTCGCGTGCGCGCGGGTGCCGAAACTGACGGTGGTGATCGGCGGTTCGTACGGCGCCGGCAACTACTCGATGTGCGGGCGCGCGTACTCGCCCCGCTTCCTGTGGATGTGGCCCAACGCCCGCATCTCGGTGATGGGCGGCGAGCAGGCCGCCTCGGTGCTCGGCGCCGTCGGGTCCGGGCGAGATTCGGGACGAGACCCCGACTCGATCAGGGCCCAGTACGAGGCGCAGGGCAACCCCTACTACTCGACGGCCCGACTGTGGGACGACGGCATCATCGACCCTGCGGACACCAGAACCGTTGTCGGGCTGGCCCTGTCGGCGTGCGCCAACGCGCCGCTCGAGCCGGTGTCCTACGGCGTCTTCCGGATGTGAGGACACACATGACTACTCAGTTCGACGCCGGCGGTGCCGGCACATTCGACACGATCCTGGTGGCCAACCGCGGCGAGATCGCGGTCCGGGTCATGCGTACTTTGCGGCAGCTGGGCATCCGCTCGGTCGCGGTCTACAGCGAGGCCGACGCCGACGCTCGCCACGTCCGTGAGGCGGACGTCGCGGTGCTGATCGGCCCCGCCGCGGCGCGCGAGAGCTACCTCGACATCGACCGGGTACTCGACGCCGCGAAGCGGACCGGTGCGCAGGCGATCCACCCCGGATACGGATTCCTTTCGGAGAACTCGGCATTCGCGGCCGCCTGCGACGCAGCGGGTATCGTTTTCCTGGGGCCGTCGGCGCGGGCCATCGAGGTGATGGGAGACAAGATCACCGCGAAGAACGCGGTGGCCGCGTTCGATGTCCCGGTCGTCCCGGGCATCGCGCGGCCGGGTCTGTCCGACGCCGACCTGATCGCTGCGGCCGACGACATCGGCTATCCGGTGCTCGTGAAGCCGTCCGCCGGCGGTGGCGGCAAGGGCATGCGGCTCGTCGAAGCCGCGGACGATCTTCCGTCCGCGCTCGCCAGTGCCCGCCGCGAGGCGGCGTCGGCGTTCGGCGACGACACCCTGTTCCTGGAACGGTTCGTGTTGCGCCCCCGGCACATCGAGGTCCAGATCCTGGCCGACAGCCACGGCAACGTCGTGCATCTCGGCGAGCGCGAGTGCAGTCTGCAACGCCGGCACCAGAAGGTGATCGAGGAGGCGCCGTCGCCGCTGCTCGACGCGCAGACCCGGGCACGGATCGGCACCGCGGCGTGCAACACCGCCCGCAGCGTCGACTACACCGGCGCCGGCACCGTCGAGTTCATCGTGTCCGCGGACCGGCCCGACGAGTTCTTCTTCATGGAGATGAACACCCGCCTGCAGGTGGAGCACCCGGTCACCGAGATGGTCACCGGCCTCGACCTGGTCGAGTGGCAGGTCCGGATCGCGGCGGGGGAGAAGTTGGCCCTGCACCAGGACGACATCACCCTCACCGGGCACGCGGTCGAGGCCCGGATCTACGCGGAGGACCCCGGACGCGGCTTCCTGCCGACCGGCGGAACCGTGCTCGGTCTGCGCGAGCCCGACGGCATCGGGGTGCGCGTGGACTCGGGACTGCTCGCGGGCACCACGGTCGGCAGCGACTACGACCCCATGCTGGCGAAGGTGATCGCGTACGGCGCCGATCGCGGCGAGGCGTTGCGCCGACTCGACCGTGCGCTCGCCGACACCGCAGTGCTCGGTGTCGGCACCAACGTCGACTTCCTGCGGTTCCTGCTCGCCGACGACGACGTCCGCGCCGGACACCTCGACACGGGGCTGCTGGATCGCCGCGTCGTCGGCTACGGAGTACCGGATCCCGACGACGAGGTCCTCTTCGCTGCGGCCGCCTACCGCTGGCTCGGGCTGTGGGCCGACGGATCCGGCGCCGACCCGTGGGACGCACCCACCGGCTGGAGGGTCGGCGGACCGCATCCGCTCTCGTTCCGGCTTCGCTCGGGCGCCCGGATCGACCACGTCCTGATCACCGGCACGCCCGACGATGCCCGGGTCCGCATCGAACACGGTGAGGACCACACGCTCGCAGCACGACTCGACGGCGATGTGCTCACGGTCGTCTCCGACGGGCGCTGCGATACCTATCGGGTCGCCGACGAGGACGGCACGCTGTGGCTCGCCGGCGCCGATGCGACATGGGTGGTCTCGCAGATCCGCGAGGCGAGTGTCCGCGGCGCGGATGCCCACACCGGTGACGCCGAACTGACCAGCCCCATGCCGGGGACCGTGATCGCGGTCGCCGTCGCGACCGGCGACACCGTCTCCGCCGGGACCGCGGTCGTCGTCGTCGAGGCCATGAAGATGGAACACACCCTCACCGCACCGATCGACGGCGTCACGGAGGTTCTCGTCGCCGTCGGCGACCAGGTGAAGGTCGATCAACTGCTGGCGCGAATCAGCCCGGCACGCACTGAAACACTTGAACTCGCAACGGAGGAAGACGCGTCATGACCGACTACCTGTCCACCGGATCGCTGCCCGACGAGTACCAGCAGCTCGCGAAGACCGTCCGGGACTTCGCACAGAACGTGGTGGCCCCGGTGTCCGCCGAACACGATGCCAACCACACGTTCCCGTACGAGGTGGTCGACGGCATGGCCGACATGGGCCTGTTCGGTCTGCCGTTCCCCGAGGAGTACGGCGGCATGGGCGGCGACTACTTCGCCCTGTGCCTCGCACTCGAGGAACTCGGCAAGGTCGACCAGTCCGTCGCGATCACCCTCGAAGCCGGTGTGTCGCTCGGTGCGATGCCGGTGTACCGCTTCGGCAACGAGGCGCAGAAGCAGGAATGGCTGCCGCAGCTCACGAGCGGCAAGTCCCTCGCCGCGTTCGGGCTCACCGAGCCGGGGGCAGGCAGTGATGCCGGCGGGACCAGGACCACCGCGAAAATGGACGGTGGCGACTGGATCATCAACGGCAACAAGCAGTTCATCACCAACTCCGGCACCGACATCACCAAGCTGGTGACGGTCACCGCGGTCACCGGGACCAAGGAGAACGGCGCCAAGGAGATCTCCACGATCCTGGTACCGACGTCGACGCCCGGCTTCACCGCCGAGCCCGCGTACAACAAGGTCGGCTGGAACGCCTCCGACACGCACCCGCTGACCTTCCAGGACGTGCGGGTACCGCAGGAGAATCTGTTGGGCGAACGCGGCCGTGGCTACGCGAACTTCCTGCGCATCCTCGACGAGGGCCGCATCGCGATCGCGGCTCTGTCTGTCGGAGCCGCGCAGGGCTGCGTCGACGAATCGGTCAAGTACGCCAAGGAACGCGAGGCGTTCGGCCGGCCGATCGGCGCCAACCAGGCCATCGCCTTCAAGATCGCCCGCATGGAGGCGCGCGCCCACGTCGCCCGGACCGCGTATTACGACGCCGCGGCACTCATGCTGTCGGGCAAGCCGTTCAAGAAGCAGGCGTCGATCGCGAAGCTGATCGCGAGCGAGGCCGCGATGGACAATGCGCGCGATGCCACCCAGATCTTCGGTGGATACGGTTTCATGAACGAGTACCCGGTGGCCCGCCACTACCGAGACAGCAAGATCCTCGAGATCGGTGAGGGCACCACCGAGGTGCAGTTGATGCTGATCGCGCGCGAGCTGGGGGTGTGACGGGTGGGGAGGATACGGGAGGGAGCGGCACAGTGACGATGCGCAAGATCGTCCAACGCGGGCTGTGGTTCGAGGAGTTCGAGACCGGAGTCGTCTACGCGCACCGCCCCGGGCGCACCATCACCGAGGCCGACAACGTCCTGTTCACCACGCTGACCATGAACACGCAGGCTCTGCACCTCGATGCCGCGTTCGCCGCCGAGACCCAGTTCGGTGAGCGGCTGGTCAACTCGATGTTCACACTGTCCACGTTGGTCGGGCTGTCGGTGACGCAGTTGACGCAGGGGACCATCGTCGCGAACCTCGGATTCTCCGAGATCGCGTTCCCCAAGCCGCTGTTCCACGGCGACACGCTCTACGCCGAGACCGTCGTCACCGATCTACGCGAGTCCCGCAGCAGACCGGGGGAGGGCATCGTGACGTTCGAGCACACCGGACGCAATCAGCACGGTGACGTGGTCGCCACCGCGATCCGCAAGACGCTCGTGCGGAAGAAGCCGGCATGAACGGCGATCCGCTCGACCTCTGGGCCGGTGCGGTCCCCGGTCCGGCGTGGCTGTTCTGCCCGGCCGACCGTCCCGAGAGGTTCGCGAAGGCGGCCGATGCCGCCGACGTCGTGATCCTCGATCTCGAGGACGGGGTGGCCCCTGCCGACAAGGAGACTGCGCGCCGCGCGCTGGTGGACGTACCGCTCGATCCCGCGCGGACCGTGGTGCGCGTCAATGCGCACGGCACCGACGACTACGCACGCGACTGCGCGGTCCTCGATCGCACGCCCTACACCGCGGTGATGCTGCCCAAGTGTGAATCCGTGGACCAGGTACTCGATCTCGCACCGCTGTCGGTGGTCGTGCTGATCGAGTCGCCGTTGGGTGCATTGGCGGTGCCGCAGACCGTGCAGGCCGCGAACGCCGTGGGCGTGATGTGGGGCGCCGAGGACCTGGTCGCAGGTCTCGGCGGGGCATCGAGCCGCAAGGCCGACGGCAGCTACCGCGATATCGCGCGGCACGTGCGGTCCACGGCGCTGCTCGCGGCGAAGGCGTACGGGCGGTTCGCGCTGGACTCGGTGTTCCTCGACATCCCCGACCTGGACGGGCTCGCGGACGAGTGCGACGACGCGGTCGCCGTCGGGTTCGACGGCAAGGTCGCGATTCACCCCCGACAGCTCGACATCATCCGCCACGCGTATGCGCCCACGTCGGAGCAGTTGGGTTGGGCCGAACAGGTTCTCGCGGCCGCATCCCGCGAGCGGGGTGTGTTCACGTTCGAGGGTCGCATGGTCGATGCGCCCGTCCTGCGGCATGCGGAGGAGATCGTGCGAAGGTCCGGTATCGCCCGCGCCGGCGGAGAAGAGTGAACGCATGACGAGCGAGGTGCGACCCCGACCGCAGTGGGTGCCGACCGACGCCGACATCGAGAAGGCACGGATCACCGACTTCGCCCGGTGGGTGGAGCGGCGCACCGGGCTCTCGCTGCCGGACTACGCCGCGTTGTGGCAGTGGTCGGTGGACCACATCGGCGACTTCTGGCAGGCGGTGTGGGACTACTTCGAGGTGCGGTCCATCACCGATCCGGGTCCGGCGCTGGCGAACGATGCGATGCCCGGCGCGGTGTGGTTCCCGGACGCCCGGCTCAACTACGTCGACCACGTGACCCGGAGCGCCCGCACCGATCGGCCCGCCGTCGTCTACGAGGCCGAGGACGGCCATCCGGTGGTCCTGAGCTGGGCGGAGCTGCTCCGGCAGGCGGGCGCGCTCGCGGCCACCCTGCGATCGCTCGGCGTCGGTGAGGGCGATCGGGTGGTGGGCTACCTGCCGAACGTGCCCGAGGCGGTCGTGGCGTTTCTCGCGACCGCCGGCCTGGGAGCGGTGTGGGCCGCATGCGGTCAGGACTACTCGGCGCCCGCCGCGCTCGACAGGCTCGGCCAGCTCGAGCCCAAGGTGCTGATCGCCGCCGACGGCTACAGCTTCGGTGGCCGGACCCACCCGCGGCACGAGGAGATCGCACACCTGCGCGGCAGCATGCCCTCGCTCGTCGGCACCGTTCTGGTGCCGAAGCTCGGCACCGAACCGGTGACCGACGCGATCGCATGGGCGGATGCCACCGCGGGCGACGCGCCGCTCGAGCCGGTGCCGGTACCGTTCGATCACCCGCTGTGGGTGGTGTTCTCCTCGGGCACCACGGGTCTGCCCAAGGGCATCGTGCACGGCCACGGCGGCGTGCTCCTCGAACACGTCAAATCCCTTGCGCTGCAGATGGACATCGGGACCGACGACACGTTCCTGTGGTACACCAGCCCGAGTTGGATGATGTGGAACTTCCAGGTCGCCGGCCTGCTGGTCGGCGCCACGATCGTCTGCTACGACGGTAGTCCCGGCTATCCCGACACGGACTCGTTGTGGGCGCTGGCCGCCCGGCACCGGGTCACCGTGCTCGGCACCAGCCCCGGCTACGTGCTGGCTTGCTCGAAGGCCGGCGTCGTCCCGCGCCGTGACCACGACCTGAGCGCGCTCCGCGCAGTCGGGATCACCGGGTCGACGCTGCCGGCGTCGTCGTCGACATGGTTGGCGGACAACGTCGGGGAGTCGGTTCCGGTCTTCTCGATCACCGGTGGCACCGATGTCGTGTCGGCCTTCATCGGCGGGGCTCGCACGGTGCCGGTGTGGCCCGGCGAGCTGTCCGCGCCGTGTCTGGGCGTCGCGCTCGATTCCTTCGGGCCGGACGGGCATTCGGTCCGCGGAGAGGTGGGAGAGCTGGTCGTCACTGCGCCGATGCCCTCGATGCCGGTCAGATTCTGGAACGATCCCGACGGAAAGCGTTATCACGAGGCGTATTTCGACGACTTTCCCGGGGTGTGGCGGCACGGCGACTGGATCACCGTCACCGAGCGTGGCAGCGTCGAGATGCACGGACGATCCGACTCCACTCTCAACCGCAACGGCATCAGGATGGGTAGCGCCGACATCTACCAGGCTGTCGAACGGCTGCCCGAGGTCGTCGAGGCGCTCGTCATCGGAGCCGAGCAACCGGACGGCGGGTACTGGATGCCGCTGTTCGTGGTGCTCGCGGACGGGGCGGTGCTCGACGCCGATCTCGAGGATCGCATCAAGTCCGTCATCCGGGAGCAGGCATCGCCGCGGCACGTCCCGGACGAGGTCATCGCGGCACCCGGGATTCCACACACCCGTACCGGGAAGAAGCTCGAGGTCCCGATCAAACGGATGTTCCAGGGTGCCGATGCCGCGCGGATCATGGATCGGAGCGCGATGGACGCCCCGGAGCTCATCGATTGGTACCTCGCCCAGAAGCGGTGACGGCCGCTGACGAGGCATTTCGGAGCGCATCGCAACGAAAATCGCGAACTTTGCAAAAACCTGCATTCCGTTCCCATACGCTGCTGCCGAGGTTGGGCGGGAGTGCGGGACACGGCTCCCGGGAATAACGAGATGTAGCTGCCCCATACGCAAAGGACGCGCCGTGAACCTGAAGAGATTTACTCCCGCAATCGCCGCTATTGCCGCCGCCGGTCTGCTCGCCTCGGGCTGCAGCAGCAACGACAGCGGTGCGGACCCGGCCGAGAACGCGGCCACCGGGGCGCCGATCAAGGTCGGTCAGATCATTCCCATCGAGGCGCCGGGGCTCGCATCCATCAACTCTGCTGAGGGCGCGATCGCCTCGGTCGACGCCTTCAATGCCCGCGGCGGCGTGAACGGACGCCCGCTCGAACTGGTGCAGTGCGACTCCATGGGGGATCCCAACAAGGAGGTCGACTGCGCCAACAAGATGATCACGGAGGGTGTCGTCGCGACGATCGCGGACTTCACGCCCGCCAACAACGAAGGGACGTCCCAGGTCCTGCAGAACGCGGGTATCCCGCGAATCGGGTTGAACCCGCTGAACATCTCGGACTTCTCCGCCACGAACGTGTTCACCCCGTTCTCCGGCTCGCTGCTCAACCTGTACGGGATGATCGACATCCTGGTGGCCGACGGCAAGACCAAGCTCACCCTCATGCGTCCCGACGTCCCGGTCGCCGCGATGCTGATCCAGCTGCTCGGCCCGGCCGTGCAGGCGAAGGGCGCCGAGATCGTCAACGAGGTTGCGGTGGGCGCGGGCGCGACCGACTACACCCAGTTCATCGCCGCCGCTGAGCGCAACGGAGCGCAGGGCGTGATCATGGCGCTGGGCCCGACCGAGGCCAACCCGATCGCCCAGTCGTTCGAGCAGCTCGGGTCGAAGCTGAGCTTTGCGCTGGGATCGGTCGGGTTCTCCCAGGCCGACCTGCAGGACCTGGGGACCTTCGCGACCTCCTCGAAGTACACCGGCGTGGTTCCCGCGCCCTCGTCGAGCACCGACGACTTCCCGGGACTGAAGGACTTCCTGGCGGACATGGAGAAGTCCGGCAAGAAGGAGCTCGAGCTGGAGAACCTCACCGGCGACGAGATGAACCCGTGGCTGGCGGTGCGCGCGTTCGGTGAGGTCGCGAACGGGTTGACGGACATCAACAAGAGCACGGTCCAGATGGGATTCGAGAACGCCAAGGATCTCGACATGGCCGGCCTGGTCCCGGCCTGGACACCGGGTGCGGTCGAGCCGTTCGGGATCTTCCAGCGCGTCTCGAACACGATGATGTACCGGATGACGTTCGACGGCGACGTGGTGGTCACTGATCCGACGCAGTACGACCTGCGCACCTCCTGACCCGAGCACACCCTGGAGTTTGACGAATGACTGAGTTACTGCAGTTCGCGATCCTGGGCCTGGGAGCGGGCTCCGCCTACGCGCTCCTTGCGCACGGCATCGTGCTGGTCTACCGCGGCTCCGGGGTGGTGAACTTCGCGCAGGGCGCGATAGCCATGGTGGCCGCCTATGTGTGTCTGGAAACCTTGCAGCGCGAACATGATTGGGCGCTGCTGCCGGCCTTCGTCGTGGCGGTCGTGGTCGCCGCACTGATCGGACTGGCGTTCCAGCTGCTGGTGTTGCGCTGGTTGATGAACGCTGCGCCGATCGTTCGGCTGGCCGCCACTCTCGGCCTGATGGTGCTCCTGCAGGCGGGGGTACAGCAGTACTACGGGGCCAAGTCGATCCGGGTGCGAGCCTTCCTGCCCGACGACGCCTATCACTGGGGAAGCATTGTGGTGCAGCAGGATCGGCTGATCCTGCTGGGGATCGCGGTGGGAATGACTGCCGTGCTCTGGGGGCTGGCCCGGTTCACCCGGGTCGGTCTCGCCATCACCGCGGCGGCCGAGAACGAGCGCGCCGCCGCCGCACTCGGTTGGTCGCCCCAGCGGCTGGCCGCGCTGACGTGGACCGTCGGCGGTGCACTGGCCGGCACCGCCGGCATCCTGGTGGCACCGTTGACGGGACTCACGCCGTCGGCGTTCGTCGTGATCGTCACCGTCTCGGCGCTGGCGGCTGCACTGCTCGGCAACTTCCGCTCGTTCCCGCTCACCCTGCTCGGCGGGCTGTTGCTCGGTGTGGGTGAGAGCGTGGTCGTCCTGTACCAGGACGACCTGCGGGATCTGCTCGGGATGGAGACACTCACCGGCATCAACCGGGCAGTGCCGTTCCTGGTCATCCTCATCGTGCTGGTGGTGCGGGGGAAGGGGCTGCCGCTACGCAGCCACGTCTCGGAGCGGCTGCCCCGACTCGGCTCCGGGGAGATCCGTTGGGCGGGTCTCGTTCTCGCAGTGGTCGCGGCGGGCGTGGTCATCGCGATCGGCGGCGATTGGCTGCGGTCGCTGACGCTGACCCTGGCTGCCGCGGTCTTCCTGCTCTCGATCGTGGTGCTGACCGGTTTCGCCGGTCAGCTCTCGCTCGCCCAGTACACCGTCGGCGGGTTGGGTGCGCTGTTCGCCGCGCGACTCGTCGGCCAGGCCGGCTGGCCGCTGATCCCGGCGGCGGTAGTCAGCGTGGTCGCCGTCATCGCCTTCGGCGTGGTGTTCGCGCTGCCCGCACTGCGGACACGGGGCGTGAACCTGGCGGTGGTCACCCTGGGGCTCGGATTCACGGTCCAGGAGATGGTGTTCAACAACCCGACCCTCACCGGCGACAAGCTCGAGGGTTCGGTCAAGATCTCCGAGCTGAACCTGTTCGGGCTGGAGGTGACGGCTTCGCGTTACCCCGAACGGTGGGCACTGCTGTGTCTCGTCGCGCTGGTCGTGTGCGGCCTGATGGTGGCGAATCTGCGTCGCTCGCGTACCGGCCGGCGGCTCATCGCGGTGCGCACCAACGAGCGGGCCGCGGCCTCGCTCGGGATCAGCGTGTTCGCGGTCAAGATCTATGCCTTCGCTCTCGCAGCGGGGTTGGCCGCGGTGGCGGGAATTCTGCTCGGCCTGCGCAACACCGCCGTCACCTACCTCGAGTTCAACGTATTCGCCTCGATCAACGCGGTGGTCCAGTCGGTGATCGGCGGGCTCGGGTTCGTGGTGGGCAGCGTCATCGGCGCACTGATGGCGCCCGGGGCGCTCGTCAGTCGCCTGGTGGACGGTCTGGCCATTGCCAGCCTGCTCGCCGGAGTGATCCTCATCGTCACCCTGCTCACCAACCAGAACGGAATCGCGGACGTGGTCTCCCGCCAGCTCCGGGCGATCGGCAGGCTCCCCGGGCTTGCCGCGTTGCGGCCGCGGGACACGCGGCGGGCTCACGAACTCTCGGACGAACTGCCGTCCAGCACCGTCGCACCGACGCCGTTGTCGGTTCGCGGGCTGACGGTGCGGTTCGGTGGCGTCACCGCCGTCGACGGGGTCGACCTCGACGTCGCGCCCGGACAGGTCGTGGGTCTGATCGGGCCGAACGGGGCCGGCAAGACCACCGTGATCGACGCGATCACCGGATTCGTCAGTCCCGCGGCGGGACAGCTGACGCTGGGGGACCACGACATCACCGGCTGGTCGACGGCACGGCGGTCCAAGGGCGGACTCCGTCGCTCCTTCCAGTCGCTGGAACTGTTCGAGGACGTCACGGTCGGCGAGAACATCCACGCGGGTGCCGACGAGGCCACCTGGAGTACGTGGTTCACCGATCTGATCCGCCCGGGCCGCCATCCACTCTCACCCAGTGCGTCGACCGTCGTGCGGGACTTCGAACTCGAGGACGACCTGGGCGCACTGCCGGGTGAACTGTCGTACGGCCGGCGCCGGCTGGTGGGTATCGCCAGAGCCGTCGCGTCCGCGCCGTCCGTCATCCTCCTCGACGAGCCCGCGGCCGGGCTGGACGACGCCGAGAGCCGTGAGCTCGCGGTGGCCATCCGGCATCTGGCGGTGCAGCGCGGGGCGGGGGTGCTCCTCGTCGAGCACGACATGGGTCTGGTGATGTCCACCTGTGACCGGATCGTGGTGCTCGAGGCAGGCCGGGTGATCGCCGCCGGCACGCCGGACGAGATCTCCGCCAGCGCGGCGGTCCGCGATGCATACCTGGGTACCGACGACGAGACGGAGGCGGCGCGATGACCGTGACCACCACGAGCGAGAAGACCGTGGCGTCCGACACGGTGCTGGAATGTCGCGGCTTGGGCGCGGGCTACGCCGGCGCCGTGGTCTGCCGCGACCTCGACATCACCGTGCGCTCGGGCGAGGTCGTGGCGCTCATCGGCGCCAACGGGGCGGGCAAGTCCACGACGATGTTGACGGTGGCGGGGGAGCTGGCGCCGATATCGGGCTCACTGTCGGTGCTCGGCTCGGACCGGCGCGCATCGTTGTCGGCACTGGCACGGCGTGGGCTGAGCTACGTCACCGAGGAGCGATCGGTGATCATGGGCCTGACCGCCGCCGAGAATCTCCGGCTGGCAGGCGTCTCGGCCGACGACGCGTGTGCCGTGTTCCCGGAGCTACGGGCGCTGCTCCGGCGGCCCGCCGGACTGATGTCCGGTGGCGAGCAGCAGATGCTCACTCTGGCCCGGGCGTTGGCACGGAACCCCAAGCTGCTGCTGGCGGACGAGCTGTCGCTGGGCCTGGCGCCGCAGATCGTGCAACGCCTGCTCGCGGTGGTGCGGTCCGCGGCCGACGAGCGCGGTGTCGGTGTCCTGCTGGTCGAACAGCACGTCCGCCAGGTGCTGACCGTCGCGGACAGGGTGTATGTGATGCGGCGCGGCCAGGTGATGCTCGAGGGGACGGCCGCCGAGATCGGCGCCGATCTGGACGCGGTGCAGCGTGCCTACCTGTCGGGTGGGGGAGACACCGGCAGCGCCGGTACCGGCCAAATCGGTTAACAGTTGTACCCTTGGTCGTTCGTCGGGCCTGCTCAGGCGGGCTTCGATTCAACGGAGTGAAGGGGCGTCGTGGCAGCCGGAGCGAAATCGTCGGTGGTTCGGGTACCGAAGGCTGGTGAGTTGGTCGCTGCGAACTTGCGTCGGCGGATCATCACCGGTGAGCTCGGCGCGGGCGATCCCTTGCCGAACGAGTCGGTGCTCATGGAGCAGTTCGGGGTGTCCCGGCCCACGCTCCGCGAGGCGTTCCGGATCCTCGAATCGGAGTCCATCATCACCGTGCTGCGCGGTGCCCGGGGCGGTGCCCGGGTCATGGCCCCGGACGCGTCGGTCGCCGCGCGCTACACGGGTCTGCTGCTGCAGTACCAGGGGACACCGCTGGTGGACGTCTACCGGGCCCGGGCCTCGCTCGAGGTGTCAGCTGTCGGTGTCCTCGCCGGTCCCGGCCACGCGGAGGCGCTCGACCGTCTCGCCGCGATGATCGCGGAGGGGGCGCAACTGGTGGACGACGCCGCCGGCTTCGCGCACCACGACGTGCAGTTGCACCAGAGCCTGGTGGATCTGGCCGGCAACGAGACCCTCGCGGTGCTCGCCGGCATGCTCGTCCACATCATCGAGGCCCACAACGCGCTGTTCATCGCCGCGCACGGGAACGAGCACGAGCAGCCGGCTGCTCGTGCCGCGCAGCGCGCCTACACCAAACTGCTGGATCATCTGCGCCGCGGCGATGCGATCGCGGCCCAGGACTTCTGGCGCAAACACCTGGACGGAATCGAGAAGTACATGGTGGGCGATTCGGCGACGACGCTCGTCGAAGTTCTGTCCTGACAGATTCCGTCGAGCCCGGCACCTCCGCGGCAACTCGCGTACTGTGCGGTCTGTGAGCACTCTGCGTGACGCGAAGGTCCGGGAATTTCTCACACACGGAACTCGGACCGGCAAACTGGGCTATCTCTCCGGAGACGGTCGACCTCTCGTCGCCCCGGTCTGGTTCGTGTTGGACGGCGACGAGGTGGTGTTCAACACGGGCGCGGACACGGCCAAGGGCCGGTACCTCGCCCGCGATCCCCAGGTGGTGTTGTGCGTCGACCTCGAGGAGCCGCCGTACGCATTTGTGCAGATCCAGGGTGACGCCGTCCTGTCGACGGATCCCGACGAGCTGCTGCGTGTCGCGACCGATGTCGGCCGGCGGTACATGGGCGCCGATCGAGCCGAGGAGTTCGGGCGGCGCAACGGTGTGCCCGGCGAACTCGTGGTGCGAGTCCGCCCGACCCGGGTGATCGCCGCGCTCGACGTCACCGGGTGACGGTGCGAACGGGCGTCCGGAAATGCGTTGTGGAGGGGTGAGCCTGTAAGTTCATCCGAGTGCTCAACCCAGGAATTTCGGTGGTCGACCGCCGCACGTGACCCCCTCGGATGGACCGGGGCGCTGCGAGTGTGATCGAGCACCATCCAGGTGGTTGGCCGTCTCTCCCTCAACTCGGTGACCGGCGTCCGCCGGTGCTTCCCTGCTGTAACGAACCAGGTCCGATCAGCAGATATACACCCGAGTGCGTGCCGTGCCGGCAGATCGTTCCGGTCCTGTGTCGGGCTCGGTTGGGCAGTTGTGTACTCGGTGTCCGTTCGCTCGTCGCTCCGGCGGCGTGCGGACGGGGGCGCGTGATGGTGGAAGAGAGGCTCTGGGTTTGAACTCGCTAGGCGTCGGTGGACTAGAGGGTGGCGGCTCGATCGGGAACGGCTCCGACGGTGAGCCCTTTCCGCTGTCTCAGGCACAGCTCGGCATGTGGTTCGCGCAGCATGTCGATCCGTCTGTGCCCGCGAACATCGCCCAGTACGTCGAACTACGCGGCGACTTCGATATCGACCTCCTGCACCGGGCCAGTGCCCGAGCGGCAGGGGAGACCGGATCCGGTTACGTCCGGCTCCTGGAGATCGACGCGCAGCCGTATCAGGTGGTCGACCCGACCCTCGACGATTCCCCCGAGTACGTCGATCTGCGGGCGGAGGCCGATCCGCGCGCCGCGGCGCTGGAGTGGATGCGGTCCGACTACAGCGCACCCGTCGACCTCCTGCGAGATCGGCTCGTCGTCGCGGCGGTCCTGCGGATCGAGGACAACGTCTACTTCTGGTACAACCGCGCCCACCACGTCGTCCTGGACGGGTTCGGCGCCACCACCTTCGTCAATCGGGTCGCCGAGCTCTATACGGCGTTCGCCGAGGGCGCGGAGCCGTCGGCGAACCTGTCGTCCCCGCTGGAGAAGGTGTACGACGCCGACCGCACGTACCGGGCGTCGACGCGTTTCGCCTCGGACCGCGAGTACTGGCTCGAACGGCTGTCGGGTGTCGGGGAGTCGACCAGCCTGGCCGGCCGCTCGGCTCCGCCCGCGCCGCTGAGCAGAATCGACAGCGCTGCGCTGTCGGACGGCGCCGCGGCGCGCATGGAGGCGTTCCTGGGCCGCGAGGACACCACGATCGCGACGGTGGTGATCGCGGCCTTCGCGGCGTACCTCGCGCACATGACCGGACGCGAGGACGTCGTCCTCAGTCTGCCGGTGACGGGCCGTACCAACGCGGTCCTGCGCCGCTCCGGCGGGATGGCGTCCAACGTGGTTCCGCTGCGTCTGACGGTGTCCGCCGACACCACCGTCTCGGAGCTGCTGGCCCGCGTCGCCACCGAGGTTTCCGGAGCCCTGCGGCACCAGCGCTACCGCCACGAGGACATCCGGCGCGACGTCAGCGGTTCCGCCGGACAGGCGTCGTTCTTCGGTCCGTGGGTCAACATCATGATGTTCCACACGGAACTGCGGTTCGGCGACATGGTGGGCGAACTCAACATCCTGTCGACCGGCCTCATCGAGGACCTCGGCGTCAATCTGTACCAGAGCGTCGCCGGCACCAGGACCCACGTGGACTTCGAGTCCAACCCCAATCTGTACGGAGACGAGGAATCGCGCCGCAACCACGAGCGGTTCGTCGAGTTCCTCGACCGCTACGTCGGTTCGGCGTCGGACCGGCCGGTGTGGGGCATTCCGCTCGGCACCGAACTGGAACGCCGAACCGTTCTGGGCGACTGGGTCCGGACCGAACACAGCTTCCGGACACGCGATCTCGCCGAGGCGTTCGACGAGCAGGTCGCCCGAACACCCGGCGCGACGGCCCTCGTGTACGAGGGTCGGTCGCTGACCTACGCCGAACTCGACGCTCGCGTCAACGGACTCGCCCGCATCCTGATCGACATGGGGGTGGGTCCGGAATCGCTTGTGGGCCTGTCTATCCGGCGCTCGCTGGATCTCATCGTCGGTCTGTACGCGATCGTGAAGGCCGGTGGTGCCTGGGTTCCGATCGATCCCGACCACCCGGTGGACCGCACCTCCTACATCCTCGAATCGGCGCGACCGGCGGCGGTGCTGACCACCGCGCGGGACCGCGTGGAACTGCCGCCGGGCACTGTCACGGTCGAGATCGACTCGCTCGATCTCGACACGCTCGACACCCGGCCGGTGACGGACGCGGACCGGCTGGCTCCGTTGCGTCCGGACAACACGGCGTACGTGATCTACACGTCCGGCTCGACGGGACGCCCCAAGGGTGTCGCGGTGTCGCACGGCGCGATCGACAACCAGCTCGAATGGATGCTCCACGAGTATCCGATGGCCGAAACCGACGTCTACCTGCAGAAGACCGCCACCACGTTCGACGTGTCGCTGTGGGGCTTCTTCATGCCGTTGCGTGTCGGCGCGTCGATGGTCGTCGCCACTCCGGACGGTCACCGCGATCCGGTGTACGTCGCGAACAAGATCGCCGAGCACTCGGTCACCGTGACGGACTTCGTGCCGTCGATGCTGACGGTGTTCGTCGCCAACGCCCCTGCCGGAACGTGTGATTCGCTGCGCGACGTGTTCGTCATCGGCGAGGCGCTGCCGCCCGAGACCGCGGCCGAGTTCCGGGAACTGTGCGGCGCCGGGCTGCACAACCTGTACGGCCCCACCGAGGCGGCCGTGTCGGTCACCTACTACGAGTCCGGCCCGCAGGACGTGGTGAGTGTCCCGATCGGTCTGGCCGAATGGAACACCCGGGCCTACGTGCTCGACCACCGGCTGCGACCGGCCCCGATCGGTCAGCCGGGCGAGCTCTACCTCGCCGGTGACCAGCTCGCTCGCGGCTACGTCGGCCGCCCCGACATCACGTCGGACCGCTTCGTCGCCAATCCGTTCGGCGGCGTCGACGGCATCGGCGTCGCAGGCGAGCGCATGTACCGCACCGGTGACCTGGTGCGGTGGCGTGCGGACGGCACGCTGGATTACATCGGTCGCACCGATTTCCAGGTGAAGTTCCGCGGCCAGCGCATCGAGCTCGGCGAGATCGAGACGGTCCTGCTGGCGCACGACGACGTCTCGCAGACCGTGGTCCTCGTGGTGGCGACGGCGACCGGCGACCAGCTGGTCGCCTACGTCGTCCCCGCTCGCGGGTGCTCGATCGTCCCGACGGATCTGGCCGAGTTCGCGGGCCGCTCGCTGCCCGCTTACATGGTGCCGGCGTCGGTGACGGTGCTCGACGCGTTCCCGCTCAACACCAGCGGCAAGCTCGATCGCAAGGCGCTTCCGGAACCGATGTTCCTGAGTAGCAAGGAGTTCCGGTCCCCGCGCACCGACTCCGAGAAGACCGTTGCCGCGGTGTATTCCGAGGTGCTCGGCATCGAGAAGGTCGGTCTCGACGACGACTTCTTCGATCTCGGCGGCAACTCGCTCGTCGCGACCCAGGTCGTGACGCGGGTGGGTGCCGCGCTGGGCGTCCAGCTCGGAGTGCGGGAACTGTTCGAGGCGTCGACGGTCGCGGCGCTCGCCGCTCGCGCCGGCGCGACGGTGTCCCGATCCGCCGGTACACCGGTGCTGGGGGCGGTGACGCGGCCCGAGCAGATCCCGCTGTCCCTCGCGCAGCAGCGGATGTGGTTCCTCAACCGGTTCGACGCCACCACTGCGGTGTACAACCTGCCGTTCGCGGTGCGACTGTCCGGATCGGTCGACCTGCAGGCATTCTCGGCAGCCTTCGCGGACGTGGTCGAGCGGCACGAGTCGCTGCGCACGGTCTACCCGGAGGTCGACGGCGGTGCCCGTCAGGTGATCCTGCCTGCCGGTGAGGTGGTCCGGGCGCTCGAGCCCGTCGTGATCACCGAGGGGGAGCTCGAAGCGACGTTGCTCCGTCTGGCCTCCCGTGGCTTCGACGTGACCACCGAGCCGCCGTTCCGCATCGAGCTGCTGCAGCTGTCGGACACCGAGTTCGTGGTCGCGATGGTGCTCCACCACATCGCCGCGGACGGGTCGTCGTTCGGCCCGCTCGCCGGTGACCTCATGATCGCCTATGCCGCGCGGGCCGAGGGTTCGGCCCCGCAGTGGGCCGCGCTGCCGATCCAGTACGCCGACTACGCGGTGTGGCAGCACGAGATGCTCGGGTCGGAGACCGACACGAACTCGCTTGCGGGTCGGCAGCTCTCGTACTGGACCCGTGCGCTCGCCGGGCTGCCGGACCAGCTTCATCTCCCGGCCGACCGGCCCCGTCCCGCGGTGGCCTCCAATGCGGGCGCCAAACTCCGCTTCGACATCCCCGCCGAGACCCACTCGCGCTTGCTCGACATCGCACGCGAGCACGGCGCGACCCTGTTCATGGTGGTGCACGCCGCGTACGCCGTCCTGCTGTCGCGGCTGAGCGGCACGTCGGACATCGCGGTCGGCACCCCCGTCGCCGGTCGCGGTGACGAGGCTCTGGACGGCCTGATCGGCATGTTCGTCAACACCCTCGTGCTGCGGACCCAGGTCGATCCGGCGCTGTCGTTCGCGGATCTGCTGGTGGCAGTCAAGGAATCCGACCTCGAGGCGTACGGCAACGCGGACGTCCCGTTCGAGTGGCTGGTGCAGGCGCTCGAGCCGACCCGCTCGCCGGCGCGGCACCCGCTGTTCCAGGCGATGCTGTCGGCCGAGGTGACCGGCGTGCGAGACCTCAGCTTCGCGGGTGTGCGAGCCAGTGCTGCCGAGTTGGATGTTCCCATCGCGAAGTTCGATCTGCAGCTGCAGATCTCGCAGAACTACGACGACTCCGGTGCCCCCGCGGCGGTCGCGGGAGTCTTCGAGTACGCGACGGACCTGTTCGACGCGTCGACGATCGCATCCTTCGCCCAGCGCTTCGTCCGTATCCTCGACGCGATCGTGGAGGACGCCTCGGTTCCGGTGGGCGACGTCGAGATCCTCGGCGTCGGCGAGATCGACACGTTGACCGCGGTGCACGGCGGTCCGGTCGGACGCGAGTGCCTCCTGGCGGAGATCCTCACCGGCGCCGTGGCATCGCACCCGGATGCGCCTGCGGTCGGCTGCGAGGGGACCGTGCTGACCTATCGGGAGATCGACGAGCGGTCGAGTCGTCTCGCGCGTCGTCTTGTCGCGGCCGGCGTCGGTCCGGAATCGGTTGTGGCTCTGGGATTCCCGCGATCGTGGGAAATGGTGCTCTGCGTCTGGGCGGTGGCCAAGACCGGAGCGGCCTACGTCCCGGTCGATCCGACCTATCCGGTCGACCGGATCGCACACATGCTGTCCGACTCGGGAGCGCTGCTGGGCATCACGTCCGGCGCCGACCTGGCGGACCTCCCGCGGGAGACGGCGTGGCACGCCCTCGACGTCCTCGAGTCGCAGGCGCAGGACCTCGGCGCCGCGCCGATGCGCGACGCCGAGCGGACGGCACCGCTGCACCTCGACCACGTCGCGTACGTGATCTACACGTCCGGATCGACCGGACGCCCCAAGGGCGTCGCGGTCACCCATCGGGGCCTGTCGGGTCTCGTGGACCGCACTCGCGAGTTGTACCGCGTCGGCCCCGCCGACCGGGTGCTCCACATCTGTTCGCCGAGCTTCGACCCGTCGGTGCTCGAGTGGACCCTCGCGGCGTCCGCGGGCGCCGAGATCGTGGTCGTGCCGCCGACGATCATCGGTGGCACGGAACTGCACTCGCTGCTCTCCGAAGCTCGGGTGACGCACGCGATCATCACGCCCGCGGTGCTCGGTTCCGTGAATCCGCGCGATCTCGACGACCTGCGGGTGGTCTCGGTCGGCGGCGACGCCTCCACGACCCAGTTGGTGGACCGCTGGGCCCCCGGACGCCAGTTCTTCAACGCGTACGGCCCCACCGAGACCACCATCGTGTCGACCCGTGCCGAGCTGTTCCCGGGCCGGCCGATCACCATCGGTGGACCCGTCCCCGGTGTCGGCGCACTGATCCTCGACGCGCGACTGCGACCCGTCCCGGTGGGTGTGGCAGGTGAGCTGTATCTGACGGGTGGTGCTCTCGCCCGTGGCTACCACGACCGGCCGGGGCTGTCCGCGGATCGGTTCGTCGCGAGCCCGTTCGGTGGCGCCGGTGAACGCATGTACCGCACCGGCGACGTCGTCCGCTGGACGGCGCGCGCGAGCGAAGCGACGGGGGATGCGTCGCAGTACGCCATCGAGTACGTCGGCCGCTCGGACTTCCAGGTGAAGGTGCGCGGTTTCCGGATCGAACTCGGCGAGATCGACGCTGCCCTCACCAGTCACCCCGACGTCTCGTTCGCTGCGACGATCGGCCACCGCCTGCCGTCGGACCAGGTCGCGCTCGTCTCGTACATCTCGGCAACCGACGGTGTCGATGTCGACTCGGTGTCGGATCACGTTGCGGCGCTGCTGCCGTCGTACATGGCGCCCGCATCGATCATCGTGCTCGACGAGGTGCCCCTGACGCCGGTCGGCAAACTGGACCGCGCCGCGTTGCCCGCCCCGGTGTTCGAGGCGCGAGAGTTCCGGGCACCGACGACGCCGATCGAGGAGATCGTCGCCGACGTGTTCGCCGACGTCCTCGGTGTGGACCGGGTCGGACTCGACGACGATTTCTTCGCGCTCGGCGGTAACTCGCTGATCGCGACCCAGGTGATGTCGCGGTTGGGTGCGCTGCTGGACACGCGGGTTCCCGTCCGCGTCCTGTTCGAGGTCTCCACGGTGGCCGCGCTGGCCGCCCGGGTCGAGCAGCATGCTGGTGCCGGTGCCCGCAAGGCCCTCGTCGCCGCCCCCCGCCCGGACCGCGTGCCGCTCTCGCTCGCGCAGCAGCGCATGTGGTTCCTCAACCGGCTCGACCCCGAATCACCCACGTACAACCTGGCTTTCGGACTCCGCTTGACCGGCGCCCTCGACGTCAGCGGCCTCCAGGTTGCGGTCGTGGACGTCCTGGACCGACACGAATCGTTGCGCACGATCTTCCCGGACTCGCCGGAAGGACCCCACCAGGTGGTGGTCGACGCGGTTCGTACCGTGCCGAACCTGACCCCCGAGGACGTGTCCCGGGAGGGGCTGCAGCGCGCGGCGCTGGCGCTGGCCGCCCGCGGCTTCGACGTGACGACCGAGTCCCCGGTTCGGGCCGGCCTCTTCCGCATCGACCCGACCGAGCACGTGCTCGTGATCGTGGCGCACCACATCAGTGCGGACGGCTGGTCGATGGGTCCCATGGCCCGCGACATCATGGCGGCGTACGCGGCCCGGACCCAGTGGGATCAGCCCACCTGGCCCCAGCTGCCCGTGCAGTACGCGGACTACGCGCTGTGGCAGCGGGAAATCCTCGGCTCCGAGGACGACCCGCGTTCGGTGATCTCGACTCAGGCCAAGTACTGGATCGGGCAGCTCGACGGGCTGGCCGATCAGCTCGACCTGCCTGCCGACCGTCCGCGACCTGCCCAGCAGTCGTTCCGCGGCGCACGGGTCCAGTTCGATGTGTCCCCGGAGATCCACCGCGCGCTCGTCGACCTGGCACACGCCCACAACGCATCCCTGTTCATGGTCGTGCACGCCGCGCTGTCGGTGCTGCTGTCGCGGCTCGCCGGAACGTCGGACGTCGCGATGGGGACACCGGTCGCCGGCCGCGGCGAGCAGGCGCTCGACGATCTCGTCGGCATGTTCGTCAACACCCTGGTGCTGCGGACCGAGATCGATCCGGGTGCACGATTCGTCGACGTCCTGGGCCACGCACGCGACGTCGCACTCGGCGCCTTCGCGCACTCGGACATCCCGTTCGAGCGGCTCGTGGACGTACTCAACCCGGCACGGTCGACCGCCCGGCATCCGCTGGTCCAGGTGATGCTGTCGTTCGAGAATCTGGGTGCGACACACCTCGACCTGCACGGGCTGACGATCGACAAGCTGGACCTCGACGCCGAGGTTGCGAAGTTCGACCTGCAATTCACCTTCCGGGAATCCATCGGGAACGACGGTGTCGCCGAGGGCATGGCCGGTGAATTCACCTATGCGACAGACCTGTTCGACGAGTCGACGGTGCGGACGTTCACCACTCGTTTCGTCCGGGTGCTGCAGGAGATCGTCGCGGAGCCCGAAGCGGTCGTCGGTGACATCGATCTGCTCAGCCCTACCGAGATCGCGCAGCTGACACTCCCCGCCGGCCCCGCGGCACCCGAGCAGCTCCCGTTGGCGGACCTGATGGCCGCGGCCGCGGCGGCGGATCCGTCGGCGATCGCCCTCGTCTCGGGCGCAGAGGAGATCAGCTACCGCGAGCTCGACGAGCGGTCGTCCCGCCTGGCCCGCCTGCTGGTCTCGCGGGGCGCCGGACCCGAGGATGTCATCGCCGTCGCGCTGACCCGGTCCATCGAGTCGGTGACCGCGGTGTGGGCCGTGGCGAAGTCCGGTGCGGCATTCGTCCCGGTCGACCCGACCTATCCCGGTGATCGCGTCGCGCACATGGTTTCGGACTCCGGTGCGCTCCTGGGCGTCACCGTGGCCGAGCACGCGGCGGGCCTGCCGGAAGGCATCCCGTGGTTGGTGCTCGACGACGCGGCGGTATCCGCGGCCGTCGACCGCCAATCGGCCGCCGCACTGTCGGACTCGGATCGGGTGCGCCGGCTCGAGACGCGCCACCCCGCGTATCTGATCTACACGTCGGGATCCACGGGCGTCCCGAAGGGCGTCGTCGTCACGCACACCGGCCTCGCCGCCTTCGCCGAGGAGCAGGTGGCCCGGTACGGGCTGGCGCAGGACTCCCGGACGCTGCACTTCGCGTCGCCCAGTTTCGACGCGTCCATTCTCGAACTGCTCATGGCCGTCGGTGCGGCCGCGACGATGGTGATCGCGCCGACGTCGGTCTACGGTGGCCTCGAACTGACGGAACTGCTGGCGGCACAGAAGGTCACGCACGCATTCGTCACGCCCGCCGCGCTGGCGTCGGCCGATCCGGCGGGCCTGGCCGCACTGCGCGTCGTCGTGGTCGGCGGCGAGGCGTGCTCGACCGACCTGGTCGCGCGCTGGGCCACCGGTGGGCGCCGGATGTTCAACGCGTACGGCCCCACCGAGGCCACCGTCGCGTCCAACATCTCGGACGCGCTGGTGCCGGGTACGCCGGTCACGATCGGACGCGCGATCCGCGGCGCGAACACCTATGTCCTGGACACGCGGCTGCGTCCGGTCCCGGCCGGTGTCGTGGGCGACCTGTATCTCGAGGGTCCCGGTCTGGCCCGTGGCTACCACGAGCGGGCGGGACTGACCGCCGAGCGATTCGTCGCGAATCCGTTCGGGGCGCCCGGATCTCGCCTGTACCGCACCGGTGACGTCGTGCGGACGGGTGCGGACCGGGTGATCGAGTACGTCGGCCGCGCCGACGACCAGGTCAAGCTGCGCGGCTTCCGCATCGAACTCGGTGAGATCGAGGCCGTCCTGTTGGGGCTGGACGCGGTCGCCCAGGCCGTGGTGGTCGTCAGACATGACCAGCTGGTCGCGTATCTCGTTGCGGCGTCGGGCGTATCGATCGATGCCGCCGAGGTCAAGGAGGCCGTCGGGCGCGCGTTGCCGTCGTACATGGTTCCGGCCGCGGTCGTCGTGCTCGACGAACTGCCGATGAGCGCGAGCGGCAAGCTCAACCGTCAGGCGCTGCCGGAGCCCGAGTTCGAGGCCCGCGAGTTCCGCGCCCCCACGACGCCGATCGAGGAGATCGTCGCCGACGTCTTCGCCGAGCTGCTCGGTGTCGGACGGGTGGGACGCGACGACGACTTCTTCGAGCTGGGCGGAAACTCGCTGATCGCCACCCGGGCGGTGGCGCGTCTCGGCGAGGCCCTGGACGCGAAGGTGCCGGTGCGGGTGCTGTTCGAGGCGTCGAGCGTGGTTGCCCTGGCAGCGCGGATCGAGCAGCTCTCCGGCACGGGCGGACGCAAGGCCCTCACGGCCGGCCCTCGGCCGGAACGGATTCCGCTCTCGCCCGCGCAGCAGCGGATGTGGTTCCTCAACCGATTCGACGGTGCATCGGCCGCGAACAACATTCCGGTCGCGGTCCGGCTGTCCGGGCTGCTCGACCGTCGGGCCATGCAGGCCGCGATCACCGACGTGGTCTCCCGGCACGAAGTGCTGCGCACGGTCTACCCCGAGGTGGACGGCACCGGGCGTCAGGTGATTCTGCCGATCGAGCGCGTCGACATCGCGGTCGAACCCATCACGGTCTCGCCGGAACAGCTGGCGGCCGAGCTGCCGGCGCTGGCGGCCACCGCGTTCGACGTCACCCGTGAGGTGCCGCTCGTGGCGCGGTTGTACGAGGTGCGGCCCACCGAGCACGTCCTCGTCCTGGTGGTCCACCACATCGCGGCGGACGGCTTCTCGATGGGACCGCTGACGCGCGACATCATGACGGCGTACGCGGCCCGCAGCGGGGGATTCGCACCCGGATGGCCGCGACTGGCGGTCCAGTACGCGGACTACAGCCTGTGGCAGCAGGACGTCCTGGGATCGGAGGACGATCCGGAATCGGTCGCGGCCCAGCAGATCGGCTACTGGACGTCCGTGCTGGCGGATCTGCCCGACCAGCTGGAGCTGCCCACCGACCGGCCGCGGCCCGCGGTTGCGTCGAATCGGGGTGCGGCACATCGGTTCCAGATCACTCCGGAGCTGCATCAGGCGCTGACGGAACTCGCGCACCGGCAGAACGCGACGCTGTTCATGGTCGTGCACGCGGCGCTGTCGGTGCTGTTGGCGCGGCTGGCCGCCACCTCGGACGTCGCGGTCGGCACGCCGGTCGCGGGTCGTGGCGAAGCGGCGCTCGACGACGTCGTCGGAATGTTCGTCAACACGCTCGTGCTGCGATCGGATGTCCAGGGCGCGGAGTCCTTCGCGGACCTGCTGGGGCGCACCCGCGAGGGCGACCTCGGGGCCTTCGCGCACGCGGACGTTCCGTTCGAGCGGTTGGTCGATGTGCTCTCGCCGGTTCGATCCCAGTCGCGCAACCCGCTCTTCCAGGTGATGCTGGCCTTCCAGAACCTGGGGCAGACCACCCTCGAACTGCAGGGGCTGTCGGTATCGGCGGTCGAGTTCGACGAGGTCTTCTCGAAGTTCGACATGCAGGTCACGCTGTCCGAGTCGATCGAACACGACGGTTCCGCTGCCGGCATGGCGGTCGAGATCACGTACGCGACGGATCTGTTCGACGCCTCGTCGATGCGCGCGTTCGGGGAGCGGTTCGAGCGGCTCCTGGAGTCCGTGAGTGCGGACGAGTCGATCCTCGTCGGTGACCTCGAGATCCTCGACGACGCCGAGCGAACCCTGATCGTCGAGGACTGGAACGACACGGACCGGGCGGTCGACGGTTCGACGCTCGTCGGATTGTTCGATGCGCAGGCGGCGGCGACGCCGGATGCTCCGGCTGTCCTGTCCGCGGGCGAGTCGCTGTCCTACGGCGAGTTCGCGGTCCGGGTGAATCGTCTGGCACGGCTGCTGGTGTCGGAGGGCGTGGGCCCCGAGTCGCTGGTTGCGGTGGCGATGGGTCGTTCGGTGGAGCAGTTGGTGGCCGTGTACGCGGTGTCGGCTGCCGGCGGCGGGTACGTGCCGGTGGATCCGGATCAGCCGGTCGAGCGGAATCGGTATGTGCTGGAGACGGCGAATCCCGTTCTGGTGCTGACCACGTCGGGTGACGCCCGCGATCTGCCCCCGGTCGACCGCGTGCTGGATCTCGACACCGTGGATGTGTCCGGGTTCTCGGGCGCGCCCGTCACCGACGCGGACCGGATCGCTCCGCTGCGTTCGGAGAACGTGGCGTACGTGATCTTCACGTCGGGTTCGACGGGTCGGCCGAAGGGCGTGGCGGTCTCGCACGGTTCGGTCGTCAACCAGCTCTGCTGGATGCAGGGTGCCTACGGTCTCGGCGGGTCCGATCGGGTGCTGCTGAAGACGGTGTTCACCTTCGACGCATCGGTGTGGGAGTTGTTCTGGCCGTTGCAGGTCGGTGCGTCCGTCGTGGTTGCGGGTCGCGACGACCACCGCGATCCGGAGGCCCTCGCACGGGTACTGGTCGACGAGTCGGTGACGGTGGCGCAGTTCGTGCCGTCGGTGCTCGGCGCGGTGCTCGATCATCTCGGCGACGCGGCCACGTTGTCGCGGGTGTTCTGTGGTGGCGAGGCCCTGACGCCGGTGTTGGTGGCGCGGCTGTCGCAGGTCAGCGGTGCGTCGGTGCACAACCTGTACGGGCCCACCGAGGTCGCGGTGCAGGCGACCAGCCACGACGTGGCTGGGGACGAGGTGTCGGTGCCGATCGGTGCACCGGTGTGGAACACGCGGGCATTCGTGCTCGACGGACGCTTCCGGCCGGTGCCGGTCGGTGTCGCGGGCGAGTTGTATCTGTCGGGCGCACAGGTGGCGCGCGGCTACTTCGGTCGGGCCGACCTGTCGGCGGAGCGGTTCGTGGCGAACCCGTTCGTCGACACCGGTGCGCGGATGTATCGCACCGGCGACCTGGTGCGCTGGACTGCCGACGGCGAGCTCGAATACCTGGGCCGCAGCGACTTCCAGGTCAAGCTGCGTGGCCTGCGGATCGAGCTCGGCGAGATCGAGAGCGTGCTGCTCGATCGGCCCGAGATCGCGCAGGCCGCGGTGCTGGTGAAATCGGATCAGCTCGTCGCGTACGTGGTCCCGTCGGCCGGGGCCGCCATCGACGCCGTGAACATCAAGGCCGCGTTGTCGACGTCGCTGGCGTCGTACATGGTGCCCGCGGTGTTCGTGACGTTGGATGCGTTGCCGCTGGGCGCGTCCGGCAAGCTCGATCGCCGGGCCCTGCCGGAGCCGGTGGTGGCGGCGGCGGAGTTCCGGGCGCCGGCCACGCCGGTGGAGGAGATCGTCGCGGGTGTGTTCGCCGACGTGCTCGGCGCCGACCGCGTCGGTCGCGACGACGACTTCTTCGCGCTCGGCGGCAACTCGCTGATCGCGACGCAGGTGGTGTCGCGGCTGGGTGCGGCGCTGGACACCCAGGTGCCGGTCCGCGTGCTGTTCGAGGTGTCCACGGTCGAGGAACTGTCGGCACGGTTGGCCGATCTGGCCGGCGTCGGTGGCCGGAAGGCTCTGACGGCCGGCCCACGGCCCGATCGGATTCCGCTGTCGCTGGCACAGCAGCGGATGTGGTTCCTCAATCGGTTCGAACCGGAGTCGGCCGTCAACAACGTCCCCGTGGCGATCCGACTGACCGGCACACTCGACGTGTCGGCGTTGCGGGCCGCGTTCGGTGACGTTCTTGCCCGACACGAGTCGCTGCGCACGGTGTTCCCGGACAACGGCGGAGTGGGCTACCAGTCGATCGTTCCCGTGGACCGGGCAGTCGTGGACCTCGATGTCGAGCGGGTCGACGCGGAGAGCCTGGTCCCGGGTATTGCCGCGCTGGCGGGCGCCGGTTTCGATCTGTCGACCGAACTTCCCGTGCGCGCCCGGCTGTTCGAACTGTCGCCCTCCGAACACGTGCTGGTGCTCGTCGCGCACCACATCGCGTCGGACGGGTTCTCGATGGTCCCGTTGGCGCGCGATGTGATGACCGCGTATGCGGCCCGTTCGGCCGGCGTCGCCCCGGGATGGGCTCCGCTCGCGGTGCAGTACGCGGACTACGCCCTGTGGCAGCGTGAGGTGCTCGGCTCGGAGGACGATCCGCAGTCCGTGATCTCCAGCCAGGTCGACTACTGGACGTCCGTGCTGTCCGGGCTTCCGGCGCAGCTGGATCTGCCGGCGGATCGTCCGCGACCCGCGGTGGCAACCAATCATGGTGCGTCGTACCGCTTCTCGGTCGGCGCAGACCTGAACGGTGCGATCGAGTCCGTCGCCCGCGCACACGGTGCCACCCCGTTCATGGTCGTGCACGCGGCACTGTCGGTGCTGCTGGCACGGCTCAGCGGCACCTCCGACATCGCGATCGGCACCCCGGTCGCCGGTCGTGGCGAGCAGGCACTCGACGACGTGATCGGCATGTTCGTCAACAGCCTCGTGCTGCGCACCGAGGTCGACGGCGGGCAGTCGTTCGCCGAACTCCTCGCGGCAGTTCGGGCGGCGGACCTCGACGCGTTCGGGAACGCCGACGTGCCGTTCGAGCGGTTGGTGGAGATCCTCGACCCGGAGCGGTCGCAGGCCCGGCACCCGCTGTTCCAGGTGATGCTGGCGTTCCAGAACCTGGACCGCGCGTCTCTCGAACTCCCGGGGCTGAGCGTTGCCGGCGTCGACTTCGACGTCGCGGTCGCCAAGTTCGACCTGCAGGTGACGGTCGAGCCCGCCGAGAACGGTCTCGCCGTCGAACTCACGTACGCGACCGACCTGTTCGACGAGCCGTCGATGCGCACGTTCGGTGAGCGCTTCCTCCGGATCCTGGAATCGGTGACCACTGATGCGTCCACGCGCGTCGGTGACGTGGATCTGCTGGACGACTCGGAACGCGCACTGGTACTGGAGAACTGGAACGACACCGGCCACGGTGTCGAGGGATCCACGCTGGTCGAGCTGTTCGAGGAGCAGGCCGCACGGACCCCCGATGCGACGGCCCTGGTGTTCGAGGGGCAGTCGCTGAGCTACGGCGAGTTCGCGGCTCGGGTGAATCGGGTGGCGCGGGCGCTGATCGCGCAGGGGGTGGGCCCGGACACGTTCGTCGGCCTCGGGATGCGGCGTTCGCCGGATCTGCTGGTAGGCATGTACGCCGTGCTGAGCGCCGGTGGCGGGTACGTCCCGGTGGATCCGGATCAGCCGGCCGAGCGCAACGGGTACATCCTCGACACCGCGAATCCTGTTCTGGTCCTGACCACCTCGCGCGATGCAGCGGACCTGCCGACGTCGGCGCGGGCGGTCGACCTCGACACCCTGGACGTGTCCGGCCTCTCGGATGCGCCCGTGCGCGACGGCGAGCGCGTGCGTCCGTTGCGGGCCGAGAACGCCGCGTACGTGATCTTCACGTCCGGTTCGACGGGGCGTCCGAAGGGCGTCGCCGTCGGGCACGGCGCGATCGTCAACCAGGTGCGGTGGCTGGTCTCGGAGTACGGACTGTCGGCCGACGATGTGGTGTTGCAGAAGACCCCGTTCACGTTCGACGTGTCGCTGTGGGAGCTGTTCGGCACCCTGGCGGTCGGCGCTCGCCTGGTGATCGCCGCCCCCGACGGGCATCGGGACCCGGGCTACCTGAAGCAGGTGATCGAGGAGCAGGCGGTCACGGCGACCTCCTTCGTGCCGTCGATGCTGTCGGCGTTCACCGCGGAACTGGCGTCGGGGGAGTGCGGTTCGCTGCGCACCGTGCTGGTCGCGGGCGAGGCGTTCCCGACCGCGGCGGCGGCCGCATTCGCTCGAGTCAACGGCGCCGAACTGCACAACCTGTACGGGCCCACCGAGTTCGCGGTGCACGCGACGGCGCGTCCGGTGGCCGGTGTCGTCGGCGCGAGCGTCCCGATGGGCGGTCCGGTCTGGAACAGCCGCGCGTTCGTCCTCGACGGTCGACTGAACCCGGTGCCGGCGGGTGTCGCGGGTGAGCTGTATCTGGCGGGTGCACAGTTGGCGCGCGGCTACTTCGGGCGCAGCGATCTGACAGCGGACCGGTTCGTGGCGAACCCGTTCTCCGACCACGGCGAACGGATGTACCGCACGGGCGACCTCGTGAAGTGGACCGCCGGAGGCGAGCTGGAGTACCTGGGCCGCACCGACTTCCAGGTGAAGCTGCGTGGTCTTCGAATCGAGCTGGGCGAGATCGAGACCGCACTCCTCGCGCAGGAGTCGATCGCACAGTCGGTGGTCCTGGTGAAGTCGGACCAACTGGTGGCCTACGTCGTTCCGGCGCCGGGTGCAACCGTCGACTCCGGCACCGTCAAGGTTGCGCTCGCGACATCGCTGGCGTCGTACATGGTGCCGTCGACGTTCGTGTTCCTCGACGAGTTGCCGTTGGGAGCCTCCGGAAAGCTGGATCGGAAGGCGTTGCCGGAACCGGTGTTCGAGGCCCGCGAGTTCCGCGCACCGACCACTCCGATCCAGGAGATCGTCGCCGGAGTCTTCGCCGAGGTCCTGGACCTCGGGCGTGCCGGTCTGGACGACGACTTCTTCGCCCTCGGCGGCAACTCGCTGCTCGCGACGCAGGTGGTGTCGCGTCTGGGCGCCGCGCTCGACTCGCGCGTTCCCGTGCGGGAGCTGTTCGAGGCGTCCACGGTCGAGGCGCTCGCGGCGCGGCTGTCGGAACAGTCGGGCGACGACCGCCGGGCACTGGTGGCCCGTCCCCGGCCGGACCGGATTCCGCTGTCGCTCGCGCAGCAGCGGATGTGGTTCCTCAACCGCTTCGACACCGAGTCGACCGCCTACAACATCCCGATGGCCCTGCGGTTGTCCGGCGACCTCGACGTGGTCGCCCTCGAGCGGGCCGTCGCCGACGTCACGGCGCGGCACGAGTCGCTGCGCACGGTCTTCCCGTCCACTGACGACGGCCCGCAGCAGGTGATCCTGTCGGCCGACCGCGTCGTGCTCGAGATGACGCCGATCGACGTCGATCCGGCCGAGGTGGCCGATCGGCTGCGGGCACTCGCCGGGACGCGCTTCGACGTCACGGCGGACGTCCCCATCCGGGTGGAGTTGTACCGCGTGGGCGCCGGCGAGTTCGTGCTCGGCATGGTGGTCCACCACATCAGCGCGGACGGTGTGTCCCTCGCCCCGCTGACCCGCGACATCATGACGGCGTACGGGTCGCGCGTCGCCGGTCGGGCTCCCGGGTGGGCGCCGCTGACGGTGCAGTACGCCGACTACGCGCTGTGGCAGCGCGACGTCCTCGGCGACGAGGACGATCCGGAATCGGTGTCGGCGCAGCAGCTCGCCTACTGGAGCGAGGCGCTCGCGGACCTGCCCGATCAACTGAACCTGCCCACCGACCACCCGCGGCCGGCGGTCCAGACGTTCCGCGGCGGGCTGGTCGAGTTCGAGGTCGACGCACAGACCCACCGCGGGCTGCGCGACCTCGCCCGCGAGCAGAACGCGACGCTGTTCATGGCGGTGCACTCCGCCTTCGCGGTGTTGCTGTCGCGGCTGTCCGGCAGCGATGACATCGCCGTCGGCACCCCGATCGCCGGCCGCGGCGAGGCAGCGCTCGACGACCTCGTCGGCATGTTCGTCAACACGCTGGTGTTCCGCACGCACGTCGACCGGACAGGATCCTTCACCGACACGCTCGGCCGGGTTCGCGAGACGGACCTGCAGGCGTTCGCGAATGCGGACGTGCCGTTCGAGCGACTGGTCGAGGTGCTCAACCCGACCCGGTCCACCGCGCGTCATCCGCTGTTCCAGGTGGGCTTCTCGTTCCAGAACCACGAGCGCGGCAACCTCGAGCTGCCCGGACTCACGGTCGAGGCAGCCGAGGTGGAATCCGGTGTGGCGCAGTTCGACCTGCACCTGATCATCGAGGATCGGTACGACGGCGGCGGCGACCCGGTCGGCATGCGGGCGTCCATGACGTACGCGGCCGACCTGTTCGACGAGCCGACCGTCCGCTCGTTCGCGGATCGGTTCGGCCGGTTGCTCACCGCGCTGGTCGTCAAGCCCGAGATGCCGGTCGGCGACGTGGACCTGCTCGACGTCGGCGAGCGGGCACACCTGCTGGCCGGGCGGAATGCCACCGCACACCGGACCGAGCCGGCCACGCTGGTGGACCTCTTCGACGCGCAGGTCGCCGCGACGCCCGACGCGGTCGCGCTGGTGTCCGGTGACGAGCGCCTCACGTATGCCGAGTTCGACGCCCGCGTGAACCGCCTGGCCCGACACCTGATCGGCCGCGGTGTCGGTCCGGAATCGTTGGTGGGTCTGGCGATTCGACGGTCCGTGGACCTGCTGGTCGGCATGTACGCGATCGCCAAGACCGGTGGCGCGTACGTGCCGGTCGACCCCGATCAGCCGGCCGAACGCATCGGGTACGTCCTGGACGCCGCGGCGCCGGTGTGCGTCCTGAGCACATCGCGGGACGGCTTCGCCGACACAGATTCGTGGCCCGTGCTCGAGATCGACACGCTCGACCTCGCGGCGTACCCCGGTGCGCCGGTGGCCGACACCGAACGGCTCGCCCCCCTGCGACCCGAGAGCACCGCGTACGTGATCTTCACGTCCGGATCGACGGGCCGCCCCAAGGGCGTGGCCGTGGCGCACACCGCGATCGTCAACCAGTTGCGGTGGATGCGGCACGAATACGCCCTCGACGGCACGGACGCAGCGCTCCTCAAGACCGCGGCCACCTTCGACCTGTCGGTGTGGGAGTTCTGGTCGATGGCGACGTGCGGTGGCCGCCTGGTGATCGCGGCGCCCGACGGGCACCGGGATCCGGGCTACCTGCTGGACGTGCTGCGCGGCGAGCAGATCACCACGCTGCACGTCGTCCCGTCGATGCTGTCGATGCTGCTGACGACCGCCGACGGCGGGCTGCCGGACTCGCTGCGCCGGATCTTCGCTATCGGTGAGGCGCTGCCGGCGGCCACCGCGCAGGCGTTCCGGAGCCGCAACACCGCGACCCTGCACAACCTGTACGGACCCACCGAGGCCGCGGTGTCGGTGACCCATCACGAGGTGACCGCCGCCGACACCGGCACGGTGCCGATCGGTGTGCCCGAGTGGAACACCCAGGTGTACGTGCTGGATTCGCGTCTGGGCCCGGTGCCCGCCGGGGTCACCGGCGAGCTGTACCTGGCCGGCGACCAGTTGGCCCGCGGCTACCACGGCCGCCCCGACCTCACGGCCGACCGGTTCGTGGCGAACCCGTGGGGCAGCGGCGAGCGCATGTACCGCACCGGTGACATCGTCCGGTGGAATGCGCAGGGCGAACTCGAGTACGTGGAACGCGCCGACTTCCAGGTGAAGGTTCGCGGCTTCCGGATCGAGCTCGGCGAGATCGAAGCCGCGCTGCGGGAGATGCCGGCGGTGCGTGAGGCTGCGGTCACCGCTCACACCGACAATCACACGGGCACGCGACTCGTGGCGTATCTGGTGGCTGTGACCGATCTGGACGTCGACGAGGTGCGCGACGAACTGTCGCGGACACTGCCGTCGTACATGGTGCCGTCGGCGTTCGTGGTGCTGGAGGCGTTGCCGCTCAATGTGAACGGCAAGCTCGACCGCAAGGCACTGCCGGCGCCGGTGTTCGAGGCCCGCGACTTCCGGGCGCCGACGATGCCGCTCGAGGAGATCGTGGCCGGTGTGTTCGCGGACGTGCTCGGTGTGGAACGGGCCGGCCTGGACGACGACTTCTTCGAACTGGGTGGCAACTCGCTGGTCGCGACGCAGCTGGTGTCCCGACTCGGCGTCGCGCTCGACACCCAGGTGCCGGTGCGCCTGGTGTTCGAGGACTCCACTGTCGCCGGCGTGGTGGCGGGGGTGACGCCGCTCGTGGGTCGGGGCGCCCGGGCCGCACTGACCGCCGGGCCGCGCCCGGAGCGGATTCCGTTGTCGCTTGCGCAGCAGCGGATGTGGACTCTGAACCAGGTCGATCCGAGTTCGTCCGCCTACAACATCCCGGTCGCGGTGCGGCTGTCCGGTGCACTGGACATCGCTGTCCTGCGGGCTGCGGTGGCCGACGTGATCGCGCGGCACGAGGTGCTGCACACGATGTACCCGGACACCCCGGAAGGTCCCACGCAGGTACTGGTGCCGGCCTCCGACGTGGCACCGGACCTCGCCCCGGTGGCGGCCACCGAGGCCGAGATCGTCGACCGCCTCGTCGGGTTCGTCGGACGCGGATTCGACGTCACTGCCGAGGTTCCCGTCCGCGCGGCGCTGTTCACGCTGGGCGAGACCGAGCACGTGCTCGCGTTCGTCGCCCACCACATCAGCGCAGACGGCTTCTCGATGGGTCCGCTGATCCGGGACGTGATGTTCGCGTACGTCGCGCGGGTGGACGGTGGTGTGCCGCAGTGGCAGCCGCTGGACGTGCAGTACGCGGACTTCAGTCTGTGGCAGCGCGCGGTTGTCGGTTCCGGGGCCGACCCGGACAGCGTGGTGTCGCGTCAGATCGCGTACTGGACGGACGAGTTGCGCGGCGCTCCGGAGCTGTCGGCGCTGCCGACGGACCGGCCACGTCCGGCCCGTCCGTCGATGGCCGGTGCCACCGTCGAGTTCGACATCGACGCGGATCTCGTGGCGCGCGTGGAGAACACGGCCCGCGAGCAGGGTGCGACGACGTTCATGGTGTTCCATGCGGCGCTGGCGGTGCTGCTGTCCCGGCTCGGCGGCTCGAACGACGTCACGGTCGGTACGCCGGTCGCCGGTCGCGGCGAGGCCGCTCTCGACGACCTGATCGGCATGTTCGTCAACACCCTGGCGCTGCGCACGCGGGTCGAGCCGGGTGCGCCGTTCACGGACCTGCTGGCGCAGGCCCGCGAGAAGGACCTTGCGGCGTTCGGCAACGCCGACGTCCCGTTCGAACAGGTGGTGGACGCCGCCGGGGTGCGCCGCTCGAGCGCGTACACACCGCTGTTCCAGGTGATGCTCACGTTCCAGAACATGGAGACGGGAACCTTCGCCCTGCCGGGCCTCGAGGTGTCGGCGCTGGATCTCGGCGGCGATCAGGCCAAGTTCGACCTCCAGCTCACTGTGGTCGAGCAGTACCACACCGACGGTGGTCTCGCCGGTGTCCGTGCGCTGTTCACCTACGCCACGGAGCTGTTCGACCGGGACACCGTCGCGGTGTTCGCGGATCGGTTCGTGCGGATCCTCGATGCCGTCACCGGTGATCCGGCGATCGTGTTGCGGGCGATCGACGTGACGACCGATGCCGAGCGGGACGCGCTCGAGCCGAAGAAGGCGAAGACGGTCGAGGACCTGCCGGAGTTGGTGGCCGGAGCCGCCGAGGTGTCACCGGACACGGTCGCCATCTCGCACGCCGGCACCGACGTCACGTTCGGCCAGTTGCACGCCAAGCTGGACGCGACGGCCACCGCGATGGGCGGGGCGTTGAAGCCCGAGGCCCTGACGACAGTCGCGCTGTCGGGTCTGCTGCCGGGGATCCTGCCCGCCCTGGGCGCCGACGGATACCAGTCGGCCATCGCGGGCATGATCGCCGACGCATCGGCGATCATCGAGGGCGGACACGAGTGATCGCAGTCGGATGATCTCGGGGGGAGCCGGCAGTTCGGCTCCCCCCCGAATCGGGCGATCGAAGTTTTCAGATGTCGGGAAGGACAAAGAACATGGCGGCCCAGCAGCCCGGAGTCGACTCGTTGACGGTCGAGGATCTGCCTCGACTCCTCGCCGGGGTGGTCGAGGTCGATCCCGAGCGGATCGCCCTGACCGCTGGTGACATCACCGTCACGTACGCACAGCTGAAGCAGGAGATCGAGACCCTCGACGCCGCGATGGGCGGGGTGCTCGGCATCGATGCGCTCGTGCCGGTCGTGCTGTCCACCGTGGCGCCGGGTCTGCTCGAGGCGCCCGAGACCGGGGGACTGCCCGGGCTGCTGAGTGCCCTGTTCAGCGATGCCGCCGAGGTGCTCGGGGACGACGCAGCGGCGTCCGCTGAGCCCGCAACCACGCTCGCCTCACTGTTCGACGAGCAGGTCGCCGCCACCCCGGACGCCGTCGCGCTCGAGTTCGACGGCGCGACGCTGACGTATGCCGAGTTCGATGCCCGCGCCAACCGCCTCGCGCGCCACCTGATCTCGCTCGGTGTCGGTCCGGACACCCTGGTGGGTCTCGGCATCCGGCGATCGATCGACCTGCTGATCGGGATGTACGCAATCGTCAAGGCGGGCGGCGCGTACGTCCCGCTGGACCCGGACCATCCGGCCGACCGCCTCGGCTATGTGCTCGACATCGCTCGTCCGGCCGCGATCCTCACGACGACTCGGGACGGTCTCACGCTCGACACCGACACCCCGGTCCTCGCGATCGACACCCTCGATCTGCACGCACTGTCGGCCGATCCGGTCACCGACGTGGACCGTCTCACACCGCTGACGGGCGAGAACCTCGCGTACGTCATCTTCACGTCCGGGTCCACCGGCCGCCCGAAGGGTGTGGCAGTCGGGCACGGTGCGATCGTCGCGAACCTGCGCTGGCGTCAGCACATGTACCCGATGACGGCAGCCGACGTGGTGCTGCAGAAGACGCCGTTCACGTTCGACGTGTCGGTGTGGGAGTTCTTCTGGCCGCTGCAGGCCGGTGCGCGTCTGACGATCGCGCTGCCGGACGGCCACCGCGACCCCGCGTACCTGGCCCGCACGATGGTCGAGCGCGGCGTCACCGTCGCGCACTTCGTGCCGTCGATGCTGTCGGTGTTCGTGGTCGAACCGAGTGCGGCGACAGTCACGACACTGCGGAACGTGTTCGCGTCGGGTGAGGCGCTACCGCCGCAGACCGCAGCCCGCTTCCGTGACATCTCGGGAGCGGCGCTGCACAACCTGTACGGCCCCACCGAGGCCGCCGTGGACGTCACTTTCCACGAGGTCACCGCGGCCGACACCGCCACGGTGCCGATCGGCGCCGCGGTGGCCGACACCGGCCTGTACGTGCTCGACGACGGACTGCGCCGCGTTCCGGCCGGGACCGAGGGCGAGCTGTATCTGGCGGGCGTCCAGTTGGCACGGGGTTACCTGCAGCGTCCCGACCTGACGGCCGACCGGTTCGTCGCCGACCCGTACGGCGGCCCGGGCGAGCGCATGTACCGCACCGGTGACCTCGTCAAGCTCGGCGGTTCCGGTGAGCTGGAGTACGTGGGCCGCACCGACTTCCAGGTGAAGCTGCGCGGTCTGCGCATCGAGCTCGGCGAGATCGAGTCGGCCCTGCTGGACCACGATGCGGTGTCGCAGTCCGTCGTGGTCGTGCACGCCGACCCCGAGCTGGGCGACCACCTCGTGGCCTATGTCGTCACCGACGGCGGCGCGCCCGTGGACCGCGAGGAGATGGCCGCCACGGTGAGCGCGCGGCTGCCCGAGTACATGGTGCCGTCCCTGTTCGTCGCGATGGCCGAGTTCCCGCTGAACGCGAGCGGCAAGCTCGACCGCAAGGCCCTTCCCGCACCGGACTTCTCGTCGCTGGCGAGCGAGTACCGCGCGCCGAGCACCCCCACCGAGGAGATGCTGGCGGCCACGTTCGCGGAGGTCCTGGGCGCCGAGCGGATGGGCGTCGACGATGACTACTTCGCCCTCGGCGGCAACTCGCTGAGCGCGACCCGCGTCGTCGCGCGGATCAACGCCGAACGCGGCATCCGCATCGACGTGCGCGACTTCTTCGACGCGCCGACCGTCGCCCGGCTCGCGGCCCTGGTGGACGCACAGGTCGCCGCGGGCGGCGACACCCGCGCCCCGCTGGTCGCGCAGCCGCGCCCGGAGACCGTGCCGCTGTCGCTCGCACAGCAGCGGATGTGGTTCCTCAACCGCTTCGACACCGACTCCGCGGTCAACAACATCGTCGTCGCGATCCGATTGTCGGGCTCGCTCGACGTCGCTGCGCTGCGCGGCGCGGTGAACGATGTCGTCGCCCGGCACGAGTCGCTGCGCACGGTCTTCCCGGAACGGGACGGCGCCGCGAGCCAGGTGATCCTGCCCGCGGACCGGGTCACCGTCGATCTGGACGCCGAGTCGATCACCGAATCCGACATCGTCGGTGCGGTCACCGAGACGATCTCCCGTGGATTCGATGTCACGGCCGCGGTCCCGATCCGGATGCGGCTGCTCGCGGTGTCCGCCACCGAGCACGTGCTCGTGGTGGTGGTCCACCACATCAGCGCCGACGGCTTCTCGATGGGACCGCTGACCCGTGACATCGTCATGGCGTATGCGGCCCGCTCGGCCGGTGTCGCCCCGGGCTGGACGCCGCTCGACGTGCAGTACGCCGACTACGCGCTGTGGCAGCGTGAGGTTCTCGGCAGCGAGGACGACCCGGAGTCGCTCATCGCGCGGCAGGTGGACCACTGGCGCGCCGCTCTCGCCGACCTGCCCGATCGGCTGGATCTGCCCGCGGACCGCCCGCGCCCCGCGATCGCGTCGAATGCCGGCGCATCGCATCGATTCGGGATCGACGCGGCACTCGCGGCGCGACTCGACGCCGTCGCGCGTGAGGCCGGCACGACCCCGTTCATGGTGGTGCACGCCGCGCTGTCGGTGCTGCTCGCCCGGCTCAGCGGCACCACCGACATCGCGATCGGCACCCCCGTCGCCGGTCGTGGCGAGGCCGCGCTCGACGACCTCGTCGGCATGTTCGTCAACACGCTCGTGCTGCGCGCCGACGTCCGGGAAGATCGCCCGTTCACCGAACTGCTCGCCCAGGTTCGCGCGTCGGATCTCGAGGCGTTCGGTCACGCCGATGTCCCGTTCGAGCGGTTGGTCGAGGTTCTGAGCCCGGCCCGCTCGCAGGCGCGGCATCCGCTGTTCCAGGTGGTGCTCTCGTTCCAGAACATGGACCGGACCGAACTCGCCCTCGGTGACCTGACCGTTTCGGGCGTCGACTTCGATGCCGCCGTCGCGAAGTTCGACCTGGCGGTGACGCTCGCCGAGGCCGATTCGGGCGCAGCAGGATTCGATGTCGACCTCACCTACGCGACGGACCTGTTCGATGCGTCGACGATGCGTGCGTTCGCGGAACGGTTCCTGCGGGTACTGGGGGCGGTCACGGCCGATCCGTCCGTGGTGGTCGGCGACATCGAGATCCTCGACGGCGCCGAGATGTCCGCGCTGACGGCGGCCGACGGCCGTGTCACCGAACCGCTCCTGCTGCCACGGATCCTCGAATCCGCGGCGAGCACCGATCCGTCCGCGATCGCCCTCGTGGCGGGGGAGCGGACCGTCAGCTACCGCGAACTCGACGAGAGCTCGTCGAGGTTGGCGCGCGTGCTGATCGACCGCGGTGCGGGACCCGGCGATGTCGTCGCGATCGCGCTGACCCGCTCGATCGATTCGGTGACCGCCGTGTGGGCGGTCGCCAAGTCCGGTGCCGCGTTCGTACCGGTGGACCCGAACTACCCGGCCGATCGCGTGACGCACATGGTGTCGGATTCTCGTGCGGTGCTGGGTATCACGCATGCCGAGCATGCCGACGCGCTGCCGTCCGGGCTGCCGTTGCTCGTGCTCGACGACGCAGCAACGGAACAGCAGATCGCGAGCGCGTCCGCGCTGGCGGTCTCCGATGCCGACCGGCGGCGCCCCCTGCACCTCGCCGACGCCGTGTACGTCATCTACACGTCGGGGTCGACCGGCGTGCCGAAGGGCGTCGTCGTCACCCACACCGGGCTGTCGGCCTTCGCCGACGAGCAGGTGGAGCGCTACCGACTCGGATCGGGTTCGCGCACGCTGCACTTCGCGTCACCGAGCTTCGACGCGTCGGTCCTGGAACTGCTCATGGCCTTCGGTGCCGGCGCGACGATGGTCATCGCGCCGACGACCATCTACGGCGGGCACGAACTTGCCGAACTGCTGCGGCAGCAGCGCGTGACGCACGCCTTCGTCACGCCGGCCGCTCTCGCGTCGGTCGATCCGGCGGGCCTGGACGCGCTGGGTGTAGTCGTGGTCGGCGGCGAGGCCTGCCCGGCCGACCTGGTGTCCCGCTGGGCGCCGGGCCGGGCGATGTTCAACGCGTACGGCCCCACCGAGGCGACCGTGGCGTCGAACATCTCCGACGCGCTGGTGCCGGGGGAGCCGGTCACGATCGGCCGCGCCATCCGCGGCGCGACCGCCTACGTGCTGGACGCGCGGCTGCGGCCCGTGCCCGCCGGGGTTCCCGGAGAGCTCTACCTCGACGGCGTCGGCGTCGCCCGCGGCTACCTCGGCCGTCCCGGCCTGACCGCGGAGCGGTTCGTCGCGAACCCGTTCGTCGGCCCGGGAAGCCGGCTGTACCGCACCGGCGACGTTGTGCGCACCGGTACCGACCGCGTGATCGACTACGTGGGCCGCGCCGACGACCAGGTGAAGCTGCGCGGCTTCCGGATCGAGCTCGGCGAGATCGAATCGGTACTGGCCGCACACGAATCCGTCGCGCAGGCCGCCGTGCTCGTGATCCGCGACCAGCTCGTTGCGTACGTGACCGCGGCCGACGGTCGCACGATCGACGTCGCGGCGTTGAAGGAGCACGCGGCCCGGTCACTGACGGCCTACATGGTGCCCGCTGCCGTGCTGGTGCTCGACCGGTTGCCGCTCACCGGCAGCGGCAAGCTCGACCGCAAGGCGCTGCCCGAGCCCGAGTTCGCGACGGCGGTGTTCCGGGCCCCGGCGACGCCGGTCGAGGAAACCGTGGCAGGGGTGTTCGCCGACGTCCTCGGCGTCGACCGGGTGGGGCAGGGCGACGACTTCTTCGCGCTCGGCGGCAACTCGCTGCTTGCGACGCAGGTGGCCTCCCGCTTGGGCGCCGCACTGGACACGACCGTCCCGGTCCGGCTGCTGTTCGAGGTCTCCACCGTGGAGGCACTCGCGGCCCGCGTGATGGAATCCGACGCCGGCGCCCGGACGGCGCTCGTCGCGCGGCCGCGTCCCGACCGGATCCCACTGTCACTGGCGCAGCAGCGGTTGTGGTTCCTCAACCGCTTCGAGCCGGAGTCGGCGGTGAACAACATCCCGCTCGCGATCCGACTGTCCGGAGCGCTGGACGTCGACGCCCTCGCTGCCGCGATGGGCGACGTGCTCGACCGGCACGAATCGCTGCGTACCGTGTTCCCCGACATCGACGGCGTCGGATACCAGCAGATCCGGCCCGCGGTCGAGGTGTCGGCGCCGCTTTCGGCGGAACCGATCTCGGATGTGGACCTGCCCGCGATCGTCGATTCGATGGTGACGGCCGGGTTCGATCTGACTACCGACCTGCCCGTGCGGATGCGACTGTTCTCGGTGTCGGAGACCGAACACGTCCTGGTGCTCGTCGTGCATCACATTGCGGCGGACGGTTTCTCGATGGGCCCATTGACCCGCGACGTCATGATCGCGTACGCGGCGCGATCCGCCGGGACCGTGCCGGGCTGGGCGCCGCTGGGTGTGCAGTACGCCGACTACACGCTGTGGCAGCGTGAGGTTCTCGGCAGTGAGGACGACCCGGAGTCACTGCTCGCCCAGCAGCAGAACTACTGGACATCCGCGCTCGCTGGTCTGCCCGACCAGCTGGATCTGCCGTCGGACCGTCCCCGTCCCGCCGTGTCGTCGTATCGGGGGGCACGGCTGTCCGTCCCGCTGAGCGGAGAGTTGCAGACCGCGCTCGCCGAACTGGCCCGCGCACGCGGCGTCACCTCGTTCATGGTGGTGCACGCGGCGCTGGCGGTGCTGTTGGCGCGGTCGAGTGGCACCTCCGACATCGCCGTCGGCACGCCGATCGCGGGCCGCGGCGAGCAGGCGCTCGACGACCTCGTCGGCATGTTCGTGGGCACCCTCGTGCTGCGCAGTGACGTCGACACCGCCCGCTCGTTCGACGATCTCCTGGCCGCGGTGCGTGAGACCGACCTGCAGGCGTTCGGACATGCCGACGTGCCGTTCGAGCGGTTGGTGGAGATCCTCGACCCGGCGCGTTCGCAGTCGCGGCACCCGCTGTTCCAGGTGATGCTGACGTTCCAGAATCTCGGACGCACCGACCTCGCGCTGGGCGGGTTGACCGTCTCCGAGGTGGAGTTCGACTCCGCCACAGCGAAGTTCGACCTCCAGGTCACCTTCGCCGAATCGACCGGCGAGACGCCCGACCTGACGATGGATCTGACGTACGCGACCGATCTGTTCGACGAGGCGACGGTCCGCGCCTTCGGCGACCGGTACCTGCGGATCCTGTCCGCCGCGACGGCCGACCCGGGAGTACCCGTCGGCGAGATCGACCTGCTCGACGACTCCGAACGCGACCTGGTGCTGCGGCAGTGGATCGACACCGACCACGACGTGCCGCGGGCGACGCTGGTCGACCTGTTCGAGGCACAGGTGGTGCGGACTCCGGATGCGACGGCGTTGGTGTTCGGGGGCGAGTCGCTGAGTTACGGGGAGTTCGCTGCGCGGGTGAATCGCACGGCGCGCCTGTTGATCTCGGAAGGTGTGGGTCCGGACTCGTTGGTGGGTCTGAGGATGCGGCGTTCGCTGGATCTGCTGGTGGGCATGTATGCCGTGCTCGCCGCGGGCGGCGCCTACGTTCCGGTGGACCCGGATCAACCGGCGGAACGCAACGCCTACATCCTCGACACCGCGAAGCCGGTACTGGTCCTGACGACCTCGCGCGACGGCGGTGATCTGCCCGGTGCCGCAGCGGTGGTCGAACTCGACACGACCGATGTGTCCGGTTTCTCGGACGCGCCGATCGTGGACGCGGAGCGGCGGGCACCGCTGCGGCCGGAGAACACCGCGTACGTGATCTTCACGTCGGGGTCGACGGGTCGGCCGAAGGGTGTGGCGGTCGAGCACGGCGCGATCGTGAATCGTCTGGTGTGGATGCAGGCCGAGTACGGGCTGACTGCGGGCGATGTGGTGTTGCAGAAGACGCCGTTCACGTTCGATGTGTCGGTGTGGGAGTTCTTCTGGCCGTTGCAGGTGGGTGCGCGTCTGGTGGTGGCGGCGCCGGATGGTCATCGGGATCCGGGTTATCTGGTGCGGGTGATGGCCGATCGTGGTGTGACGGTGGCGCATTTCGTGCCGTCGATGTTGTCGGTGTTCGTGGCGGAGTGGTCAGCGAGCGGTGATGCGGAACCGTCTGTGTCCCGGGCGGATTCGTTGCGTCTGGTGTTCGCGTCGGGTGAGGCGCTGCCGGCTCGGACGGCGGAGCGGTTCCGGGCGATTTCGTCGGCTTCGCTGCACAATCTGTACGGGCCGACCGAGGCCGCGGTGGATGTGACGTTCCACGAGGTGACGGTGGCGGACACTGCCGGGGTGCCGATCGGTGCGCCGGTGTGGAATACGCAGGTGTTCGTGCTCGATGCGCGGCTGCGTCCGGTGCCGGTGGGTGTGCCGGGTGAGCTGTATCTGGCGGGCGTGCAGTTGGCGCGTGGGTATGTCTCGCGCGCGGATCTGACGGCGGACCGGTTCGTGGCGAATCCGTTCGGTGACGGCGGCGAGCGGATGTATCGCACGGGCGATCTGGTGAAGTGGAATGCGTCGGGCGAGCTGGAGTACATCGGGCGTACGGACTTCCAGGTGAAGTTGCGTGGTCTGCGGATCGAGTTGGGGGAGATCGAGACCGCACTGCTGGCGCAGGAGTCGATCGCGCAGTCCGTGGTGTTGGTGAAGAACGATCAGCTCGTCGCCTATGTCGTCCCCACTGTGGGTGGCACGGTCGACACCGAGGTCGTGAAGGCCGCACTTGCGACGTCGTTGGCGTCGTACATGGTGCCGGCGGTGTTCGTGGTGCTGGATGCGTTCCCGTTGAATGTGTCGGGCAAGCTGGATCGGAAGGCGTTGCCGGAGCCGAGTTTCGAGGCCACGGCGTTCCGTGCCCCGACCACCCCGGTCGAGGGGATCGTGGCCGGCGTGTTCGCCGAGGTTCTGGGGATCGAGCGGGTGGGCCTGGACGACGACTTCTTCGGTCTCGGTGGCAATTCGCTGCTGGGTACGCAGGTGGTGTCGCGGCTGGGTGTCGCGCTCGATGCGCAGGTGCCCGTGCGGACCCTGTTCGAGGCGTCGACCGTCGGTGCGCTGGCGGCGCAGGTACAGAGCCTTGCGGGTGCGGGTGCGCGCAAGGTGCTCACCGCCGGGCCCCGGCCGGACCGGATCCCGCTCTCGCTCGCGCAGCAGCGCATGTGGTTCCTGAACCGGCTCGAGCCCGAATCCACCACGTACAACATCCCGCTGGCGATGCACCTCACCGGCGACCTGGACGACGGTGCGCTGCGTGCAGCCCTGCAGGACGTCCTCGTCCGCCACGAGGCGTTGCGCACGTACTACCCGGAGGACGCGGACGGCCCGTACCAGGTGATCCTGCCGACCGATCGGGTCGAGTTCGATCTCACGCCCGTCTCCGTGAACGCGGACGAACTGCTCTCCCACGTGAGCGGTCTGCTCGGCCAGGGCTTCGACGTGACCAGCGGTGTGCCGGCGCGGGCGGGACTGTTCCGGATCGACGACCGCACCCACGTCTTCGCGTTCGTCGTCCACCACATCGGCGCGGACGGTGTCTCGATGGCGCCGATGGCCCGGGACCTGGTCGCCGCGTATGCCGCTCGCAGCCGGGGCGAGGCACCGCAGTGGTCCCCGCTCGCGGTGCAGTACGCGGACTTCGCGCTGTGGCAGCGCGAGGTGGTGGGCTCGGCGGACGAGCCCGGCACGGTGGCCGCCGACCAGCTCGAGTACTGGGTGCGGACGCTGTCGGGCGCGCCGGATCTGCTCGACCTCCCCACCGACCGTCCCCGCCCGCCGGTGGCGTCGATGCGCGGAGCCGAAACAGGTTTCACGATCCCGGCCGCACTGCACACCGCACTCGATTCCCTCGCGCGGGCCGAGGGCGCATCGCTGTTCATGGTGGCGCACAGCGCGTTGGCCGTTCTGCTCGCGAGGCTCAGCGGAACCTGGGACGTCACGGTGGGCACCCCGATCGCCGGACGCGGGGACGCCGCGCTCGACGATCTCGTGGGCATGTTCGTCAACACGCTCGCGCTGCGGACGGAACTGACGTCGTCGATGACGTTCACGGATGTCCTCGCTCGCACCCGTGAGACGGATCTGGCGGCGTTCGGCAACGCGGACCTGCCGTTCGAGCGCGTGGTCGAGGCAGTGTCGCCGTCCCGCTCGACGGCGCGGCACCCGCTGTTCCAGACCGTGCTGTCGTTCCAGAACCAGCAGCAGGCCGCACTCGAACTTCCCGGTCTGACGGTGGGCGCGGTGCCGGATCAGGAGCGGGCCGCCAAGTTCGACCTGCAGCTGACACTGGTGCCCGCGCCCTCCGGAGATCTCGAGGCGCTGTTGACCTATGCGACGGACCTGTTCGACGAGTCGACGGTCGCGATGCTGGGGCAGCGGTTCGTCCGCATCCTCGAGGCCGTCGCCACCGATGCCCGCGCCGTCGTCGGTGACATCGACATCGTGTCCGACGCGGAGCGCGCACAGCTGCGCAGTGCCGCAACGGTCGGACGATCGGCGAACGTCGAGTCGGACGCAGTCGTCGTGCCCAGCGGCAGCACGGTGCCGCAGATCCTCTCCGCGGTGGTGGAGGCCGATCCGGAGGCCCCCGCGATCTCGGACGACGGTGAGGAGATCACCTACGGTGACCTCGACGAGCAGTCGTCCAGGCTGGCGCGGCTGCTGATCGGCGAGGGCGTCGGCCCGGGTCACCAGGTGCCGATCGTGCTGCCGCGCTCGGCGGACGCGGTGGTCGCGGCGTGGGCGGTGCTCAAGAGCGGTGCCGCGCTGACACCGATCGACGCAGCGGACGCGGATCGGATGCCGTCCGGCATGCCGGCCAAGGTCGGCATCACGACGTCCGCACACGTCGACGCCCTTCCCGACAGCATGGAATGGGTCGTGTTGGACGGCGACGCGGACCGGATCCACATCGACGAGCAGTCGGGCCGACCGGTCACCTACACCGAGCGGATCCGCCGACTGGGCTCCGAGGATCCCGCAATCGTGGCGGCAGACGGATCGTTCTCGCTCACCCACGGAAACGTGGTGGCGTTCGCGGAACGGGACCGCGCCCGCTACGACATCACCTACGAGTCCCGGACCGCGTGTACCGAGCCCCTGAGCAGCGTGTGGTCCGCGATCGAGCTGATCGTCGCGTCCACCGCAGGTGCGGTGACCGTCGTCACGGCACTACCGGACGGTAACGTCACCGACCTTCTGGCCGACGAATGGGTGACCCATGCGTTCGTGTCGGCGGCCTGCGCGCAGGCCCTCGACGTGGAGGAACTCGAGGATCTCGAGGTCCTCGTGCTCACCGACGGCGCACTGCCGGAGGAACGGCCGGACGTCCGGCGGGTCGTCGCCGATGCGGAGGCATGGTCCGCGTGAGGCGATAATGATGGTTTGTCCCGGGCGATGTATGTAAGGAATGAGTCACTGTGCTGCGTTGTGAGATGCCGAGTCGGCAGAAGCCGAGTCTTCGGGTGCCGGCGATCGACGCACGAGGTGTTCTGAACGCATGAGCGAGCAGGGTCGGGAGCTGCACGGGAATGACGGAGACGAGCGCAAGCGCACCAGGCGCCCGCGCCGGGAACGTCCGGCGCGCCGGAGCCGTCCCCGTTCGACGACGCTGCCGCAGCTGCTGGCGGCCGCTGTCGAGCGTGACCCGTCGGCCACCGCCCTCGTGTGCGGCGACCGCTCTCGCACCTACGAGGACCTCGACGCGTGGTCCTCGCGTCTCGCCCGGGTCCTGATCGAACGGGGCATCGGTCCCGGCGACTCGGTCGCGGTGGCCGTGCCGCGGTCCATCGAGTCGGTGTCGTGCGTGTGGGGTGTCGCGAAGTCGGGTGCGGCCTTCGTGCCCGTCGATCCGAACTATCCCGCCGACCGTGTCGAGCACATGGTGACCGACTCGGGCGTCGTGGTGGGACTGACGACAGCCGAGTCCCGCGATTCGCTCCCGGACTCCGTCGAATGGCTCGTCCTCGGCGACGACCTCGAACGTGTACTGGCCGAGCATTCCCCGGAGCCGATCTCCTTCGCCGACCGCAGCCGGGTGCTGGCGGACGCCGATCCGGCGTACGTGATCTACACATCCGGTTCGACCGGCCGCCCGAAGGGTGTCGTCGTCACACAGGCCGGCCTGGGCGACTTCTGCGCCGAACAGGTCCGTCGTTACAACCTCACCGCACAGGCCCGTACCCTGCACTTCGCGTCGCCCAGCTTCGACGCCTCGGTTCTCGAACTACTCCTGTCCGTGGGCGCCGGTTCGACGATGGTGATCGCACCCCCGACGGTGTACGGCGGTGACGATCTCGCCGAACTGATTGCGACGCAACGCGTCACGCATGGCTTCGTCACCCCCGCGGCGCTCGCGTCGGTGAACCCCGAGGGGCTGGATACCTTCCTCGACGTCGTCGTCGGAGGCGAGGCGTGCCCGCCCGATCTGGTGACGCGCTGGGCCACATCCGGCCGCAGGTTCTTCAACGGTTACGGCCCCACCGAGACCACGATCATGACCGCGATCTCGGATCCGCTCGTCCCCGGCGAACCGATCACGATCGGCGGTCCCACGCAGGGCATGTCGCTCGTGGTGCTCGACGACCGGCTGCGGCCCACCCCGGTGGGCGTCGCGGGTGAGCTCTACGTGCAGGGCCCGGGCGTCGCCCGCGGGTACCACGACCGGTTCGCGCTCACCGCGGAGCGATTCGTCGCGTGCCCGTTCGGTGAGCCCGGGACCCGGATGTACCGCACCGGCGACGTCGTCCGGTGGAACGCGAACCAGCAGATCGAGTACGTCGGCCGCTCCGACTTCCAGGTCAAGATCCGTGGCTTCCGCATCGAGCTGGGGGAGATCGACGCCGCGCTGGCCGAGCACGACGATGTGGACTTCGCCGCCACCGTGGCGCACGAAGCCACCACGGGCAGCAAGGTTCTCGTGTCCTACGTGCGTCCGGTCTCCGGCCGCCAGATCGACACCGCGGCGTTGCTCGAGTTCGTCGGACGTTCCCTGCCGCGGCACATGGTGCCGTCGACCGTCATGGTCCTCGATGACATCCCTCTCACGCCGGTGGGCAAGCTCGATCGGCAGGCGCTGCCGGCGCCGGTGTTCGAGGCGCGCGAGTTCCGGGCCCCGGTCACCCCGGCGGAGGAACTCGTCGCGTCGGTGTTCGCCGACGTCCTCGACGTCCCGCAGGTGGGGCTGGACGACGATTTCTTCGAACTCGGCGGGAACTCGCTGATCGCGACGCAGGTGGTGTCGAGGTTGGCTGCCGCGGTCGACGCGCAGATTCCGGTGCGTGCAGTGTTCGAGGCGTCCACCGTCGAGGCGCTCGCGGCCCAGGTAGCCGATGCCGTCGGCGGCGAGGCCCGCAAGGCTCTGGTCGCCGGTCCACGGCCGGAACGCATTCCGCTGTCCCTCGCGCAGCAGCGGATGTGGTTCCTGAACCGTTTCGAGCCCGACTCCACGGTCAACAACATTCCGGTCGCTATCCGACTGTCGGGCACCCTCGACGTGCCCGCGCTGCAGACCGCCGTGGCCGACGTCGTGGACCGCCACGAGTCGCTGCGCACGGTGTTCCCGGACTTCGACGGTGTCGGGCACCAGGTGGTCCGCGCATCGAGCGAGATCGGCGAACTGCTTCCCGTGGAGGCGGTGTCGGCCGAGTCGATCCTCGACCGCGTCGGTGCGCTGGTCGGCGCCGGCTTCGATCTGTCCCGTGACATCCCGGTGCGGGCGCAGCTGTTCGAGGTGTCGCAGAACGAGCACGTGCTGGTGTTCGTGGTGCATCACATTGCCGCCGACGGCTTCTCGATCGGACCGCTCACGCGCGACGTCATGCTCGCGTACGCGGCACGGTCGGCCGGTTCGGATCCGGCCTGGACTCCGCTCGAGGTGCAGTACCCCGACTTCACGTTGTGGCAGCGCGACGTCCTCGGCACGGACGACGATCCGGAATCGCTGCTGTCGCAGCAGGTCGACTACTGGCGGACGGCGCTCGCCGGGCTGCCCGACCAGTTGGATCTGCCGACGGACCGGCCGCGCCCCGCGGTGGCGTCCGACCACGGTGCCACCCACCGGTTCGAACTCGACGCGGATCTGTCCACGGCGATCGACGAACTGGCCCGGCAGCGTGGCGCCACCCCGTTCATGGTGGTGCACGCGGCCCTGTCGGTGCTGCTGGCACGGCTGAGCGGCACGACCGACATCGCGGTCGGCACGCCGGTCGCCGGACGCGGCGAGCAGGTGCTCGACGACGTGATCGGAATGTTCGTCAACACCCTGGTCCTGCGGGCCGAGGTCGACGGCGCGCAGTCGTTCGACCAGTTGCTCTCTCGCGTGCGCGGTACCGACCTCGCGGCGTTCGGCCACGCCGACGTGCCGTTCGAGCGGTTGGTCGAGGTGCTGAATCCGGAGCGATCGCAGGGCCGCCATCCGCTGTTCCAGGTGATGCTGACGTTCCAGAATCTCGGGCGTGCGGATCTCACCCTCGGTGACCTCGCGGTGTCGGAGGTCGAGTTCGACTCCGCCACAGCCAAGTTCGATCTTCAGGTGACGGTGCTCGAGGCGGGCGACGAGTCCGGATACTCCGTGGCCCTGACGTACGCGACCGATCTGTTCGACGACGCGACGATGACGTCGTTCGGGGACCGGTTCGTGCGGATACTCGAGTCGGTCGTGACGGATCCGGCAGCGGTCGTCGGCGACGTCGCATTGCTGGACGCATCCGAGCGCGATCAGGTACTCGGCACATGGAATGCCACCGATCACGAGGTGCCGCGGGCGACGCTGGTCGACCTGTTCGAGGCGCAGGTGGCGCGGACTCCGGATGCGACGGCGCTGGAGTTCGAGGGCGAGTCGCTGAGTTACGGGGAGTTCGCTGCGCGGGTGAATCGCACGGCGCGCCTGTTGATCTCGGAGGGTGTGGGTCCGGACTCGTTGGTGGGTCTGGGGATGCGGCGTTCGCTGGATCTGCTGGTGGGGATGTACGCGGTGCTGGCTGCCGGTGGCGGGTATGTGCCGGTGGACCCGGATCAGCCGGTCGAGCGAAACGCCTACATCCTGGGCACAGCGGACCCGGTGTTGGTGTTGTCGACGTCGCGGGACGGTTTCGAGGCGTCGGGGGAGGGGTCCGTCCGGATCCTGAATCTCGACGAGGCGGATGTATCCGGGTTCTCGGCTGCGGCGGTGACGGATGCGGATCGGGTTGCTGCCCTTCGTGTTTCGAACACAGCGTACGTGATCTTCACGTCGGGGTCGACGGGTCGGCCGAAGGGTGTGGCGGTCGAGCACGGCGCGATCGTGAATCGTCTGGTGTGGATGCAGGCCGAGTACGGGCTGACTGCGGGCGATGTGGTGTTGCAGAAGACGCCGTTCACGTTCGATGTGTCGGTGTGGGAGTTCTTCTGGCCGTTGCAGGTGGGTGCGCGTCTGGTGGTGGCGGCGCCGGATGGTCATCGGGATCCGGGTTATCTGGTGCGGGTGATGGCCGATCGTGGTGTGACGGTGGCGCATTTCGTGCCGTCGATGTTGTCGGTGTTCGTGGCGGAGTGGTCAGCGAGCGGTGATGCGGAATCGTCTGTGTCCCGGGCGGATTCGTTGCGTCTGGTGTTCGCGTCGGGTGAGGCGCTGCCGGCTCGGACGGCGGAGCGGTTCCGGGCGATTTCGTCGGCTTCGTTGCACAATCTGTACGGGCCGACCGAGGCCGCGGTGGATGTGACGTTCCACGAGGTGACGGTGGCGGACACTGCGGGTGTGCCGATCGGTGCGCCGGTGTGGAATACGCAGGTGTTCGTGCTCGATGCGCGGCTGCGTCCGGTGCCGGTGGGTGTGCCGGGTGAGCTGTATCTGGCGGGTGTGCAGTTGGCGCGTGGGTATGTCTCGCGCGCGGATCTGACGTCGGACCGGTTCGTGGCGAATCCGTTCGGTGACGGCGGCGAGCGGATGTATCGCACGGGCGATCTGGTGAAGTGGAATGCGTCGGGCGAGCTGGAGTACATCGGGCGTACGGACTTCCAGGTGAAGTTGCGTGGTCTGCGGATCGAGTTGGGGGAGATCGAGACCGCACTGCTGGCGCAGGAGTCGATCGCGCAGTCCGTGGTGTTGGTGAAGAACGATCAGCTCGTCGCCTATGTCGTCCCCACTGTGGGTGGCACGGTCGACACCGAGGTCGTGAAGGCCACACTTGCGACGTCGTTGGCGTCGTACATGGTGCCGGCGGTGTTCGTGGTGCTGGATGCGTTCCCGTTGAATGTGTCGGGCAAGCTGGATCGGAAGGCGTTGCCGGAGCCGAGTTTCGAGGCCACGGCGTTCCGTGCCCCGACGACGCCGGTCGAGGGGATCGTGGCCGGCGTGTTCGCCGAGGTTCTGGGGATCGAGCGGGTGGGCCTGGACGACGACTTCTTCGGTCTCGGTGGCAATTCGCTGCTGGGTACGCAGGTGGTGTCGCGGCTGGGTGTCGCGCTCGATGCGCAGGTGCCCGTGCGGACCCTGTTCGAGGCGTCGACGGTCGGTGCGCTTGCCGCGCACGTTGCCGCGCTGACGGGTTCGGGTTCACGCCGCCCGCTCACCGCGCGGCCGCGCCCCGAGCGGATCCCACTCTCGCTCGCGCAGCAGCGCATGTGGTTCCTGAACCGGCTCGATCCCGAGTCCGCCGTCAACAACATTCCGCTCGCGATCCGGCTGTCCGGCGAGCTGGACACCGAGGCCCTGCAGGCAGCGGTGCGGGACGTCCTGGCGCGGCACGAGTCGCTGCGCACGGTGTTCCCCGACACGGACGGGGTGGGCCACCAGTCGATCCTGTCCGCCGACGAGGTGGACTTCGGCCTCGGGATCGAACCGCTCACCGACGACGCACTCGTCGCGCGGATCGAGGATTGGGCACTGGCGGGCTTCGACCTGACCACCGAACTCCCGGTCCGTGCACGGGTTTTCGCCCTGTCGTCGACCGAGCACGTTCTTGTCCTGGTGCTGCACCACATCGCATCGGACGGCGTGTCGATGGGCCCGCTCACCCGGGACGTGATGACGGCCTACGCGGCGCGCGCGGCGGGGCAGGCACCGAGTTGGGCTCCGCTCGACGTGCAGTACGCCGACTACGCGCTGTGGCAGCGTGAGGTACTCGGCTCCGAGGACGATCCGGGCGCCGTGATCTCGCAGCAGGTCGAGTACTGGAAGACGGCCCTGGCCGGTCTGCCCGACCAGCTCGATCTGCCGTCGGACCGACCTCGACCCGCAGTGGCCTCCAACAGCGGTGCCACGCATCGGTTCTCGATCGGCGCCGAGCTGCAGGCCGGCATCGACAGCGTGGCCCGCGCGCACGGTGCGACCCCGTTCATGGTGGTCCACGCCGCGCTCGCGGTGCTGCTGTCCCGGCTCGGCGGCACCTCCGACATTGCCGTCGGCACGCCGGTCGCGGGCCGCGGCGAGGCGGCCCTGGACGACCTCATCGGCATGTTCGTCAACACGCTGGTCCTACGCACCGAGGTCGACGGGGGACAGTCGTTCGCCGACCTCCTCGCGCAGGTCCGATCCGCCGATCTGGCAGCGTTCGAGCGCGCCGATGTGCCGTTCGAGCGGCTCGTGGAGATCCTCGACCCGGAGCGGTCTCAGGCACGTCACCCGCTGTTCCAGGTGGCACTGGCCTTCCAGAGCGGGGTGGCCCGGCAGTCCCTCGAACTGCCCGGACTGACGGTCTCCGGTGTCGACTTCGACATCGCCCTCGCGAAGTTCGACCTGCAGGTGACGGTCGCCGACCTGTCCGTCGAGATGACCTATGCGACAGACCTGTTCGACGAGCCGACCATTCAGGCCGTCGGCAGGCGTTTCCGCGCGGTGCTCGAATCGGTGGTCGCGGATCCGTCGGCCGCAGTGGCCGACGCGATCCTGCTCGACGCGTCGGAACTCGACACCCTGACCCGCGTCGCGGGACCGGACGTGGCCTGCCGCGAGACGTTGACCGAGATCCTCGGGCGCCACGTGGACACGAACCCGGCGGCACCCGCACTGAGTTGCGGTGACACGACGCTCACCTATCGCGACCTCGACGAGCGGTCGAGCGCGCTGGCCCGTGAACTGATCGCCCGCGGGCTCGGTCCGGAGAGCGTCGTCGCGCTGTCGTTCCCGCGTTCGTGGGAGATGGTGCTGTGCGTGTGGGCCGTCGCGAAGACCGGCGCCGCCTTCGTCCCGGTGGACCCGACGTACCCCGACGATCGCATCGAGCACATGGTCACCGACTCCGCTGCCGCACTGGGTATCGCGGCGGCGGACGCAATCGACGACCTGCCCGAGGCCGTCTCGTGGTGGTCGCTGGGTGAGCTCGAGCGCGCGGCGGCCGACGCCGGCCGCGCGGTGACGCCCGTCGGCGACACCGACCGGACGAGTCCGCTGCGCCTGGACCACACCGCCTACGTGATCTACACGTCCGGATCGACGGGCAAACCGAAGGGCGTCGTCGTGACGCACCGCGGGCTGTCCGGCCTGGTGGATCAGTCCGTCGAGCTGTACGACGTGGATGCCTCCGATCGCGTGCTGCACATCTGCTCGCCCAGCTTCGATCCGTCGGTGTTCGAATGGGCGCTGGCCGCTGCTGCCGGCGCGGAGCTGGTGGTGGTTCCGCCGTCGATACTCGGCGGCGAGGAACTGCACGCGCTCCTGGCGCAGCGCCGTGTGACCGTCTCGATCATCACCCCGGCCGTGCTCGGATCGATGGACCCCGCGGGTCTCGACGACCTGCGCCTGCTGTCGGTCGGCGGTGACGCGTCGACCACGGAACTGGTGGGACGCTGGGCGCCGGATCGGCAGTTCTTCAACGCATACGGGCCCACCGAGACGACGATCGTGTCGACCCGTGGCGAGCTGTTCGCGGGCAAGCCGATCACGGTCGGCGGACCGGTACCCGGGGTCGGGGCGCTGATCCTCGACACCCGACTGCGGCCCGTCCCGGTGGGTGTCGCGGGTGAGCTCTATCTGTCGGGCGGTGCTCTCGCGCGCGGCTACCACGGCCGTCCGGCGCTCACGGCGGACCGCTTCGTCGCGAACCCGTTCGGGGAGGCCGGTGAGCGGATGTACCGCACCGGCGACGTCGTGCGGTGGACCGCATCGGCGAGCGGAGCGACGGGGGGTGTCTCGGCGAGCGGAGCGACGGGGGGTGTCTCGGCGAGCGGAGCGACGGGGGATGCCACCGACCTGTCGATCGAGTACGTCGGCCGGTCCGACTTCCAGGTCAAGGTACGCGGGTTCCGCATCGAACTCGGCGAGATCGACTCGGCGCTCACCGACTGCCCGGGCGTGTCGTTCGCGACCACCGTCGGGCATCGGATGCCTTCCGGGCAGACGGCGCTCGTGTCCTACGTCCTCGCAGACGACGGTGTCGACACCGACACGATGACGCGGCACGTGGAATCGCTGTTGCCGTCGTACATGGTCCCGGCGTCCATCGTCATCCTCGACGAGGTTCCGTTGACCGCGGTGGGCAAGTTGGACCGGCAGGCGCTGCCGGAACCGGTCTTCGAGGCCAAGGCATTCCGCGCGCCGGTGACCCGTGCGCAGGTGCTCGTCGCGGACGCCTTCGCCGACGTCCTCGGCGTCCATCCGGTCGGGCTCGACGACGACTTCTTCGACCTCGGCGGCAACTCGCTCGTCGCCACGCAGTTGGTGTCACGTCTCGGTGCGGTGCTCGAGACCCGTGTACCGGTGCGGGAACTGTTCGAGGCCTCGACGGTGGAGACCCTCGCCGCCCGACTGGGTTCGCAGTCCGGCGGCGGCCGCAAGGCTCTCTCGCCGCAGCCTCGGCCCGACCGCATCCCGCTCTCCCTCGCGCAGCGGCGTATGTGGTTCCTCAACCGGCTCGAGCCCGGATCGGCGGCCGACAACATCCCCACGGCGGTCCGCCTGTCCGGCAACCTGAACGTCGATGCGCTGCGTTCGGCGGTCGTGGACGTGGTGAGCCGGCACGAATCGCTGCGTACCCGGTACCCGGAGGAGGCCGGCGTCGGCTATCAGGTGGTGCTCCCGGTCGAGGAGGCGCTGTCGGGGTGGGACTTCGGTCCCGAGCGGGTCACCGCCGACGACGTGCGTGACCGCGTGGTCGCGATCGCATCGACCAGTTTCGATGTCACCGCCGAGGTGCCCCTGCGCATCCGGCTGTTCGAGTTGTCTCCGTCCGAGTACGTGCTCGTCGTCGTGGTGCACCACATCTCTGCCGACGGCGTCTCGATGGGTCCGCTGATCCGCGACGTGATGACGGCCTACACCGCGCGGTCGGCGGCGACGGCCCGGACCTGGGCGCCGCTGGACATCCAGTACGCGGACTACGCTCTGTGGCAGCATGATTCGCTCGGTGACGAGGACGACCCGACGTCCGTCATCGCCCAGCAGATCGCATTCTGGCGCGGTCGCCTCGCCGGCATTCCCGATCAGCTCGATCTCCCGACGGATCATCCGCGGCCCGCGCAGCAGACGTATGCCGGCGCGACGGTCGGCGCCGAGGTCGACGCACAGACCCACCGCGGCCTCGTCGAGCTCGGGCGGGCACACAACGCCAGCTCGTTCATGGTCATGCATGCCGCGCTCGCGGTGCTCCTCGCACGACTGTCGCGGTCGCAGGACATCGTGGTCGGCACCCCGATCGCAGGCCGCGGCGATGCCGCTCTCGACGATCTCATCGGCATGTTCGTCAACACGCTGGCACTGCGGGTCCAGGTGGATCCCGCGGAGACCTTCGTGGATCTGTTGGCGCGGGTGCGCGGCTCGGATCTGGACGCATACGCTCACGACGACCTGCCGTTCGAGCGGCTGGTGGAGGTCCTCAACCCGGTCCGGTCCACGGCCAGGCATCCGCTGTTCCAGGTCGGATTCTCGTTCCAGAACATGCGGATCGGGTCGCTCGCCCTGCCCGATCTCGAGATCGCGCCGCTCGAGATCGACTCCGATCTCGCAAAGTTCGACCTGCACGTGACCATCGTCGACAGCACCGACGAGGACGGGAACCCGGCGGACTTCACCGTCCAGTTCACGTACGCGACCGATCTGTTCACCGAGACCACCGCCCGGCGTTTCGCGCAGATGTATGCGCGCATCCTTCGGGCCGTGGTCACGAATTCGTCGGCGCCGGTCGGTGACCTCGAAATGATCGACACCGACGAGCGTGAGCAGGTGCTCGGACGGTGGAACACGACGCAGCGTCCTGTCGGTGCGGACCTCACGTTGGTCGATCTCTTCGACACGCAGGTCGCCGATGCTCCGGACGCGCCGGCGATCGTGGCTGCGGCCGAACGACTCTCGTACGCGGAGTTCGACGCACGGGTGAACCGCCTGGCCCGCCGTCTCATCGAGATGGGCGTCGGACCGGAATCTCGTGTCGCGCTGGCGATGCGGCGGTCGGTGGAGCTGCTCGTCGGCATGTACGCCGTCGCGAAGGCCGGTGGCGCGTACGTACCGATCGATCCGGACCATCCCGCGGACCGCACGGCCTACATTCTCGACACGGCGCAGCCCGCCTGCGTGCTGTCCACCACCCGAGAGGGTGTCGAGGTCGCCGCGCACATCCCGGTGCTGCACGTCGACACGTTCGACGGCGCAGAGTTCGACGCAGGCCCGATCGTCGGTGACGAGCGCACGTCGCCGCTGCGACCGACCAACACCGCGTACGTAATCTTCACGTCCGGTTCGACGGGACGGCCGAAGGGCGTCGCCGTCAGCCACGCCGCGATCGTCAACCAGCTCGAATGGAAGCGTGCCGAGTACGGTCTCGACTCGTCGGACGCCGCGCTGCTCAAGACCGCGGCCACGTTCGACCTGTCGGTGTGGGAGTTCTGGTCCGCGCTGACGTCCGGCGGACGGCTCGTCGTCGCCACGGCAGACGGCCACCGCGATCCCGGCTATCTCAACGCACTGATGCGCAGCGAGTCCGTCACCACGCTGCACGTCGTGCCGTCGATGTTGCAGGCGCTGCTCGTCGAATCCGGGGACCGGCTTCCCGAGTCGCTGCGCCGGGTCCTCGCGATCGGTGAGGTGCTGCCTGCCGACACCGCGGCGCGCTTCGCATCCGCGGGAACCGCAGACCTGTTCAACCTCTACGGTCCCACCGAGGCCGCGGTGTCGGTCACGGCGCAGCGCGTCGAGGACACCGACGGATCCGCGGTGCCCATCGGCGGCCCGGAATGGAACACGCGCTTGCTCGTCCTCGACGATCGGCTCCGCCCCGTCCCGGTCGGTGTGCCCGGCGAGCTGTACCTCGCCGGTGCGCAATTGGCCCGAGGCTACTTCGGCCGTCCGGCGCTGACGGCCGACCGTTTCGTCGCCGACCCGTACGGGCCGGCGGGGGAGCGGATGTACCGCACCGGCGACGTCGTCGCGTGGCGCACCGACGGCACGCTCGACTACGTGGGACGAGCCGACTTCCAGGTCAAGGTGCGCGGCTTCCGCATCGAGCTGGGTGAGATCGAGGCCGCGCTGCGGTCGTCGGACCGCGTGAAGGACGCGGCGGTCACGGTGTGGGCCGACGCCCGGGTGGGTGACCGGCTCGTGGCCTACGTGGTCCCGACGGACTTCGCGACCTTGGATGCTGCTGCGCTCGAATCGGAACTGTCGCAGTCACTCCCGTCGTACATGGTGCCCTCCGCCTTCGTCGGACTCGAGGCGCTGCCGCTCAACCTCAACGGCAAGATCGACCGCAAGGCGCTGCCGGCACCGGTTCTCGAGGCCCGGCAGTTCCGGGCACCGGTCACCCCGATCGAACAGACCGTGGCGATCGTGCTGTCCGAGGTCCTCGGTGTCGACCGCGTCGGTCTCGACGACGACTTCTTCGAACTGGGCGGCAACTCGCTGATCGCAACCCAGGTGGTGTCCCGGCTGGGCTCCGCCCTCGACACCCGGGTGCCCGTGCGCGTGATGTTCGAGGCGTCGACCGTCGAGCGCCTCGCGGCGGCGGTGGGTTCGCTGACCCAGGATCGAACCCGTCGGCCGCTCACGGCTTCCCCGCGGCCGGAGCGGATTCCGCTGTCACTGGCGCAGCAGCGGATGTGGTTCCTGAACCAGTTCGATCCGGCATCCGCCGTCAACAACATTCCGGTCGCGGTGCGGCTGTCGGGTTCGTTGGACCTGCCGGCGCTGCAGCATGCGGTGCGGGACGTCGTCGCCCGGCACGAGGCGCTGCGAACCGTGTTCCCCGGGCAGGACGGTGTTGCCTACCAGCAGGTCCTGTCCCCGTCGCAGGTGGATCTCGACCTCGCGCCCGTTGCGATCGAGGACGCGCAGGTCCTGGCCGCCGTGACCGAACTGGTGTCCACCGGCTTCGACGTGACGAGCGAGGTCCCGCTGCGGGTTCGCCTGTTCGCGCTGTCCCCGGTCGACCACGTGCTCGTGTTCGTCATCCATCACATCAGCGCGGACGGCTGGTCACTCGGACCCCTCACCCGAGATGTGGTGTCCGCGTACCTCGCCCGCTCTACGGGTGACGTACCGGCGTGGGCGCCGCTCGAGGTTCAGTACGCGGACTACGCGCTGTGGCAGCGTGAGGTCCTCGGTTCCGAGGACGACCCGGAGTCGATCATCTCGCGTCAGGTCGACTACTGGGAGACGGCGCTGTCGGGTCTGCCCGAGCAGTTGGATCTGCCGACGGACCGTCCACGTCCAGCGGTGGCGTCCGGTGCGGGTCGCTTGCACCGCTTCGAGATCGGTGCCGGTCTGCATCGCGGGGTGACCGAGTTGGCACGGCGCTGCGGCACGACGCCGTTCATGGTGGTCCACGCCGCGTTGTCGGTGTTGCTGGCTCGACTGAGCGGCACCTGCGACATCGCGATCGGCACGCCGGTCGCCGGTCGTGGTGAGCGGGCGCTGGACGACCTGGTGGGCATGTTCGTCAACACGCTCGTGCTCCGGACCGAGGTCGACGGCGGCCGGTCGTTCGCTGATCTGCTGGCATCGGTGCGGGAGAACGACCTGGCGGCATTCGGGAACGCCGATGTGCCGTTCGAGCGGCTCGTCGAGGTGTTGAACCCCGAGCGGTCGCAGCGGCGCCACCCGCTGTTCCAGGTGATGCTCGCGTTCCAGAACATGTCGCGTGCGCAGATCAGTACCGGCGAGCTGTCGATCGCGGAGCTTCCGTTCGACGCCGTTTCCGCGAAGTTCGACCTGTCGGTGACGCTCAGCGAAACGGCTCCGGGCCAGGCTGATTCGGCGTTGTCGGTGGAGCTGAGCTATGCGACGGACCTGTTCGACGAGCCGACCATGGTCCGGTTCGGGGAAAGGTTCGTGCGGGTACTCGAGTCGGTGACGGCAGACCCGTCGCTGCCGGTCGGTGAGATCGAACTGCTCGACGGTGCCGAGCGGGATCGGGTGCTCGTCGAATGGAATTCCACCGATCACCCGGTGCCGGACGCCACGCTGCTCGAGTTGTTCGACGCGCAGGTCGCATCGACGCCGGACGCGGTGGCCGTGGTGTGCGCGGGCGAGTCGCTGTCGTACGGCGAGTTCGCGGCCCGGGTGCATCGCCTGGCGCGGTTGTTGATTGCGCAGGGTGTGGGCCCGGACGTTCTCGTCGGCCTCGGTATGCGTCGTTCACTGGATCTGCTGGTCGGCATGTACGCGGTGCTCGCCGCGGGTGGTGGATATGTGCCGGTGGATCCGGACCAGCCCGCCGATCGCAACGACTACGTTCTCCGGCTGGCCGAACCCGCGTTGGTGCTGACCACGTCTCGTGACGGTTTCGCGACCACTCTGGCGAACGTCACGGACCTGAGCACACTGGACCTGTCGACGTTCTCGGACGCGCCGGTCACCGATACCGATCGGATCGCTCCGCTGCGTTCGGAGAACGTGGCGTATGTGATCTTCACGTCGGGTTCGACGGGTCGGCCGAAGGGCGTGGCGGTCTCGCACGGCTCGGTCGTCAACCAGTTGCGGTGGATGCAGTCCGAGTACGAGTTGAGCTCGTCGGATCGGGTGCTGCTGAAGACGCCCGCGACGTTCGATGCGTCGGTGTGGGAGTTGTTCTGGCCGTTGCAGGTCGGAGCGCAGCTGATCGTCGCCGCACCGGATGGCCATCGTGATCCGGTGTACCTGGCGACGACGATCGCAGAGCAGTCGGTGACGGTGGTGCAGTTCGTGCCGTCGATGCTGGCGGTGGTCGCCGACGAACTCGACGGCCGGCCCGTCGCGTTGACCCGGGTGTTCTGTGGTGGCGAGGCGCTCACCGCCGGCACTGTGGAGCGGCTCCGTCGCGTCAGTGGTGCTGCGGTGCACAACCTGTACGGCCCGACCGAGGTGACGGTGCAGGCGGCGCGTCACGCCGTGACCACGGACGACGTGGCGGGTGTGCCGATCGGTGCGCCGGTGTGGAACACACGGGCCTACGTGTTGGATTCGCGTCTGAAACCGGTTTCCGCCGGCGTCGCAGGCGAGCTGTACCTGGCGGGTGCTCAGGTGGCGCGCGGCTACTTCGGCCGCGGTGACCTCACCGCGGAGCGATTCGTGGCGAACCCGTTCGGGGACAACGGTGCACGGATGTATCGCACGGGCGACCTCGTGAAGTGGAATGCCTCGGGCGAGCTCGAGTACCTGGGCCGCACCGACTTCCAGGTGAAACTGCGCGGTCTGCGGATCGAGCTCGGCGAGATCGAGGCGGCGCTTCTCGACCGGCAGACCATCGCACAGGCTGTGGTCCTGGTGAAGAGCGAGCAACTCGTCGCCTACGTGGTCCCGGCGGTCGACGCGGTGGTCGACACCGATGCGGTGAGATCCGAGCTGTCGACGTCGCTGGCGTCGTACATGGTGCCGGCAGCGTTCGTGGTCCTCGACGAGTTCCCGCTGGGTGCGTCGGGCAAGCTCGATCGCCTGGCCCTGCCGGAACCGACCTTCGAGGCCACGGTGTTCCGGGCACCGGCCACGCCGGTGGAGGAGATCGTCGCGGGTGTGTTCGCCGACGTCCTCCGTGTGGAGCAGGTGGGTCTGGACGACGACTTCTTCGCCCTCGGCGGCAACTCGCTGATCGCGGTGAGGATGATCGCCAGGCTTCGGAAGGCGTTCGGCGCGCAACCCCAGTTGCACTGGCTGTTCGAGGATTCCACCGTGGGGGCACTCGCCGACCGGATCGAGGCCACCTACTCGACGCCGGACACCGAGCGCGGGCTCGGCGTCGTTCTCCCGCTGCGGTCGCGTGGAGACGAGAGCCCGCTCTTCTGCGTCCATCCGGTGACGGGACTGTCGTGGGGCTTCGCCGGCCTCGCCGCGAACGTCGATTCGGATCGTCCGATCTACGGGCTGCAGTCACCTGCGCTCGGCGACGGAGGTGAGCTTCCCGCGTCGATCGAGGACTGGGCGGCGCTGTACATCGACCAGATTCGCCGGATCCAGCCGAACGGTCCGTACCACTTGTTGGGATGGTCGATGGGCGGCGCGATCGCGCATGCGATGGCGGTGCAACTGGCCGCTGTCGGCGAGGAGGTTCGCACGCTCGTGATGCTGGACAGCCACGTCGCGGACGAGACGGCTGCATCCGTCGCCGGGCCCGCGCCGTCGCTCGCCGACATGCTCGGCGGTCTCGTCGCGGAGACGGGGGAGACCCGGTCCCTGGACGATCTCGATCAGGAGACCGCGGTGGAGATGCTGCGCGAGATGCTCGCCCCGATCGGTGACTTCACCGCCGAGCAGATGGACCGCATCGTCTCCGGTGTGGTCCACGCCTCCGCGGTGGCCGCGTCCTACCGGCCGACCGCCCGGTTCGACGGGAGCCTGCTCTACTTCAGCGCGGATCTCGACGGTTCCCGCGGCGCCGATGCGTGGCGCGAGGTCGTCGAGGGTGAGGTGGAGGTGGTGGCGGTTCCGGTCACCCACTGGGACATGACGACCCCCGAGGCGATCGACGTGATCGGCCCGATCCTGAACCGACGCCTGCAGTCCTGACGCGGGCCGACGCACAGGGCCCCTCCCCGGACCTCGCGGCCGGGGAGGGCCCTTACTTCTCGGCACTGCTCGATGTGGCGGGGGAAGGCCTTGTCAGCAGGGCGCCGCGCTGCGCGCCCCGTAGGTCGGGTCGAGGGCGCTCTGCACCCGGAAGACCGAGCGGGGGTCGTTCAGTAGGCCCACATGCGAGACTGCCGCGCCCGGGCAGGTGTCCTGGATCCACTCGTTGCGCACCGAGGTTCCCGGATCCGCTGCGAGGAAAGCCCCCTCGGGGGGAGTGACGATGTCGTCGCTGCGGGAGGCGATCACCGTGTAGTCGATACCTGGGAAGCTCTCACGACCGGTGTTGAGCTGGGTCAGGAAATCGGATCCGATCAGCTGCTGGTACGACGCCAGGCCGAATGCGAACTCGACGATCTTCTGATTGGTCGGTTCGTCGGTGATCCGGAGCGACGTGAACACCGAGTAGAGGTCCTGCATCCCGTTGAACGTGGTGCCGTGATTGGTCGGGCCGAGCATCACGAGGTGGCGCACCTTGTTGCGCGACGGATCGACCTGGTCGGCCCCGCCCTCGAAACGCAGGTACTGGCGCGCCATGGTTCCGCCCTGGGAGTGGCCGACGATGTCGACCTGGGCCGATCCGGTGCGAGTACGGACCGTGTCCACGAACGATGCGAGTTCGCGGGCGGAACCGCGGATGTCGCCGGTGCCCCACGAATGCGCCGCGGCGCCGTAGTTCAGTGCGTAGACGCAGTAGCCCGCGTTCCGCAGCGCCGGCGAGATCACATTCCAGCTCTGCAGCATGCTCATGCCGGTGCCGTGCACCAGGACCACCGGCCGGGGGTGTTGCGTGCTCGGGCGGCACGACCAGTCGTTGGCGCCCTCCGGCGCGGCGTCGGGTGGTGTCAGCGAGCGCGCGGCGGGGGCCGCCGACGGTAGGACGAGGCTGCCCGGAGCAGGCTCGGCGGTCGCGGCGGCCGGGTGAAGCCCCATTGCGCCGAGAAAGACCGCTGCCGTGGTGGCGAGGACTCTCGCCACCGAGCGTTGCCGAAGGGCCATTCTTGTGCTCCTGTAAACCTGCGGACGGGCAGTGATTCGCTGAATTGATATCAGACGAAAAGGGCATTCACCCTGGTATTCGGATGAACAATCGGGGGTGTTCCGGAGGCGCCGGGACAGAACCGATTCAGCGGCTCGTCTTCGGCTCGTCTTCGGCTAGTTTTCGGCCCGATCTTCGGGCCCGTCTTCGACGTCAGCCGGTGGCAGCAGCGCGCCGGTAGCCGCGGATCGCCGGGTAGATGAACACGGCCATCATCCCGAACGACCATGCCAGCGTCTGCAACACCGGTTCGAGGATGGGGCCGCCGACCGCGAGACCACGCATGGCGTCGATTGCACACGACATCGGCTGGGCCGCGACCACGGGCTGAAGCCATGTCGGATAGGCCATCACCGGGACGAACCCGGAGTTGAAGAACATCAGCAGTGTGCAGGCGATCGACACCAACTCGACGAGGGGGGCGTCGCCGGCCACCGTGGCCAACGCGGTGACCATCATTGCGAAGCCCATGCCGAAGATCACCGGGATCACCAGCAGCATGATGCTCGGGAGGAAGCCCTGCGTCATCCGGAACCCGAGGGCGAACCCGACTGCCAGGATGACGACGGTCGTCACCAGAACACGGACGGCCTCCGCCATCATGCGGCCGACGAGGCCGGCGGCGCGGTGGATCGGCAGCGTCCAGAACCGCGACAGCAGACCCGATTTTCGTTCGCCACGCAGACCCACGGCGCTCACGATCGAGCCGAACATCGCGCCGACGAGGATGATCATCGGAACCTGCCCGTAGATGGCGGGCATGCCCGTCGCGGCCGTCACGGTGTTGCCGATGACGACTCGGAACATGATCAGTGTCAGAGCCGGATACAGCAGCGCCTGGATCATCGTGGAGGGGTCGCGTGCCCACCGCGTCAGCAGTCGCTTGCACTGGATCAGACTGTGCGTCCACAACGCCTGCATCGAATTCTCGCCCCACACGTTCACGGGGAGCGGGAAGTCGAAGCCGCCTTCGTCGACCCTGCGTTCGGACGAGACCAGGGCGGACCGGGCTGGCCGGGTGGACTGGGAGTGCTCGCTCATTGGCGCCTCATACTTGCCCACCAGGCGAGCGGTGCGAACACCGCGGCCAATCCGACGCACCATGCGGTTGCGGGGAACAACGTCGATGCCGACAGCCCGCCCTCGGCCATGTCGCGCATGGCGTAGGAGAACTGGGAGATCGGTTGATTTCGGACGAACGGCCGGATCCACTCGGGGAACCCGGACTCCGGCACGAAACCACACGACAGCATGCCCAGGATCAGCTGCGGAAGGGCGAGTGCCTGCGCGGTCGCCTCGGGAGACTTCGAGAGCGTGCCGATCGCGTCGGCCCCGAGTGACAGGGCGAGGCTGATGGCGAGGGCCATCACGCAGAAGAGAACTGCCGGGGCGAATCCCGCACTGAACCGGAACCCGATCGCATAGCCGTATGCGAGTGCCGCCGCGAGCGCGATCGTCGACCTGACCAGCGCACTGGTCATGCGGGACAGCAAGGGAACCGGACCCGACACCGGCATCGTCTTGAGCCTGGTCGTCAGACCGTGCAGCGCCTCGACCGACGCCAGCTGCGACGCCGAGATCGCGGTGAAGGCCATCGCCTGCAACACGATGATCGGCATCAGGAACTGCGCGTAGTCGATGCCCTGCAGTTTCATGACGAACCGCAGAGGCAGATAGAAACCGATGGTGAAGATCAGCGGTGCAACGATGGCGACCGCGAGTTCACCCGTCTTCACCATTGTCTTGAGGGTGCGGCCGGTCAGCGCCATCCACTGCTGGAATGCGTTGGGGTCCGGACGTCGGTGCGAGCCGATCCTCTTCGCGGGCACACTCAGCGCGGCCTGTTTCGACGCCGCGGACACCGAGAGACTATTCGCGGCGCTCTTCGCCGAGGTCGTCATGGCTGCTTCTCCGGTGCGGAGTGACCGGTCAACGACAGGAAGACGTCGTCGAGGGAGGGGCGACGCAACGCGATGTCGGCCAGTTCGATTCCCGCGGCGTCGAGTCGCCGCAGCGCCTCTGACAGCGTGCCGGCCCCGTCGGGCGCCGGAATCGCAACCCGATCGCTCCCCTCGGAGATCTCGGCCCGGATCTCGATCGGAACGAGGTTGCCGAGCGCGTGCACGGCCCATGGCAGTTGCTGCGGATCGAGCGGGACGATCTCGCAGTAGCTGCCGCCGGTCCGCGCCTTCAGTTGGTCGGCGGTGCCCTCCGCGATCACGGTGCCGCGATCGATGACGATTATGTTGTCGCTGAGCAGGTCGGCCTCCTCGAGATACTGCGTGGTCAGCAATACCGTGATGCCCTGCGCCTTGAGCGAGCTGACGAGCGACCACACGCCTTGTCGACTGCGCGGGTCGAGCCCGGTGGTCGGCTCGTCGAGGAACACCACCTCGGGGCGGACCACCAGACCGCAGGCGATGTCGATACGGCGTCGCATGCCGCCCGAGTAGTGCCGCACCGCGCGCTTACCGGCATCGAGGAGATCGAACTCGGTGAGCAGGGCCTGGGCGCGCTGCCGGGCCGACGCGCGGTCGAGCCCCATCAGCCGGCCGAACAGTTCGATGTTCTCGCGGCCCGACAACGTTTCGTCGAGCGCGGCGTACTGGCCGGTCATCATGATCGAGCGCCGGACGTCGGCGGCGTGACTGACCACGTCGTGACCGGCGACCATCGCGCGGCCGCTGTCGGGTCGGATGAGCGTGGACAGCACCTTGACCGTCGTGGTCTTCCCGGCGCCGTTGGGCCCGAGAATGCCCAGGACAGTCCCGCGCTCGGCCTGGAAACTGACGCCCCGCAAGGCCTTCACATCGCCGAAGGATTTGTGGACATCGTCGACCAGCACCGCTGTGTCCTGGAATATGGGCATCGACACTCCGCTGTTTCACCTGGGTTCGGATGGGTGACCACTCTCAGGGTCCACGCGTCCATCCGTCGACGTGTAATCCCTCCGCTCCCGCCAAATGTTACCCGGCGGTGTGACGCGGGTCGTTCTGTGAGGTTTGCCCCGACCGCCGTCCCGCCGCGCGCGATCCGGCGATTTCCGGGTCGGTCGTTTGTTTGGTCAGTCCCAGATTCCGACGGTCTCCAGGTGTCGCACCAGGCGTTTTGCACCATCCTCGAAGTGGGCGCGGGTCTCCGTCGCCACGGCCACGGTGTCACGCGCGGCGAGGGCCGACAGCAGACGTGTGTGACTCGCCACCGCTTCGTGGCCCCAGTCCAGGTCCGATGAATAGAAGTGCACCAGGGTGTAGCGCGTCGCATTGAGGAGGAACCACGACAACTTCCGTGCTCCCGCGAGTCGATTGAGAATTCGGTGGAAGCCGAACTCGAGCTCCTCGATGCGGTCGGCATCACCGAGCTCGACGGCACGTCGCAACTGCTCGTTCATCGCCCCGAGTTCCGCGAGGGCGTCGTCGTCGACCAGCGCGGTGGCCCGAATCGCCAGTTCTTCGGCGATCCGCCCCTGCAGCCAGAAGAGGTCGTTGACGTCGTCGCGACTGAGTGGGGCGACGACGTACCCGCGGTGGGGGACCAGTTCCACGAGGCCCTCGCCGCGCAGCGTGAGCAGCGCTTCGCGAACCGGGGTGACACTGACTCCCAGCTCGGCGGCGGTCTCGTCCAGACGGATGTAGTCCCCGGGCCGCACGCCGCCCGACATGATCAGGTTTCGCACGTGCACCGCGACATCGTCGGAGAGCTGCGGACGGCGACGCAACGCGCGGGCAGAACTGGGGCGAGAGGCGGCGGACGGGGTCATGAGCACTCCTTCACGGGACAGGAATCCCGCTGTCGTCTGCAGCCACCACATCGGGTTCGCGATCCGAACCGGCCGCTGTGACGCATGCAACAACTGATCCGGCCGAATATATCGGGTGGCCCACCTCGGCCGGCATCTCCGACCGCCCCGTCTCGCCCAGGCTGTCGCGCTCAGCCTGTCGCGCTCAGGCAGGGGTCACCCACACGGTGATGTCGGCGTGGACGACCTCGACACCGCCCCGGTCGGTGATCGTGATGGGGATCGCCAGTTCGGCGCCGCTGGTGATCGTCGGGAAGTCCGGTATTTCGGGCAGCATCGCGGTCGCGCGAAGCCGTGACTGCGCCTTCGCGAGGTATCGGACGTTCATCGCTTTGGGGATCCAGCGATGCGTGGTCGGCACGGTCGCCTCGGCCAGCATCCCCATCGCGGCCTCTGCGAGATTGCAGGCGGCGATCGCGTGGAAGGTCTTGATGTGGTTGTGGACTCCCCACCATTTGGGGGCGGAGATCACGCACAGTCGGGGCGCCAACTGCTCCACACTCGGCAGCACGGTCGCGAAGTAGGGGACACGGGCGCACATGCCGATCGAGAACAGTGCGCGGCCGAATCGGTTGGCGGGCAGTCGTTGCCAGCTGCGGTAGGTGGCGGTCGCGGGCGTCATGCAACGCAACCTTACTTGTCGGTAAGATACTGGACGGCGATTCGGGTGGGCGACATGGGCTGACCTCGGGCTTGTCGGTGAGCGTGGCTGGGGGTGCGATTTGAACTCTCGGGTCCGCTACGGCATACTGATCGGGTTGCCTTGACTGAGACGTGATCCGTCGCGACTCGAGTCGGGCGGGATGAACGTCGAAGATCGTGTCGAAAGACCTGGTCACGGCGAATGCAAGACGGAAGCAGTACCCAGCTTTGTACCCATTACGGGTGCATCCGGTTCGAGTTTCCGAGGCTCCTGGAGAGAGATTTCCGGGGCCCGGGAATGAGTGGCAGGGCGACACGCCCGACCGCGTGGACCGGAGAACCATGACAGATGAACAGCGGCAGCGGATCGAGTGATGTCTCGATCGCCATTCCAATGTTCGTGTCGTGTTTCAGTCCGGGGACTGTGCAGACGAGGTAGTCCCCGGCTCGTTCGGGTTCTACGAAACGCGGCAAGAAAAGGACACTAAGCGTGGCGGGACAGAAGATCCGCATCAGGCTCAAGGCCTATGACCATGAGGCGATCGACGCGTCAGCGCGCAAGATCGTCGAGACGGTGACCCGTACCGGGGCCCGCGTGGTCGGCCCGGTGCCGTTGCCTACCGAGAAGAACGTGTACTGCGTCATCCGCTCGCCGCACAAGTACAAGGACTCGCGCGAGCACTTCGAGATGCGTACTCACAAGCGGCTGATCGACATCCTCGACCCGACGCCGAAGACGGTCGACGCGCTCATGCGCATCGACCTTCCGGCCAGCGTCGACGTGAACATCCAGTGAGCTTGGGAAGACGCAGCGGAGATATCAAATGACTAATCAGATCAAGGGAATCCTGGGCACCAAGCTCGGCATGACCCAGGTCTTCGACGAGAACAACCGGGTCGTCCCGGTCACCGTCGTCAAGGCCGGACCGAACGTGGTTACCCAGATCCGGACCGAAGAGCGTGACGGCTACAGCGCTGTGCAGCTGGCCTTCGGCGCCATCGACCCGCGCAAGGTGAACAAGCCGGTCTCCGGCCAGTTCGCCAAGGCCGGCGTCACCCCGCGCCGCCACATCGTCGAGCTCCGCGTTGCCGACGCCTCCGAGTACGAGGTCGGCCAGGAGCTCACGGCTGAGGTCTTCGAGGACGGCGCATACGTCGACGTCACCGGCACCAGCAAGGGCAAGGGCTTCGCCGGCACCATGAAGCGTCACGGCTTCGCCGGTCAGGGTGCTTCCCACGGTGCGCAGGCCGTTCACCGTCGCCCGGGTTCCATCGGTGGCTGTGCCACCCCCGGTCGCGTGTTCAAGGGCATGCGCATGTCGGGCCGCATGGGCTCCGACCGCATCACGACGCAGAACCTCTCGGTCCACAAGGTGGATGCCGAGAACGGTCTGCTGCTGATCAAGGGTGCGATCCCCGGCCGCAAGGGTGGCCTCGTGATCGTCAAGACCGCAGTGAAGGGTGGTGCGTCGGCATGACCGAGACCGCAACCAAGCTGACCCTGGACGTCAAGGCTGCCGGTGGCAAGACCAACGGCACTGTCGATCTCCCCTCGGAGATCTTCGACGCGACCGCGAACATCGCTCTGATGCATCAGGTCGTTGTCGCGCAGCTCGCCGCCGCACGTCAGGGCACCCACTCCACCAAGACCCGCGGCGAGGTCCGCGGTGGTGGCAAGAAGCCGTACCGCCAGAAGGGCACCGGCCGCGCACGTCAGGGCTCGACCCGTGCGCCGCAGTTCGCCGGCGGTGGCATCGTCCACGGCCCGCAGCCCCGTGACTACAGCCAGCGCACCCCCAAGAAGATGAAGGCTGCCGCTCTCCGTGGCGCCCTCTCCGATCGGGCCCGCAACGAGCGCATCCACGTCATCACCGAGCTGGTCGCCGGGCAGGTCCCGTCCACCAAGTCGGCGAAGTCGTTCCTGGGTGAGATCTCGGATCGCAAGAAGCTTCTGCTGGTCGTCGGGCGCGAGGACATCGCCGCCTGGAAGAGCGTGCAGAACCTGGAAGGCGTGCACCCCATCGCACCCGACCAGCTCAACACCTACGACGTGCTCAACAGCGATGACGTCGTGTTCAGCCTCGAGGCTCTGAACACCTTCATCGCGGGCCCGGCCAAGAACGAGGAGGAGAGCAAGTGACCACCATCGCCGACCCCCGCGACATCTTGCTGGCCCCGGTCATCTCCGAGAAGTCCTACGGACTGATCGAGGAAGGCACCTACACCTTCCTGGTGCACCCGGACTCGAACAAGACGCAGATCAAGATCGCCGTCGAGAAGGTCTTCGGCGTCACGGTGACCAGCGTCAACACCGCCAACCGTCAGGGCAAGCGCAAGCGGACCCGTTTCGGTTACGGCAAGCGCAAGGACACCAAGCGTGCGCTCGTGACCCTCTCGGCCGACAGCAAGCCCATCGAGATCTTCGGAGGCCCGGTCGCGTAAGCGGGCGGGACTTGACGAGATATAGAGGACGAGAAGACTCATGGCAATCCGTAAGTACAAGCCGACTACCCCGGGCCGCCGCGGCTCGAGCGTCTCGGACTTCGCCGAGATCACTCGGTCGACGCCCGAGAAGTCGCTGGTTCGCCCGCTGCACGGTCGCGGTGGTCGTAACGCCCACGGTCGCATCACCACCCGTCACAAGGGTGGCGGTCACAAGCGCGCCTACCGGTTGATCGACTTCCGTCGCAACGACAAGGACGGCGTGCCGGCCAAGGTCGCTCACATCGAGTACGACCCCAACCGCACCGCTCGCATCGCGCTGCTGCACTACGCGGACGGCGAGAAGCGCTACATCATCGCCCCCAAGGGCCTGGTGCAGGGCGCCCCGATCGAGTCCGGCGCTACCGCCGACATCAAGCCGGGCAACAACCTGCCGCTGCGCAACATCCCCACCGGTACCACCATCCACGCAGTCGAGCTGCGTCCGGGTGGCGGCGCCAAGATGGCCCGTTCCGCCGGCGCCAGCATCCAGCTGCTGGGCAAGGAAGGCACCTACGCCACGCTGCGTATGCCGTCCGGTGAAATCCGTCGCGTCGACGTGCGCTGCCGCGCAACCGTCGGCGAGGTCGGCAACGCCGAGCAGTCGAACATCAACTGGGGCAAGGCCGGCCGCATGCGCTGGAAGGGCAAGCGCCCGACCGTCCGTGGTGTGGTCATGAACCCGGTCGACCACCCGCACGGTGGTGGTGAGGGTAAGACCTCCGGTGGTCGCCACCCGGTCAGCCCCTGGGGCAAGCCCGAGGGCCGCACCCGCAAGAACAAGGCGAGCGACAAGCTCATCGTCCGTCGTCGCCGTACCGGCAAGAAGCGCTAGTCAAGGAGGGAGTGAAGGATGCCACGCAGCCTTAAGAAGGGCCCGTTCGTCGATGACCACCTCCTTGCGAAGGTGGACGTGCAGAACGAGAAGGGCACCAAGCAGGTCATCAAGACCTGGAGCCGTCGTTCCACGATCATTCCGGACTTCATCGGTCACACGTTTGCCGTCCACGACGGACGCAAGCACGTTCCGGTGTTCGTCTCGGACTCGATGGTTGGCCACAAGCTCGGAGAGTTTGCACCGACCAGGACGTTCAAGGGCCACATCAAGGACGACCGGAAGAGCAAGCGTCGATGAGTACTGAAACACAGAACCCCACTGCGAAGGCGGTCGCGCGCCACGTGCGCGTGACCCCCATGAAGGCGCGCCGTGTCGTGGACCTGGTCCGCGGCCGCTCGGTCGAGGACGCACTGTCGATCCTCAAGTTCGCGCCGCAGGCCGCCAGCGAGCCGGTCGCCAAGGTGATCGCCAGCGCAGCTGCCAACGCCCAGAACAACCTGAACCTCGATCCCTCCACGCTGGTCGTCGCGACCGCGTACGTGGACGAGGGTGCGACCCTCAAGCGGTTCCAGCCGCGCGCACAGGGCCGGGCCTTCCGGATCCGTAAGCGTTCGAGCCACATCACGGTCATCGTGGAGAGCCGGGCCAACGTGTCCGGTGCCTCGGGCCGTAACCGCCGGAAGGGAAGTGGTCAGTAGTGGGCCAGAAGATCAACCCGCACGGCTTCCGTCTCGGCATCACGACCGACTGGAAGTCGCGCTGGTACGCAGACAAGCAGTACGCGGAGTACGTCAAGGAAGACGTCGCGATCCGTAAGCTCCTCGCCACGGGCATGGAGCGGGCCGGCATCGCGAAGGTCGAGATCGAGCGCACCCGTGACCGTGTGCGTGTGGACATCCACACCGCACGCCCGGGCATCGTCATCGGCCGCCGCGGCGCCGAGGCCGATCGCATCCGCGCCGAGCTCGAGAAGCTGACCGGCAAGCAGGTCCAGCTGAACATCCTCGAGGTCAAGAACGCAGAGGCCGAGGCCCAGCTGGTGGCACAGGGTGTCGCCGAGCAGCTCTCGAACCGTGTCGCGTTCCGTCGCGCCATGCGCAAGGCCATCCAGTCGGCCATGCGTCAGCCGAACGTCAAGGGCATCCGCGTGCAGTGCTCGGGTCGCCTCGGCGGCGCCGAGATGAGCCGCTCGGAGTTCTACCGTGAGGGTCGCGTTCCGCTGCACACGCTGCGTGCGGACATCGACTACGGCCTCTACGAGGCCAAGACCACCTTCGGTCGCATCGGCGTGAAGGTCTGGATCTACAAGGGCGACATCGTCGGTGGCAAGCGTGAGCTGGCCGCAGGCGCTGCTGCACCGTCGGACCGCCCGCGCCGCGAGCGTCCGAGCCGTCCGCGTCGCTCCGGTGCCGCAGGCACCACCGCGACCAGCACCGAGGCCGGTCGCGCTGCGACCGCCACCGCCGATGCACCCGCTTCGACTGAACAGAAGGAGGGCTGACGCATGTTGATCCCCCGGCGGGTCAAGCACCGCAAGCAGCACCATCCGAGCCGTTCGGGTGCCGCCAAGGGTGGGACCCAGGTGACCTTCGGTGAGTACGGCATCCAGGCTCTCGAGCCGGCCTACATCACCAACCGGCAGATCGAGTCCGCTCGTATCGCCATGACCCGGCACATCAAGCGTGGCGGCAAGATCTGGATCAACATCTTCCCGGATCGCCCGCTCACCAAGAAGCCTGCCGAGACCCGCATGGGTTCCGGTAAGGGTTCGCCGGAGTGGTGGATCGCGAACGTCAAGCCCGGACGGGTGATGTTCGAGATGAGCTACCCGAACGAGGAGATCGCTCGTGAGGCCCTGCGCCGCGCGATGCACAAGCTCCCCTGCAAGTGCCGGATCGTGACGAGGGAGGAGCAGTTCTGATGGCAACCGCAAGCCCTGCTACAGAGCTCCGCGAGCTGACCGAAGAAGAATTGGTCACCAAGCTCCGCGAGTCGAAGGAAGAGCTGTTCAACCTTCGCTTCCAGATGGCCACCGGTCAGCTGGACAACAACCGCCGGCTGCGCACGGTCCGTCACGAGATTGCGCGCATCTACACCGTCCTGCGTGAGCGTGAGCTCGGCCTGGCCGCTGGTCCGGACGCAGGTGACGCGGCATGAGTGAGGAAAAGGCAGTGAGCACCAACAGCACCGAAGAGCGCGGCAGCCGCAAGGTCCGCACCGGTTACGTGGTCTCCGACAAGATGGAAAAGACCATCGTGGTCGAGCTCGAGGACCGGGTGAAGCACCCGCTCTACGGCAAGATCATCCGTCGGACCACGAAGGTCAAGGCGCACGACGAGAACGGCGTCGCCGGCATCGGCGACCGCGTGCAGCTGATGGAGACCCGCCCGTTGTCGGCCACCAAGCGCTGGCGTCTGGTCGAGGTCCTCGAGAAGGCCAAGTAAGAGCCGAAGAGTGTATCCAGTACGATGGTGGGGTTGCCCTGCGAAAGCAGTGGTGGCCCCACCATCGGCGGGTACAGACCGCGCGCGTCGGGTCGGAAATCTGCCGCGCATGATCAGCGCGAGCCACTGTGGTTCGTTCTGGTCGAAACAAGCCAGGTCAAGGAGAAGTTAGTGATTCAGCAGGAGTCGCGACTGCGCGTCGCCGACAACACGGGTGCCAAGGAGATTCTCTGCATCCGCGTTCTCGGTGGCTCGTCTCGTCGCTACGCCGGGATCGGCGACATCATTGTCGCCACCGTCAAGGACGCCGTCCCGGGTGGAAACGTGAAGAAGGGCGAGGTCGTCAAGGCCGTCATCGTCCGCACCGCCAAGGAGCGTCGTCGTCCGGACGGCTCGTACATCAAGTTCGACGAGAACGCTGCCGTCATCATCAAGGCGGACAACGATCCTCGCGGTACCCGCATCTTCGGCCCCGTCGGCCGTGAGCTGCGCGAGAAGAAGTTCATGAAGATCGTCTCGCTCGCCCCGGAGGTGCTGTGATGAAGGTGCACAAGGGTGACACCGTGCTGGTCATCTCCGGCAAGGACAAGGGCGCGAAGGGCAAGGTCATTCAGGCCTTCCCCGCGACCAACAAGGTCCTGGTCGAGGGCGTGAACCGCATCAAGAAGCACACCGCGGTCTCTGCGAACGAGCGTGGCGCCTCCTCGGGCGGCATCGTGACGCAGGAAGCCCCGATCCACGTTTCCAACGTCGCGGTCGTCGACTCGGACGGTAACCCCACTCGCGTGGGCTACCGCACCGATGAGGAGACCGGCAAGAACGTTCGTATTTCCCGGAAGAACGGGAAGGACATCTGACATGACCTCCACTGAGAACAAGACCCAGCCGCGCCTGAAGGCCCGCTACCGTGCGGAGATCAAGGACGCGCTGAACGCGGAGTTCGACTACGCGAACGTCATGCAGATCCCCGGCGTCGTCAAGGTCGTCGTCAACATGGGTGTCGGCGACGCCGCCCGTGACGCGAAGCTGATCAACGGCGCGGTTGCCGATCTCGCTCTGATCACCGGTCAGAAGCCCGAGATCCGCAAGGCCCGCAAGTCCATCGCGCAGTTCAAGCTGCGTGAAGGCATGCCGATCGGCGCGCGCGTCACGCTGCGTGGCGACCGCATGTGGGAGTTCCTGGATCGCCTGGTGTCGATCGCGCTGCCCCGTATCAGGGACTTCCGCGGTCTGTCGGGCACCCAGTTCGACGGCAACGGCAACTACACGTTCGGCCTCAACGAGCAGTCGATGTTCCACGAGATCGACGTGGACAAGATCGATCGTCCGCGCGGTATGGACATCACCGTCGTGACCACCGCCACCAACAACGAAGAAGGCCGTGCGCTGCTCAAGCACCTCGGCTTCCCGTTCAAGGAGAACTGAGCCCATGGCTAAGAAGGCACTGGTCAACAAGGCCAACAAGAAGCCGAAGTTCGCGGTGCGCGCGTACACCCGCTGCCAGAAGTGCGGCCGTCCGCACGCGGTGTTCCGCAAGTTCGGCCTGTGCCGTATCTGCGTTCGCGAGATGGCACACGCCGGCGAACTGCCGGGCGTTCACAAGAGCTCCTGGTAACCCACTCCGGGTTACACAGACTTCCGTTCCGCACCCGCGGAACGGTGAAGGTAAGAACCACTTCGTTGTAGGCCCACGACCGGGCCGGCCCCGCTCCCTCCGATTCGTCGGGGGAGCGGGGCCGGGACCGGTGTTGCATGGGAACCCCAACGAGAAAGGTGCACAGGTCAACTCATGACCATGACTGATCCGATCGCAGACTTCTTGACGCGTCTGCGTAATGCCAACTCGGCGTACCACGACGAGGTGAAGCTGCCGCACTCGAAGATCAAGGCGAACATCGCCGAGATCCTCAAGCGCGAGGGCTACATCGCGGACTACCGCACCGAGGATGCCGAGGTCGGCAAGACGCTGATCGTCGACCTCAAGTACGGCCCGAGCCGCGAGCGCAGCCTCGCCGGCGTCCGCCGTGTTTCCAAGCCCGGTCTGCGCGTGTACGCGAAGTCCACCAACCTGCCCAAGGTCCTGGGCGGCCTCGGCGTGGCGATCATCTCCACGTCTTCCGGCCTGCTCACCGATCGTCAGGCGGCCAATCAGGGAGTGGGCGGGGAAGTCCTCGCCTACGTCTGGTAAGGGAGGCCACCACTATGTCGCGTATTGGAAAGATTCCGGTCGCCGTCCCCGCGGGCGTCGACGTGACCATCACCGGACAGGACGTCGCGGTCAAGGGCCCCAAGGGCACCCTGACGATGACCGTCTCGGAGCCGATCTCGGTCGCACAGGAGGACGGTGCCCTTCAGGTCACCCGTCCCGACGACGAGCGTCGCAGCCGCGCGCTGCACGGTCTGTCGCGCACCCTGGTGCAGAACATGATCATCGGTGTTACCGCTGGTTACACCACCAAGATGGAGATCCACGGCGTCGGTTACCGTGTGGCACTGAAGGGCCAGGACCTCGAGTTCTCGCTCGGCTACAGCCACCCGGTCCCGATCGAGGCTCCGGAGGGCATCACCTTCGCTGTCGAGTCGCCGACCCGGTTCTCGATCACCGGCATCGACAAGCAGAAGGTCGGCCAGATCGCGGCCAACATCCGTCGTCTGCGCAAGTCCGACCCGTACAAGGGCAAGGGCATCCGCTACGAGGGTGAGCAGGTCCGTCGCAAGGTCGGAAAGACGGGTAAGTGATATGAGCCAGACTGCAAATCAGAAAGCCAAGCGGATTCCGCTCGGCAAGGACGCGTCCACGACGCGTCGTCTGTCGAAGGCGCGTCGTCACTTCCGTCTCCGCAAGAAGGTCTCCGGCACCCCGGAGCGTCCCCGTCTGGTGGTGAACCGCTCCGCGCGGCACATCCACGTGCAGCTGGTGGACGATCTGGCCGGCAAGACCCTCGCTGCTGCGTCGACCATCGAGGCCGACGTGCGTGCGCTGGACGGCGACAAGAGCGCCCGTGGCGCGAAGGTCGGTCAGCTGATCGCCGAGCGTGCCAAGGCAGCCGGCGTGGAGACCGTGGTCTTCGACCGCGGTGGCCACACCTACACGGGTCGCATCGCGGCCCTGGCCGACGCCGCTCGCGAAGGCGGGTTGAAGTTCTGATGACCAACGTTACTAACGGAAGGAATGCCTGATGCCGGGACGTCAAAGGCGTGACGGCGGAAGCGGACCCGCCGGACAGAATGGGCCGAACAGCGGCAGTGGCGACAACCGTGGCGGCCGTGACCGTCGCGACAACCGCCGCGACAACGCTGCCGAGAAGTCGAACTTCATCGAGCGGGTTGTCTCCATCAACCGCGTCTCGAAGGTCGTCAAGGGTGGTCGTCGCTTCAGCTTCACCGCTCTGGTGATCGTGGGCGACGGCAACGGACTCGTCGGCGTCGGCTACGGAAAGGCCAAGGAAGTTCCCGCGGCCATCCAGAAGGGTGTCGAGGAGGCTCGCAAGAGCTTCTTCCGCGTGCCGCTCATCGGCAGCACCATCACGCACCCGGTGCAGGGCGAGGCCGCTGCCGGCGTCGTCATGCTGCGTCCGGCAAGCCCCGGTACCGGTGTTATCGCCGGTGGCGCGGTGCGTGCCGTGCTCGAGTGCGCGGGTGTCTCCGACATCCTGGCCAAGTCGCTCGGTAGCGACAACGCCATCAACGTCGTGCACGCGACCGTTGCTGCCCTCAAGGGTCTGCAGCGTCCGGAAGAGGTTGCGGCTCGCCGTGGCCTGCCCATCGAGGACGTTGCCCCCGCCGGCATGCTGCGCGCTCGTGCACAGGCTGGGAGCGTGAAGTAATGGCACAGCTCAAGGTCACTCAGGTCAAGAGCACCATCGGCACCAAGCAGAACCAGCGGGACAGCCTGCGCACCCTCGGACTGAAGGGCATCCGCCAGTCGGTCGTTCGTGAGGACAACGCGCAGAACCGCGGTCTGATCAACGTGGTGCGCCACCTCGTCACAGTTGAGGAGGTCTAACCATGACCATCAAGTTGCACCACCTGCGCCCCGCGCCCGGCGCCAAGACCGACAAGACTCGCGTCGGTCGCGGTGAGGGCTCGAAGGGTAAGACCGCCGGTCGCGGTACGAAGGGCACCAAGGCCCGGAAGAACGTGTCGGCCGCCTTCGAGGGTGGACAGATGCCGCTGCACATGCGTCTGCCCAAGCTCAAGGGCTTCACCAACCCGTTCCGCACCGAGTACCAGGTCGTCAACGTCGGCGACATCGCTCGTCTGTTCCCCGAGGGTGGACAGATCGGCGTTGCCGAGCTCGTTGCCGCTGGTGCGGTTCGCAAGAACCAGCTCGTGAAGGTTCTCGCCGAGGGTGAGCTCACGGTCGCCGTTCAGGTCACCGCGAACAAGTTCTCCGGCGCTGCCAAGGAGAAGATCGCCGCTGCCGGTGGTACCACCACCGAGCTGTGATTTCGCTCAGCTAGCTGTCGAATGGCCGCAACTCTGCCCAATCGGGTCGAGTTGCGGCCATTCGCCGCTCTGCAGGGTGTCTTGTCGGCATACTGTTGAGCAGCCGGCCCCAGGCAACGGGGCTGTGATTTCATGTGTCACTGTTAGAGTTCTAGAGTTCTGCAATCCATGGGACGGGTCATTCGACTTGGCTCCCCGTATGTCGTGCGCCAGGAGGATCTTTGCTTTCCGCCTTTGTCTCGGCCCTCAGGACGCCTGACCTGAGGCGGAAGATCCTCTTCACTCTCGGTCTCGTCGCCCTGTATCGCCTCGGCGCGACACTGCCCTCTCCCGGTGTCGACTACGGCAATGTCCGTGCATGTATCGACCAGGTGTCGGGTGGCGAGTCCGCCGGCATCTACTCGCTGATCAACCTGTTCTCCGGCGGTGCGCTACTGCAGCTGTCGGTGTTCGCGATCGGCATCATGCCGTACATCACGGCCAGCATCATCGTGCAGCTGCTCACCGTCGTCATCCCGAAGTTCGAGGAACTCCGCAAGGAGGGCCAATCGGGCCAGGCGAAGATGACGCAGTACACGCGTTACCTGTCGATCGCGCTCGCGATCCTGCAGTCCACCGGCATCGTCGCGCTCGCTGCGCGAGGGCAGCTGTTGCAGGGCTGTACGCAGTCGATCATCGCGGACGAGAGCGTCTTCGGTCTGATCATCATCGTCCTCGTCATGACCGCCGGCGCGGCGCTCGTGATGTGGTTCGGTGAGCTGATCACCGAGCGCGGTGTCGGCAACGGCATGTCGCTGCTGATCTTCGCCGGTATCGCCTCGCGTATCCCGTCCGAGGGCAAGACGATCCTCGACAGCCGCGGCGGACTGACGTTCGCGCTCGTGTGTGTGGCCGCGCTGGCCATCATCGCCGGTGTCGTCTTCGTCGAGCAGGGCCAGCGGCGCATCCCGGTGCAGTACGCGAAGCGGATGGTCGGCCGCAAGATGTACGGCGGTTCGTCGACCTACCTGCCCCTGAAGGTCAACCAGGCCGGCGTCATCCCGGTGATCTTCGCGTCGTCCCTGCTGTACCTGCCGAACCTGGTCGCGCAGCTCACCGGTGCCAACACGAGCCCCGATCCGAGCTGGTGGCAGCGTTTCATCAACGAGTACCTGGTGAACCCGGCCAACCCGGTCTACATCCTGATCTACTTCGGCATGATCGTCTTCTTCACGTACTTCTACGTCGCGATCACCTTCAATCCGGAGGAACGCGCGGACGAGATGAAGAAGTTCGGTGGCTTCATCCCGGGCATCCGTCCCGGCCGGCCGACCGCCGACTACCTGAACTACGTACTGAGCCGTATCACCTTGCCGGGCGCCATCTACCTCGGCACCATCGCAGTCCTGCCGAATCTGTTCCTCGATATCGGCAATTCGGGCGGCGCAGCGAACCTGCCGTTCGGTGGCACCGCGGTGCTGATTATGGTCAGTGTGGGCCTCGATACCGTTAAGCAGATCGAGAGCCAGCTTATGCAGCGAAACTATGAAGGGTTCCTCAAGTGAGACTTGTCCTCCTTGGTCCTCCCGGTGCCGGTAAAGGCACCCAGGCCGCGATCCTGTCCGAGAAGCTGGGCGTTCCGCACATCTCCACCGGAGATCTGTTCCGCGCCAACATCGGGCAGGAGACCCCGCTGGGGCTCGAGGCCAAGAAGTACCTCGACGCAGGTGACCTGGTTCCCAGCGAGATCACGAACAACATGGTGAAGGCCCGCGTGGCCGAGCCCGACGCCGCCAACGGCTTCCTGCTCGACGGGTTCCCGCGCACGGTGGATCAGGCGAAGGCGCTGGAGGGCATCCTCGAGGGCCTGGACGCCAAGCTCGACGGTGTGCTCGCGTTCGACGTCGACGACGATGTCGTGGTCGAGCGGATGCTCGCCCGTGGTCGCGCCGACGACACCGAGGACGTCATCCGTAACCGCATGCGCGTCTACCGCGAGGAGACCGCACCCCTGCTCGACTACTACGCCGGCCATATCGTCACCGTCGACGCTGTCGGCGCTGTCGAAGAGGTCAACGCCCGCGCCCTGGCCGCGCTGGGGAAGTAATGGCATTCGGCCGCAAGCGCAAGGTCGTTCCGTTCCGCACGGCGGGTGAGCTCGACGCCATGGCGGCTGCGGGCGCGATCGTCGGGGCCGCCCTCGTGGCGGTGCGGGACGCGGCCAGGCCGGGTGTCAGCACGCTCGAGCTCGACCGGGTCGCCGAATCCGTCATCCGGGACGCCGGCGCGGTGCCGTCGTTCCTCGGATACCACGGGTTCACCGGATCCATCTGCTCGTCGGTCAACGATCGGGTCGTGCACGGTATCCCGTCCGCCGACGACATCCTGGTCGAGGGCGATCTGGTGTCGATCGACTGCGGGGCGATTCTCGACGGTTGGCACGGCGACTCCGCGTGGACGTTCGGCGTCGGCACTCTCAGCGAAGCGGACACCCAGCTGAGCGAGGCGACCCGGCTCTCGATGGAGGCCGGTATCGCCGCCATGATCGACGGCAACCGGCTCACCGACGTCTCGCACGCCATCGAGTTGGGCACGCATGCAGCGGAGAAACTGCACGGCAGGGCGTACGGAATCGTCGACGGCTACGGCGGTCACGCGATCGGCCGTGAGATGCACATGGATCCGTTCCTGCCGAACGAGGGTGCCCCCGGTAAGGGCCCGCACCTGGTTGTCGGGTCGGTCCTCGCGATCGAGCCGATGCTCACGCTCGGTACGTACGAGACCGAGGTGTTGGGCGACGACTGGACCGTGGTGACCACCGACGGAAGCCGTGCCGCCCACTGGGAGCACACCGTCGCGGTGACCGAGGACGGTCCGCGGATCCTCACCCTGCGTCCCGGGGACAACTGAAGATCTCGAAGACGCCGAACGGGCAGTGGGTCACCCGCTGCCCGTTCGGCGTTTCTGCGTTTTCCTCGGACGGGCCGCGCGTCAGCCGTCGAGCAGGACGGTGACCGGTCCGTCGTTGACGAGGCTGACCCGCATGTCTGCGCCGAACCGGCCGGCCTCGACGGTGGCCCCCAGTTCCCGGAGCGCTTCGGCGAAGGCGTCGACGAGTGGTTCGGCCACGGCGCGGGGCGCGGCGGGGGACCACGACGGTCGGCGGCTGCGGCGGGTGTCGGCCATGAGTGTGAACTGGCTGACGACGAGGATCGGCGCGTCGACATCGGACGCGGACTTCTCGTCGTCGAGGATGCGCAGTCGCCACACTCGTCGCGCGAGGTTCGATGCTGCGGTGGGGTCGTCGTCGTGTCCGACGCCGAGAAGGACGAGCAGTCCCTGCCCTCCGTCGCCCGGCTCGATCCGGCCGACCTCCTCGCCGTCGACCTCGACGGCTGCCGAAGTGACGCGTTGGACGAGTGCGCGCATGTGCGGTGCGTATCCCTTCTCGGAGGTTTCTCGGAGGCTCCGGCGAGGCTTCGTGGCGCTTCCGGGTGGCGGCCGGTCGTACCGACTCGAGGCCTCATTTGGCCTGGTTGGGAAATGTCGGTAAGATGGATCAACGGTGCGCCCTGCGTATCGGTTGTCTGCCTGTCCGGCCTCGTGCCGGGGAGTCGTTCTCGACCGATAACGCCTGCAGGGCCGCCCTGTAGCGGATACCGGTGACGGTAGCCGATGCATCCAAACGCCACTCAACGGATCGCGGAGGATATGGCTAAGAAGGACGGGGCCATCGAGGTCGAGGGACGAGTTGTCGAGCCGCTGCCCAATGCGATGTTCCGCATTGAGCTGGAAAACGGCCACAAGGTCCTCGCACACATCAGCGGCAAGATGCGGCAGCACTACATTCGCATCCTTCCCGAGGACCGCGTGGTCGTGGAGCTGTCGCCCTACGACCTGTCGCGTGGACGCATCGTTTACCGCTACAAGTAGAAGCTTCCCCGGCCACACCCGGCCGGGGAAAACTGTGTCCGCCGTCCGGCGGACAGACAACAGGAGATCAGACGCAACGTGAAGGTTCAGCCTAGCGTCAAGAAGATCTGCGAGAAGTGCAAGGTGATTCGCCGTAACGGGCGCGTCATGGTGATCTGCGAGAACCTGCGTCACAAGCAGCGTCAGGGTTAATCCCAGCAGTTCACGGCTTCTTCGAGATCTGCTTGGCAACAAGCGCAAAGAAGACCTCTCAGCACCAACCGCTACCCGGGCCCAGGGAGATATCCCAAAGGCAGGTAACGGTCTACCCCCGGCACGGAGGCCGGGGCCCCACTGCGATTCGAACGCAGAGTCTTACGCAGGGGACGGACTGGGAGCAGACCTCCGCACACCGATAGGAATGCCACATGGCACGTCTCGCAGGTGTCGATCTTCCTCGCGAAAAGCGCATGGAGATCGCACTGACCTACATCTACGGCATCGGCCGTACCACCTCCAAGGAGATCCTGTCTGCCACGGGTGTCAACCCGGACCTGCGCAGCAAGGACCTGACCGACGAGGACCTCGCCAAGCTCCGCGAGTACATCGAGGAGTCGGTGAAGGTTGAGGGCGACCTGCGCCGCGAGGTGCAGGCCGACATCCGTCGCAAGATCGAGATCGGCTGCTACCAGGGCCTGCGCCACCGTCGTGGTCTGCCCGTGCGTGGTCAGCGCACCAAGACCAACGCGCGCACCCGTAAGGGTCCGAAGCGCACCGTCGCAGGGAAGAAGAAGTAATGCCTCCTAAGTCACGTAGCACCGGTCCGAAGAAGACCCAGAAGGCGCGTCGCAGGGACAAGAAGAACGTCCCGCACGGTGCCGCTCACATCAAGAGCACCTTCAACAACACGATCGTGTCGATCACCGACCCGGCCGGCAACGTCATCTCCTGGGCGTCGTCGGGCCACGTGGGCTTCAAGGGCTCGCGTAAGTCGACGCCGTTCGCTGCTCAGCTCGCTGCTGAGAACGCTGCCCGCAAGGCGCAGGAGCACGGCGTGAAGAAGGTCGACGTCTTCGTCAAGGGTCCGGGTTCGGGCCGCGAGACCGCGATCCGCTCGCTGCAGGCTGCAGGCCTCGAGGTCGGCACCATCTCCGATGTCACCCCCCAGCCGCACAACGGCTGCCGTCCGCCCAAGCGGCGTCGGGTTTAAGTAGCGGGAAGGATAGGTAAAAGAACATGGCACGTTATACCGGACCCATCACCCGCAAGTCGCGTCGTCTGCGCGTCGACCTCGTCGGAGGCGACCAGGCGTTCGAGCGGCGCCCGTACCCGCCGGGACAGCACGGCCGCGCGCGGATCAAGGAGAGCGAGTACCTGCTCCAGCTGCAGGAGAAGCAGAAGGCTCGCTTCACCTACGGCGTCATGGAGAAGCAGTTCCGTCGCTACTACCAGGAGGCGGTCAACCGCCCCGGTAAGACCGGTGAGAACCTGCTCCAGATCCTGGAGTCGCGTCTCGACAACGTCGTGTACCGCGCAGGCCTCGCTCGCACCCGCCGCCAGGCGCGTCAGCTGGTCACGCACGGTCACCTTCTCGTGAACAACAAGAAGGTCGACATCCCCAGCTACCGCGTCTCGCAGTACGACATCATCGATGTCCGCGAGAAGTCGCTGGCGACGCTGCCCTTCCAGATCGCCCGCGAGACCCAGGGCGACCGCCCGATCCCGGGTTGGCTGCAGGTGGTCGGTGGACGTCTTCGCATCCTGGTGCACCAGCTCCCCGAGCGTGCGCAGATCGAGGTTCCGCTGCAGGAACAGCTGATCGTCGAGTACTACTCGAAGTAAGGCGTAATGCCTGTGAGTGGCCGGTTCGCCGGCCACTCACAGGCCCCAAGCCTTTCCCATCGTGGGCGTCATATAGCGGACGCCCGTACAGGAGGAAATCCAATGCTCATTTCTCAGCGACCCACGCTGACCGAAGAGGTCATCGCTGAAAACCGCTCGAAGTTCGTCATCGAGCCCCTCGAGCCAGGCTTCGGGTACACCCTCGGCAATTCGCTGCGCCGCACCCTGCTGTCGTCGATCCCCGGCGCTGCTGTCACCAGCATCCGTATCGACGGCGTCCTGCACGAGTTCACCACCGTCCCGGGTGTGAAGGAAGATGTCACCGACATCATCCTGAACCTCAAGGGCCTGGTCGTGAGCTCCGAAGAGGACGAGCCGGTCACCATGTACGTCCGCAAGCAGGGCCCCGGTGCCGTGACTGCAGGCGACATCGTTCCGCCGGCAGGTGTCACGGTCAACAACCCGGATCTGCACATCGCCACCCTGAACGACAAGGGCAAGCTGGAGATCGAGCTCGTTGTCGAGCGCGGTCGCGGCTACGTCCCCGCCGTCCAGAACAAGGCGTCCGGCGCCGAGATCGGCCGTATCCCGGTCGACTCGATCTACTCGCCGGTGCTCAAGGTCACCTACAAGGTGGAGGCCACTCGCGTCGAGCAGCGCACCGACTTCGATCGGTTGATTCTCGACGTCGAGACCAAGAATTCCATCACCGCTCGGGATGCGCTCGCTTCGGCGGGCAAGACCCTGGTTGAGCTCTTCGGCCTGGCCCGTGAGCTGAACGTCGAAGCAGAAGGCATCGAGATCGGACCCTCGCCCGCCGAGGCCGATCACATCGCTTCCTTCGGACTCCCCATCGAGGATCTGGACCTCACGGTCCGTTCCTACAACTGCCTCAAGCGCGAGGGTGTTCACACCGTCGGCGAGCTGGTTGGTCGTACCGAGTCCGATCTGCTGGACATCCGCAATTTCGGACAGAAGTCCATCGACGAGGTGAAGGTCAAGCTCCATTCGCTCGGCCTCGCCCTCAAGGACAGCCCTGCGTCCTTCGACCCCACCACCGTTGCCGGCTACGACGCCGCCACCGGGACGTGGAGCGACACGGATGCCGGTTCCTTCAGCGACGCTGACGGGACCGAGCAGGACTACGCCGAGACCGAACAGCTTTAACCCGTAGCCCCCGGCACATGGGCAAATGTGCTGGGCGAGCCCTAGAGGAGCTCCAATGCCCAAGCCCAAGAAGGGTGCCCGCTTCGGCGGGTCGGCGTCGCACCAGAAGGCGATCTTCGCCAACCTGGCGACTGCTCTTTTCGAGCACGGCCGAATCACCACCACGGAGGCCAAGGCCAAGGCCCTGCGTCCGTACGCCGAGAAGCTCGTGACGCATGCCAAGGCTGGAACCCTGGCGCACCGTCGTGAGGTTCTCAAGGTGATCCGCAACAAGGATGTCGTGCACACCCTGTTCGCGGAGATCGGTCCGTTCTACGCCGACCGCAATGGCGGATACACCCGCATCATCAAGACCATTCCCCGTAAGGGCGACAACGCTCCGATGGCAATCATCGAGCTCGTCCAGGAGAAGACGGTCACCTCCGAGGCCGACCGCGCTCGTCGCGTTGCGGCTTCGCAGGCCCCCGCCGAGGAGAACGTGGTGGAGGCCGTCGAGGCCGACGCCACCGAGGCAGAGGTCGAGAACGCAGACGCAGTGATCGAGGCCGTCGAAGACGAGACCGCGACCGCAGCCGACGCCGACGAGGCCAAGAAGGACTAGTCCACTTGGTTTCGGCACATGCTGAATCGAACGAACCCGTCGTTCCCTCTGGGGACGGCGGGTTCGTTCGATTGCGGCTCGACATCTCGTACGACGGCACCGACTTCTCCGGGTGGGCGCGTCAGCCCGGCCGCCGCACGGTGTGCGGCGAGATCGAGGAGAAGCTCAGTGCGATCGTGCGCACCCCTGTTCTGCTCACGGTCGCCGGTCGCACCGACGCCGGCGTGCACGCGAGCGGCCAGGTCGCGCACGTCGACGTGCCGGCCGACATGATTCCGGACGATCCGTCGCGACTTGTCCGGCGCCTGGCCCGTTTCCTCCCGCGCGACGTGCGGGTCAAGAACGTCTCCTTTGCGCCAGAGCACTTCGATGCGCGGTTCTCCGCGATCCGCCGACACTACGAGTACCGCCTCACGACGGCACCGTACGGCGTCGATCCGTTGCGGGCCCGCGATACGGTCGCGTGGCCGAAGAATGTGGACGTCGACGCGATGCGGGCGGCCTCGTCGCGGCTGCTCGGGCTGCACGACTTCGCCGCGTTCTGCAAGCGGCGGGAGGGCGCGACAACGGTGCGCGAACTCCAGCGCTTCGATTGGGAACAATCAGGTCACGAGTTGACGGCGTTCGTCACCGCCGACGCTTTCTGCTGGTCGATGGTGCGCAGTCTGGTCGGCGCCGCGCTGGCAGTCGGCGAGGGCCGTCGCACGGTCGACTGGATGACGGGTCTGCTCTCCGAGCGTGAACGTGCCAGCGCCGTGGCCGTCGCTCCGGCACACGGACTTTCGCTGGTCCGGGTCGACTATCCCGCCGACGAGGATCTCGCCGCACGCAACGAGGCCACCCGGGAGACGCGCAGTGCGATCGATCCGGGCAGCCTCGGATGTTGCGGCGGCTGAGCGTCAGCCCGCGAGCTGGCGGGCGATGACCAGTCGCTGAATCTGGTTGGTGCCCTCGAAGATCTGCGTGATCTTCGCTTCGCGCATGTACCGCTCGACGGGGAAGTCCTGGGTGTAGCCGTAGCCGCCGAACACCTGGACCGCGTCGGTTGCGACCTTCATGGCCGCATCGGTCGCGATGAGCTTCGCGACGGAGGCATTCCGGGAGTAGGGCAGACCAGCGTCGCGGCGGCGGGCGGCGTCGATGTAGGTGGCGCGCGCCGAGTCGACGGCGGCCGCCATGTCGGCGAGCACGAAGCCCAGACCCTGGTGGTCGATGATCCGCTTGCCGAAAGCCTTGCGCTCCTTGGCGTATGCGACGGCGTCGTCGAGGGCGCCCTGTGCGAGTCCGACCGCCACCGCAGCGATGCCGAGGCGGCCCGAGTCCAGCGCGCTGAACGCGATGGGCAGGCCCTGTCCGGTCTTGCCGATCAGTCGCTCGCCAGGGACGAAGGCGTCGTCGTAGTGTGCGGCGGTGGTGGGGACCGCGCGCAGGCCCATCTTCTCCTCCGGCTTGCCGAAGCTCAGTCCCTCGGTGCCCTTCGGAACGAGGAAGCACGAGATGCCGCGGGCGCCTTCGTCGCTCGTGCGGGCGAACAGGGTGTAGAAGTCCGCCCGACCGCCGTTGGTGATCCACGCCTTGCTGCCGTTGATCCGGAATCCGCCGTCCACTTCGGTTGCCCGGCACGTCAGCGCCGCGGCGTCGGAGCCGGCCTGGGGTTCGGAGAGACTGTAGGCGCCGATGGTCTCGCCGCCGAGCATGTCGGGCAGCCACTTCGCCTTCTGGTCGTCGGTGCCGTGGGTGGCGAGCGCGAAGCACGACAGGCTGTGCACGCTCGTCGCGACGGCCACGGCCGCCCATCGGGCCGCGATCTCCTCGAGGACCTGCAGGTACACCTCGTAGGGTTGGTCGCCGCCGCCGAACTCCTCGGGGTACGGCAGGCTCAGCAGTCCGGCACGGCCGAGGGCGGGGAAGACGCCGTCGGGGAACGTCTCGTTCTTCTCGTGTTCGTCGACGATCGGCGCCAGCACCTTGTCGGCGACCTCGCGGGTGAGGTCGATCAGGTCGTGGGCTTCCTGGGTGGGCAGCAGGCGTTCGACGGGCACGGTGGTCTCCTCATGGTGGACCGAGAGCGGAAAGTAGTACTGAGATCGATACTGCAGTACTGTTTCGCGTATGGCAACCCCGGTGAAGATGACGGCGCGACGCCTCGCGCTGTTCGACGCGCTCGTGGATCTCATCCTCGTGGAGGGGTTCGCGCACCTCACGCTCGACGATCTCGCGGCACGCCTGCACTGCTCCAAGTCCACGTTGTATCGGCTTGCCGACAGCAAGGAACAGCTGGTGCGGGCGGCTACGGTGCACTTCTTCCGAGGCGCTACAGACCGGGTCGAGGCGAGCCTCGCCGGTGCAGTCGGTGCCCGCGAACGGATCCGGATGTACCTGGAGGCGGTGGGGGAACAGCTGCGGCCGGCGTCGGCGCGGTTCATGGAGGATCTCGCGGGTGACTCGGCGGCGCGCGAGGTGTACGAGCGCAACACGCGGTTCGCGGCGCGTCGGGTGCAGGAACTCATCACCGAGGGCGTCGCCGCCGCCGAACTTCGCGACGCGCACGCGGCGTTCGTCGGCGACATCGCGGCGGCCGCGATGGTGCGGATCCAGCAGCGTCAGGTGGCGGCCTCGACCGGCCTCGACGACGCCCAGGCCTACCAGGAGCTGGCGATCCTGCTGACCCGCGGACTCTGACCGCGCGCTCTAGGATCGGACCGGGAAGGGAGTGTGCCGATGACCGAACCGATCCGGCCGCTGCGACTGGAAGTGATCGTGGGCAGTGTCCGCGCCGGGCGGTTCGCGCCGGTGGTCGTGGACTGGTTCGTCGAGCGGGCCCGTGTGCGCGACGCCTTCGACACCTCCGTCCTCGATCTCGCAGATGCGGCTCTGCCCCAGGATCTTTCGCACACGTCCGACGTCGAGCGGTTCACCGAACGTATCGGGAACGCCGATGCGTTCGTGGTGGTGACGAGCGAGTACAACCACGGATACCCGGCGGCGCTCAAGACCGCGCTGGACACCGTCAAGTACGAGTGGCGGGCCAAACCGATCGGGTTCGTCGCGTACGGCGGAATGTCGGGCGGGCTGCGCGCAGTGGAGCAACTTCGTCAGGTCGTGGCCGAAGTGCACATGGTGTCGATCCGGGAGGCCGTCAGTTTTCACCAGGCCCGCAAACATTTCGACCCGGACGACGGCGCCGCGAACGATGCCGCCGAGCGGATGCTCACGCAGCTGGAGTGGTGGGCCGACGCCCTCCGGTCACAGCGCGAGCGGAGACCGTATCCGGGCTGACGTTCAACGGGCGGCGGCCAGTCCCGCGGGGGTGCGTCCGCGCCCGATGAATGCGGTCTCGGACGAGATCGTTACCAACGCCAGTTCGACGTGGCGGTCGCCGGTGGTCAGCACCACCCGATCGCCGGCCGCTCCCGGCTGCACGATCGTCAGGTGCGGGGCCGTCGACGGCCACTGCTGCGGATGGCTGTGGAGATGGATGGTCGTGACGCCGGCCCGCGTAGGCGGGGCCGGGACGCCGTCCACGATGATCGTGTCGAATCCCGTATCGGACCACGAGGATTCGGCCGCCGCGCGTAGTCGGGTCGGGGTTGCGACGGTACCGATCAGCGTCGCCCACGCGTGTGGGCGATCGGTGTGGACCAGGACGCGGGCGCCGGTCGCGACCGCCCGGAAGACCATTTGCTGAGCCAGATACAGCTCGCCGGCGATGTACACGTCGCCGACGCCGCGTCCGGTGACTCGGGCCGTCACCGCGTGCCCGTGTGCGTCGGAGCCCACGAGCTGGCCGCAGCCCGCGACGGGCAGTGCGAGTGCGTCGAGATCCGCCCGGTCGAACTCGGACATCGGCGTCAGGCCGTCGAGTTCGGGCGAGGACGTGGGTAGGTGCGACAACAGGGCGTCGCGGTGGCGACCCTGCATCGAGATCGTGCCGGGAATGCCGAGACGTTCCGGTGCGCTCCGTACCGTTCGCCGGAAGGCTGCGCCGGCCCGCACGGATCCCGGTCGGCCCGACGGGCGCAGGCGAACTGCCACGGTGGTCCCGAGACTCGGCGCCGCCCACACGGCGGTGAGCACCTCCCGTGAGAGATGTCCGGGATCGACTGCGTTGCCGACGTTGAACACCCCCGGCAACGGCACGTGGGACCAGTCCTGGTCCATCGCGACCGGATGGACACCGCGGCAGATGCGTGCCGCGGCCGACTCGATCTCGGACGCCGTCAGGATGCGTGAGCGGCACCCGGCGTCGGCGAGCGCCCGGACCACCCGACGTGCCGCGACGGCCACGGTGCGCGACGCACCCTCCTCGCCGCCGCCCCTGCGGGCGATCGATTCCACGTGGTCGGCCGCATCGAAGCGCAGGACGATCCACACGCTGCGCTGCGCGGCGGCGGGCAGTGGTCCGACGAGGCTGTCGTACACGTCGGCAGCCGGAGTGCCGGAGACCGCGCGACTGCCGTGGCTGACGATGTCGATTCCGCTCAGGCTGACGTCGTGCTGCTCGAGGCAGTCGGCGAGGGCCGAAACCGGAACGTGCTCGCCCGAATCGAACGCCTCGCGCGTGATCCGGGTCCAGCCCCGCTGCGGTGGGAGCAGTTCCACGACCGCCTGGACCTGGCCGTCGACCCAGTGCAACCCCACGGACTCGCCGGGCGAACGGAAGTCCGCGGAGTGCCCCGCGGCGGGCCGCCGGTTGCGCACGAAGAGCCACGCCGCCTCGGCCCAGGACAACGTCATGCGGCCACCGACCCGCACGAACATCATGGCGCCGGCGACGACGGCTGTGACGACCGCGGCCCACAGCGGCAGCCCGGCGAGCAGCGCGAGCAGGCACGCGACGGCCGCGAGAACCTGTGCGACGATCACGGTCGCCACCAGTACGGCGGGCGTGTGCCGACGGCGTCGGGCACGGAATTGGTCCACGGATCCTCCCCGATACCTGAACCAGACGGACCGAGTAGTCGACCGCCGAAGTGTGTTTTCACGCGAACTGTACTGTGTGGGTCCGTAGCGTGCGCCTCATGGGGGAGGGAACATGGCAGCACAGCCGACTACGCGATGGCAGGTCAGCGGGTATCGATTCCTGGTTCGTCGCATGGAACACGCGCTCGTCCGGCGGGACGTGCGCATGCTGCACGACCCGATGCGCTCGCAGTCGCGGGCGCTCGCGGTCGGTGTGGTCGTGGCGTGCCTCGGCCTTGCGGCGTGCGCGGCTCTCGCGCTGATCCGGCCGCAGGACAAGATCGGCGACGCCTCGATCGTCGTCGGAAAGAGTTCGGGTGCAATGTTTGTCGTCATGAACGGCACGCTGCACCCCGTGTTGAATCTGGCGTCGGCGCGGCTCGTGATCGGCGAGTCGGCCCGCCCGGTGATGATCAAGGAATCCGAGATCGACACGCGCCCTCGTGGTGCCCTCGTCGGGATTCCCGGGGCACCGTCCGCGCTACCCGACGGCGGCGGTGCCGACGGACAGTCCTGGACGGTGTGCGACACGGTGGCGCCGGGCGGAAGCCGTTCCGTCACAACCACGGTGGCTGTCGGCGAACCGACATGGAGTGAGCGCGCGGGTCGACTCGACACGGACGAGGCGCTGCTGGTATCCCACTCCGACGAGACGTTCCTGGTGTACGACGGCCGCCGCGCTCCGATCGACCTGAACGACCAGGCGGTGGCCCGGGCCCTGGGACTCGAAGGTGCGCGGCCACGCCCGGTCAGCCGGGGCATGCTCAACGCGATCCCCGAGGCGCTGCCGATCACGCCGCCCCACATCGAGGACGCTGGGAACACCCCGTCATTCGGAATGGCCGGACGGACAATAGGTTCCGTCGTCAAAGTCATGCGCGGCGACGACGCCCACTATTACGTGGTGTTGCGCGACGGTGTGCAGGAGATCAGCGCCGCGACCGCGTTCCTCATCCAGTTCTCCGACTCGCAGGGACAGTCGGAGATGGCCGCGGTCACGCCCGATGCCCTCGCCGACGTACCCACCGTGCACGGCCTCGACGTCTCGACCTTCCCGAGCGTCCCGCCGCGGCTCGTGGAGGCGGCCGACGACCCGGTCAGCTGCCTCACCTGGACTCCCCAGGGCGCCGCCGCGGGTGACGAGTCCGGCCGGGTCGACGCGGTGCTCACGGTCTCGGCCGGCCGCGCCCTGCCGATCCCGGACCAGGCGCGGACCGTCCGATTGGCACAGGCGGACGGGCCCGGTGACAACGCCGACGAGGTGTACGTGAGCCCCGGCAGTAGCGGATTCGTGCAGACGACCGGCCTCGAATCCGGCAGCTCCCGCAAGGGCGGCATGTTCTTCGTGGCGGACACCGGCGTCCGGTACGGCGTGAAGAACGCCGACGCGGCCAAGGCACTCGGCTTCGACACCCCGGGCGCCCCGGCGCCGTGGCGGATCGTCGAACTCCTCGCCCCCGGACCGACACTCGGCCGCGAGGAAGCCCTCGTCGCCCACGACGGCATCGCACCCGACAGCAACCCTGCACCGGTCGCGGCGGGGAACTGACCGGCGCCGCAGTTACTTGCGGTTACTTGCGCCGCCGGCGCAGGAATCTACTTGCGCCGCCGGCGCCGGAATCTACTTGCGCCGCCGGCGCAGTGGAAACGAGGCGAGTACGCCGAGCATCGCCACCGCGACGATCCCACCGGTCGCGGCCAGCGCCACCGTGCGCGGCCGCGTGTCCTCCTCGACCGGTTGCGGGGCCGCCACCGGGACCGAGACGGGTCCGCCGGCCGCGCCGCCGTCGAGCGGAAGATCGGCACTGACGGCGGCGGCCGGGTCGACGACGCCGTGCCCGACGAAGGGATTCCACCCCTCGGCCGGTGCGTGCGCGGTGGCCTCGATCCGCTCGATCACCTGCTGTGCGGTGAGCTGCGGGAAGCGGGCCCGGACGAGGGCGACGGTGGCCGAGACCAGTGGTGCGGCGAAACTCGTTCCGGCGAAGGGACTCTGCTGTCCCTGTGAGGTCAACCATGCGCTGGTCTGACCGCGCCCGTCCGGGCTGAGCGAGACGATGCCGGTACCGGGGGCCGCAATGTCCACCCAGGGCCCGCCGAGGCTGAAGCTCGATGCCGACCCGTCCGGATCCGCCGATCCGACGGTCAGCACATAGTCGTCGTACCACGCCGGGGTCGCGATGGTGGATACCGAATCCCACGGATCGGCGTTCGGATCGAGGGGGTCGGCCGGCGGGTTCTGGGCGGTGCACCCGCCGGATTGGTAGTTTCCGGCGGCCGCGACGACGACCGCGTTCTTCACGGTCGCCGCGTACTGGACCGCGGCGCCGAGGGATTGATCGCCGATGCCGTCCGCCGCCGAACGGCACGCCACTTCCGAGATGTTGATGACGGTCGCGCCCGCGTCCGCGGCCTCACGCACGGCCATCGCCATGGTCTGGGTGTTGCCGTAGCCACTCGAGTTCTGCACGTCGTTCGGGTCCTCGTTGCGGCGGACCTCAGAGAAGTTGGCGCTGGACTGGCGGATGGTGACGATCCGCGCGTCCGGTGCGCCTCCGGCGAAACCGGAGCCGGGAACGGGCGCGGCCGCGATCAGCCCGGCCACGATGGTGCCGTGGGCATCGCAGTCGCCGGCCCCGTCGCCGTTCGAGACGTAGTCGCCGCCCGCCGTCAGCTGTGGCAGCCGGGGGTGTCGTGACACTCCGGTGTCGATGACCGCGATCACCTGGCCGGCGCCGCGGGTCAGCGGCCACACCGACGCGAAGTCCATGGTGCGCTGCGGCAGCGGCACCTCGGGGCTCTCCTTCATCGGCAGTGCCGTCGCGCACGCGTTGCGCTGCTCGGTCGGTGCCAACGGTGCCGGTCGCGTACGCGCCGGCAGCTTGCCGGGATCGATCGGAGCCGGGACGGCGGCCCCGCCCACACCCGTGCCGATCGTCGCCGTCAGGGCAACCATCGCGGTCACCGCGGAGGCGCCCGACCACCGACGTCGTCGGCCCCGGTTCACGGCCGGGCTCACAGTCCCCGGACGGCGGCGAAGAGCCCGGACACCCAGCAGACCAGTGGGACAACGGTGGCGATCACGGCGTAGTCGACCAACTCGGCGACGCGCCGTTGGACGGGCGAGAAGTTCCGTTGTGGCGCGACGATTCCCAGGGCGAGGGCCGCGGTGACGACCATCACCGAGACGGCGAACAGTCCCAGCGCCGCGGCGGGGACGGCGAACGCCGTGCCGGCACACAGCAGGACGACGATCGCGCCGCCGCCGCCGACCAACGGCACCGCCTGCTCCGCGGAGGTGTAGGTCCGTCCGCGGAACATCAGCACGGTCGCCGCGGCCAGGGCCAGTCCGGTCCCCGGCCAGTAGATCCCGGACGCCGACGTCGGGACGGAGGCCAGCAGTGCACCGGACGCCGTGAGCAGGGTCATCGCGCAGACCAACCCGGTGAGGTAACGCCGCGCGCGGTCCGCTCGGGTGGCGACGGACTCGAACGACGGGACCTTGCGGGCATCGTCGGGGTCGTCCTCCGCCGGGTCGACCGACGTACCGGGGGCGGGCACCGGCGGCAGTGGGAGCTTGGCGAGCAGCATCGCCACCCGCGCCGCGAACACGAGACCGATCAGTGCGGCGCCGACGAGCATCGATCCGACCGCGCGCGGCGACTGGTCGGTCAGCGTCGCCACCAGCGCGGTGCCGGACCCGATCAGCGAGACCGTCGCGGCCGCGGTGAACACGCCGTACCCGACCCCCGCGGTGCGCAGAGCGAGTACCGCGGTGGCACCGACCATGACCAGCCCCAGGAGAACATGGGGCGCACCGCGGTCGCCGGGAACGAGCAGCGCACCGGCCGCGAATGCCGTCGGCAGCGCGGCGGTGCTCAGCGTCAGGGCCGCGGCCGTGTCACCGTAGACCCTGCTCACGACCGCCCCGGCGACCACGAACAGGACCATCGTCACCAGTGCACACACCGCGCCCACGAGGGATTCGGTGGCGCCGTCGGTCTGCAGCAGCGCGAACGACCCGGCGACCGTCGCGGCGATCGCGAGGGCGGACCCGGTCAGGCGTGCGATCCGCGGAGTCCAGGCGCGGGTGTGGCCGGTGTCGGCGACCGCCACGTTGTACATGATGTCGTCGAACAGCGGTGGGGGAGACCCGGCCTCGATGCTGTCGAACACGAGGAGTTCGCCGTCGAGCACCCCGTGCTCGCGCAGGCTCAGCGCCGGCGAGAGCGGTGGCTGCCCCAGTCGCGCGAGGGTCCACCGCGCCGGTTCCGTGCGTTCGCCGGCGACATCGAAGTCGTTTGCGGCACTGTGGCGATCGACGAGGTCGGCGATGCCCGGGATCAGCAGTTCGACGGGAACCGTGTTCGGGAGGGCGAGATCGATCTGTGTGTGCGGCGCCAGAATCGTCAGTCGACACAGGTCGGCCGCTCCCCGCGGCCGTGAACCGGTAGCTGCACCGGCCGAGTGCCCGGCATGCAGAACTGTCACGCTCATCCCCCCGGATTCCGCGGTCCGGATCCCCACCCGAACCGCTCGTTTCGAAACATCGGCACTGTACCGCTACTCGACGTCGGGCCTCTACCACGCGTTGTCGGCGCCGTACTGTAGCTTCACAGATCGCGAGTCCGGAGCCCGTGGGGGGTGACTCGGTCCGGTCGAATCGGCCGACCGCGCGAGGACTGGCATTTCACTGGGGGTGGAAGCATGGGCACCGCGCATTTCGTGCGGAAGGCACGTCGTGAGGCGCCGCGTACGCCGGGTGGCGAGGTGAGCCTGCAGACTCCGCCCGAGATCCCCCGGATCACCCCCGGCAACCTGGTGACGAAGCTGCTCCCGCTCGTGATGGTCGCCGCCATGGTGGGCATGGTGGCATTGATGTTCACGTCCGGGATGTCGGCGAATCCGATGTCGCTCCTGTTCCCCGTGATGATGATGGTGTCGATGCTCGGCATGCTCGCGGGATCCGGGCGCGGCGGGGGAGCGAAGGCGGCCGAGGCCAACGAGGAGCGCAAGGACTACCTGCGGTATCTCGATCAGCTTCGACGCGACGCCCTCGATACCGGGCGGCAACAGCGCAAGGCCCTCGAATGGAGCCATCCCGACCCGCAGGCGTTGTGGACGCTCTCGGGAACCGGCCGGATGTGGGAGCGCCGGATCACCGATCCCGACTACGGCCACGTGCGGGTGGGGCGGGGGAGTCAACGACTGGCGACACGGTTGATCCCACCGGAGACCGGTCCCGTCGAGGACCTCGAGCCGGTTTCGGCGGTGTCGCTGCGCCGGTTCGTCCGCGCGCACTCCGTGGTTCCGGAGCTGCCGACAGCGGTCTCGCTCCGCGGATTCGCGGCGATCTCGATCGACGGCGACCGGGACGACGCGCGAGGACTGGTCCGCGCGATGCTGCTCCAGCTGTGCACGTTCCACGGACCCGACCACCTGCAGATCGCGATCGTGTGCGGCCCGGACACCGCCCCGGAATGGGAGTGGGCGAAGTGGCTGCCCCACGCCCAGCATCCGGATTCGCTCGACGGGGTGGGTTCCGCTCGCATGGTCTACGGATCGGTGATCGAGCTGGAATCGGCCCTCGGCCCGCAGTTCTCGATGCGCGGACGATTCTCGCGGAGTGCGCCGCCGACCGCGGGGGTGCCGCAGATCGTCGTCGTGATCGACGGGGGAATCCTCGACGGCGACAGCGGTGCGGTCACCGACGGAGGCCTCGACTCGGTGACGCTGCTGGACCTCAGCGGCTACTGTCCCCGGCTCACCGCGACCCGCGGACTGCAGTTGGTGGCCGCAGACGGTTCCCTCGGTGCCCGCGGCGGGGCGGGGACCGAGACGTTTGCCGCGGTGGACACGCTCACCCCGCAGCAGGCACTGTCCGCGGCCCGTCGGCTGGCGCCGTACCGGATCGCGAGTCGGGCCGCGGCCGACGTCGGCGACGACGGTGGCGCTCCGGTCGCTGCGGGATGGAGCCATCTGCTCGGGCTCGGGGACATCGGGCAGTTCGACCCCGCCCGCGCGTGGGTGCCCAGGCAAGGCCGGGACCGGCTCCGGGTGCCCATCGGCGTCGGGGTGGACGGCAGCCCCGTCGAACTCGACCTCAAGGAGGCCGCCGAGAACGGCATGGGGCCGCACGGCCTGTGCATCGGCGCGACAGGGTCGGGCAAGTCGGAGTTCCTGCGGACGCTGGTTCTCGGGTTGCTCGCGACGCACTCGCCAGAGGCGCTCAATCTGGTCCTCGTCGACTTCAAGGGCGGCGCGACGTTCCTCGGGCTCGACGAGGCCCCACACGTCGCGGCGGTCATCACGAACCTCGCCGAGGAACTGGCGATGGTCGATCGGATGAAGGATGCGCTCGCGGGTGAGATGAACCGGCGACAGGAAGTGTTGCGGGCCGCGGGCAATTTCGCGAACGTCACCGACTACGAGAAGGCCCGCAGCGCCGGCGCAGACCTCGCGCCGCTGCCGGCCCTGTTCATCGTCGTCGACGAGTTCTCCGAGTTGCTCAGTCAGCAGCCCGAGTTCGCCGACCTGTTCGTCGCGATCGGGCGGCTCGGCCGATCGCTGCACATGCACCTGCTGTTGGCGAGTCAGCGGCTCGAGGAGGGCAAGCTGCGCGGCCTCGACAGCCACCTGTCGTACCGGATCGGTCTGAAGACGTTCTCGGCCAACGAGTCCCGGACAGTCCTCGGTGTGCCCGACGCCTACCACCTCCCGGCCTCGCCGGGCGCCGGGTATCTCAAGTGCGATTCGGCGGAGATCGTTCGGTTCGCCGCGTCCTACGTGTCGGGTCCGTACGAGTCCGAGCGCGTGCGCCGATCGGCGCACGCGGTGGCGTCCACGGCGGACCTGCGCCCGCGGGTGTTCACCGCCGCACCGGTCGCCGTGCCCGTCGTCGACGAACCGATCGTTCCGATCGAGCCCGACCCCGTGTGGGAGGGCGAGACCGATCCACGTTCGGTCCTCGAGGTTCTCGTCGACCGCATTCGCGGCCGCGGTCCGTCCGCACACGAGGTGTGGTTGCCGCCGCTGGACATCGCGCCCACCCTCGACCGGATCCTGCCGCCGTCCGCGCTGACCGACCCGGTCCCCGACGTCAGTTCGCTGCGCACACCGATCGGCGTGATCGATCGGCCGTTCGACCAGCGGCGGGATCTGCTGGTTGCCGACCTGTCCGGAGCGACCGGCAACGTCGCGGTGGTCGGCGGTCCGCAGTCCGGTAAGTCGACCCTGCTGCGGACCCTGATCATGTCGATGGCGGCGACGCACTCGCCGCGGCAGGTGCAGTTCTACTGCCTGGACTTCGGCGGTGGCACGCTCTCCGGTCTGGCGGGGCTCCCGCACGTCGGATCCGTCGCCAACCGGCTCGACGTCGATCTGGTCCGACGCACGGTCGCGGAGATGGCGACCCTCGTGCGTCAACGCGAACGCCGTTTCCGGGAACTCGGCATCGAGTCGATGGCGGAATTCCGGCGACTGCGTGGCTCGGCCGAGACCGGCGCGGCCGCAGTGGGCGCCGCGCAGGACCCGTTCGGGGACGTCTTCCTCGTCGTCGACGGATGGCCGAGTATCCGCCAGGACTTCGAGGCCCTCGAGGCGCAGATCAGTGCACTGGCCGGGCAGGGACTCTCGTTCGGCGTCCACGTCGTGCTCGCGACCCCGCGCTGGGCCGACATCCGCCCGGCCCTCAAGGACCAGCTCGGCACGAGAATCGAGCTGCGCCTGGGAGATCCGACCGACTCCGACGTCGGCCGCGCCAAGGCGATGCTGGTGCCCGCAGGCCGACCCGGTCGAGGTATCACCCGTGACGGCCTGCACCTGCTCACCGCCCTTCCCAGACTCGACGGCGCCTCCCGTAGTGACGATCTCGGCGCGGGCGTCGCGAATGCGGTCGCGCGGCTCGGCGTGCGCCCCGGTGCGGGCTCGGGTCCCGCTGCGCCGCGGGTGCGGATGCTGCCGGACCGGCTGTCCCGGGAGGATCTCCTCGCCGCCGCGGCCGGACGATGGCCGGAGGGCAGCGCGCGCAGCGGGGCGTGCCTGGCGGTACCGATCGGGATCGACGAGGCGGAACTCGCACCCGTGTACCTCGACTTCGCCGATCAACCGCACTTCCTGATGTTCGGTGACAGCGCGTGCGGCAAGACGACGTTGCTGCGCGGCATCTGTCTGGGCCTGATGGAGTCGAACACGTCGCAGCAGGCGAAGCTGATCATCGGCGACTACCGACGCACCATGCTCGGCGTAGTGGAGGGCGATCACCTCGCCGGATATGCCGCTTCGGCAACCACTTTCACGACCATGATGAATGATCTGGCAGGGATCCTGGCGAGCCGTATGCCTGGGCCCGATACTACGCAGCAGCAGCTCCGCGAACGGTCGTGGTGGTCGGGGCCCGAGATCTACGTCGTCGTCGACGACTACGATCTCGTCGCGACGTCCAGCGGCAATCCGCTGACGCCGCTCATCGACTACCTCGCACACGCGAAGGACCTCGGCCTGCACCTGATCATCGCTCGGCGGTCCGGCGGTGCGTCGCGCGCGCTGTACGAACCGGTGATCGCGAGGATGCGTGACCTGGTGCCGGCGGGCATGGTGATGAGTGGCAGCCGTGACGAGGGCAATCTCCTCGGTACCGTACGCCCGAGCGAGCAACCCCAGGGCCGAGGCACTTTCGTTGCGCGCAGCGGGACGTCGCTGATGCAGGTCGCCTGGCTTCCGCCGCTGTGACCGGCCCGGGTGCCGTCGTTCGTGTCCACCTCACGGACGGCGCCGTGTGGGTGGGATCCGCACGCGGGGCCGTCAGGGTCCCCGACGATTCGGTTCAGGGCGTCGTCGAGTGCATCGACGACGATTACATGTCGGTGGGTGGCCACACGGTCGCGACCGTGGACGTGGCGGCCGCCGCTATTCGACGAGCGTTCGAAGCCGCGCTCGGCGGAATGGGATTCGTCGCGACGGCCACCGTGTTCCATCCCTCGCACTGGGGAGCCACCCGGTGTGCGGTCCTGGAATCGGCGACCCGTCGGTCCGCCCACGAGGTGCAGATGCTTCCCCTCGCGTTCTCGGCGCCGTGTCCCGACGCCGTCCGACGATGGAGTGTCGTCGAGTGCGGCCCGTTGTCGACGACGGTCGTGCTGGTCGAGCGCGACGAGCGTGGTGAACCGAGGATCGTTGCCTGCGAGCTGCTGTCGGACATCGGGATTCTCGATCTGCTCGAGGACTCCGATCGGGTCCGCGCGATCGGCCACGCGGTCCGCGCGATCGGTGGGGACCGCGCGCCCGATGTGGTCCTGGTGATTGGTGCGGACGAACAGGCGGCGGTTGCCGAAACAGTCTGCACAGGAATCGAATCAGAGGTGTCGGCGGTGTCCGACGCGGTCCTGGTGTCGGTTCCGGTCACCGAACCAGGAAGCGTTGCACCCGGCCCCGCACCGGACGCCGTGGTGTGGCAGCAGGTGGCTTCGACGCCGTCGCCGGGGCGGCCCCGGCCGCACGGTTGGAGGGGACGACGCATCATCATCATCGTCGCCGCAGCGGTAGCGCTGGTACTGGGCCTCGGTGCCGGTGCGGCCGCGCTCTGGCAGGCGCGGGAGCCTGGGGCGTCCGCCTCGGCGGAATCCCTGCAGCGCTTCGAGGTCGGTCGGGTGAGTGTCGCGGTGCCGGATTCGTGGCGGGCGCGGGCGGGACAGCCGGGGCGGCTCGATCTGGTGCCCGACGGCGAGGCTGACCGCCGTGTCATCGTGATGCCCACCGAGTTGGCGGCGGGGTCCGATCTGGTGGCAGTGGCGCACTCTCTCGAGCAACGGATGGCCGAGCGCGGCCCGGACAGTCCGTTCTCGCAGTTCGTCTCCGAGATCGAGTTCGCCGGCCGCCCTGTCATCTCGTACCTGGAGTCGCCGGATGAACGAACCGGGGTGCGGTGGTACGTGCTCGTCGAGAACGACGCCCAGGTCAGTGTCGGCTGCCGGTTCCTCGACGGCGATTGGGACGCGGCCGCCGGGTCGTGCGAGCAGGCCGTCGGCGGTGTCACGGTCGGGTAGGCCTGAGAGGCGCCCCGCGAGAGTGAGGGTCACGGAAAAAGTTTCGGGACGAATGGAACCGAATCGGCGCACGCATGCGTCCAACCAGATGTAGGCGCGAACTGGCTGCGACGAGTCCCTGGGGGGATCGGTGGCCGGACGCGGAAGTGGGACAACGATGCCGAGCGCATCCGAAGGAGTTCGAAGTGGGCGGACAGGATCAGTTGAAGGCCACAACCGAGACGATGGAGGCCACCTCTCGTCGTGTCGGCGAGATGAAGGGCGACCTCGACGGATTGCTCGGACGCATTCGGGCCGAGGTCGACGGGATCCGTGGTAGCTGGGGTGGCGGCGCTGCGGGCGCGTTCCAGAACCTCATGGAGCAGTGGGACGGCAGCTCCAAGAAGCTCAATGATGCGCTGCAGTCGATCAGCGAGAACATCAAGGCGAACAGCGTGCAGTTCGATACGACGCAGCAGGATCACACCGCGGCGATCAACAACGTCGCGAGCAGCCTGAACATGTCTTGAGTATCTCGATCGCCTGAATTCGCAGACCTTTACCGACAGGAGCAGTCATGAGCACCCCCATCCATTATTCGTTCGGCGAGATCGAGGCGCTTCAGCAGCGGATCGACGGCCTTCAGAGTGAGATGAACGGGAAGCTGGAGGATCTCAAGAAGGCCGTCGCCCAGATGGTTGTGGACTGGGACGCCTCTTCATCCGACGCGTACCAGGAGCACCAGGCCAAGTGGGACGGCGCGGCGCTCGAGCTCAACCAGGTTCTCGACGCCGTCGGCCGTGTCGTCGGCCAGGGCAACTCGGACATGCGGGACGTGAACAACGCCGCCGCCAAGAGCTGGGCGTAGTCCGCTACGTCTGACGCGTGTGCCCCGACGGAAGGAGAGCCGTCGGGGCACACGCATGTTCAGGTGAGAACGATTGCCGCCGACGGCCGGTCGGCGGATACTGGCCTGACCCGAAAGCAGTGGCGCCTGGCGCCGGGCCGGGAGGCGGACCTTATGACGACGGGACATCACCTCGACGCCGAACTCGTGCCGGTGACGGCGGCGACGAGGGCGGAACTCGCCCGCGCCGACATGCACAGTGCTCACAACTACAGCCCGCTCCCGGTGGTCATCGAGTCCGGGTCCGGTGCGTGGGTCCGGGGCATCGACGGAGTCGACTACCTCGATGTCCTGGCCGGATACTCGGCGCTGAACTTCGGGCATGCGCACCCCGAACTGGTCGAGATCGCGCGTGAACAGATCGGTCGGCTCACCCTGACCAGTCGCGCGTTCCAGCATGACCGGTTCGCGCAGTTCTGCGCCGACGTCGCGCGGCTGTGCCGCAAGGATGCGGTCCTGCCGATGAACACGGGCGCCGAGGCGGTGGAGACCGCACTGAAACTGGCCCGCAAGTGGGGATACGACGTCAAGGGCGTGCCGCACGATCGCGCCGAGATCATCACCTGTTCGGGGAACTTCCACGGCCGCACGATCGGCGTCGTCGGGTTCTCGTCGGATCCGGATGCCAGGGACGGTTTCGGGCCATTCCCGCCGGGGTTCCCGTCCGTCGAGTACGGCAGTGTCGATGCGGTGGCGGACGCGATCACCGAGAACACCGTCGCCATACTCGTCGAGCCGATCCAGGGGGAGGCGGGCGTGCTGGTGCCGCCGGACGGATACCTGGCCGGTGTGCGTCGGCTGTGCGACGCCCGCGGCATCCTGATGCTCGCCGACGAGATCCAGAGCGGCCTGGGCCGGACGGGGGAGACGTTCGCGTGCGATCACGAGGGGGTTGTCCCTGACGTTTACATCCTCGGCAAGGCGCTCGGCGGTGGACTGGTCCCGGTGTCCGCGGTGGTCGCCGACCGCGACGTCATGGATGTCATCCACCCCGGTCAGCACGGCAGCACGTTCGGCGGGAACGCGCTCGCCTGCGCCGTGGGAAGCGGTGTCGTGCGGTTGCTCGAGACCGGTGACTACCAGCGGCGCAGCCGTGAGCTCGGGCGACATCTGCACGCGCTGCTCGCGGAGCTGCCGGGGGACTGCGTCGCCGAGGTCCGGGGCCGTGGCCTGTGGGCCGGCGTCCAGCTGGCGTCCGGGCAGCCGTCGGCACGGGTGATCTGCGAGCGGCTGCTGGCCCGGAGGGTGCTGGCGAAGGACGCACACGAGGGCACGATCCGGATCGCGCCGCCGCTCGTCATCTCGCGTGAGGACGTGACCTGGGCGGTCGAGAAGCTGGCCGACGCCCTCGCCGAGTAACGGCACTTTGACCCTGGTCGGTCCCAGCCGGTATCGTTCTACGTCGGTGTGCCGTCTCTTACCGTGCCTTCGAGCGCGGGGAGGGGTGGTTCTCGGGTCTCAACTGGCCGCCGAGAACCGTCAGCGCAGCACACTCGGCCAGCAGCAGAAACGAACAGACGAGGAAGTTCTGTGCCTACGTATTCCCCGAAGGCCGGAGACGTGACCCGTACCTGGCACGTCATCGACGCCACAGACGTGGTGCTCGGTCGCCTTGCCGTGCAGGCAGCAAACCTGCTCCGCGGCAAGCACAAGCCCACCTTTGCACCGCACGTTGACGGCGGCGACTTCGTCGTCATCATCAATGCCGACAAGGTTGCCATCAGCGGCAACAAGCGTACGGACAAGTTCCTGTACCACCACTCCGGACACCCGGGTGGCCTCAAGTCCCGTTCGGTCGGCGAGGTTCTCGAGAAGAACCCCGATCGCCTGGTGGAGAAGGCCGTCACCGGCATGCTCCCGAAGAACAAGCTGGGCCGCGCCATCGCGGGCAAGCTGAAGGTCTACGCAGGCCCGACCCACCCCCACACCGCGCAGCAGCCGGTGCCGTTCGAGATCAAGCAGGTCGCCCAGTGAGCAACGAAGACTTCAACGAGGCCGTCGAGGCTGTCGAGGCCGTGGCAGACGACGTCTCGGAGTACACCACCGAGACCGAGGTCGTCGAGTCGTACGAGGCTGCTCCGCAGGCCCCGATCGTCATCGATCGTCCGGTCCAGACCGTCGGTCGCCGTAAGGAGGCGGTCGTCCGCGTCCGCCTGACCCCCGGCACCGGTGAGTTCAAGCTGAACGGCCGCACCCTCGAGGATTACTTCCCGAACAAGGTGCACCAGCAGCTGATCAAGGCTCCGCTGGTCATGGTCGAGCGCACGGAGTCGTTCGACATCACCGCTCTCCTGACCGGTGGCGGCCCCTCGGGCCAGGCAGGCGCCCTGCGTCTCGCCATCGCCCGCGCTCTGATCGAGGTCACCGCCGAGGATCGCCCCGCGCTCAAGCGTGCCGGCTTCCTGACGCGTGACGCTCGCGCCGTCGAGCGCAAGAAGTACGGCCTGAAGAAGGCCCGTAAGGCATCTCAGTACTCCAAGCGCTGATGTGTCGCCGGAGCCGGCATTCGTGTCGGCTCCGGCACCTGTTCGATCACGAGAGCAGGCGTTCGTAGAGTTCTTCGCTACCGGACGCCTGCTTTTGTGCTTTACCTGGATACTCACCCGGATTGCTCAACCGGAATGCGAGGGATCGGTTCTATGGGTCGTATGTTCGGCACGGACGGCGTGCGCGGCTTGGCGAATGCCGAGTTGACCGCGGAGTTGGCACTGAAGGTGGCCGCGGCCGCGGCCGAGGTGCTCGCACCGCCGGGATCCGAGTCGGCCCGGCCCGTGGCAGTGGTCGGTCGTGATCCGCGGGCGAGTGGCGAGATGCTCGAGGCAGCCGTGACGGCCGGACTCACCGCGGCCGGCGTCGACGTCGTCCTGGTCGGCATCCTGCCCACACCGGCGGTGGCGTACCTGACCGGCGCCTACGGGGCGGCGCTGGGCGTGATGATCTCCGCGTCGCACAACCCCATGCCCGACAACGGCATCAAGATCTTCGCGGCGGGCGGGCACAAGCTCGACGACGAGGCGGAGGACCGGATCGAGGCCGCGATCGCCGCGGGACCCGCGCGACGTCCCACCGGTGCCGGCATCGGGCGTGTCGACGTCGCCTTCGACGCGACGAGTCGATACCTGGCCCACCTGACGAGTGCCCTCGACACTCGGCTCGACGGGCTCACCGTTGTCGTCGACTGCGCGCACGGCGCCGCGTCGACGGTTGCGCCCGATGCCTACCGCAACGCCGGTGCGACGGTAATCGCGATCAATGCCGATCCGGACGGGCTCAACATCAACGACGGCTGCGGGTCGACGCATCTCGAGGCGCTGCAACGTGCCGTCGTCGAGCACGGCGCGGATATCGGTCTGGCGCACGACGGCGACGCCGACCGCTGCCTCGCGATCGACGCGACCGGTGCGGTCGTGGACGGCGACGCGATCATGACGGTCCTGGCGATCGCGATGCGCGACGCCGGTGAACTCGTCGACAACACTCTTGTCGCGACGGTGATGAGCAACCTCGGCCTCCACATCGCGATGCGCGAGGCCGGGATTGCGTTGCGCACCACCGCTGTCGGTGACCGGTATGTGCTCGAGGAACTGCGCTCGGGCGGGTTCAGCCTGGGCGGTGAACAGTCGGGCCACGTCGTGCTTCCCCGCTACGGCACCACGGGTGACGGCGTGCTCACCGGTCTGCGGCTGATGGCACGGATGGCCGACACCGGTGCGTCGATCGCCGATCTGGCGGGCGCGATGACCGCGCTGCCGCAGGTGTTGGTCAACGTCCGGGTCGCCGACAAGTCCGCTGTCGCGGCCGCGCCGCAGGTCCGGTCGGCGGTGAGCGAGGCGGAAGCGGAACTCGGCGACACCGGCCGGGTGCTGCTGCGTCCCTCCGGCACCGAGCAGTTGGTGCGGGTCATGGTCGAGGCGGCCGATCTCGAGATGGCGCAGCGCATCGCGGAGACGCTGGCGGAGAAGGTGGCGTCCGCCTAGCGCACCTGGCCCACCGAACCCGCACACCTAGCGGAACCGCGGGCCGTGCCGCTGCGTCGAACAGGACGAAGGATCCGAATCGACAGGCACCGACAGGTGCGGAAGGCGGAACCGATGGCGGACGTGGTCGCGATCGACGTTGCGGGGGTGCGGGCGACGGCGCAGGCGTTGCAGGCGGGAGCGGAGCTGCTGACCGGGGTCTCCCGGACGGTGAGCGAGTGCGGTTTCGGCTCCTCCGATGCCGGTACGACTGACACCGCTCGTGAGCAGGCCGTACGGGACGGCTATGCGCGGCTCGCGCGGGCTATCGGCGCGTGGGCTGCCGGTTCGGCCGATAGCGCCCATGCTCTCCGTGGTACCTCCGACGCGTACGAACGTCAGGAGTCGGCGAACGTCGTCGCGCTGGGTGGGCGGTAGTGGACGCGATCCTCGATGCCGGCGCAAGCGGTCTGCAGTACTTCGCGGTGTTCCTGCCCCGCGCCGCCCTCGTCGCGGACGGCACCGGCACCAGTGAGCTGTCGGCGACCCCCGAACAGGTCGAGGCGCGTTACTTCGAACAACGGGGCATCGACCTGACCGCGCTCGACGCCGACATCGAGGCGATCGGGCGGATCACCTGCAGTCTGGATCGGACGTTCGACGATGAGACCCGGGCGGTGCGGGCTCTGCCGGAGGCATGGCAGGGGCCCGACGCAGAGCTGGCCTGTCGGCATCTGTCCGGCAATCTCGAGCGGGCGGATCGGTTGCGGAGCTCCGCACATGACGTCCGGACCGCGCTGGTGGTTGCCGAGCGCGAGCTGCGCGAGGTCGTGACCCGGAAGTCCGAGTGGGTGCGCGATCGGGACGCGTCGCAGCTCGGCGGGCGTACCGTCGCCGAGATCGACACGATGCTCGGGACGTCCGGATACCTGTCCGGTGGCGCTTCGGCCGGTGTCGGACCGTTCGAGGAGTCGTGCCGCGAATGGCTCGCCGGGGTCTTCCTGCCGCACGTTCGGGACACGCTGCGCGAGTTCACCGCGCTCTGTGACGCGACGGAGACGGCGGTCGACGACATCTACTGCACGCTCGCCCGCGTCTTCGCCCAGATCGACGACAGCGCCTGTCCCGCCCCCGGCACGCTCGCGGTGGACTGTCGGACGCGCACCCCGGTCGCGACGGCGCAGTGCAGCGCCGCGCACGTGCAGGCGTCAGCAGCGACGGCAGCGACGGCAGCGACGGCTGCGACACCAGCGCCAGCGCCGACATCCGTGACCGCGGTGCCGGCAGCGACACCAGCGACGGCGCCGACACCGGTGACGGCAGAGTCGAGCCTGAGCGGTCTCGAACGTCCGCCCGTGCAACCCGGCGCCACATTGCAGGGGTCGCTGGCGCTCGACGGCGCAGTCCGCGCGGTGGGCGCCGTTGTCGGGATGGTGGCGGATGTTGCGCTCGACATCGTCGACGGCCTCGTTCGCGTGGCGGCGGAATCGACGCTGTCGGGCGGCAGTCTCGATCTCGAATCGGAGCGGGGCTGTGACTGCGACTGCGCATGCGACTGTGCCCGGCCAGCCGAGGCGGCACCCGCGCCGGAGGCGCCGGCCACCGAGCCGCCGCCCGCTCCCGAACCGGCACCCGCCCCAGAACCGTCGGTGACCGCGGTACCCGACTGCCCGGAGGACGAGGCGCCGGTTGTGGACGAGTCGGTGGAACAGCCCGCACCGCAGGCACCGCTGGTGGAGGAAGCGCCGGCCGACTACTGCGCTCCCGCGCCGGAACCGGCGGCGGGATCGGAGGTCGGGTCGACGGGCGCTCCGGCCGCGCATTCGGTCGTCGGAGCACCGCCGGGGTCGCCGCGCCGCCGGGCGGAGGAACCGGCGATCGCCGAGATGGGATCGCAGCCGTTGCCCGGTCAGGAGACCGGCGCCGTGCTCGCGGAAGCCGGTCCGCTGTGAGCTAGCGGCCGAGAAGCTGCCCGATCTGGGCGCTCGCGTGGTGCGCGGCGGCATCGCGGGCGTCGAGCGTGTCGTCGGTCTCGTCGCGCAAGGCCGGATGGGTGCCGGGGAAGTGCGCGTCGGCGTCGGCGAACGAGGCGTAGGCCTTGTCGCCGGTGAGGTGGTGCAGCAGGAACCCGGTCACGAGCGCCCGCGTCACGTGCTGGGTGCGGCGCTCGGACCCGCCGACGCCGAGGAAACCGAGGAGTCGCCGCCCCTCGACGACGCCGGCGCTCGAACCTTTGTCGACGACCCGCAGCAGGCTCTCGCCCTTCCACGCGTCGGCGAGGGCCAGCGCGTCGCTGTTCAGGGAGTCGACGTCGTTCGCCCCGGCGAGGACGAGTCCCGGCACGTCGATCCGCGCGGCCGCGACCGTCGCGGACGGTGCGGTGGGGGCGGGGAACAGTGCGGCGACGGCCTTGACGCGGGCCGTCCGGGCCGCCGCGAGCACGGCCACACCGGCACCCATGCCGTGTCCGGCGAAGGCCAGGCGCTCGGGGTGGACGCTGATCCGGCCGGGACCGAGGCGCACACCGGTGCAGATGTCGAGGGTGGTACCCAGGTCGGCGGCGAGCCCGAGGTGAGACGGCACCGGGCCGCGTTCGGTAGCCGGCGCCGCAGCGACGATGCCCCACGACGCGAGGTGTTCGAGCGTCGCGGCGTAGTTGACGGTGCTCGCCAGCCAGTCGTGCGCGAAGGCGACGGCGGGGAGATTGAACCCCTCGGCGGGGGTGTAGACCACGCCGGGTTGCCCCGCGAGCGCCAGGTCGCCGCGCAGCACCTTGTGTGGGCCACGCTTGGACAGCTTGGATACCAGGGACTTCGGTGTCTGCGCCACGGGGGAGACGTTATCCGATCGGGTGCGACCCCCGGGAGTTGCGCCGCATCGCCCGTCCGAGTTCGTTCCGGACTGTGGTCCAAGTACCCTGGTGAACCATGTGCGGAATCGTGGGTTACGTGGGCCACCGCCAGGCTTTGGGTGTTGTCGTCGAGGCGTTGCGGCGGATGGAATACCGCGGCTACGACTCCGCCGGGATCGCCGTGGCGGACGGTGTGAGCGGGCTGGCCACCGAGCGTAAGGCGGGGCGCCTCGCCAATCTCGAGGCGGAGCTCGCCGAGGTGGGCGCCGACAAGTTCGTCGGCACCACGGGAATGGGTCACACCCGCTGGGCCACCCACGGCAAGCCGACCGACCGCAACGCCCACCCGCACCGCGATGCGGGCGGCAAGCTCGCCGTCGTGCACAACGGCATCATCGAGAACTTCGCGCCGCTGCGCGCCGAGCTCGAGGCCGCCGGGGTGGACCTGCTCAGCGACACCGATTCCGAGGTCGCGGTGCACCTCGTCGCGCAGGCGTACGAGAGCGGTCCCACGGCGGGCGACTTCGTGGAGAGCGCGCTGTCGGTGCTGCGTCGGCTCGAGGGCGCGTTCACGCTCGTGTTCACGCACGCCGACCATCCGGACATGATCATCGCCGCGCGTCGTTCGACGCCGCTGGTCGTCGGTGTCGGTGAGGGCGAGACGTTCATCGGGTCGGACGTGGCGGCCTTCATCGAGCACACGCGCGATGCCGTCGAGCTCGGGCAGGACCAGGTGGTGGTCATCACCGCCGACGGTTACACGATCACCGACTTCGCCGGCAACGAGCAGCAGGGGCGCCCGTTCACGATCGACTGGGACCTGCAGGCCGCCGAGAAGGGCGGTCACGACTACTTCATGCTCAAGGAGATCCAGGAGCAGCCGCAGGCCGTCTCCGACACGCTCCTGGGCCATTTCGCCGACGGCAAGATCGTCCTCGACGAGCAGCGACTGTCGGATCAGGAGCTGCGCGACGTCGACAAGATCTTCGTCGTCGCGTGCGGCAGCGCCTACCACTCGGGCCTGCTCGCGAAGTACGCGATCGAGCACTGGACGCGGCTGCCCGTCGAGGTGGAACTGGCCAGCGAGTTCCGTTACCGCGACCCGGTGCTGGATCGGTCGACGCTCGTCGTCGCGATCTCGCAGTCCGGTGAGACCGCGGACACGCTCGAGGCCGTCAAGCATGCGAAGGACCAGAAGGCTCGGGTCCTCGCGATCTGCAACACCAACGGTGCACAGATTCCCCGTGAGGCCGACGCTGTCCTCTACACGCGGGCCGGTCCGGAGATCGCCGTGGCCTCCACCAAGGCCTTCCTCGCCCAGGTGACTGCGAACTACCTGGTGGGATTGGCCTTGGCGCAGGCGCGCGGCACGAAATACCCGGACGAGGTGGCGCGCGAGTACGCCGACCTGGCCGCGATGCCGGAGCTGGTCACCCGGGTGCTCGCGACCGTCGAACCGGTGCGCGCGCTCGCACGCGAGTTCGCGCAGTCGCCCGCGGTGCTGTTCCTGGGTCGCCACGTGGGTTACCCGGTGGCGCTCGAGGGTGCGCTCAAGCTCAAGGAGCTCGCGTACATGCACGCCGAGGGCTTCGCGGCCGGTGAGCTCAAGCACGGTCCGATCGCGCTGATCGAGGAGGGCCTGCCGGTCATCGTGATCATGCCGTCGCCGAAGGGCCGGGCGGTGCTGCACTCGAAGCTGGTCTCCAACATCCAGGAGATCAAGGCGCGCGGCGCGAAGACGATCGTCATCGCGGAGGAGGGTGACGAGGCGGTGCGGGCACACGCCGACCACCTCATCGAGATCCCGGCCGCGCCGACGCTGCTGCAGCCGTTGTTGTCGACGGTGCCGCTGCAGGTCTTCGCCGCCGAGGTGGCGCAGGCCCGTGGCCTGGACGTCGACAAGCCGCGCAACCTCGCGAAGTCCGTCACGGTCGAATAGCGAGACCGTCAGGACAGGCTCGGTGTCGTCACATCACGATGACGACACCGAGCATGTCCGGGTGCAGCGAGCACGTGTAGTCGTAGGTGCCGGGCTCGGTGAAGGTGAACTCCCACGTCCCGGTGGTCTTCAACGGGCTGCGCAACACCGATTTCGCGTCGCCGAGGCCCACGACGTCGTGTGGTGTGCCGCGATCGTCGAACACCCACGTCACCGTCTGTCCCGTGGAGATGGTGATCGACGAGGGCGAGTAGGTCATGTTCGAGACCTTGACCGTCGGCCCGCTGTCGGCGGGTTCGTCGGTCGAGGAGTTGGTGCAAGCGGAAAGGCTTGCAGCCAAGGCGATTCCGGCGATCATCGCAGTTGCCCGTGTCTTCATGGGATTCAGCGTAGTCTGGCGATGATTGTGCCTCGAGTTACATCTCCCGACCTCGAGTTCGCGAGGAGTAGTCATGCCAACCCGTGAATCCGCGCCGATCGGTGCGCCCTGCTGGATCGACCTGCAGACCTCGGATCCCGAACGCGCCGCCGCGTTCTACGACGCCATGTTCGGCTGGACCCACGAATCGTCCGGAGAGGAGTACGGCGGTTACGTGATGTTCTTCTCCGACGGGAAGCCCGTCGCCGGCATGATGGCCGGGCAGCCGGGGAACCCCTACGTGAACATCTGGACCACGTATCTGGCCACCGCCGACGCCGATGCCACCGCGAAGGCCGTCACGGAGTCCGGCGGTCAGGTGATGATGGAACCGATGACCGTGCCCGAGCAGGGCCGGATGGCGATGTTCCTCGATCCGTCCGGCGGGGTCGTCGGGGTGTGGCAGCCCGCCGAGCACAAGGGCTTCGGTGTCATGGGCGAACACGGTGCCCCCGCGTGGTTCGAACTGGTCAGCAAGAACTACGACGCCGCGTTGCCGTTCTATCGGGACGTCTTCGGCTGGAACCTGGCAACTCTCAGCGACACGGGCGAATTCCGGTACACCACAGGCCGGTTCGACGGTGAGGACCTGGCCGGGATCTTCGACGCGAGCACCGCGATGCCGGCGGACGTGCCGTCGCACTGGCAGATGTTCGTGGCAGTGGACGACACCGACGCCGCTGTCGCGCGGCTCACGGAACTCGGCGGGACGGTGCTGCGCGAGCCGTGGGATTCCGAGCACGGCCGGATGGCGAACGTCGCCGATCCGAACGGCGCGCAGTTCATGATCTCCGGTCCGGTGGCGGCCGGGTAGAGATGCGGAACTTCTACACGGCGCAGCAGGTCAAGGCCGCCGAGGCGCCGCTGCTGGCGCGCCTGCCCGAGGGCACGCTGATGCGGCGCGCCGCGTACGGCCTGGCGCGTGTCGCGGCCGACGAGCTGCGGGATCGAACGGGGGGCGTGTCGGGCCGCGACGTCACGCTACTGGTGGGCTCGGGTGACAACGGCGGTGACGCGCTGTGGGCGGGAACGCTGTTGCGCCGGCGTGGCGTGGCGGTCACCGCGGTCCTACTGAACCCCGAGCGCGCACACGCCGCCGGATTGGCGGCGCTGAAGGCCGCCGGTGGGCGCGTCTCGTCGGATCCGGGCAGCCCCGACCTGGTGCTCGACGGGATCGTCGGGATCTCCGGCAAGGGCCCGCTGCGCCCGGCCGCGGCCGCGATCGTCGCGGATCTCGATGCCCCGATCGTCGCGGTCGACCTGCCCAGTGGCGTGGACCCCGACACCGGTGCCGTCGACGGTCCCGCCGTGACCGCTGCCGTCACCGTGGCGTTCGGGGCGCTCAAACCGGTGCACGTCCTGGCCGCGCCGAGGTGTGGCCGGGTCGAACTGGTGCCGATCGGCCTGGACCTGCCGACGCCCGACCTGGTCGCGCTCGACGCGTGGGAGGTGGGCCGGTTGTGGCCCGTTCCGCGGCCGGCGGACGACAAGTACACGCAGGGCGTGGTGGGTGTCGTCGCGGGCAGCGGACGTTATCCGGGCGCTGCCGTGCTGTCCTCCGGCGCCGCGGTCACCGCCACCGCCGGGATGGTGCGGTATGCGGGTCGTGCCGTCGCGGAGGTGCTTGATCACTGGCCCGAGGTGGTCGCTGCCCCGTCGCCCGCCGATGCGGGCCGAGTGCAGGCGTGGGTCGTGGGCCCCGGCATCGGCACCGACGACGACGCCCTGACGGACCTGCGGACGGTGCTGGAAACCGACCTACCGGTCCTCGTCGACGCCGACGGGCTGAACCTGCTGGCCGAGCACCCGGATCTGGTGCGGGGGCGCGGTGCGCCGACGTTGCTGACCCCGCATGCGGGCGAGTTCGAGCGGCTCACCGCTGTCGCGCCGACGCCGGACCGCGTCGCCGCGACGCGGGCACTGGCCGCCGAGTGGGGCGTGACCGTGCTGCTGAAGGGCCGGGCCACCGTGATCGCGGACCCGCACGGCCGGGCGTACGTCAACGACGCGGGCAGTTCGTGGGCGGCCACGGCCGGGTCGGGTGACGTCCTGTCCGGCGTCATCGGTGCGCTGATGGCGACGGGTCTGGCACCGGCGGCCGCGGCCGCGGCGGGGGCCCGGGCCCATTCGCTCGCCGCCAACCTCGGGGCGCGGGAGGGTTCGGAGGACATCGGGGACGCCGGGCTCGCGCCGATCTCCGCGTCGACGCTGCTGGCGCACCTGCGGTCCGCGATTCGGATCCTTCGCTCACATGTGCCCGAATCGTGACTGGTCGGGTTGTACCCAGGAACTGGGCTGGTCCCGGTGAGTGGCAGGATCGAATTCTGTGACTACTAGCGCGCAGGAGACCGACACCGACCCGAACACCGTGAGCGCCACCTCGGCGGCGGACACACCCCCTCCGGCGGCGGCGCCGCAGGCTGAAGCGGTGATCGATCTCGACGCGGTAGCCCACAACGTGCGGATCCTGCGCGAGCACGCCGGCGATGCGGCGGTCATGGCCGTCGTGAAAGCGGACGCCTACAACCACGGCGCGGTTCCGGTCGCGCGGGCCGCACTCGCTGCCGGTGCCCGGGAACTGGGTGTCACCACCCTCGCCGAGGGCATCGAACTCAAGAACGCCGGGATCACCGCCCCGGTGCTGTCGTGGCTGCACACCGCGGACTCCGACTACGCCCCCGCGATCGCGCTGGGCGTCGAGGTGGGGCTGTCGTCGCCGCGGCATCTCGCGGCCGTCGTCGCGGCGGCGCGGGAGGTCGGCACGCCCGCGACCGTGACGATCAAGGTCGACACCGGCCTGAACCGGAACGGCGTCTCGCGTGAGGAGTGGACGGACTTCCTGAAGGACCTCGCTCGGGTCGAGGCCGAGGGGGCGGTTCGTTTCAAGGGTGTGTTCTCGCACCTCGCGCACGCCGACGAACCGCACCACCCCGCTATCGACGATCAGCGGGAACGTTTCACGGGTGCCCTCGCGGACGCCAAGCGGATCGGTTTGGCTCCGGAGGCGGCGCACCTGTCGAACTCGGCGGCCACCCTCACCCGTGCTGACCTGCAATTCGACATGGTTCGGCCCGGAATCGCGATATACGGACTGTCCCCGGTACCGGATCTGGGGACGTTCGGCCTGCGGCCGGTCATGACGTTCCGATCGAGGGTGGCGCTGGTGAAGAAAGTGGCAGCTGGTGAGGGTGTGTCCTACGGGCACACGTGGGTGGCCCCGCACGACACGACGGTCGCGTTGCTGCCGGTCGGGTACGCGGACGGTATTCCGCGCGCGCTGGGCGGACGGTTCGACGTGCGCCTGGGTGACGACCGGCGCCCGGGCATCGGACGGGTCTGCATGGACCAGGTCGTCGTCGATCTCGGTCCCGACGGTGCCGGTGTGCAGGAGGGCGACACCGCGGTGTTCTTCGGCAACGGCGAGCACGGTGAACCGCACGCACAGGAGTGGGCGGACGCGCTCGACACCATCCACTACGAGGTGGTGACCTCGGTGCGGGGCCGGACGGTGCGAACCTATGTCGGCGGTCCCGGCGGTCGTTCGTGAACGTCCTGAACAGGCTCGGCCTGTTCGGGGGAGTGCTGGGTGCCGCGGCGATCGGCGCGATCGCGGGGATCAACGTCGTCAAGTCTGCGGCGACGCGACGAGGACCGGAGATCTACGGGTCCGAGGACTTCGCGCTCATGACCGGCGACCGCAGCCGCGTCGTGGCGACCGAGGACGACGTGCCACTGCTGGTGCGGGAGGTGGGTCCACCGGATGCGCCCCTCACGGTGATCTTCGTGCACGGCTACTGCCTGCGGATGGAGTCGTGGCACTTCCAGCGCGCGCAGCTCGCGGAGCGGTGGGGCGATTCCGTCCGCATGGTGTTCTACGACCAGCGCGGGCACGGTGAGTCCGGCGTGCCCGCCGCCGAGAGCTGCACCATCGCCCAGCTCGGCCGCGACCTGGCGGCCGTCGTCGAGGACGTGGCGCCGTCGGGCCCGGTGGTGCTCGTCGGGCACTCGATGGGCGGCATGACGATCCTGGCGATGGCCCGGCAGTTCCCGGAGCTGTTCGACGACAGGGTGATCGGTGTGGGGCTGCTCGCGACGACCGCCGCCGGCCTGAACAAGTCGGGGCTCGGACGCAACCTCGACAACCCGGTCATCGACGGGTTCCGCCTCGCGGTGCGCACCGCCCCCGGCGCCGTGCAGCAGGCACGGGGCGCCGCGCGCGCGATCATCTCGCCGATCCTGCGGGCCGCGTCGTACGGCACCGAGGTCAGTCCGCGGCTGGTCGCGTTCTCGGAGGGCATGCTCAACGACATCTCGGTGGTGACGATCGTCAACTTCCTCGAATCGTTGGAGTTGCATGACGAGTCGGAGGCGCTGCCGGTGCTGTCGGACACACCGGCGCTGGTGCTGTGCGGTGACGCCGACATGATCATCCCGTTCACCAGCTCCAAGTCCCTCGCGGCCGCCCTGCCGCGCTCGGAACTGGTGCGGGTGCGCGATGCCGGCCATCTCGTGGAGCTCGAGTTCCCGCAGGTAACCTCCGATGCGATCGATCGGCTGGTCCGGCGTGCCGTGTCGAGTCGTGCGAACCACGAGAATGCTGTGCCGGCGGGTGAACTGGAGCGAACCGATGTCGGCTGACACACGTACCGGGGGCAACGCGACCCTGCCCACGACCGAGGACACCGAGGCTCTCGGGCGGGCGCTGGCCCGCGACCTCGTCGCGGGTGATCTCGTGGTGCTGGACGGCCCGCTGGGCGCCGGGAAGACCGCGCTGACCCGCGGTATCGCGGCGGGTCTGGGCGTCGAGGGCCGGGTGACGTCGCCGACGTTCATCATCGCGAGAGAGCACCGGCCGGGGACGCGTCCCGACGGTGGCGCGCCCGTCGGCCTGGTCCACGTCGACGCGTACCGCCTCGGCGGCGAGGGCGGTGACGCGGGCTCGCTCGATATGCACGATCAGCTCGACGCGCTCGATCTCGACACCGACCTGGGCGACGCCGTCGTCGTGGTCGAGTGGGGCGAGGGCGTGGTGGAACATCTGGCGGATCGGCACCTGCGGGTGCGGCTGCGTCGCGAGCCCGAGTCCGATGTCCGCACCGCGAGCTGGGAGTGGGTGCCGCGCGCGTAGTACGGAGCCGAGTAGCCTGGTCTACCGTGCTTGTCCTTGCCATCGACACCTCCACTCCCGCGGTCACCGCGGGCGTCGTGAGCTTCGACCCTGATTCGGACCCGGGCGTTCCTCGGACGCTGGCCGTCCGAGTCACCGTCGACGCCCGAGCGCATGCGGAGGTCCTGACCCCGCAGATTCTGGACTGCCTGGCCCAATCGGGCCACAGCCCCGCCGATCTGGACGCGGTCGTCGTCGGCGTGGGGCCCGGTCCGTTCACGGGTCTGCGCGTCGGTATGGCGACCGCCGCCGCGTTCGGCGATGCGCTGGGCATCCCGGTACACGGGGTGTGCAGCCTGGACGCGATCGCCGCCGATGTCTCCGGAGAGCGGGACCTGTTGGTGGTCACCGATGCTCGTCGCCGCGAGGTGTACTGGGCGCGCTACTCCGGCGGGGCGCGGGTCGAGGGGCCCGATGTCGTCAAGCCGTCCGATCTCGATCCGTCGCCGTCGCAGGTGATCGCGGGGTCGGCCTCGCACGTGGACATGTTCGACCTGCCGGTCGAGCCGGTCGAGACCCCCTCACCGGCCGGTCTGGTGAAGGTCGCGGCGCAGGCACTGCGGGTGGGCGTGGAGCCGGAACCGCTGGTGCCGTTGTACTTGCGGCGCCCGGATGCGGTGGAGTTGGCGGACCGCAGGAAATGAGCATCCGCATCGTTCCGATGGCCGACACCGACACCGACAGGTGCGCCGAGCTCGAGCAGGTGCTGTTCCCCGGTGACGACCCGTGGAGCGCGCAGGCGTTCCGGTCGGAACTCGCGGGCGGGCACAATCACTACTTCACGGCGCGCGACGACGCCGACACACTGATCGGCTACGCCGGGGTGGCACTGCTCGGCAACAGCGTGACGCCCGAGGCCGAGGTACACACCATCGGGGTGGATCCGTCGGCGCAGCGCGGCGGCATCGGCGGAGCGCTGCTGGCCGAACTGCTGCGCGTGGCGGACAAGTGGGGTGGGCCGGTGTTCCTCGAGGTCCGCACCGACAACGAGCCGGCGATCGCGCTGTACAAGCGTGAGGGCTTCGAGATCGTCGGCACCAGAAAGCGCTACTACCAGCCGAGCGGCGCGGACGCGTACACGATGCACCGCCCGGCGCGGATCGACGCGGAGGCCGCCGAGCGGCAGGGCAAGGAGTGACGGCCATGATCGTGATGGGTATCGAGAGTTCGTGCGACGAGACCGGGGTCGGGATCGTCCGCTGGCACGATGACGGGCGCTGCGAGCTGCTCGCCGACGAGGTGGCGTCGAGCGTCGACCAGCACGCCCGCTACGGCGGTGTGGTGCCCGAGGTGGCCTCGCGCGCGCATCTCGAGGCGATGGTTCCCACGATGCGTCGCGCCCTCGCGGCCGCGGGCATCGACAAGCCGGACGCGATCGCCGTGACGATCGGCCCCGGTCTCGCCGGCGCCCTGCTGGTCGGTGTCGCGGCGGCCAAGGCGTACGCGGCCGCGTGGGACGTGCCGTTCTACGCGATCAACCATCTCGGCGGGCATGTCGCGGTGGACACGATCGAGCACGGCCCGATGCCGCCGTGCGTCGCGCTGCTCGTCTCGGGTGGGCACACGCACCTGCTGCACGTGGAGGAACTGGGCCGCAAGCCGATCGTGGAACTCGGCACCACGGTCGACGATGCGGCCGGTGAGGCGTTCGACAAGGTCGCGCGCCTGCTGGATCTCGGATTTCCGGGCGGCCCGGCGCTCGATCGCCTGGCGCAGCAGGGCGACCGGGACGCCGTCGTGTTCCCGCGCGGCATGACCGGTCCCCGGGATGCCCGGCACGACTTCTCGTTCTCCGGGCTCAAGACTGCGGTGGCGCGGTTCGTGGAGGCCAAGGAGCGTGCGGGCGAACCGATTCCGGTCGCCGATGTCGCGGCCGGATTCCAGGAGTCCGTGGCGGACGTGCTGACGATGAAGGCGGTTCGCGCGGCGCAGGACGTCGGCGTCGACACCCTCGTTCTCGGCGGCGGCGCCACCGCGAACTCGCGGATCCGGTCGCTCGCGGAGGAGCGGTGTGCTGCGGCGGGATTGACGCTGCGGGTGCCCAGTCCGCGGCTGTGCACCGACAACGGCGTGATGATCGCGGCCCTCGGCGCGCACCTCATCGCGGGAGGCGCACAGCCGTCGGCGCTCACCTCGGCAACGAATCCGGGACTTCCGGTGTCGGTGAGCCAGATTCGGGACTGACCTCTGGCTGCGGCCCGGCCGGCTCGGTCCCCGGGGCGGGCGGCTCGGAGGTGGGGGTCTCGGAAGCCGGCGGCTCGGAGGTAGGCGGACCGGTGGTGGGCGGCTCGGTGGTGGGCGTGGTCGGATCGGCCGAGAGGCTCGGAGGGTCGCCGTCCGGAGTCGGAACCCCCGGTACGAGACCCGGGAGCCACGTGGGCAGTTCGGGCCACATCGGCGGAATCCACGGCCGACTCTGCGTGGTGCTCGGTGGCGGTGTCGTCGTGGTCGGCGCCTCGGTGGTGGTGGGCGTCGGGGGAGTCGTCGTGGGTGGGGGCGGTTCGACGGTGGTCGTGTACTGCGTCGTCCAGGCCGGACCGCTGTAGTCGTCGGTGGTCGGCAGTGGCACCTGCGAGGCGGGCGCCTGAACGGTCGAGGTCGGGGTCGGATCGCCCGACGGGATGTCGGTGTCGTCCGGATCGACAGTGGGGACATCGGGTTCGCCCGTGGGTGTCTCGATGACCTGGCTGCCGGTGGGTGCGTAGTTCTCCTCGCTCTGCGGGATCACTTCCTTGACGCCGTAGCCGAGCATCAGGCCACCGACGACGAGTGCGCCGACGATAGCACCCGTCCCACGTCCTCCACCCGACCCGGCGACCACCGGGAAATCCTGTCTGGCGTTCGATCCGGCCAGCAGCGCGGCGCCTTTGGCGGTCGCGGCCTCCGGTTCGGGCACGACGATCGTGACGCCGTCGAAGCCGGCGTCCAGTGCCGCCCCCACGTCGGTGATGTTTCCGCCGCCGCCGACGAGGACCGCGGCCTCGGGGGTGCGGAAGCTGCGAGCGCAGGTGCCGGTCACGAACTCGACGACGCGCGAGGCGATGTCGGCGTCCGGTTCATCGGCTGCACCGTCGCCGCTGACGGTCGTGGTGCGGTCACGGCACAAGATCGAGCCGCTGGCCTGGTCGACGACCGTGACGGTGAGTCCCGATGCGCCGAGATCGACGACCGCGATGCTCCCGTACTGCGCGACCAGCCCGGTGCTACGGAGATAGGCCAATGTGGCGGCCGTCTCGGGAATCAAGCGGATGGCCCGACGTTGGCGCTTGGCCGCGGACCGAACGGCTGCGGCGTGGCCCTCGGTGCGGTACGCCACCGCGATCGCGTCCGGCTCGATCTTGTGGTCGGGAACCTGGACGGTCATCAGGCCGATCGCGGAGAGGCTGAGGTCGCCGAGGTCGGTGTGGGTGCCGAGGTCCGAGGACAGCGTCCGGTACTCCATGGACTGCATGCCGGTGTCGTCGGTGGCGACGAGTGCAGTGCACACGCCGGCCGCTCCGGCAGAGATACCGAGTGAACTTCGCACTTGTCCACCTCCCACTTTCGGTGTTCGGATCTGTTCGCGTTCTCGACTCGCTCGCACCGGAAAGCTGGACTACTTCCCTTCCAGACGTCGACGTCGTTATCCGAACGTTACCGAAGATCGGTCCGCTCTGCTCGGTCAGGTGTGTCGTCGCAGGTCGGTGCCGACATTCGCGGTAGTACGGTGTGACGAATGCAGAAGCGAGAGCCTATGACCGACCCGGCCCGACTGCAGGAGCTCGACAAGCACGAGCGCCGTCGATTGCTGCGTCGGGCTCTGCTTCGTCCGCTCGGCACGGTTGTCGTTCTGGTCATCGCGTACTTCGCGCTGCCGATGGATCACCTGTCGAACGCGGGCATGGTCGCGATCCTCGTCGGCGGCCTGCTGTTCGTTGTGGCGTTGTGTATCTGGCAGGTTCGGCAGATCTTGCGCTCCCCGGTGCCCGCCATACGGTCGGCCGAGGCCCTGATGGTGACGCTGCCGGTGTACTTGCTGGGCTCGGCGGTGGCGAGCTTCCTCCTGTCCCAGATGAATCCGGAGTCGTTCACGGAGCCGCTGACCAGGATCGATGCGCTGTACTTCACGCTCACGGTCTTCGCGACGGTGGGCTTCGGCGACATCGCGGCGGTCGACCAGACTGCCCGTGCGGTGGTCACGGCGCAGATCGTCGGGAACCTCGTGATGCTTGCGGTCGGGGTACGACTGCTGACCGAGGCCGTGCGGTGGAGCAAGGCCCGGCGGGAGACCGACGGCGGCGCGGACGCCCCGAAGGACGCCCGCGCCGACGACTAGCGGAGTGTGGCCAGGACCAGTTCCACATTGTGGTCCGGGGAGCCGCCCAGCAGTTTCGGGTCGGCGTGGATGTCGTTGAACGAGAACTCGCGGTACAGCGATGCCAGGCCCGCCGGAGAGAAGTCGTCGTAGTCGACCTGGTACGGGCTGTCGGCCTCGATCAGCGTGGTCAGCAGCGACACCGTGCCGTCCTCGTTGTCGACCACCTCGATGATGCGTCCCTGCTGCGGGAAGTCGATGTGCGATGCCGTGTTGATCTCCCAGAATCCCTGTGCCGGAGTCTGGCCCACCTGTGCGGTGATGCGGTTCTCGTGGGTGTGGCCGTTGACCCAGGCGAGGACATTCGGGAAGCGGTGCAGCATATCCACCAGCTGGGCGCCCTTGTACCGGGGCTCGAGCGGGCGCTCCGGGTCGGGCAGGGTGTTCGCCATCGTGGTGCTCGTGTGGTGGCTGAACAGCACGAAGTAGGTATCGCTGCGGCTCTGCGTGACGAGCGCGCCGTTGGTGTCGTAGTACTTGCTGCTGCCCGCGAGCAGCGTCTGCTCGATCCACTTGAACTGCGCCTCGCCGAGCGAGCCGTCGACGAAGCCCGCGCGGTTGGTCGAGTCCATGCTGATGCCGATCACGCCGGGCGCGATCTCGAAGGTGTAGTAACCGATTCCGGTTTCGTCGGCGTCGGCCGCGAAGCCGTGGCCGACCGGGCCGGGGCCGGCGTTCGCCGGGTCGAGGTGGGCGGCGATGAACTCGCGCGGCGTGAAGGGGTGGCGCCGCGCGTCGGGGGTGACGATGCGCGGCGGGGTGGTGATCGCCGACAGCAGGTTCAGGACGGCGGTCGGATCGGAGCTCAGGGCGCTCGAGATGCGCGCGGCCTGGTCGGCGGAGTCCGGGACCTCGAACTTCTTGTCTCCCGTGTACATCTGCTCGAGGAACGGGATGCCGCTCGGGAGGGTGCCCTCGACGGAGTCGTCGTGGTTGCCGAAAACGCTGTACCACTTGGTGTTCAGGCCGGGGCTGGTGACCGGCTGCAGTGCCGCCGACAGCAGGCCGGGGACCTCCGGGAATCCGGTCTTCTTGTAGATGTCCTGGATCGACGACTCGGGATTCCAGTACAGGTCCGCGCCCGAGTTCTGCACGCCCTCGTAGCGGGTCGGATCGCCGGTGTTCGGAACGATCGTGCCACCGTTGAGTGCCTTGAGGAACCAGTCGAGTTCGACGTGCTCCTTGTTGTCGGTGTTGTCGCCCGTGGTGATCACGGCGTCGAAGTCGCGCTGTGTGTGCGGACCCTGGCGCAGCGAGTTGACCCGGTCGATGAGGGAGACGAGGCCCTGCGCGGTCATGGTCTCCTGCGGCCGGAACGCGGCACCCTGGAAGGGGTGGACGTACTCGAACCGAACGGGTGACTGGGCGTCGAGCACGTGCACGTCGGTGAGCTGAACCATGGACGCGAGGGCGGAGCGACGGTCCTCGCGACCGGACGTGGGCTCGGCCAGATCGGTGCGGACCACCAGCGGCCAGCCCGGACCGGCGGTGAGACGGCGGTATCCGCTGCTGCCCAGAGGGACGGCGACGGATTCGAGAGTGGTGCCTGCGATCGACGCGGGCAGCGGGGCCGCGGAGGCCTGTGCTGCGAGCGGATTCCACGACCGGCTGCCGATGAGAGGCAGTCCGGCGACTCCGAGCGCTCCGATGCCGGCCGCTCCGAGGAAGGACCGCCGATTCCAACCGTTCATCTGCTGTTCACACACGGCGCCCACTGTAGGGGACGGTTCGTGCCACAGACTCCCGTTCGCCCCCTTTGCGGCCCCGTGTCGCTCAGTGACGGCTCTCGTCGGAGAGCGGTCCGAACTGTGGGACCTGCGGCATCGTCGTCACGACGTGCACGGTCGCCTCGCTGCTCAGTGCGGCGAGGATCCAGGGCGCGTCGCTGGGGAACTGGACGAAGTCGCCGGTGGCGAGGTTCGTCAGTTCGTTCGTCGGGCCGACTCGCACCTTTCCGGAGACGACGTAGGCGTGGATCAGGGTCCCGGCGGAGTCGGCCGGGCGCACCATGCTCTCGACGTCGCCGCCCGGCGCCTGCCGCAGTCTGGTCAGGCTCGTGCGCACGTAGCCGGAGCCGTAGATCTGATCGAGCACCTTCGTCGAGGCGATATCGGACCGGTCGTTCCACGATCCCTCGCCGGAGCGGACGACGAACACCCGCGTCCCCCACTCGGTCACCAGGCGCCGCAGCGGAACGTCGAGCGCCTCGGCGATGGCGTCGATCGTCTCGACTGTGGGATTGCCGACACCCTGCTCGATCTTCGAGAGCGTCTGCTTGGACAGGTTCGCCCGCTTGGCGAGGTCGCCCATGCTCATCTGTCGTTCGTTACGGAACCGCTGCACGTTGCGTGCGATCAGGCCGTTGCTGTCCAACAGGGCCTCCTTTCGTCGATGACGCAATGCGCTCAATGTTCCACACGATTGAATCCCCGCTCGACCGTGTGTCACTTTTAATATCACTATCGTCCATCTTGACATCGAAACGGCAGGTGGGCACACTCGATCGCGAAGGCGCCGCCACGGGTCGTCGCGCCGGGAATGTCCTCTTTGCGTAGTGATTGGGTAGGGATCGATGGGTGTGCAGGAGTTGACCGATCTGTCGCATTCGGGGTCGACGCGGGACGGCCGTGCCGCCGTGGACAAGGCGATGAGCCTGCTCACCAGCTTCGGGCAGGAGGCGTACTCCGGCGTCGGTGTCAGCGAACTCGCGCGCCGATCCGGGCTCAGCAAGTCCACCGCGTTCCGCATCCTCGGGATGCTCGAGCGCAACCACGCCGTCGAGCGGGTCGGCAGCGACTACCGGCTCGGCGCCGAGCTCCACAACCTCGGTGGCCGGGTATACGCGCCGCAGCACTCCGTGATCCGCGACGTCCTGACTCCCTACCTGGCGGACCTGTACGAGGCGACCCGGCAGACGGTGCATCTCGCGGTCCTGCACGGTCCCGACATCCTCTACATCAACAAGCTCTACGGCCATCGTCACGTCGCGTCACCGTCGCGGGTCGGCGGGAAGGCGCCGGCGCACTGCACTGCGGTGGGCAAGGCGCTGCTCGCATACTCCGGTCAGGACGCCGAGGATCTGCTGGGCTCGGATCTCGCGGCCCGCACCGCTCGGACGGTGACCGACATCGGACAGTTGCGTGTCGAGTTGTCGCAGGTCCGGCGGTCCGGTGTCGCGTTCGACCGTGAGGAGACCCGCGAGGGCCTGGTGTGCATCGGGGGAGTCGTCAACGGCTCGGGTGCACGCCCTGTCGCAGCGTTCTCGGTGTCGGGTCCGGTTGCGAGCTTCTCGCCGGCGAGCGTGGAGCCCGCCCTGCGTCGGGTGAGTCTGGCCGCGTCGCGCGCGCTGTGCGCGTCCCAGATCGCACTCGCGTCGTAGCGACGCCACAACTTCCAGGAAAGAACCTCTCCCGGAATCTGATTCAGGCTGAAGGAGCCCTACATGCCAGTCGCACTGGTTGCGCTGTCCCATTCACCCCTGATCGGGCTGAACGATCCGGCTCAGGAGGTGCTCGACGAGGTCGACCACGCCGTCGCCGGGGCGCGAGCGTTCATCGAGGAGTTCGCTCCCGAGGTCGTCGTGCTGTTCGCGCCCGACCACTACAACGGCTTCTTCTACGAGAAGATGCCACCGTTCGCTATCGGCACCGGCGCAATCGCGGTGGGCGACTTCGGTTCCGCGGAAGGCGAGATCCTGGTCGACACCGATGCGGCCGACGCGATCGCCGAGGGTGTCCTCGAGCGTGACATCGACCTCACGATCTCGGCACGCATGGTCGTGGACCACGGATTCGTGCAGCCGCTCGAGATGCTGTTCGGCGGCATCCGGTCGGTGCCGGTCGTGCCGGTGTTCATCAACGGCGTCGCGGCCCCTCTCAGCCCGGTGCGCCGGATCCGGCAGTTCGGCAAGGCGCTCGGTGAGGCCGCGGCGCTGCTCGACAAGCGCGTGCTGTTCCTGGCGTCGGGCGGACTGTCGCACGATCCGCCGGTGCCGATCCTCGCCGGTGCGCCGCCGCGGGTCGCGGAGGCGCTGATCCTCGGCAACCCGCCCACCCCCGAGCAGCGTGCCCGCGGTGAGCAGCGGGTCGTGCAGTCCGGAATCGATCTGGCGGCAGGAACTTCCACGCGTAAGCCGTTGAATCCGGAGTGGGACAACGACGTTCTCGACATCGTCGCCGCGGGAGACATCGCGCAGTTCGACGGCTGGACCAACGAGTTCTTCGAGGCGAACGGTGGCGGGTCGTCGCACGAGGTGCGCACGTGGATCGCGGCCTACGCGGCACTCGCGGCGTCGGGTGCGTACGAGTTGCAGTCGCGGTACTACCGGCCGATCCCGGAGTGGGTTGCGGGCTTCGCGGTGACCACCGCGAAGTAGCGACTCTCGCCGACCTCTCTCGGCGACCCTGGACATCGCTGTCGCGCGGTGTTACTCATGACGTAGTGCTTCGGGGAGGGGGCGTCATGGTGACATCCGCGCGACGGGCGGGGGCCGGTGAACGTGTTTTGCTGCTGCACGGATTCACGCTGTCACACCACGTGTGGCATCGCGTGGTCGACGAACTTGCTTCGGACTGCGACGTCCTGGCGCTGACGATGCCCGGTCACTGGGGCGGTCCGCGGCTGCGATGGCGGGATCTCGGCATCTCCGGTATTGCCGACGGGATCGAACGCGAGCTCGACGTGATCGGTTGGGACACATGTCACGTCGTCGGGAACTCGCTCGGCGGCCAGGTGGGATTCGAGCTGGAGCGGCGGGGCCGGGCCGCATCGCTCGCCGCGATCAATCCCAGTGGAGGCTGGAAGCGCTTCTCGGCGACGGAGTTCCGGATGGGGAGCGGGTTCGTCGCCCAGTTCCCGCTCGCGGCGCTCGCCCGGATGCTCGGCGATCGCGCCGCGTCACATCCGCTGTTCCAGCGGCCGATCATCCGCAATTGCAGCCACGACATGTCGGCCGTCGACCCGGCAGACGCCACCGACGTGATCCGTGCCGTCTCCCGCTGTTCGGTCTACCTGCCGATCCTGCTCGCATTCCTGCGTGACGGCCCACTGACGGGTCTGGGCGCGGTGAGGGCGCCGACCTCGTTGATCATCTCCGAGTTCGATTCGTTCTTCCTGCGGGAGAAGTTCATCCAACGCTTCGTCGACGAGCTGCCCGACCATGTCCAGGAGGTCGCCCTCCCCGGAGTCGGCCACATACCTGCGCTCGAGAATCCGCAGCTGGTCGCCGCCGCCATCCGCGCACATCTCGAGGCGGTCGCCCACCGCGACGGCGTCGCCTGAGGGCCTACGAGTCGGACCTCGGCACGAAGAGGCCATGGCTGGTGCGATCGACCACGGTGAGTCGGGCGATCGCCTCGCGCGCATCGGGCTTGGGTCCTCCGGAACGGGTTTTCGGTATCGCGGGCCGGATCGCGCGACCGTCGGCATCGACGAGCCAGAGCATGGAGCATGGGATCCCCGGGGTGCAGTGTGCGCCGCCGGTGTAGTCGCGGGTCTTGCCGAACCACGCCTCGATTCACCAGCCCTGCGGGTCCGAATCCTCGGACAGCGCGGACAGGAGCGCGGTGAGATCGCCGGCGTGCCGAACCTCGTCGACCGTCACCTCCGTGCCCACAGGGTTCCCGTTCGCATCGAGGCGCGACCTGCCGAAGGTCGGTTCACAGGACACGACGGCAACGGGAATGAAGTTGTCGGGCACCGATCCCGTCGATGGAGGTGTGAAGGTCTGCGCCGTCGGCGGTGGGAAACGGCCGGGGAACATGCCCGGATCCAGGCAATCGACTCCCGCCGCGATCTCCGCGTCGCCGGGCGGATTCGGCGGGCGCTCGTGAAGATGGACGAGGCCCGCCACCGCAACCATGGCGACAACCGTGGCGGCAACGGGTCCGAGGATCCTCACAGCCTCGACGATGCCACGAAGTGGCGGGCTGCCGGTGGAGTTCGCTGACTTCGCGGGTGCTCGGAAGTAGCGTGTGTGGTTGACGGGAGGGGCGAGTCATGGGCTTTGCGTCGACACCGGACCGGCACAGGCGATATCGACGAATCGCCTCGTCGGCCGTGGAAGAGATCCTGAACTACTTCGGCAAATGCCCTGTCTGCGGTTATCCCGCGCGTGCCTCCACGATCACTGTGCAGTTCGACGATGGCACTACGGAGTCGCTGGTCGTCGGCACATGTGGCCGCCCCTGCGGTTGGAACGGTCCGGTTCCGGCGACGTTGATGACCTGCGACTATGCGGATCCTGCGCGGGTTGACGTGGTCGAGTGAGTGGGAAGTTGTCGGTGGCCACCTGTATTGTCGAAAGTATGTTCGATACCGGGGGTGGGGTCGGCGAGATACCGACAGACGGTGGTGTCGCGGGGGACGCGGCGCGGTTCGTGGTGTTGTCGGAGTTGGCGCGGATCGAGAATGCGCATGCGGCGCGGAAGGTTCTGCTGGCGGGCGAGTTGATGCTGTCGGCGCTCGAGCGGGATGTGGCGTTGCGGGGCGGCGATATTCGGGATTGTGGCAACGAGGCGGTCGCGGAGGTGTCGACGAGGTTGGGGTGTTCACACACGATGGCGTCGCATTTCTGCGATCTGGGGGTGGACCTGCGGTTGCGGCTGCCGTTGACGCGGGCGGCGTTCCTCGCCGGAGATCTGGACTACGCGCGGGCGTGGCGGATTCATCGTGAGACGGCCGGGCTACTGCCGGAGACGGTCTCGTTGTTGGAGGCGGAGATCGTGGCGTCGGCCCGCAGGTTGGCGCCGGCGGCGTTGGGTCGGGAGATCCGGGCGTTGATCCTGCGGGCCAGCCCCGGCGAGGCGGCGTCGGATCGGGAACTCGCGGAGGCGGAGTGTCGGGTGGGGGTCCGGCGCCTGGGTCCGTTGTCGGAGTTCTCGGCGGTGCTTCCCGCGGATCAGGGGCAGGCGGCCTGGCAGTTGGTGTGCGAGATGGCCGGCACGGTGTGCGGCAAGGATCGGCGTGGCCGGCAGGCGCTGCTGGTGGATGCGTTGATGGCGTCGCTGCATGGCGAATCCGCCCTGTCCTGCACGTGCGGAAGCGAGCGGTGCCCGAAGGTTGGTGTTGCGTCGATGCCGTCGCGGCGCACGCCGTTGGTGCAGATCACCGTCGATGTGGCGACCCTGCTGGGCTTGACGGCCTCGCCCGCATACCTGGACGGGCACGGTCCGATCGATCCGCACCTCGCCCGGCTGTTGGCCGAGGACGGGACGTGGCGGGCGATGCTCACGGAGATGCGCGATCTCGCAACAGAACTGGGGCTCACACCGTGGACGAAGCCCACCGAGACTGATACGGGTACAGGTCCGGATGCGGACACCATTTCGGCGGCGCCGGGCGGCCAAGGCAACGCAACCGAGTCCGCGCCACAGCGACGTCAGGGCCTGCAGGTGTTCCGCGCCCGGGGCCGCCGACACCGAGGGGGAAGGTTGCCGGAATCGCCGATCCCGTCGTCGTGGTGGGACCGGCCACCACCACTGCCGGGACCACCACCGGTCGGAGCGGGCACCACGATTGCGGACGTTCTGAACAGGCTCGACACCGACGCGACGTTGCGGCGCGGGCGATTCCCGGACGGGCACGGCGGACTGGCGCAGCCACCGCACGGCGCCCTCACGTACCGGCCGGACGCATCGACCACGAGCATGGTCCGCACCCGCGACGGGCACTGCCGGTTCCCGCGCTGCTCGGTGCCCGCGGCCCGCTGCCAACTCGACCACATCGTCGCCTTCACACACCGCAACCCGATTGCGGGTGGTTGGACCATTCCCGCGAACCTGCAGTGCCTGTGCCAGTTCCACCACAACCTCAAGACGATGGACCGCATCACCGCCACCATGTTGGCGGGCGGCATCCTCGTGTGGTCGAGCAGTTACGGCACCACCACGGTCACTCTTCCCGGCGGGGTCGCGATGACCGACCTCGACAACACGCTCGTCCCGCACCTCCCGCGACGCAGACACCGCCAAACGGCCGACGGCACGCACGAGACCGACGAACCGCCGCCGTTCTGATGCAACTCGTTCCGGCTCAGGATCCGGTCGTGAGCCGCACGTCCGCGACCAGTCCGTGGTGGTCGGATCCGGCAATGTCGATGCGCTCGAGCGACGTTGCCGTGGCGCCCTTCGTGAGGATGTGGTCGATCCCGACGACGGCGGGGTAGCGCTTGTCGGTGGGGTACGTCGGCAGGATCCCGGCGCCCAGTTGGTCGGCCGCATCGACGTACCCGCCGTGGCGCAGATCGCGGAACTTGCTGTGCGAGTAAGTGGCATTGAAGTCGCCACTGACGATGACGTTGTCGTGCGCGGCCGACGAATCCATATCGGCGCGCAACCGATCGAAATCTTCCGTCCAATGTGCTGCCGGCGCGATGTACGCGGGCACCGGATGCACGTCGTACAGGATTGCCGGCCGGCCGAGTCCGGCATCGACCTCGGCCACCAGATTGGTCAGTGCCATTCCCTCCACCTGGCGGCCGTTCGACAACGGCAGTCGGCTGTAGATGCCGCCGCCGCCGCCGCCGGTGGTGTGCGGGGCCAGAACCTGATGGGGCAGAAGGTCCTCGAGCCCGGCTTTCCGCAGGGCCTCGACGGACGGGTCGGTCAACTCCTGGATCGTGAGCACATCGATGTCACGTTCCCGCACCATCCGCACCAGGGCCTCCGGATCGGCGGAACCCACCATGATGTTGGACTGCATCACGCGAATCGACGGTCCGTTCTCGTCCACCACCGGTTCTCCGGACTCACCCGCGACGTACAACGGGCCGTACGCCCAGCCGCCGAGCCCGACGACGACCACGGCCGCGGCGAGCAGCAGCCACTGTCGTGCGACGGCCGAGACGATCGCGCCGACCACGGTGGCCAACAGCAGAAGCGGCGCCAACGATGCCAGCACGATCACGATGTTGTTGGAGGCACCCGAGCGGAATGCGGCCAGTGCCGCCACGCCCGCGACGAGTCCCGCCACCCCGACCGCACCCGCGATCAACCGCAGCGCCCTGGATCTCGTCATCGACTCTTCGCCCCCAGATGTTTCGTGCGTTCCGACCAGCGACGGCAGCCTATCCGTTCGGTCCGGAAACGGGACAGGACGTGGACGGGCCCGTGGGGTCGCGCACTACTAGTCGCGCACTACTGCCGGTGGTGGACGGACTGCGGTGTGAGGTAGGCGTTCAGACCCTCGATTCCGAACTCGACTCCCAGGCCGGAGTCTCCACGTCCTCCGAACGGCGCACTGTGGTTCGAGGCGAAGAAGTTGATGCCTACCGATCCGGTGTCGATCCGGCGTGCCACCTCGATGGCACGATCCTCGTTGGTGGAGAAGATGATTCCGCCGAGACCGAACGCGGTGTCGTTAGCGATCGCGACGGCGTCGTCGACGGTCTCGTACCGCATGACAGTGACGACCGGTCCGAAGATCTCCTCGCGGGCGATGGTCATCTCCGCAGTGACATCGGCGAAGACGGTGGGCTGCACGAAGTACCCGCGGTCCGTGTCAGCGCGGCCACCGCCGGTGGTGAGGCGGGCGCCCTCGGCACGAGCGCCCTCGATGTACCCGAGGACCTTCCCGTACTGCGCCTCGGTCGCCGATGGTCCGAAGACGGTGTCGCCGTCGAAGGGGTCCCCCTGCTTGGCCGCGGCGACGGTGCGCGTGACGGTGTCGACGACCTCGTCGTACCGCGCCGCAGGCGCGAGGATTCTGGTCGAGATGTAGCAGGTCTGGCCCGTGTTGCGCATGCAGGACCGGATCAACGCCTGGGCGAAGGCGTCCAGATCGGCATCCTCGAGCACGATCGCCGATGATTTGCCGCCCAGTTCGAGTGTGACCGGCCGCAGTAGTTCACCGCACGCCGCCGCGATCTTCCTGCCGACCGGGGTGGACCCGGTGAATGCAACCTTACGGACCAGAGGATGGCGCACGAGGTGGTCCCCGACGGCGCCCGTTCCGGTCACCAGGTTCACGATGCCGGGTGGGACGCCGGCGGCCGCGACCGCCTCGATGACGAACCGGATCGACAGAGGGGTGGTTTCGGCAGGTTTGATCACGACGGTGCAGCCGGCGATGAGTGCGGGCGCCAGCTTGGCGACGACGAGGTTGATCGGGAAGTTCCAGGGCGCGATGAGGACACACACGCCGACCGGGTCGCGAAAGACGGTGGTCGTGCCGAGCCCGTTCGGGTAGGGGCGCTCGTCGTCGCGCTCGAGATACGACGCCAGTGATGCGAAGTAGCGGAAGATCCCGGCGGCATTCGCCGCACTACCCGAGGTCTCGGCGACAGGGCTGCCGTTCTCTCGGGTGTTCGTCCACGACATCGGTTCGGCCCGCTTGTCGATCTCGTCCGCGATCCGCAGCAGGTACTCCGCGCGGTCGGACGGACGCAGATCCGACCAGCCCGGTCCGCGGAAGGCACGGTCGGCGGCGCCGACCGCGGCATCGACGTCGCGAGTGGAGGCGTTCGGTACCGAACCCCACACCTCCTCGGTGGCCGGGTCGACGACGTCGATGCGCGCGTTGCTCGTGGACGTGACCCAGGTGCCGTCGACGAAGAGATCGTCGACGTGTGTGTAGGGAAGCTCGACCCGGTCCCTGCTCGGCACGGCCCGTGTCATCGCAGCACGTCCGTCTTCAACAGCGCGCGGGACCGATCGAGGTCTGCCACGGCGATCCGGTATCCGGCTTCGGTTTTCAGTTCGGGCAGGATCTCGCTCTCGAGTCGGTCGCAGTACACCGAGGGCGTCATCCCGAACCAGGACGAGGCAAGTGCGATACCGACGGGAGCGAAGCGCCACAGACGGTCGGCGTCGCGCACGAGTTCGTCCTCGAGGGATTTGGCGTCGGGCCGTGTGTCGTGGCCGTCGATGATCTCGCAGACGCGCTCGACGAACTCGTCGTCGTAGCCGAGCGGCGGCAGTACCTCGCGAGCGATGATGCAGCCCTGACGTTCGTGTTCGTACCGGATCGCGGCCTTGCGCCAGTCGCCGCTGAAACCTTCGGAGATGATCCGTGATTCGTCGACACGCCCCCATCCGGTGTCGTGCAGCAGGATCGAGACGCGGACGATGAGCGAGTCTGCCTCGGGGTAGCAGTCGCACAGGCGCTCGGCGTATGCGAACGACGTGGGCAGGTGGATGTCGTTGCCGCGGGCCCGGGACTCGGGAACCACCGACTTCCAGATCGGATCCAAGTCGGTGTCGGCGTCGGGAGCCACGACGATCGGCGAGGTGTCGACGGGAAGGGCGGTAGGGGTACGCATTGCGCACTACCTCGATTCGGATGGAGTCGGAGCCGGGAGCGCGTCCGCGCTCTCGGCGGTGATCGTCTTGAGGGCCGTCGCAGGGTCGGCCGCGAGATCGGCGGGGATGTGGGCACCCTTCGCTAGGGCGCCCCGCACGGCCATGAAGTCGAGCGGGTTGTTGACGCAGTCGGCCGCGATGAGGCGTCCGCCGCGGTAGTACAGAACCGTGTACTTGCCTTTCGCCTCGTCCCTGCGCACGACCGTGGTGTCGTATCCGGTCGACAGGCCCGCGATCTGCAGCTTCAGATCGCCCTGGTTCGACCAGAACCACGGAATGCTGGTGTATTCGGTGCGGCGCCCGGTGAGCGAGTAGGCGGCGATCTTGGCGTGTTCGATGGCGTTGTTGACGCTCTCGACCCGGATCCGGTCGCCCGGGTCGGCGCCGGGCACGGGGTTGGGCATGTTTGCGCAGTCACCCACGGCGACCGTGGTGCCGTCGGAGGCCAGCGCGTACTCGTCGACGCGGACGCCGTCGTTGCAGACGAGTCCCATCGACTGCGCCAGTTCGACATTGGGCACGACGCCGATGCCGACGAGCACGATCTGCGCGGGCAGGACGCGTCCGTCGGTCAACTCGACGCCCGTCACCGCGCCGTCCGCTTCCACGATCCGGGAAACCTTGGCGTCCAACTCGATTCGCATTCCGCGTGTGCGGTGTGCCTCGAGGAGATACTCCGACGTCTCCGGCCCGACGGCCCGGCCGACCAGGCGCGGCCCGGCCTCGAGCACCGTAGCGCTCTTGCCCATCTTCAGGGCGCTCGCGGCCGCCTCGATCCCGATGAACCCGCCGCCGACGACAACGATGTCGGTGGCGTCCGGCATGCGCCGGCGCAACTCGAGGGCGTCGTCGGCATTGCGCAGGTACAGCACCCCGTCCAGGTGGTGGCCCGGTACGTCGATCGTTCGCGCGCGGGCACCGACGGTCAGCGCCAGACGATCGAAGGGGAACCTCGTGCCGGACGCCGCGACGGCGACGCCCGACCCGTCGGGCCCGCGCTCGACGCTGGTGATGCGCTCACCCTTGACCAGCGAAATGCGGTGCTCGTCCCAGTATTCCGCGCTGCGGAAGATCAGCGATTCGGCGGAAACCAGACCCTGCAGGAACTCCTTGGACAGTGCCGGCCGCTGGTAGGGGCGGTGGTTTTCGTCGCCCAGCAGGGTGATCGGCGGGGCGTACCCGAGGGCGCGGAGCGAGCCGGCCAGCTGGACGCCGGCCTGGCTCGACCCGATGACGAGTAGCCCGCTGCCGGCGGCGGAGTCGTCGGAAACCATTGTCACACCTGCGTTTCCGGGGTGCGCACGTGCAGATTCATGCCGTCCGTGAGTTTGACCTGGCAGGACAGGCGGGAGTTGTCCTGGCGGTCCACCGCCGTGCCGTAGAGCATCTCGTCTTCCATGTCGTCCATCGCCGACAGGTCTTCGAACTGGTCCGGCCGGACGAAGACATGGCACGTCGCGCAGGACAGCGAGCCTCCGCACTCGGCGATGATGCCGGCGACGCCGTTGCGCATCGCGACCTCCATGACGGAATCGCCGACACTGCCTTCGACGACGCGGGAGTTGCCGTCGTGATCGGTGTAGGTGACTGTGGGCATTGCTGCGCCTCCTAGATGAACTGTCGGCCGCCGTCGACGACGAGTGTCTGGCCGGTGATGTACTTGCTGTCCGGACCGGCCAGGAACAGTGCGGCTCCGACGATGTCGTCGGGCTGACTGGCCCGCTTGATCGCGCCGCGGTCGACACCGTAGGTCTCGGCCTGTTCCATCAGGCCGTAACTGGCCTCGGTGAGGGTGAAGCCGGGAGCGATCGCGTTGACGGTGATCGACCGCGAACCCAACTCCTTGGCCATGACCCGGGTCAGAGCGACCACGCCACCCTTCGATGCGACGTAGTGCATCCAATTCGCCGATCCGCTGAGAATCGTTGCGGAGGAGAGGTTCACGACAGATCCGCCCTCTGCCAGGTGCGGGCTGCAGGCCCGCGCACACATCCATGGCCCCTTCAGGTTCACCGCCATGACGCGATCCCATTCGCCCGGGTCGATCTCCTCGAAAGCTGACCGGGTCACGCCGGCGTAGATCGCGGCGTTGTTGACGAGGACGTCGATGTGGCCGCCCCCGAACTCGGCGACCGCGGTCGCCATCGCGTCGGTGGATTCCACCGAGGTCACGTCCACCGCCGTCGACAGCGCCTCGGCCCCGCGCTCGCGGAGCTGTCTCGCCGTCTCCTCGGCGCCCTCGGCGTCGATGTCGGCGACGGCCACCCGGTAGCCGCGGTCGGCGAATCCTTCCGCGAATGCGCGGCCGAGTCCTCCTGCGCCACCGGTGATCAGAACGGTTCGCATGTCACTCGCCCACGATCGTGACGACACCCTTGGTGCCGTCGACGTGCAGGCGTTGCCCGGTCTTGATCTGCGTCGACGCGGACCCGGTGCCGGTCACGGCCGGCAGACCGTACTCGCGGCACACGATCGCGGCGTGGCTCATCATGCCGCCGATGTCGGTCACCGTCGCCTTGATCTTCCCGAAGATCGGGCCCCAGGACGGAGCGGTGACCGGGGCGACGAGAATCTCGCCGTCCTGGACGAGAGCCAGTTCGTCTGAACTGGTGATCACGCGGGCGATGCCTTCCACGACACCCGGCGACGCGGCCATGCCACGGAGATTGTCGCCGGACTGGTCGTCGTCGTTGAGCCACTGCTGGACCTGCTCGGTGGTGATGCCGTAGAGCATGCTCGTGAACGGCTCGGTGATGAACTCCGGGGGCGTGTTGAGCGCCGGCTCGGGGCGGCGGGACTTCAGCGCGTCGACGATGCCTCGACGGCGTTCGATCTCGGCGGGCCAGTAGTGCGGTCCGGTCGGCTCGGCGCCGACGGCCCATGCGGTGGCGAGGTCGAACAGGGCTTCGCGCACCTCGCCGCGCTTGAGGTAGAGCAGGTCGTCCTGCTCGGGCCAGAACCCTTCCTCATGCAGCATGCGGGAGAGCTCGCGGACCTTGCGCCAGAAGACGCCCATCGTCCAGTGCTCGATGTAGAAGTTGTGGTTCTCGACGTACGGGTAGGCGGTGCGGGCCAGTCCGAGCTTGGCGTCGAACGACTCTCGCGTGTCGTCGTCGAGCAGGTCGCGGTACTCCTCGGCGATCCGGTCGCGCTCGGCGGCCAGTTCGGCGACCGGGCGCATGATGTCTTGCCCCTCGCCGAGGCGCCGGATGTAGTCGGCGATGTAGCCGAGCGGCAGTTCCTGGTGCTCGATCCAGTACTTGTCGTGGCCGTAGAAGCCGTTGCCGACGGTGAAGTTGAACCACGGATCCTGGGCGCCTTTGTACTGGGTGATCCACCGGGCGCCGTTCTCCGCCGCCGCGATCCGGGCCAGGGTGCCGTCCGGGTCGTCCGTGTTGTCGAACAGCCCGGTCAGCCCGAGCTCGACGGCCAGCTTCGCGAGGCCCTTGAGTTCGTCGTCGGGCCGGAACAGCTCCATGTCGACGCCCTGGACCATCGTCGCGATCGACTGGTCGGGGATGTTCGGGAACACCTCCTTACAGAAGCCGAAGAAGTCGAGGTACGCGATGTACCCGAGGTTGAGGAACTCGAAGTGGTACTGCCAGTTCTGGTAGCAGAGCTGGATCAGCCGGTCGTAGTTCTCGAGCAGAACCTCGGTGCCGTCCATGGCCTTCCCCGAGCGGATGTCCTCGATCGACACCATGTCGGGCAGCTTCGCGAACGACAGCGCGTTCATCTCGTCGATCGTCTGGCGGACCTTCTTGTGCCACTGCTCGAGCAGTGGCTCCCAGTTCTGGTAGTAGTACGCCGCGCGCTCCTCGAACTGCGGTGCGCGGGTGTCGAACTCCTCCTCGGGAGCGGGGATCGGCGACATGTACAGGTAGCCGAGGTGCATCTTGAACTCGATGCCGTTGGAGTTCGGGATGAGCAGGTGCCGGGTGTTGTACTGGCCCAGGCACTTGACGGCGAATTCACCGCCGATGGTCTCGAAGGGCTTGAAGACCGTGGGCCAGTGCTGGCTGTCGCAGAACCAGAACTTGGCGTCGTCGACTTCCTTGCGGTTCGGCTGGAAGACCATGTTGTACGGGTAGAGCTCCTCCCACCCCTCGGCGCCCGCGGGCGTCTCGAGGTCGAAGGGGCTCGGAAAGGACTTCATCGTCATGGGAGTTCCTCTGGAAGGAAAGCGGTGCGGGGCGGGTGCTGGATCTGTACGCGGAGTGCGCGGTCGGATCAGGCGGAGCGCGGCTTGGTCATTGCTCGGCTGATCGAGCTCATGTCGAAGCTCCGTCGAGCAGGCTTGGTGGTCTCGGTTGCCTTGTCCTGAGCGGGTTTTGCAGACCACACGGTTTCGGGGCGGGACTGCAGCAGCAGGAGGTTCTCGCCGTCCGGGAGGTCGGCGTCGAGTGCCCACTCGATGTCCTGCGGGCATCCGTAGTGCTTCTCGGCGCGTTTGGCGATCGCGGCGACGGCCTTCAGTTCCTCGTCGCTCAGGCTCCGGCAGGCGCGGCGGTCGGCGTCGACCTCACGCTCGACGAGGCGGTGGGAGACGGGATCGGGAACCAGTTCGGCGTGTTTGTCGCCGATCGTCTCGGACACCACGGTCAGCATCACCTTGTCGAGCACGATGTTGTCCGGGGTGACCTGACCGGAGACCACCATCTCGCCGACACCGTACGACGCGTCGACGGTGATCTTCGAGCGGTCCCCGTTGGTGGGGTCCATCGTCATCGCGACGCCGGCGACCCTGGCACTGACCATCTTCTGGACCGCCACGGCCATCGAGAGTCCAGCGTCGGGGATGTTGTTCTTCAGCCGGTACGTGATCGCGCGACTGGTGTAGAGCGATGCCCAGCAGTGCCGGATGTGCTCGAGTACCTCGTCGACCCCGTTGAGCCACAGGTAGGTGTCCTGCTGGCCGGCGAAGCTGGCGTCGGGCAGATCCTCCGCGGTCGCCGACGACCGCACAGCCACCGGCACGGGGTGCTCGAATCGTGACTGCAGGCGCTCGTATGCGTCGATCGTCAAGCGCCGCAGCGGCTCCGGGACCGGGCGCGAGGTGATCGCGTCCCTGATCCGGATGGAGATATCATCCACGCGGGTGACGTCCTCGGGATCGAGGCCGGCGAGCAGCTCACGGATCTCGTCGGCGATTCCGGCCGTCGCGATGAAATCGTCGTACAGCGTCGTGGTGAGTGCGAAGCCGGGTGGCACCGGCATGCCGGCCGCCGTCAGCGACACCAGCGACGCGCACTTGCCGCCCAACTGATCGTGCTGCGGTTCCCGCGGGCTGTCGAAGAACTGGATGTACCGTGCCGACGCGGTCTCGGTGGTGCCGTCGGTGTCGGCCCCGCTCTCGCCGAGTGCGTCCCACCGTACCGGTACCGACGTCGGGGCCCGGAACGACAGGTTCTCGCCGAACGTGATCGCGTCGGGATCTACGAGTTCGAGGAACGGCGCTGTTTTCAGTACCTCCTCGACGACGACGCGGGTCTGGAGCTTGGCGAGCATGTTGCCCAGGCAGTAGTGCAGGCCGAAGCCGAAGGCGAGGTGCTCGCGCGCATTGTCCCGAGTGATGTCGAACGTCTCGGGATCGGCGAAGTACGACTCGTCCCTGTTGGCGGAGCCCATCACGAGCAGGACGTTCGCCCCGGCGGGAATGGCCGTTTCGCCGATCATCGTGTCCTCGAGTGCCTTTCGGCGCCACGCGACGATCGAGGGGGAGAAGCGCAGCACCTCCTCGACGGCCTTCGGGATCTTCTTCGGATCCTCCCGCAGCGCCGCCCACTGCTCCCTGTGGGCCAGGAGCAGTCGCAGCGTATTGGAGATCAGTGTCGTGGTCGTCTCGTGCCCGGCGAACAGCAGGCTGTAGCAGACCGACGCGATCTCGTGGTCGGTGATCTCGGTGCCCTCTTGCTGGGCGCGCACCAGGTCGGCGACGAGGTTGTCCCCACCGTGCTCGTGGGCGTGGGCGACCAGTCGCCGGCACTCCTGCCAATACTCGACCAGGTTGTGCGCGTGCGGAATCTGCTGCTCGTCGCTCAGATTGCCCCACGTCATCGCGGCGCGGGAGTCGGACCAGCGCTTGTACTGGTCGACCTGGCTCGTGTCGGCGCCGATCAGTGTCAGGATCGTCACGGTCGGCACGTCGTAGGCGAGGTCGCGCAGCAGGTCACCGCGGCGGTCCTCGTGCGCGAGCAGGGCCCGCAGTTGCTGATCGACATTCGCGCGGACGAACGGCTCGAGTGCCTTGTAGCGGCGTGGAGTGAACGCCTTCGAGGTCGCCTTGCGGATGCGGGTGTGCTCCGGCGGCCTCCGGGCGGACAGTCCGGAGTAGGCGGTGAACCCGCCGTCGTTCATGATCTGCTTGGCCTGCGGCCCCCGTTCACGCACCGGTGCCTGGGCGTTCTCGCTGCTGAAGACCTCCCAGTTGTCGAAGACGGCCTTGATGTCCTCGTAGCGGGTGACCACCCAGCAGTCGATCCGCTCGTCGAACATGACGGGTTCCGCCGAGCGGAGTCGGGCGTAGGCCGAGAACGGATCGTTCATGTCGAACGGTTCGTAGCCATGGTGGGCGACGGGGCAACCACCCGTGGAGACGGTGTCGGTCGTCTTCTGTGTCGGCGCGGACATGTTCACTCCTGGAATCGGGGTGTCGGGTGCTCGTAGAGCGCGGTGTCTGAGGTATTCGTTGCGGCGGAAGACAGTTCGCGAAGCTGCGGTGACACGTCGGTCGACGCGATCGCGGCGAACGCGCGAGCCATCACTCGGGCCGGTTCGGTGCACAGGTGGGCGTGGGTTCGGGACCCCACGAGTCGGAGCGTCTCGGACTGGGCGAGCCCGAACCATCGGCCGACGGTGGCCAGTCCGTGCGGTGTGATCCGCCAGAGCTTGTCGGCATCCTTGACGACCGCGTCGCTGGGGCTTGTGGCCTCGCGGCGGCTGTCGTGACCGTCGATGATTGCGGCGATCTCGTCGATGTCGGTGTCGGGTGTGCCGAGGTCGCCGAGGATCGACCGCGCGATCGCGGCGCCCTCGATCTCGTGGACGCGGACCAGTTCCGGGTGCCGCGGCCGTGGCGCGATCGCCTCCAGCACCAGTTCCTCCGGGACCGTCGACCAGCCGACGTCGTGGAGCAGGATCGCCGGCAGCACGATCTCGGGCCGCGCCCCCGGTACCTGGTCGAGTAGCGCGCGGGCGATGCCGAAGGCATACAGGGTGTGGGCGTCGTTGTCCCGTACCCGTAGGTACGGAGCAGCGCGCCGCCAGATGCGATCCTGAGGCGGGTCCATGTCGATCAGGTGCGGAACGTCACCGGTCGCCGGAACGAGAGCCCGGATGTCCCTGCCGAGGAGGCCGGTGTCGTCAGCGTCGCCTCGGTGCCGTGTGGTGGCGGTCTCCATGTCGTCCTCCTTATGACGTGGACCACTCTTGCTTCCGCCCGCGACGCAGCCAAGCAGGATCTTCCGATGAACGGAATCAACCGAGCCAGAAGGTTCGTATTGCCTGTTCAACGGGCTGCGGCAAAGCCTTGAAGACCTTCTCCAGCCGCGCGCCGGTGCCGCGGAGTGGGGGAAGGAAGCGCGCAATGTCGGCCGATCGGCTGCTCGGGAGCACGATTCCGATCGCTGCGACGACTTCGTCGTTCGGCGCGCGGACCGGTATCGCCACCGAACAGGACCCGAGGGCCATCTCCTCCTGGGTCCTCGCGTAGCCCTGTTCACGGATGGTGTCGAGTTCGCGCGCGAGCCGCGCCGGTTCGGTGATCGTGAATCTCGAGCGACGCTCGAGAGTGTGGGCCAGGTACGTCTCCCTGAACCACGGGTCCTGGTATGCCAGGAGCACCTTGCCGACAGCGGTCGGGTGCAGGGGGAGTCGGCTGCCGACGCGCGCCAGTCGGGGGACGCGTCTGCTTCCGTAGATGCGATCGACGTAGATCACTTCGGTACCGCGGCGCACCACGAAGTGAACGGTCTCGTGGGTGAGATCGAAGAGGTCCTGGAGCGGCGGATGGACGATGTCGCGGAGCCGGAGCCCGGCGTTCTGACCGATTTCCCACAGCCGGATGCCGATCTGGTAGCGGCCGTCGGGTCCGCGCAGCAGTGCGCCCCACTGCTCGAGTTCGCCGACCAGGCGATGAACCGTCGTCAGCGGCATGCTCGTCGCGGCCGCGATGGTGCTCAACGCGTGTGGGCCAGGATCCTCCCCGAATACCTCCAGGATTGCGAGCACGCGCGATGCTGTGGTTCGGCCGGCTTCCCGGGGAGTACCTGCCATGTCGAACCGCCTTCCGACTCTAGGGCCCCCTCGTCCCCAGATCCTGCTCCATCGGGCCGATCGTCACTACATCGCCGGGGTGGAGATCGGTGAGCTCGTTAACCTGGCCGACTCGCATCCTGCCGCTGACGACGTACGCGTGGACGAGGGTTCCGGCGGAGTCGGGTGGCCGAACGGGCGAGCCTGACCCGGTTCCGCCGCGTCGAGTCGGTTCCTCCAGCGACCCATCATCGCAAACTGCAGCCACGGTGCTTCCAGCGTCGATCCCGGCGACGCCACGAACGTCATCCGGGCGGCATCGTGCAGGTGACAGTAATCACACTGGCCGGAAACGGACGGCTGGTGTCGACTACCTCGATGCGCCGCCGGTCCTCCGCTCCATCGGAGGGCATAGGACGCTCGGAGCCTGGTGATCCCGCGTCAGAACGGGGTGGACGTCATAGTGACGATGACAGCGGAAATGGTGGCCACTGCCATCGCGCCGAGCACTACCAGTCCTGCAGCAGCGGTGAGTTGGTTCCATCCGGCGACCATGAGCACGATCGCGACGACGGCGACGAGTGCATCGAGCACGACCGAGATGATCACGGCGGCGTCGATGTCGGTGAGCGCCCTCGCCAGCGCTGTCATGGCGATGCCTTGGATGACGAACCCGACCCCTATGGTCGCGAGTACTGCGGTCGCGATACCGGTACCTGCCGCGAATCCGTTGGCCAGGAGTGCCAGGGGGAGGATGCCGTAGAGGATCCGAGCGATTCCGACACCGCTGATCGTCCATCGGGTGACTGTCTGACGGGCCTGGTCATGGGTGGCCGGCAAATGGGCCTGGTCGGGAGTTGCCACATTTATGGGCACAGTGTCGTATGTCACAATTCTCACCTCGAGTGTAGTGGGTCACTTATGGACGCGATTTCGCGGCCTGAGGACCGCCATTAGTAATGGTTGACGACTGCGGTGCAAGCGACCGGATCGGATTCGAGTTTGGCGGCAGCGGTCGGTGTCCGACGTGAGGTGCACCAGCGAGATCCATCCGGAAGCATTGGCCAGTAAGGGTTTTCATCGGCTCCCATCGCGACTCCCTAAGCGCTTCAGGGTAGATGTGGGTCCATGATCGTCCCGAAAGCGGATGTAATTCGGATTCGTGCTCGAAGGCCCAGAACCAGAACATCACTCATTGCCGAATTCGACCTCGTGCAAACAGACGAAATCGGCGATAATCGAAGAACCCCGTGCTGTGCACCCGACCTCCACAAGGGGTGGTCGATGATCAGAGTCGATGAATTCTCCCGCCTTGTGTCCGCCATCTACGCGACGGCCCTCGCTCCCGAACAGTGGAATTCGGTACTCCGCGGTCTCGTACGCGCCTTCGACGGTCACGGTTCCGGCCTGCTGACGTCGTCGAGGAGCAAGCGACGAGCCGACTGGCAGGTCGGTGGTGAGCCTTCCGCGCAAGCCGCCTACAACGAGTACTACGGTCGACTCGACTATGTGGCAGAAGTCGTGGAAAGCGCTCCGATCGGCATCATTCACACCGGCACCGAGTTGATCTACCCCCACGTGAACACGGAGTTCTACGCCGACTGGTGCCGCCCCAATCATTTCGAGGACGGCCTGTTCGTCCGACTGACCAGCGGTAGCAACACCGCGTGGCTGGGAGTTGCCGCCGAGCGGGGCCCGGAACCGTTCGGAACCACCGATCGGCTTTCGTCGTTCCGACAGTTGATTCCGCACCTACAACAGGCAATTCACACCCAAGCGAGACTCGCGGACCTTGCGCAGAGTGAACGCGACCTGTCCGCGGCGCTCGAGCAGGTGTCGCGCGGCATCGTGATCATTGGACCGGACACACGGATTCTGCACCTCAACACCGCAGCCGAGAGAATCTTCGTTTCCGGCGACGGCCTTCACCTCGATCGGCAGGGATCTATTTCAGCGTCCCTCACGCGTTCTGATCGAGAACTCCGCTCTCTCATGTACCGCGCGCTGAACGCACACGGCGACGGTGTTTCCTCCGGAGGCTCAGTCTCCTGCCCCCGCCCGTCCGGACGATGCGAATATGCAGTTCACGTGGTCCCTCTCAGTGCGGAGACCGTCGAGGAAACCATCGGACTGGACGCATCGAAGGCCACCGCACTCGTGGTGATCGACGACCCCGATCGCGTACCCAAATTGGACACCGCCATGTTGCGCCGGCTGTACGCGCTCACCAGCACGGAGGCGGAGGTCGCGCTGCGGGTCGCTCAGGGCGATGGGTTGAGGCCGATCGCCGAGGAACTCTCCGTCTCGACCACCACCGTCAGAACCCATCTTCAGCACATCTTCGAGAAGACCACCACGCACCGCCAGGCCGAACTCGTCCGACTCCTTCTGTCCATCGGCCCGGCAGGCAACCCCGGGCCATAGCTTCGAACAGTGCCGGCCGCATACCGGGATTTCTGTGACTCGCTTCCGGATGAGCTTGGGCGAGCGCTTGTGTGAGGTAGTCGATAGGGCCCTGCCGTCAGGACACGGGAGCAGATCCTGCAGGTGTTCGCGGATGTGGCCCTGCACGCACGATTCTCGCGGATCGACAACTACGGGCAGTATCGGGGGATGCCGCTCAGTCGGTGTTTCGGGAAGGTGCGCTGACAGCGTCGGAAGGCGGGGCTGCGATGGGTTCGGAGTCGATTCCGGCGAGGAGACCACGACGAATCGTGTCGTCCGACGCGCAGGAGATCTTGAATGGGTACCGCGATGCGCTCGCAGGCGGATGGGCCGTAACGTCGAATCTGCAGTGCCAGTGCCCGTAAGAGTGCGTGACACCGATGAGTCGAGGCCGGCACCCGGGGCGACGCACTGACGGATGTACCGGAAGGTGTCTCGTATGGGGGCGCCGCGGGAGGCCCCGAAAACGTAAGCCGGGCGGTGGGATTCGGTGGAATCCCACCGCCCGTGCGGCGTGATCAGAGGGGGAGGTCGTCGACGGCGGTCGGCGCGTCGGCGACCCAGCCGGGCTCCATGACCAGGAGGGAGAGCTCCGTGATCCCCCGGCGCTCGCCCGGGACGTCGACGTCGACGACGTACCGGAACCCGGCGTCCTCCGCGAACGCGATCGCGGCCAGGTCGCCGGCCGGGACCGGCAGCACGATGCGTCGGCAGGCCGGGTTCTCTCGAAGGACCCGCTCCCCGAGCCCGCGCAGGGTCTCGGCGTCGCGCGGGCCACGGATGTCGAGCTCCAGGTCGGCGATGCCGGCCGGGTACGCGTTGCCGAGCGGCCCGCGCACGGCGTACCGCGCGCGGACCTCGACCGGAGCGTCACCGTCGGTGACGCTGTACGTGAGCGGCCAGCCCGGCGTGCTCATCGGCTCAGCGAGCCGTGGCCGTCGGCGGCCAGCTTGCGCAGCGAGACCTTGTCGAGCTTTCCGGATCCGTTGCGCGGCAGCGAGTCCAGCACCAGCAGCTCCTTGGGGAGCTTGTACCGCGCGAGGCGCTCGCTGGTGAACTCGCGGATCTCCTCGAGCGTCGGATCGGTGTCGGTCGACACGACGAGGACCGCGACGACGATCTCGCCCCACTTGGGGTCCGGGGCGCCGACGACGGCCGCGTCGGTCACGCCCGGGTACTCGACGAGCACCCGTTCGACCTCGGCCGGGTAGACGTTCTCGCCGCCCGTGATGACCATGTCCTTGATCCGGTCGACGATGTAGAGGAATCCCTCCTCGTCGAGGCAGCCGAGGTCACCCGAGTGGAACCAGTTCTCGGCATCGAACGCCGCGTCCGTGGCCTTCTGGTTGGCCCAGTAGCCCGGGGTGACGTTCGGTCCGCGCACGCAGATCTCGCCGGCCGCGTTGGGCTCGGTGAGCGTTGCACCGGTCACCGGATCGACGATCTTGATCTCCGTGAACGGCATCGGTAGACCCGCCGACGACGCCCGCTCGAGCGTGCGCTCGGGTGGCAGTGACGTCGCGAACGGCGCCGTCTCGGTCAGGCCCCACGCCTGCTGCAGTGCGACACCGTGGTGGCCGTATTCCTTGACCAGGCTGGGCGGCACCGGCGCGCCGGCAACGATCGCCGAGCGCAGGTGCGAGAGGTCAGCGTCCGCGAAGTGCGGCAACTGGGCGATCGCCGAGAACATGGCCGGCACCGCGAAGATCGTGTTGATCTTGTACTCCACCAGGTCGGCGAGCGTGCGGGCCGGGTCGAACGTGCGGCGCACCAGCGTCGCACCGCCGCGGGCGAGGCTGCGCAGTGTGAACGAGTTGAGGCACCCGATGTGGAACAGCGGCGCCACCGCGAGGTTCACGTCGCGGCGGTTGGTGTCCACGACGGAGTCCACGTTGAACGAGTTCCACCAGATGTTGCCGTGCGTGAGCATGACGCCCTTGGGGCGTCCGGTGGTACCCGACGTGTACATCAGCGCGGCCAGGTCGTCCGCGAAGCGGGGGAGCGGGGTGAGTTCCACCTCGAGTGCCGCGCCTCGTTCGAGTGCGGCCGTCAGCTTCTCCCAGCGCTCGGACGGCTCGTCGGTCAGCGGCACCGCGTCGTCGTTGTCGACCGCGATGAGCCGCGGCGGAAGCACCGCCGGGTCGATCTCGTCGACCAACGGCATGTGGCTGGGCTCGACGACCAGCACACGCGGTCCGAAATCGCTCAGCTGGTAGGCGATTTCGGCGGCAGCGAGCCGGAAGTTGACCGGCACGAAGACCGCGCCCACCCACGCCGACGCGAGGTAGCTCACGAGGAAGGTCGGGCTGTTGAGGCCGAGGTAGCCCACCCGGTCGCCCTTGCGGACGCCCGCCGCGTGCAGCGCCAGCGCCGCCGAGTGCACGCGCGCGGTGAGCTCACGGTAGTTCAGCTCCTGGCCCTCGTAGATGAGGGCGGTGTTGGCGCCGTGCAGCCGGCCCAGCGACTGCAGTGCACGGGCGGGGCTGATGTTCACAGGGGTCTTGTCGGTGCTCACAGATCGTCTCCGCCCGCTGCGGTGCGGAATCCGCGAGCGGCGATGCCGCCGTCGACGGGAATGATCGCACCGGTGATGTTGGAACTGTTGGCCGCGGAGGCCAGCAGCACGTACGGCGCCGTGAAATCGGCAGGTTCGACACTCGCGTCGTGCAGCGGCAGGAGCGGGTTGTCACCCGTCGTGGTGCCGCGCGCGAACGACGCCTCGATGGAACGGTCGGCCAGTCCGATCGACTCGGGGCCGCGCAGGTCGGTGCGCATGCCGCCGGCCGCGACACCGTTGACGCGAACCTTGGGAGCCAGCTCGTACGCCAGTTCCAGCACGAGTCCGCGGCAGGCGTGCTTGCTCGCGGTGTACAGCGGTCCGCCTCCGTTCGGATAGAAGGCCGAGTTCGACAGCGTCATCACGACGCTGCCGCGGGTCTTGACCAGCTCACGCCACCCCGCCTCGACGGCCAGCAGATAGCCCTTGACGTTGATGGCGAACAGCTCGTCGAACGCCGCGGACAACGCGTCGCCGTCCAGCCGGGTGATGCTGCGCTGGTAGTCCCAGATACCCGCGTTCGGCACCAGGGTGTCGAGTTTACCGAAGCGCGCGACGGCCTCGGTGACCGCGCGATGCTGGTCGGTGGTGGACCGGACGTCGGCCTCGACGGTGTGCACCCGGTCGGCGAGATCGCCGACCGACTCGATCAGGTCGTCCAGCTTGGCGGTGTCACGGTCGGCGACCACGACGGAGGCACCCTCGGCGAGGAAGCGCTCGGCGATCGCCCGGCCCAGCCCGGAGCCACCGCCGGTGATGAGGGCGACGTTGCCCTCGAGCCACCCGGTCATGCGTCCCCCGAACAGTCCGCCAGGAAGTCGGCCACGAGCCGCTCGAACTCCTTCTGACGCTCGACCTGGACCCAGTGGCCGCACTTGCTGAACGCGTGCAACTGCACGTCGGGGATCTGCTTGAGCATCAGCTGCGAGCCCTCGAACGTGATGGTGCGGTCCTCGGTGCCCCACAGCAGCAGCGTCGGAGCCTTGATCTTGTGGGCGTTGCGCCACAGCGGATCCATGCCGTGGCGGCGGGCGAACGCGGCGTTGTAGCGGTGGTAGAACTCGATGTGGCTCTCGTCGAGCGACGCCTCGTAGCGGGCCTCGATGTTCGCGTCGTCGAACTGCTTGGGATCGGCGACCATCGTGCGGACGAAGTCCTTCATCTTCTTCACGCTCGGGCCGCCGCCGTTGTAGTAGCGGAACATGGCCTTCTGGCCCTCAGTCGGCGTCGGGCCGAACGGCAGCCAGCCGCCGCCCGGCGCCATCAGCACCAGACGGGTCACCCGCTCGGGGACGGCGAGCGCGAGCGCGATCGCGGCGGCGCCGCCGAGGCTGTTGCCCATGAGATGGAACTTCTCGATGCCCATCGCATCGAGGGTCTGGATCAGTGCGTCGACGGTGATCTGCGTGATGCTGCGCTCGTGCAGGTCCCCGTCGGTGGGGCGGTAGCTGCCGCCGAAGCCCGGCTGGTCCGGCAGGACAACGCGGAAGTGCGGCGTCAGCGCCGGCAGGTTCTGGCTGTAGTTGGCGATCGCCGACGCGCCCGGGCCGCCGCCGTGCAGCATCACCAGGACGGGGCCACTGCCGGCCTCGCTCACCTTGATGGTGCCCAGCGAGGTTTCGACCTCGCGGGTGCTCAGGGCTGTCTCCGCCGCTGCATTCGTTGTCACTGTTTCACGCGCTCCTGTGTCTGGGAAGAGTCGGTGTCGGGATGGGATCGTCGCCGTGGCGCGATCAGAAGAAGGTGCTGATGTTCTTGGCCAGCAACACGTTCTGGTCGAGCAGGATCGTGCGGCGGGCGACGAGCAGCGAGCCGGGAGGGCCGTCGGGGTTCTCGCGGAGGATGTCCTCGCGTCCGCCCGAGTAGATGTCGACCTCGCGTTCGAGACGGTTGCGGTAGACGAGGAAGTTCGAGCGGACGTGCCATTGGCCGATCTCGCGCTCGTCCTCGTCGGCGTGGCGGACCACGACGTTGCTCACCAGGTGCCGGGTGCGCGACGGCGGATCCTCCGCCCACGCCATGCCGGAGTCGAAGCGGCGGATGCGCCACGCCAGGCTGGCGCGGGTCTCGTCGAAGAATGCGGCCTCACCGCGCGCGGCGACCGCGAGCGACTGCTGGCGCCGCAGGCGGTTGGTGCGGGTGGGAGCCCAGTAGTGCAGGTCCTCCGCCAGCAGGTCGAGCCAGTCGGTGAACCGGCCGTCGTCGATCAGCTCTGCTTCGTGGAAGTACAGCTGCTGCACCCGGAAGTGGGTGTCGGCGTCGGCGGTGGGGCGCTGCGTGGTCGGCTGGGTGGTGTCGGTTGCCATGAGTCAGTCATCCTTTGGCGAGCTTGCGCAGGTTCACGGTCGGGTCGGCCAGCGCGGCCGGATCGACGGGAAGTGCGCGGTCGATGATGATGCGCGCGGCCCGCACGGCGGGGCCGCCGTCGATGAACGCGGCGCCGACCAGGGTGTTGCCCCGGACCCGGAACGCCATCTGCGGTCGGGTGGCGTCGTCGGCGTACGGCCGGATCACGGTCTCGCCTTCGGCGGTCATCGATCCGACGCCCTGCACGTGGATGCCGTGCCGGTCGGACCAGAACCACCCCGCGCACTCGGGCTCGGGGTCTTCTCCCAGGACGCGGGCGGCCACCGCGCGTCCGTTGAGCTGCGCTGCCTCCCAGTGCTCCTCGCGACGATGGAGTGTGCCGTCGGCATCACGTCGGCGTGCCACGTCACCAGCGGCGTACACCGCGGGATGGCTCGTCCGCAGGTTCTCGTCCACCAGGACACCGCCGTCGACGTCGAGGCCCGCGGTTTCCGCGAGTTCGGTCGACGGGATCGAGCCGATGCCCACCAGGACCGCGTCGGCGGGGAGTTCGTCGCCGGTCGTGAGGACGACGACCACGCTGTCGTCGTCAGTCGAGCGGATCTCGGCGACGCCCGCCGTGTGCACGTCGATGCCGTTGGCGGCGTGCTGGTCGTGGAGGTAGCGCGCGAGCTCCGGGCCCACGGCGGGGGCGATGGGGGGATCGATCGGATCGACCAGGGTGACGGACGCTCCGAGCTGCAGTGCGGCGGAAGCGGTCTCGGCACCGATCAGGCCCGCGCCGATCACCACCAGGCGAGCGCCGGGTACCAGGCGGGCCTTGAGGGCGCGGGCATCGTCGATGGTGCGCAGCAGGTGGACCTGCGGCAGGCCACCGCCGGGCACCGGCAACGGGCGCGCGCCGGCGCCGGTGGTCAGGATCGTCACGTCGGCGTCCAGACGAGTGCCGTCCGCCAGTTCGACCACACCCTCGTCGGGCTTCAGTGCCGTCACGGCGACGCCGGTGCGCAGCGTGACCCTCTGTGCGAGATACCAATCCGGCTTGGCGAGAGCGAGATCTGCCTCGTCGGCGGTACCGAACATGAACGCCTTGCTCAGCGGCGGACGGTCGTACGGCGCGGGTCCGCCGTCGACGAGGGTGATCTCACCCTCGAAGCCGCGGGCCCGCAGTTCGCCGGCGGCGCTGACTCCCGCCAGACCGCCGCCGACCACGACGACTGCGGAGGGGGTACTCACTGCGCCTCTGCGTTCTGGCCGGGGTAGAGCCAGATCTCGTCGTCGGTGACCTCGACCTTGTGGGCCGCGACGTCCTCGGTGGCCGGCATCGAGAGCACCGAGCCGGTGCGCAGGCAGAACCTGCCCGAGTGCAGCGGGCATTCCACCTGGCCGCCCTCGATCCAGCCGTCGGCGAGCGACGCCTCGCCGTGGGTGCAGCGGTCGTTCAGGGCGAAGTACTCGCCGTCGTCGTGGAAGACGGCGATCGGCTCGCCGGTGCCGGTCTGCTCGGCGTCGACGACCAGCGCCTCGCCGTCCTCGATGTCGCCGACCGCGCCGACCTTGATCCTGGTGATGGTCTCGCTCACTTCGCGCCCTTTTCGTGCCATGCCGGTGTGTTCATCAGTTCTGCCCAGCGTCGGTAGAAACCGCGGCCGGCGGCGTCGCTGTACAGCTCGCTCGTCTTGCCGGGGTAGACGCCGTCCTCGCGCTCGCTGCCCAGGCCCATCTGGTAGTTGAGCGGCACACTGTTGGTGATGAAGCCGCCCGCGATGGCCTGGCACTCGCTCCAGTTCTCTCCGTCGTCCTGCTCGAAGATGCCGCTGGGACCGAACGTGCGCAGGTTGTACAGGCGCTGGGCCTCACGCACTTCCTCGGGCATGGACTTGTCGACGATCGTCCACGCCCAGACCTCCATCTTGTCCGGGCCCTTCGGGTGCCAGACGCGGATGCTGCCGTTGACCGGCAGGTACGAGAAGTTCGGGAAGACGGTCGCGTGGCCCGTGGTCATCGGGCCCTCGACGCGCTCGTCGCCGAGGCGCTCACGCAGCGCGTCGTAGTCGTAGTACTCGTGCACCGGCTGCGCGTCGAAGCGGCTGCGCGGATGCGTCGGGAACCCGGCGCCGTGCCCCATCGGATCGCTGAACTGGCGGCCCGGCGTGTTGACGATCTCGGCCTTCGGCCCACGGCCGGTGGGGGAGAGCACCATCAGCGCCGACGCGTGCGACATGTTGACGTGGTACCAGTCGGTGGCGAACTGCTCGGCCGCCAGCTTCCAGTTGCCGTCCAGCACCCACTTGTGGATACCGCCCACGGCGACCGTGCCCTCGGGATCGCGGTCGAGCATCGCGTCCATGTAGTAGGTCATCCCGCCGAGTGCTTCCTTCAGCGGCGGTGCGTCGGGGTTCCACGTCGCGAAGACCAGGCCGTGGTACGTGTCGAGCTGCGCGACCTCGACCAGGCCCCAGTCCTTCTTGTCGAAGCTCTCCGGGTAGCCCGCCTCGTTGGGGACGCTGACCAGCTTGCCGGCGGTGTCGAAGCTCCAGCCGTGGTACGTGCACGTGAAGTTCTTGGTGGCGCCGAAGTCGGCGCGGCACACGCGGGCGCCGCGGTGGCGGCAGGAGTTGAGGAACGCGCGGATCTTGCGGTCCTTGCCCATCGACACGATCACCGGATCCTCACCCATGAAGGTGGTGAGGAAGTCGCCCGGCTTGGCGAACTGCGACGTGTGGCCCAGGAACAGCCAGCTGGGCGCGAAGATGCGGCGCAACTCCTGCTGGTAGATCGCGTGGTCGGTGAAGACCGCACGGTCGACGTAGCCGTTGTCGCCGTCCACCATCGTGGACACGTCCACGAACTTGGTGAGGGCGGCCGGCCTCTGGATCGAACCCTGGGGAACGGCGTTGCCGTCGGAGGTACACATAGGTCGTCTTCCTTCGAGCTAGACGATGCGGACGGTGACGTCGGGCAGGCCCGGCGAGGTGACACCGAAGGTGGAGCCGGCGGCCAGCGGGACCGCGGCGTGGACGGCGCCGGCCAGGACGAGGTCCCCCGAGCGCAGGTGATCGCCGTACTGCGCGAGCGAATCTGCCAGCCAGACAATGGCGTTGAGCGGGTGATCGAGCACCGCGGACCCGGGCCCCTCACCGACGGTCTCGCCGTCGCGGGTGAGCGTGAGGATCCGTTCCGGGAGCGTGTCGAGGAGTTCCGGGGTGGCAGGAACACCCGGACCCGCGACCAGACGGGCGCTCGACGCGTTGTCGGCGACGGTGTCGACGAGGCCGATCTTCCAGTCGGCGATGCGGCTGTCGATGAGTTCGAGGCTGAGCATCACCTCGCCGACCGCATCGCGCACCTGCTCGAACGTGAATGCGGACTCGCCGGGCACCAGGTCGCTCGCGAGGCGGAACGTGAACTCCGCCTCGGCGCGCGCGGCCACGAGGTCGTCCAGGGCCTGCTCGCCCTCGTGCGGGACGACCATCGTGTCGAGGATCGCGCCGAAGTCGGGCTGGTCGACACCGAGTTGGCGCTGCATCGCGAGCGACGTCAGCCCGATCTTGCGGCCGACGACCCGTTCGCCGGCCTCGACCCGACGCGCGATGTTGCGGCGCTGGATCTCGTACGCGTCGGCCACGGTGAGGTTCGGGTGGGACGAGGTCGGTTGCGCGATCGGCCGCCGAGTGCGCTCCGCCTCGGCAAGCTCTGCGGCGAGCGAGGGGACTGCCGCATGCAGCGCGCCCCTGGTGTCAGTTGGCATGCGTACAGGAGACCGTCGGGGCGACACCGAGTGCCAGCGGTCGTGCCGAGGTACGGCACGGTCTCTCGCGCGAGGGCCCGGCGGGCGTCGACCATGGGTATCCGAACACGTATTTCACGACCGCTGCACCCTGCGGTTGTGTCCGACAGCACAGGAGAATCCATGCTCGCAGCCGTCGCCGTCGCCCAGAACGCGGACGATCCGCTGAGCGGTCTCGAACTCCGCGAGGTTCCCGACCCGGTCGTTCCGGACGGTTGGGCCAAGGTCGCGGTGCGGTCGTCCGCGCTCAACATGCACGACGTGTGGACGCTGCGCGGCGTCGGTCACCCGGCCGATCGGATCCCGATGATCCTGGGCTGCGACGCGGCCGGTGTGGACGAGGACGGCAACGAGGTGATCGTCTACCCGGTGATCGCCGATGCCGACGGTGGTGGCGGCGACGAGACGCTCGACCCCGGTCGTGCGTTGCTGTCCGAGCAGCACGACGGTGCGTTCGCCGAGTACCTCGTGGTGCCCCGGCGCAACCTGATCCCCAAGCCCGAGTGGCTGTCGTTCGACGAGGCGGCGTGCCTGCCGGTCGCGTGGACCACCGCGTACCGGATGCTGTTCACGCAGGCGCAGATCAAGGCCGGCGACCGCGTCCTGGTGCAGGGTGCCGGCGGTGGTGTCGCGACCGCCGCGATCAGTCTGGCGGCCGCCGCGGGCGCCAAGGTATACGCCGCGAGCCGCAGTGCCGAGAAGCGTGCGAGCGCGCTCGAGCTCGGTGCGCACACCGCGATCGAGGCCGGCGCCCGGCTGCCCGAGAAGGTCGACGTGGTGATCGAGACCGTCGGCGAGGCCACGTGGGCGCACTCGATGCGCGCGCTGCGTCCCGGGGGCACCATCGTCATCGCGGGTGCGACGTCCGGCTCCAACCCGTCGGCCGACCTCACCCGCATCTTCTACCTCCAGCAGCGCATCCTCGGGTCCACCGGTTGCACCCGGGCGGAGCTGGTGTCGATGCTGCGGATGATGGAAGCCACCGGACTGCGACCCAAGATCGACCGCGTGATTCTGTTGCAGGACATCCACTCCGGATTCCAGGCCATGATCGACGGCGACGTCAACGGCAAGGTCGTGGTGAAGGTCTCGTGAGCATCTGGATCGGCGATCCCACCATCGAGATCGCGAACGAGAAGGACGTCGACACCCTCAACCGCAACCTCGGCATCGAGCTGACGGAACTGACCGAGAACTCGCTCGAGGGCCGGATGCCGGTCGACGAGCGCACCAAGCAGCCCGCGGGCGTGCTGCACGGTGGCGCCTCGGTCGCGCTCGCCGAGACCCTCGCCAGCTGGGCGTCGATCTTCGCGGTGGATCGCAGCAAGTTCCATTGCGTCGGTATGGAGATCAACGCCAACCACGTCCGACCCGTGAGCTCGGGCTGGGTGCACGGCAAGGCGACGCCGCTGGCATTGGGCCGCAAGACGCACGTGTGGGAGATCAAGATCGTGAACGACGAGGGCAAGCTCGTGTGCATCTCGCGATGCACGATGGCCGTCCTGGAGACGCCGTCGCAGTACTGAATTCGTTCGCTGGAGGTGGGGGCCGGGCCCCCCCCCCCCCCCCCCCCCCGGGGTTGGGGGGGTGGGGGCGGGAGGGCCCCCCCCCAGAGCGCGGGCGCCAACAAATTTTAATTTATTTTTGGAAAAAAAGCAGT